>PCCS01000024.1 GCA_002731825.1 Myxococcales bacterium
CCTGTTCTCTAATTTGTTCAATGGTGAGCGATTGATTGAACACTGCGACATGTTGAATCACCGAGGGGTACGGTGGTGGAAATGTCTGGTCTTGGTGGTAGCGGCCAATGTTGAAGAGTCGATTTACACTTCGTTCGATGGGCAATGGCGCATTGACACATTGGCCCAACCCGTTGACGTATCCGCAGAATTGATTGCCCCGGTAGACCCAAGCGACATGTGCCCAAGTTCCACCCCGCGCCGCGATGCTGATGCGGTATTCGTTACTGCCGTTATAAAAACTCCAAAAATGGACGCCGGATATGCCGCCGATTTGTCCGACGCTCACGCCTTGCCAATAGGCCCAAGTCGACCAAACATGGTGACCTGACCTAAATGGCCGGTCGTGGACCTGAGTATAATCGTTTGGCAGCCTAATGACGGCTGTCACCGCTGCCCTTGTCTCATTTCTGATCAGGTCATTCAAGCCCACGGGTGTATCGATGTAGCCCGCTTCATTAAAATTGGCGCCAGGTCCGATGGCGCCCTCTACGGCCCGAATCACATTGCCCTCGTAGCGACCATGATGGCCAGCTCCCGAACTGTCGAGTGCGGGTCCGGCGGCGTCGTCCAAGCGCCAATAAGCCACTGGTCCGTGGCCCCGAATTCGGTCTGTATAGTCTTGAATACGAGCTTGATTGGGGTCGGGAGGCGCTGCGCCTAACGCAACCCATTCATCGCCATTGAAGACTTTTAACGTCCGCTCAGCGCTGTCGTAATACATTTGGCCAGCGGCGGGGTCGGCAGGTGGGTTTTCTTGGGGGATGAGGACAAGGGATTTAGCGCGAACACGCCCATTTACGTCCACTTCGGCGCGTGCTTGGTCCAAACCAACTGCGAGAGTCCCCTCAGCTCGTAACCGCACATGAGATGCCGTGACGGCACCGCTGACAGAGAGGTTGCCCAGGGTGCCGGTATTCTGGTCGGTCCGCATGAACTGGCTGCTGTCTAATCCATCGATGCGGTCTGCATCTAACCTGGAGTCGGTGCCGTCGACCTCTCGAATTCGGTCAATGATGTCGTCTCCGGTTCGAACAAAATCTCGGCTATCGAGTCCATCTAACCGATCCGCGTCTACGCCCGACCCTTCGCCATCGATTGTGCGCAGGCGATCTCGCACGTGTTCGGCGGTTTGTACAAATTGGGTGCTGTCGATGCCATCGAGCCGATCCGCATCGATGCCGCTGCCTGACCCGTCGACGGTTCTTACACGTTGAAGGACTTGAGCCGCCGTTCTTGGAAAGTCGGTGCTGTCGAAGCCATCCAAGAGGTCGGCGTCGATCCGGCTTCCCTGGCCATCAACCGTCCTCAACTTGTCCAGGACTTGGGCTGCGGTATCGGAGCCGCCAATCCCGGCTTCGCCCGCTGGACCTTGAGCACCTCTCGGTCCAGCTGGGCCTGGCGGCCCCGGCGGACCGACGGGTCCAGCGAGTCCGGCTGGGGCACCAACCCAGCGTCCGGTTGAGTCGATCACAACCTGCCCGCCGATGCTCACGCTGCGTGGTTCGATATCACCGATGACATTGAGGGCCACATTGGAAATGAATGCGGCAGGGACTTGACCAAGGGATATCCGTGGTAGAATTTCTTGGCCGCCATCGACAGCGACCGAGAAGAACAGGCCATCTCGCAAGAATAGGTCATTACTCAGATTTCTATTGGCGCCAACATGGATGAAATACCAACCTGACTCAACCTCAACATTTTGATGGAGTTCTTCGAATAAAAGTTCAGCGTTTCTGGGGGATTCGCGGTCATGGATCAGTACGCGGATATTCACTGCACCTTGGATAGGTGCGTTGCGCGCATCGGTCAAGTAGCCTGACTGAGCGAATTGGTTCGGGAGTGCGAGTCCGTAGGATGCAAGGCAGAGCAGAAACGCGGTCGATATTAAGAGCGACTTCATTGAAATCCTGTTGCTACTTCGAATAGCGGTCACGGTAGCACACCCGTTTAGCGAAGGTACAAATGAAATGCCTTTCAAGGAGACTTGATGCCCGGCTCTAACCAGTATTTTCATACCATTCAATTTGGCGCTGCAAATCTTAGGTAATTGGCTTTATTGTGTGGAATAAATGACAGGGTCATGTGTGTCTTTTGACAAAACCAGACAGCCGACAGGTCGTGCCGGGTATCTCAATCTGCAGATGAGCCGGTCGTTCCGTGTCGGTTGGGTCCAAATGGGAGACTGATTTTGAGGGGAATCCGGAATTTGATGATGGGGGTCGCTGCCTTGGCTTGTCTCGCCGCATTTGGGTACTATAGTACGTTGGACCCTCGAAATAAGCCATTTGAGTTTAGTTTGTTGGTCTCCGATGCGGTCGGTCTTGAAATCGGGGATCCGGTTATGGTTCGAGGACTGAAGATTGGCATGGTCAATGAAACGGTTCTACACGCAGATGGCGTGTTGATCACCCTCCGCATCGAGACAAAAAATAGGCCTTTCATTGACACGCGATTGAGCGCCTGGGTTGTGGTCAGCACTGAGACCTCTGGCAAAAGACAATTGCGTTTGGCGGCCGGTCGACCACCGGGTCAACTGATCCAATGGGATGCGGTGTTGAAACTTAGCTGGGCTCCGCCTAAAGATGTCGACGATGCGATAGATACTGTTCCGGCAGCACCTGCTGTGATTGGGCGACCGCCGATGGCACAAAGCTCTAAATTGCAGGGGCAAAAAAAAGCCCCTGACAACGGAAAGCCGTCCGCCTCATTGAGTCCACACCCTTCGTTGCCAGAGCCTGAGGTCATAGCGGCCATCGAAGCGGTGGCAAAGACTCCTCGTGTCCGCCTGGTCATTCACAAAATTGACGTGGCAGATTCCAAGCTAAATGGTAAGCCCTGGGACTTCTTAGGGGGTCCGCCGGATTTACAACTGAGCGCCTGGTGCGGGGACCAGATGCTCCTCATCAGCCCAAAGTATGAGGATGTATACACCATGGAGTTTGGCGGTGAGGCGTTGGCGACGGGTCTCTTCGAATGGCCGGCTGGACAGAGTGTCGGACTTAAAATCGTCGACCGTGATGTTCGGCATGATGACAAGATTGGCGCCGTCAATCTGCCCTACCAGGCACGCGCTCTAAAGGGGTCGAAAAGGTTTCAGCTCAAAGGCAGTTCCCTGATGACCATCGATGTCAGTGTGCACCATGGCGCTGAATGAAGACCGCATTTTTCATGGAGCTTAGGTGATGGGGGTCGCCTTGGACAAAACCGGACAGCGAGCTCGAAGTCCGCAGGAAAGGATGCGGCTTATCCATGAACTGCGGACCGAGCTAAACGAGACCCACTCCCGTGCATTTCTGCTGTCCCGGCGACTGTTCAGGCGTGTCATAAAGAAACAGTTAAAGGACGAAACGACGGGGCCTGACAGTCTTAATAAAGGCTGTCACATCATCCAAGTAGCCGACCTACATGATGTCATTGAGTCTATGGCCATCAAGGACCATGAGTTTGGACCATCCGACCGCGTTATGCTCATCTTGGAGCCGTCCAATCAAGAACTCAGGCATCGAAGTCGACGAGCACTTGGTCGTTGGTTATGGCGCGCCTTATTTCATGCAAGCATCAGCCTGGAGCTGAGCGAACGGCGCCGATTAGGTCAACTCAGTGAAGAGCTGATTTGGAACCTGATCAATCAGATTGGGCAAACGCAATTCGACGAAATTCGGGCTGCGATTCATCACCAGGGGCTTGTCGTCGATCCCTACGATGACTCGTCTATTTTTACAGAGTTTGTTGCATCCTACTCAACACTACAGGTGTTTGATCCTGACAGTTTTGCATCGATGTTTCCCCATCACGCAGATCACCCGCATCTTGAACATTTGGTTCAGCAGCAGGTTGACCTCGATGGCTTCTTGGAGCAAGCCCGACCCGCGTCGTGCATTGGATTAAGACCGATCGCCGAAATGCAAACGGTTCCGATCCAACCCGAACCCGAGACCACGGCGTCCGTTTCACTGACGACGGCGACCTCTCTCAGGGCGATAGCGAACACCTTATCTGAAAAAGGGAATTCCGCTCGAACAGCCATTTTATTTGCCACGGCTGCTCGGGCTCAGGGCCGCTCTGGGGACGATGACCTCGCGCGCGCTCGCGACGCACTCTTACAACTGGCGTCTCGACTCGTCGAAGCCACTGATTCCCGAACATCAAGCGTAGAGAGGCTCGCCGGTGCGCTGGGGCCCCTCCTGGCATTTTGCGAAAAACGGCGTTTTAACGTTGAAGCACGTCTCTTATCGGATTTAGAGCGCGCCTGTATCGCCGAAGAAGAGACCTCACATCAACTCGCCCCACTTCGCTGGATAAAGAGCTTGGGTAGACATGCGCTCGTTCAAGAACTTCGGGCACAGCGTCGCGTTCAGGTCCTTCGCCGGGTGAGGAGCGCCATAAAACGCGTGAGCAAGTCGCGTCTTAATGAACTTGAGGTCAAGACTTTACAATCCGAGTTGGGGGTGATCGAGGCGCTTTGTGAGGTCCGTTTAAGAGATGATTTCAGGACACTCATCAGTGCTGCATTGGAGTCAGCGCACATGATTCCAAGCAATCGTGCGGAATCCATCGAATGGGCAAAACTGGTCGAAGAACTCTTAGATAGGATTTGTAATAGGGGCTTTATTAACATCGGTGACCTGCGCGACGTGATCGCCCTCAACGATCTTAAAATGGCCGACGTATCAGGTGTCAGTGAATTCTTTAAGGGCGATAAGCTGCTTCAGGCTGATGCCTGCCTCGCCGAGGCGCTTCCGGGTGTATACAGGCGCGGTGAAATCTACATGAGATTTTTGCAGCGCCTGAGTTCTCTGGGCTTTGGTACGCCTTTGGGACGTCTACTGACCCTATATGCTGTGCTGCCCTTCGGCGGCGCATTTGTCGTCCTAGAGGGTTTAGAGCATTCCATTATGGTCGCGGTTAACAAATTCGTCAGCCAACCCATGTCCGTGGTCAGCCTCGCGAGTGTCATTGGGACGGGCTTTTTTCTTGGTGGACTCATCCACTCTCCTGGATTTCGTCGTTTTGTCCATCACAGCCTAAAAACCATCTGGATGTGGTGTAAATTTCTTCTCTTTGACGGCCCGAGTTTGCTGATCAATTTAGAATGGGTCCGGCGGATTCGCCGACATCCGATCTACGACTGGGGTGTGCGTTATCTGGTCAAGCCCTCCCTTGCGACGGGCATCATCTGGATGATCATCAGGGTGTTTCCGCTCTTTGGTTTATCGGATCAGATTGTCTTAGCCCTGCTTTTCGTTATCAGTAATCTGGTATTGAACTCGGGCCCCTGGCGTTGGTTCGAGGAAGTTTTGGCGGAGGTTTACATTCGCAGTTGGCGAGCCGTTCGATTTCGGGTTCTCCCGGGCGCTTTCGAAATTGTGATGTTCGTATTCAACAAAATGATCGAGTACATGGAGCGAGCAATCTACAGCGTTGATGAATGGCTGCGCTTGCGAAGTGGCGAGAATCGGGCCCTATTTGTTGTCAAGCTCATGCTTAATGTCCCCTGGTTTATCTGCACCTATTTGATTCGGATTTACATCAATTTGCTGGTCGAGCCTCAGGTGAATCCAATCAAGCATTTCCCCGTCGTGACGGTGAGTCACAAAATCATACTGCCGCTCACAAAGACTCTGATTACATTGTTTGCCACCCCTTTAGTACCCATCTTTGGTGTTGTCATCGGTAATGCGATCGCCACAGCAACGGTTGTGCTTCTACCCGGTGTATTTGGTTTCCTGGTTTGGGAATTTAAGAGCAATTGGCGTTTGTATCAGGCAAACCAGGGGGGCGGATTTAAAACCGAGATCATTGGTGACCACAGCGAGACAATGTTGCGATTTATGAAGCCAGGCTTCCACTCTGGAACCTTGCCGAGTTTGTATCAAAAACTCCGTCGAGCACAGAGTCTCGATCAATCAAAAAAGAGACTCAAATTCGAAGATGGCCTACATCATGTAGAGGCGGCTATTAGACGTTTTACTGAGCGTTTTTTTATCAAATCTCTATCCATGGCACCGAGTCCCTCACTCTGGCGTACTCAGATCAGTCACATCGGTCTGAGTAGTCATCGAATCACCGTTGTGATCGCCCGTGGAAACGACGAGAAAAACTTTGAAGTTGCCTTCGAAGAAAAGTCGGGCTGGCTGGTTGTGGGCATTCTGCAGGAAGGGTGGCTTGGGACCTTGGATGGACCGGCCCTCGGATGGTTTCAGGCGGCCTTGATCGGCTATTACAAGTTAGCCGGCGTTGACCTGGTCAGAGAACACTTAGAGCGTGAATTAAGTTTAGATGGTGCCTATGATATTCGTCGGGGTCAGATTGTCATGTGGCGCCCTGAAACAGGGCAGAAGGCCTCTGTCTTTGATCTCAGCTCGGCGAGTGCAACCCCTGCGCGTAAGTCTCTGGAATCCGTACAGACTGCTGGATTATTCTTTAGTCGAAAATCGTTGGATTGGGACGATTGGGTTGAGTTTTGGAGCGGGAGTCAACCTGATGGTGCATTGGTCAGCCATCATGTTTTCAGCCGCGACTTATGAAAAGTGACCGCGGATCGCGAGAACGCCACAGCCGCCTAGCAACTGAATGATCAGAATGGCAATCATTGCCTGTCTAAAGGGGCGCTTTGAGGTTTTGTGGCGCAGGACCATCATGCTGAGACCACCACCGACCAGACCGCCCAAAAAACAGAGACACAGTAAAACACGCTCGGGGACTCGAGTCAGTCCTCTGCCTGCGACCAGTTTATCGTAGGTAAAGGCGACAGCGGTAATCAGATTCAGGCCGATTAAGCCCGCCCCTATCAAGGGCATAGTTTTCAAACTCATCGTCAACCAAATGGTGACCACTGCAAAGGCGAGGAACAAAATCAGAGGCATGCGTTTTATCCAAGTGTGATGACGTCTCATGCTCATGCTGTTTGGCTCTGCTTGTTAATGTGATTGAAACAGACGGACCCTGCCAATTCTTGGGGCGCCGTCCGGTAGTCTCTACCTCGTACTCTCGGTGTATGTGTACAGACTTTCAAGACAAATTCGGACCCTGGTTTGTCCGATTATGCCATCATCGAATCGAATCTTGGTCAGGTTCTGGAAACAGCCCGTGAAATTTGGAGACAGTTCGGGATAGAGTTGCCCATCAATTGAATGGAGATCAAACCTTTGATGAAAAACAGTCTTTGTTTGTTGATGTGCCTCGTATGGCTGGGGTGCGATTCGGGGTCTGATTCCCAGCAGCTTATGGTGGTCGATTCGGCTCTTGATACGAGTGACGGTTTTGAGGGGGCCGATGGTTTTGAGGGGGCCGATGGTTTTGAGGGGGGGGACGGTTTTGAGAGTGTGGACGGTTTTGATGCTGAGACGGCCGGCGACGCTGGAATTTCAGTGGACGCAGAGGTCCAACCCATTGATGCCGCGCCGCTACCGGGGCCCCAATCAGAGATTGAGCTGCGGATTGGCGTTGAAGCTGTCACTGTATTTGGAGCGGTACCAGGGTCCACACTGACGCTGCTGCGTGATGACACAGATGAGTTGGTGAGTATGGTGGCAGATCCACTTGGTCAAGCTCATTTTGCTTACATTCCTGCCGAATTCGGTCTTTTGGATCCCGCCAATGGAATGGGGATCTCTTTAGCTAACGGTGATATTCTAGAGCCCGGGGTCAGCTACATCATTCGTGATGAAGCCACCGAGCCATGGGGGTGGTCTGATCGGTTTGAGGTGCTCGCCATAGACGATACGCCAGCAGATAGCCACTATTCAGACCAAGCACTGTTGGGGGTGACTCACTCGCTGATCACGGACTCACCTGAGGATGAAGATCGCGGTTTTCAGTACATCACAATGCGTGATGGCGTGACGTTGAGCGCCATGGTCCGTTTTCCGGACTCGATTCTTTACGGGGATGGTCCGTATCCCACTGTTGTTGAGTACTCCGGGTACGCGCCGAGTCGCCCAAATCGAATGGATGTGGGTACGCGGATTGCCAATGCGCTGGGCTATGCAACGGTCAGCGTGAATATGCGCGGGACTGGATGCTCTGGTGGTGTGTTCGATTTTTTTAACCGAGCACAGCATGCCGACGGTTACGATGTGGTCGAGACCATTGCTCGCCAAACTTGGGTCATGAATCAGCGAGTCGGCATGGTTGGCTTATCTTATCCAGGCATCTCGCAGTTGTATGTGGCATCGACCAATCCACCCTCGTTGGCTGCCGTTGTCCCTCTGTCGACCCTTGCCGATGCCTGGGAAATGCAATGGCCAGGCGGAATTTACAATGCGGGTTTTACGCGACAATGGGTTGAGGCCCGCGAGTCCGATGCGGCTGCCGGTGGCGCGAGTTGGGTTCGGAATCGAATTGAGCAGGGCGATGCCATGTGTTCAGACAACCAGAGCTTATCGGTTCACAGCCTTGATTTTGAATCCATTTTGAGAACCATGGCCTATCGACCTGTCAGAGCCAATGACCGAGACTTAAGGCGGTTGGTGGCCCAGGTTCAGGCCCCCGTTTTCTTGGGTGGACTCTTTCAAGATGAACAGACGGGTGCCCAGTTCGGAGATATGCTCGACAACTTTGTCAACACCCGGTCTTTGAAGGTGATGATTGGAAACGGGCGTCATCCAGACGGCTATGCGCCTCAATATGTGTCTCGATGGTTCGAGTTTTTGGAGTTCTACGTCGCGGGTCGAATTCCCGAGTTACATCCGCTGATGCGAACCGTTGGTGCCACTGAATTCGGGAATAGTTTTGACATGGAGTCGGCAGAATTTGAACCTGATCGATTCGTTGACTACCCCGATTATGAAAGCGCGCTTGCAGCCTACGAGACTGAGCCTGCAATTCGTGTTTTGTTTGAGAATGGTTTCGGCAGCGACCAAATGGGAGCGCCTGTCGCCCGCTACATAGCCGAGTTTGAGCAATGGCCTGTACCCAATGCAGAGGAGGTCCGCTGGTTCATGAACGCACCAGGTGGTTTGGCGGACTCACCGATTGTCGGCGGGCCGCAACGTGTGGGCGAATGGCAATTTGATCAGGAGGCGGGGACCCGTGATTTTTTTGGTGACGAGGGCTACCGACTGCTGGTTCCAATTTGGAATACGGATTGGACCCAATTTGCACCCGGTCAATCGCTCAGCTTTCAAACGGAGCCTTTTAATGATGCCAGCGTGCTCGCTGGGCCAGGCCTGGTTGGACTCTGGGTCAAAAGTCCTGTCAGCGACGTCACCGTACAGGCGACTCTAAGCGAAGTGACACCTCGGGGATATGAAGTCTTGATTCAGTCGGGGTGGCTGCGCTTGAGCCATCGAAAAGCCATAGAGACATCGGGATTACGAGTGTCTCGTTCGTTTAGCGAAGCTGATTTTCAACCCCTCGAACCGGGCGTCTGGACCTTCTCTCAACTGGCGCTGCCGTCTTTTGCTCATGCCATCAGAGCCGGTTCGGCTTTGAGAGTAACCATCAGTACGCCAGGTCGAGACCATGGCACTTGGGAATTTGAACCACCTGAGTACAATGAACAGCCTCGTTTTCAATTAGGCCTAAGCGGCGAGTATGCGTCGAATTTGAATCTCATCACGTTGCCTGGAATCGATGTGCCAATGGGATGGCCAAGTTGTCCATCCCTGCGTGGTCAACCGTGTCGACCGACGCCAGACATCACCAATCTTATCCTCGAGCCAGAGGAATAGGGCCGTCAGCCTAAACGGACCGTCAACTGGATTAAATCGAGACTCAGCTTTGGTCTTCGCTGGTCACAGCCGCTGGAAAATAGGCTTGCTTTTGTCCCACTTGATGGCCCGCAGGCAGCCCTGTGCCGAGCTCATCGATGCTGAATACCGTCTCTGGGAGCTGCAACGATTCACGCAGGCGCGTCATTGCGCCGGGCACGAATGGGTAGAGCATGATCATCAGATTTTTCAGCAGGTAGAACGCACTAAATAAAGCATTTTTCCGTTGTTCTTCTGGATGCCTGTCGTCGTGGGGTTTGTATTTCGTGAACAAGCTATTAATCTTGCGCGCATAGTTCTCTAACTCGTAGAGCAAGTTGGGGTAATTCGCATGCTTCATGGACTTGATATAGCGTTGAGCCATTCGAAATGTGTCCGCTTCCACTTTGTCGATCAAGACCCCATCGGGAACGCATCCACCAAACTTAGAGTTGGCCGCAGAAATTGGTTTTTCGAAGGCTGCATTCATTCGGCCAGCCAAGAAGGCATTACGCGCATCGAACTTTTCGAAATCAAAATCAGCCGGTTTATCTCCTAAGCCGAGTAATGCCAAATAATATCTAACCTGGTCTACACTGTATCCGCGATCGTCGAGAAGTTGCTCGGCGGTCAGGAAATTACCTCGACTCTTGCTCATCTTGTGTCCACCCACCATCAAGTGGAAACAGCCGAATACGTCGTTGAGCTGCAGGTCACCCTCGGCCGGCAAACGGGTTGTGTCATCTTGACTCCCAAGCCACATGGCCGCCTGCATTAAGACATAGAAGAACACATTATCTTGGCCGAGGAATTGATAGATGGCTGCATCCGGATCGCGCCAATATTGTGCGTATTGTTCGGTCGGCAAGCCTCGTTTTTCCAATGCGGCTTCTGTAAAGGCAATTGGAGCGATCAGTGAGTCGGGCCACACATAGAGTGTCTTGTTGACGATTTCCGGGTCGACTTCGGGCATTGGGATGCCCCAGGGGATATCGCGAGAAATTGAGCGGTATGCCCAACCGTCGACGAGATCAGCGTCTATGCCCGCATCGCTCAGCGTTTGACGTGCCTCTGAGAGATGGGCTTTCGATTCGAACTGCAGCATCATCTCTTTATTGCGGGCATACTTCCGCTTATGTTTCGGTAGGTCTCCCGCCAGGTTTTTATAGTCTGGCTCCTGGGTTTGAGAGAACTTCAGAGACGGCCGCAAGTCGTCTAAAACCTGCTGAAGCACGATCGGTCGCCAGGCCTTCTTTTTCGTCTCGACCCAGTCTTTCATCAGCTGAGAGACGGACCACATATCCAGCCAGAGATGAGCTGAATCCCGTAATTCTGGAGTCGCATCACTGACAGCGCTCTTTGGTTCGAGAAGGTCGGCTGCGTCGTATTGCATACCGCAGGCATCGCACTCGTCGCTGTAGGCGTTCGGATTGTTACATTTAGGGTTGGGACACCGCCCTGTGACCATTCGGTCGGGCAAGAAGCGGTCGACTCCAGGGTCATACCAATGTTTACTCACCCGCTTTTTGAGAAGCCCGTTGTCATAGAGCTTTCGCATCATGGTCTGGGAACGAGCCGAATGTCGAGGAAAGGTCTCAGGTCTGGATGTGCCAGAATAAATATCGAGGCCAATTTCATAGCGTTCCATGACTGCAGATTGGCCGGAGTGGATCGTATCGATGGCATCGGATACGTCGATACCCGCCTTCATGGCGATCAACTCGCTGGTGCTCCCATGGTCATCTGTTCCACATACGTACAAGACATTCTCTCGCCCAATCAGCAGACCCATCCACCGCGCGTGGATGTCGGCGGGCAGCTGTGCGCCAGCCAGATGGCCTATATGAAGGGGGCCGTTCGCATAAGGCATACCTGCCGTCACGACGGCTTTACTGGGCCTTTGTAGGCGACTCAGGATGATTTTTAAGTCCATTTTGATATCCAAGCTTAATCGACCACGTCGGCTTGCCTACCGAACAATGGACGTGTTTTTTCACCCAATTGAGCCCGACCAACCGTGTTGTGCTGCTCGTCATTGAAGGGCAAGTCAGCGCCCGGTCGAATCTAGGCCGTCCAGAGAAATTCCTACACGATGTGACGCGTATCAACAACCCCACAGTTGTATCGGGATAGTCCAACAGGACGATGGGTCAGACTTTAATGGCTGCCACCGAAGTTTTGAACCCAATACGTGTCAAATCGACCAGACTCAGCGATGGAATAGCCCACGCCCAAGACCCTGTAGTCCGGATCCATAATGTTGCGGCAATGCCCCGGGCTGTTTATCCAGCTTTCCACCACTTCAGCCGCGGTCGATTGACCGGCCGCGATATTCTCTCCCGTGGGCGACGCCCCCATAAAGCCAGCCTGTCTCATACGGTCCGTCGCAGAGCGGCCGTCGAGGCTGGTGTGTTCGAAGTAATCATTTAAACCCATATCCCGTGCGTGCAACCGTGCTGAATAGGTCAAATAGACGTCCATTTCTAAGGGCGGCGCTGGCTCGAATCGATCCATATCGCATGAGCGGGCCACAGCCCTGGCTCGGTTGGTTTCCTCTAAAACTGCGTCTTCGAACGCGATCCAGTCCGAGGGCCAGGTCTCAGGATTTTCGCAGGCGAGAAAACAATCGGTGTCGCTACAGTCTGCAACGCCATCGTTGTCGTCATCGACGCCGTTGTCGCATTGAGTCTCTTTGCCCTCGACTCGAAGTGTGACCGAACCGGCAGCCCGGTTGAAGCCATCGACAACCAAAATTACAGCGTCCCCAGCATCCAAGGTCAGTTCTAGGGCCGATGCGGTTTCTATGGCGTCGTCATTGCAGGCTAAGACCTCACCATCGCATTGCGGGCTGCGGGCATGTAAAACCGTATCAAATGACGAACCGAGCGTTGAAAAACGGTAGATTCCCGATGTCGGTGCGACGAATAAGGCGGAGTAGTCATTGCTCCCAGATGTGCCGTCAGCGAGGCAAGGAGCGGGTCCGTGAGAATCGTCAGCATTCTCTGTTTGACCGTTCATTTCCGCGGGGACTTGATTGCTGAACAGGTCGTCGACGCAATCGGGGACATCGACATTTGGTTGGCCCGCATCAGGGGTCAGCATCGGGTCTACCTCGGCCATTGACCACATCGGGCCCGTGTCTGAACCAGCCTCGTCTGATGCGCATGCAACGCAGCTCAGAAAAAGGCCTATTGCCGCGATTTTTGCGCAGTAGAACGTCATTAAATTCTCCCCGATGAGATTCGCATCAATGACCCTTCGATGGAGTCACCTCGGTCACCTGATGTGTCTTATCATTCTCTTCCATACAATAGCGGCGTCAGATCCCGGGACCAAGGATATTATTTATCGGTGGTTGGGTGCGGGGCATCTACATTTTGAAGCGCCTGTCGAATCAGGGGCTGGTCTCCCACGCGGTGTGTGTAACCGAGGTTACGGTAGTTTAGGGATTGCAATGAAACGACAGATAATAGGACTTGGTGTCGCATTGGTCATGACGTCGTTGGGCTGTACTGAAAGTGCGTCGTCGGCGCTTACACCCTTAGACGTCGGGGTCAATTCCGGCGAGGCCGATGGCGCTGTTCATGCCGGGCGCTGGCAGACTGTCCATCCCGGTGGCGACACCTTGTGTTCCAGAGGCGACCCGTATCGATTTTATTTTCGAGCCGGCGATTCCAGGAAGTTGGTTGTCTATTTTCAAGGGGGGGGGGCGTGCTGGAATGAATTTACCTGCTCGGTCGCGGATGCAATCTTTTCCGACAAAGTAAACGAACCTGAGGACCTAAACACCTGGACCGATGACCGCTATCAGGCTGGGTTGTTTGATACGTCCCCCAATGGGCTGTTTGCTGACTGGAGCATCTTATACGTACCTTATTGTACGGGGGATGTGCATTGGGGTAATGCCACCGTCGACTATAATGACCGACTCACCATCCATCATCGTGGCTATTTAAACACGAAAGCAGCCCTTGAGTTCGCCTACGCGCGGGTCGAAGACCCATCGTCTGTCTTTGTCACAGGTTGCAGTGCGGGTGCCTATGGGTCCATTCTCAATTCAGCTCGAATTGCGACTCAATATCCCGACGCCATCGTCTCGGTTCTCGCCGACTCGGGGGCTGGCATCATCACCAATTCTTTTTTGTTAGATAGCTTCCCCAATTGGAATGCGCTGTCCCACTTGCCTGAGTATCTGGAGCGCTTGCAAGCCCCCCTTGAAACCCTGAGCATCGAGGATGTCTATATCTCCATCGCTGAGACCTTTCCGAATCATCGGTTTAGTCAATATACGACTGCCTTCGATCAAGACCAGATCTTCTATTGGGAGGCTATGGGTGGTGATTTTAGAGAGTTTGCGCCACGACTTAAGGCCTCCCTTGACAACATTGAAGGCGCGGTGCCCAACTTCCGCGCCTATTATGCCCCGGGTTCCATGCATTGCATCACGGTCTACCCATTCTTCGACACGAGGACAGTGGCCGGTGTGAGATTCAAAAGTTGGCTTGAACAGCTGGTTGTGGGTGACATGCCGCCAGATTCAGTCCGCTGCTCAGGTGACAGTTGCTTTGACGACCCGGTGTGTAATGCATGCGCCGAAGATGCCAGCGGTCCAGGCTGCAATTTCTGCTCTAATTGGCCAGACCGACACCTTGACAGTCCGGAAGGGGACTGACAAAGGGAGGGGGACGTCTCTGAATTGTTGAGCTCAATGTCTGAAATGAAACGCCATCTGTCGAACAAACGACTGGAGCGCTGCTTACTTTGCGGACTCCACCGGCCGCTGTGCATTTGTGACCAGGTCCAGGCACAGACGTGTGCGACTAAGGTCACTGTTCTCATGCATGCTAAGGAATCTCGGCGCTCGACCAATTCGGGCCATTTAGTCCAACTGATGCTGACCAATTACACCCTTCGCTTTCGCGGGGACCCGGAGATGCCTCGGCATCAAGATGGACTCCTGCAGGCCAATGCGAATAACGTTGTGCTTTTTCCAGACGAAGACGCTGACATTCTGGACCGGTCGTGGGTCGAAAAACAGGACCAGCCGGTTAACTTAATTGTCCCCGATGGGAATTGGCGTCAAGCAAAGCGGATGACCTATCGCGAGCGCGACCTTGCGGGGTTGCCTAGAGTAAAACTTCAGGACGGTCCACCGTCTACGTACCGGCTCAGGCGGCATACCAACCCCCAGTGCGTGTCAACTTTCGAAGCCATCATGCGCGCGCTCCGCTTGCTTGAATCCGATGCGCTTGTCGATCCCCTCGAGCATTGTTTCCGACTCTTCGTTGAGCGCAGCCTTTGGGCGCGTGGCGATTTGGAGCGGGATGCTGTCTACGGTGGTATCCCCGATCCTGCATTGAAACCATTTCGTTAGGTCGAACCGTCCTCTCACCTCAGATGAAACGGTCCATTGGTCATTGGGGTATGGCCACCGCATTCGTATCCAATCGTTCACAGCTTAATTGGAGTATCTGTGAACCATGTGTCACACATGACGACCCCCTTTAGGCTCAGCAAAGACCTGGCACAGTTACTGCTCTCTTCTGGACGTAGATTAAACATCGAGGGAGTAAAATATGAATCACGCATTGCAACTATGCGCCGCTCTAATGACACTGTTTTTCTTAGCTGGCTGTAACACGCATCTAGATGGCGAGTTTGGGCTTTTACAATTTAGCGATATGACCAAGCGACCTGGATTCGAGTTTGACGTGTTTTCTGACTCAGTTGATAGGCCGGTTACGACCAACTCAATCTATCGTGTGCGGCTGTCTGAACCAAACCTCTCAGCGGGTCAGCTTCGCACGGGCGATGAGGAGATTCTCAAAGTCATCGCGACCCGCCCAATTTCTGAACTAATCGATGGCGAAGAGACCATCACAGCCACCGAAGTTCTGATGCATACAGGCCGTCCGGGCAGCACCCGCTTGGTCGTAGAGCTGGAGCGAGAGCGAATGGACTACGTGACGATTACCGTCATCGAACAAAGTAAAACCGAGGTTGTTATCGCGCCCGACAAACAGCGGTTTATAGACCATGATGGTGCGGCTCTCGCTGACTCGGAGGTGGCATTACTTCCCGGCGCGGAGATTCAATTGTTTGGACAGGCCTTAGACCAGTCTGGGGAGTATTTGTCAGGCTCTAATTGCAGCCAATGGGTCATTGACGGCACTGGGCTTGGTCTCGTTGACGACAGTGATGAAGATGATTTCGTGACGGTCAAGGCAATGACTGTTACCCAAGAGAATTCCATTCGTTTCGGGGCATCTGAGCCGATTTCAATCCCGACAGTCAGTGAGGATAGCGTGGCCAGCATTACCATCTTGCCCCAGTTCATTGTTCAGCCGGACGCTGAGTCTGTCGTCTTGCTTCATGTCGCATTCAGAACTGACGACGGCCGTTTTGTCATTGGAGATGGGACCGCCCCTATCCAGATGACCTTGAATGATGGCCTGCGTATTGTAGACCCGGATGAGACCGACGGACATATTGCGCTCTACAATGCGTTTTTAAAACCCGATCCAGATTCGTCACGAGATGTCTTCGTGACGAGTGACGCAGCGGGGCAATTCACCGTCAGAGCCGAGTGGAATGGTCTGAGCGACGAACACACACTGATGATTCATTAACCGGGCTGACATTTGAACTCACCTGCGCCCTGCATAGAGATGGCAGAACCAGGGTCGTTGCCCCAGCTCTGAATTGAGCAGCCTTGAATATTGCCCGGAGTTCAACATATGGTGCGGACATGAAAGCAAACATGATCCGATTGTGTCCCGCCGTTTTGTTCTTGGTCTCATTCATTGGCTGTGATGAGACGTCGCAGTCAATGTCTTCGACAGCCGATCTGGGTCTTTTGACGGACATGCATTTGGATGTAGACGGACAGCAGGCCGATACAGGTCTGCCCGATGCATCTGGTCCCATCGATACAGTCTGCCCGAGCATCGGGGACCCGCCGCCCATAGGTGAGTGCCGTGTATCATCTGGTGCGGAGAATCGCCTGGTGATCACGGGAACAGTGTTGACTGCGAATGGGGTTTTAGAAAACGGCAGTGTCTATTCCGTAGATGGACAGATTGCCTGTGTCGGGTGCGATTGTAGTCGCTCACTTGGATATGGAGACGCGTCCAGAGTGGATTGCGGTCGAGCCATCATTTCACCGGGCCTCATCAATCCTCATGACCATCTCACCTTTTCCGAAGGCGCGCCCATCGATCATGGGGAGACTCGGTATGACCATCGGCATGAATGGAGACGTGCTTTATCGACGCCGTCTAATTCCCATGGCACCAATGCCGAGTCGAGCGGCAATCGTTGGGGGGAACTCCGCATGTTGTTTAGCGGTGTTACTTCATACGTGGGCTCTGGCAGTGCGACAGGATTGATCCGAAACCTTGACAGATTAGAGGACATCGAACGCACCCTTGGGTTTCGCCAAGTGACTTTTCAGACTTTTTCTCTCGGCGATGCCAACCGACGTTTCAAGCCGAACTGTCAATGGGATTATCGCTACGACGAGTTTGAAGCATCACAATTCTCTGCTTTCATTCCTCACGTCGCGGAGGGAATCGATGACTACGCCCAAGAAGAGTTTCGTTGTCAAAGTACATCCTTCGATGGCGGGCAAGATTTCACCGAAAAAAATGCAGCCCATATTCACAGTATCGCCTTACATGCCGTTGATTTTTGGACCATGGTCCAAGAGCAGGCCAAGCTCATTTGGTCTCCGCGCTCCAACGTGTCCTTGTATGGCACGACGGCTGAGGTCCAAATTTTCCATCGATTTGGTGGGACCATTGCCCTTGGAACGGACTGGACCTACAGCGGATCGGCCAATATGTTACGTGAATTGGTCTGCGCATCCGATTGGAATCAGACCTACTTGAATGGCTACTTTAGTGACCGGCAACTTTGGTTAATGGCGACACTCAACGGAGCAGTTGCGACCAATAATGATCACTTAATTGGGAGTCTTACGGAGGGGAAACTCGCGGATATCACGGTTTTTGCATCCGGTTCGGATAGCCCATATCGGTCTATAATTGAGGCCGATAACGACGATGTTTGGATGGTCTTGAAAGCGGGTCGCCCCATCTATGGACGAGCTGCCCTCGTCGAGCCATTGAGAGCATGTGAACAGGTCGATGTCTGTGGTCAGGGGTATTCGATTTGCGCGCAAGATGAGTTTGGCACACCCTTCAGCGCCATCGCCGCTGATGTGGCCACCGGAAAGCCCGCATACCCTGCCTTGTTTTGTGGGGGGGGACCCGCGGACGAACCGACCTGCGTTCCCTCACGTCCTGGCGAGTTCACCGGGCAGCCATCAGACATGGACCAGGACGGTGATGGGCAGACCGACCCAATCGATAATTGCCCCCAGGTGTTCAACCCGGTCTTGCCCTATAAGCAGGGCCTGCAAGGCGATAGCGATGGCGATGGAATTGGTGATGCGTGCGATGGGTCGCCTTTAGCTGACGATCTTGATGGCGATGCCGTGTCGAACGCTGACGATAATTGTCCCTTGGTACCGAACCCAGAGCAGGCCGACACCGACACGGACTCAAAGGGCGATCCATGCGACTTTTGCCCCGAGCGCCCCAATCCGATTGGCGTTTGCCTGCCCGCGCCGGGCCAGATGGCAACAATCGAATCAATTCAGCGGGAAGAGATATCTGAAGGGACGCGCGTGAGCGTGACCAATGCAGTAGTGACAGGCGTTTGGGGTCGCGGTGTTTGGGTCCAGCAAGGGGCTGGAGCCTACTCGGGTATTGGCGTGTTTACCGGTGATAGCGATGACCAACCATCTATCGGAGATGTAGTCACCGTCGATGCAGAGGTCCAAGACTATTATGGCGACACCCAACTCAGCGACGCTGTCATTATACCCCAAGATGAATCCATGGAGCCCCAGGTGACGACAGTCTCTTTGGCGGATGCCCTCGACGAGTCCTATGAGGGGGTTTTGGTCTTCGTAAACGATGCTGTTTTAGGCGAGACGTCTTACGATTGTGGCGTCGATAACGACAATTGTTCTGATGAGGGCTTGTGGACGCTGAGCTCTCCATCTACGGAGCCTGATCGCTTACTCGTCTTTGACCGGATTTACGCGGGTGGCGATTGGGCCGAACGCGTGGGCACAGCGCCGCTTACAGGTGTCCTCACCTATCGTTTTGATCAAAGGCGCATCATGCCTCGAGGCCCATCGGACTTCCAAGCTCGCTGAGTCAACCCTGCGTTCTATTGACAGAGCGTTTGAGGGCCGAGACGGTTGGTCTCGGTAAATCGAGTTTCGCCGTCGAAAGACAGCGTGCTGGCCTCGCAATCGTAGACGAGTCCGTACCCGCCATTGCTATCTGCCGAGACATTAGAGAGCTGGGCTGTACATCCGCTCGAGACCGATATGCCATGACCGGCATTGTTGTCGCTCGTGCCTTGGCTTAAACGCAGAACGCCCCCGAAACCAACATTAATTCCATCGCCAGGCCCGGCCGCTAGGTCGGCCAATGTTCCACTGACATGAAAATCATTGATGGCTGCATGGCCTTGCAGCACGAGTATGCCTGAACCTCCATTTCGCTCGGCTCTGATGTCAGAGAGGTCAGTGTTCTCGCCGCTCTCGATAAGGACCGTACCTGGACCCAGGTTGTCGTCCAACCGCAGTCCGTTACCGGTTAGACTTGAGAATTCGACGAGTATGCCGGCACCCGCATTAGATGCAGAATAAACAGTGTTGAGGCTGACTGCTGTTTCGAATAGGTGAAGACCTTCTGCAAGACCAGCAGCTCCGACGCGAGTCGAGCTGACCCGAATATCATTCAACCGCACATCCCCAGTGCGGCCGGTCACAGCAATGCCAGTGGTTGCATTGTCAACCAGAGTGGCTCCGCTCACCGAGAGATCGCCTGATGCATCTGTGATTTGGATTCCGACATCGCCCGATTGACCGATGGTCAGCCCATTGAAGGTGCCGGCTGAATTTTGGATGACCAATCCTCTATTTTGGCTGCCCATCACCGAGAAATCA
>PCCS01000025.1 GCA_002731825.1 Myxococcales bacterium
AAGCCCATCGCGCACCTCGATTTGGTTGCTTTCCATCCAATACAGAACATTAGATAGGCCACTCATGTGACCGATTTCAATCGCCTGATTTTTTCCAAATAAGCCGGCTGGAACACCACTGTAGATTCGGTCGGCTAGCCAATGGTCTCCTTTGCGCTGCGCCTTGATGACAGCGGCTGCATGAACCCCCGTAGCGGTCCGAAAAGCATCATCGCCCATGACCGGATAACTCTGGGGAATCTCCCAATTACAGGCGCGACTGACCGTTTCGCACCATTCGACCAATTTCGTGAGATCGTTGTCGATTTCGCCCATGAGTTTGAAATTGATGAGAATTTGATCGAGCGCTGCGTTCCCAACTCGCTCACCAATACCAAGAGCTGTGCCATGGATGCGGTCTGCACCGAACTCTGCGGCAAAAATCGTGTTGCACACACCCAGACCACGGTCGTTATGGCCGTGCCAATCGATACCCACCTCTTGACCTGAGCCCTCAATGAGATTGCGCGTCCACCAAATCAGGTTGCGCACGCCATCAGGCGTCGCATGACCCACGGTATCGCATAGACAAAGCCTCTGCGCCCCTTTTTCAATGGCATTTAGAAAGAGGGGTTGGAGTGTCTCAGGGCGGCTTCTCACTGTATCTTCGGTCACGAAAGTCACCGGTAGACCTTCGCGATGCGCAAAGGAAATCGCATCGCCACTGAAGGTCATCAGGCGTTCGAAATCCCAGTCCTCAGCATATTGGCGAATGGGGGACGTTCCGAGAAATGCGAGAACTTCAATCGCGATGCCGACGCGTTGACTGATTTCAACGATCGGACGGATATCATTGATGTGCGTCCTCGCAGCGCAACTGGGCTGAATTTTCATATCTTGATTCACGATTTCGCGAGCGAGAGCCTCAACATCAGCGACGGCCCGTGACCCCGACCCCGGAAGCCCAAGATCGATGGTGTCAATGCCGAGTGCTTCTTCAAGTTCTAAAATTCGAATTTTGTCGCTTAGCTTAGGATCGGCGATAGACGGTCCTTGAATTCCATCCCGCAAAGTCTCATCAAGAAAACGCAGGCCAGGCGCCAGGGAAGACCGGCGCCCTTTCAAATTCCAATTGTAGATGAGTTGCGCTTCGGATAGCGAACGATTCATTAAAGGGCCTCCACAATGACCGCAATCCCCTGTCCGCCACCAATACATGCACTGCCCAAGCCATAGCGCCCGCCCCGCCTCTTTAATTCGTAGAGAAGATGAGTCGTAATTCGAGTCCCCGAGGCACCGAGAGGATGGCCCAAAGCGATGGCGCCGCCATTGACATTGGTAATGTCACGGGGCAATTCTAACGCCTTTTCGCAGGCGAGATATTGAGGCGCAAACGCCTCATTGACCTCAATGAGATCCATGTCGCTTACACTCAGGCCAGACCGGGCTAGAGCCGATCGAGCTGCGGGTACAGGCCCAATGCCCATGATGGTTGGATCACACCCACTCACGCCCCAATTGACCAAGCGTCCGATGGGACTCAGGCCATTTTTTTCCGCGTAGGTCATCGTTGAAATAACCATGGCGCCAGCACCATCACAAATACCACTGGCATTACCGGCGGTGACAACACCATCTTTCTTAAAAACGGGTCTTAGTTTTGCCATTTGCTCAACGCTGGCATCGGCTCGTGGATGTTCGTCTACATCAAAAACACTTGTCCCTTTCCGCGTTTTCAACTCGATGGGTGCAATCTCCGCTTTGAAGTAGCCTTTTTCATTGGCCTGACCCCACGCTTGCTGACTGCGCAGGGCATATTGGTCACACTGCTCTCGGCTGATCTCATACTGTTCAGCCAAATTCTCTGCGGTGATGGCCATCGGCATGCCTGTATAGGTATCCGTCAAGCATGACCACAACGAATCTTCCATCTCTGGCGCTCGGCCCAACGGGAACCCGGTACGCCCTCCGCGGATAATATGAGGCGCTTGCGACATGGATTCCGTGCCACCGACCAAAACAACGTCTGCATCGCCACACACTATCTCTCGTGCACCGGCGGTAACCGACTCAAACCCAGACCCGCACAAGCGATTGACAGCAACGGCCGGTACTCGTTGCGGCAAACCAGCCCTCAGGCCGATATGTCGCGCGAGATAAATCGCATCTTTTGAGGTCTGCATTACATTGCCAAAGTAAACATGACCAAAGTCGTCTAGATTGGCGCCACTTTGCGCAATTGCAGCCTGTGCTGCATGAACACCAAGATCATTTGCGCTCAACGTCTGAAGGCGTCCATTAAACGTTCCAAATGCGGTCCGCTTCGCGCCTAAGAAAACAATATCCCTGCTGAGTTGGTTAGCCATCTACCCCGTCCTTCTTCATCGAAATTAAACACCGACCGCCGAATGCTCGTTGCGGTCCGACAGCGCAGTTTAGCCAGATCATGACCCGTCCGTCCAGCCCGACCCGCCACCGAACCATTGATCTCAGCTAGGTTGGAATAAAAGGACTCAAAAAGAATCGTCAGAAATCGATAGATAATAGAGATCCGAAGCCCATTTCGATGTCTGCATCTGCACGTCCTTGAGACTCTTCAAATGTTGAATCATACGACTGCTGCGAGCCATTAAGGACATGGCGCCTGGTACACCGGTTCGGGTTGTCGAAATGACGACACTCGATGTCCCCTCCGGCAGCATATTTCGATATTCACTGACGTAATCGAGGTCGGAGGGTAGACAGCAAAAAATGAAGCAGGTCTCTAAGGGCTTATACCCATTGGCATAGGCATGGGAGAATTCTCTCGGGTCGATGATGCGGGTTGGCCCCAAGCCCATCTCAGATATGCAAATGGATAAATCAAGTCCAGCAGGGCGTGCGAGACCAGCTGCAAAGATGACGTAATTGGAATAGTCTCGATGTTCGACTTGCTGGGGTAGTCGCACAGAATAATAGGGTGCAAAGGGACCACTCTGACCATTCACGACCGCAGCGAGAACCGTGTATGGAATCAAACGACAAATCGGTGGCACTGACAGTGTCTTGAGCCGCCGTTCAAGGACAATAGCCTCGTTATCTGGTGCATACTCCCTCATCATTGAGATCAGAGGTGCGTCCACCGATTGGACAACAGCGTGAACTGGACTATCCAGTTTTAGAGCATGGCGAAAGGTCTTAATGATGTCGTGATGTCTACCGCCTCTTGAAAGCAAAAGTGTTCGCGTGTTGGGTGGGAGGCATCGACGCCGATATGTGTACGGACTTAACGCCCAGGCTGGATGTCCTGACCGCTCATGCAATCGGGCCCATAAATCCGCCACCGGTCGTAAAGTACCCGCTGTCACGATGGCCAGGGGACCCCCAAGTGCTTGACGAAATCTATGCATTCGCCAGCCCACTAGATTGGACTCCACAGCCTGGCAGATGGCGATTGGTGAACCTGGAGACTTCTTATTGGTCATGGTCTCTCAACGACGTCAAGGACCCATGGATATCACCTTGAAGATGCAATTTTATCATTTGGTCCAAATGAGTAGAAACTGGGCTCAGAGTGATTTGATATCTGTGGAGTTGACCGTCACAAAACAGAGTCCTGTCCATGGAGATCACTTTCACTGTGTCAGGGGACTGTACCATTCTAACTCCAAGATTGGACCACGGGGAACACAACCCATATCGGGACCACGCCGTATACTCCGGAGCGCGAGACGCGCGCCACCTGGATGCCCAAGACGTTGATTTGGTCCGTCTCCGCTGCGTTTGACGTAACCATGAGATTGAGCCGCCTTCACCAACACGCCAACATTTTCATCTTGAGCATAGCCGTTGTGATAGAGCATCTGCAAACGCACCGTCACCTCATCTGCCGTGACCATAAGTTCACTCTCGATGACTCTGCGTGTAGACCGGACCGACGTCCCTGCGCGAATCCATTTGGGGACCACTCGGTCAAGCTTGAGGGCCTTTGGTTTGCGGCATTTTCCAGGCGTATTAGGCGACTTCGGGCGACGATACCAATTGAGTTTAATATCTGTCTGGCGTGCGATGCCGGGTGCGGCAACAACACGGTCCATCACCAACGACCATCCTTTCAGTGGCCCTTCATTCTTCTGGTCCTGAGCGGGCATTTTAACGCCGCGGAGGCCCAGTTTTACCAATCGATCGGCCAAAGTCTTGTCAACATCAGTGTCCAGTCCGAAGAGCCGAAAATGGAGGTCGATGTCTTGGGTGCCGCGGCGAGCAGTCTGATGGGTGGTCTGACGGATCTTAATGGAAATCGGCTTAGACTCGAGTGCCTCAAGAAACCGTGTCCATCGTTTCGGCAAGGTCTTTGGAATAGGAGACGGGATCCGACTCAGAAACCTCGCCTGTCGTTCAACCGCTGACAGCCCTGTTGCCGTTTTCTTTTGGACTGTTTTAGGGGAGCTGGGGGTGCCGGTGGGTGAACAGCCTAAACCGAGTAAGACCAAAGTGACCCAAAAGCAAATGAACAGCGAATTCACTCCAGTCGGTCCAACAAGCGTTCGAGAAGATCTCTGGTTGCTACGGCATCACCCAAGGCAGTGTGTCTCAACTCACTGGGCGGCTCGATTTCGAAATGAGCAAATGCCGCGTCGGACCCAGTGACATGAGCGGGTAGGCGTCCCACAGAGATCAAGCCCCACATTAAGCTGTGGGTGTCGAGAGTCCGATGAGAAAAACATTGCGGAACAGGGCGCCCGACCATGGTGTAGAGCCGTCGCATAAAAGCAAGGTCGAACGCGATGTTATGACCACAGACCATCGGTCGCCCGTCTGGGTGCACTTGCTTCAAAAAAGCGTCTACTTGGTCGCAGGCCTGCTCTGGGGAAACCCCATCTGAAGCGACGGCAACAGGGTCGAGACGATTGACAGCTAAAGCCCTCGGATCAGCGATAATCTCTGGTTCTGCCACGGTGATTTCAACCTGCATCCGGCCATCACCGCTGACCAATCCAATGGTCATCAAGCTATGTTTAAGCGGATCTAGGCCGCCGGTTTCAGTATCGATTATGATTACATTTTTTAGTCGGTTCATTTGACGAATATGCCACCAAGTGGCGACAAGTGAAAGAGCCGATGGTCAGCAATCATGTCAACGGATGTTGCTGGTCATTCTAAAATTTTAACCCAAGACGACAATTTGGATTGACGACCGTTGACTGAAACGCGTGAACACATTAATCGATTGGCATGACATGTATACTTCTGGTCGACGATGAACCAGCCATAACAGAGAGTCTGGCCTATGCGTTTGAGCGCGTCGGCATGGCGAGTCTATCCGCCAGCTGCTTGACCGATGCAACGCGCTTGTTTGAGTCAGAGCAGATTGACCTGGTCGTTTTGGACCTTGTCTTGCCGGACGGAAATGGTCTGGATTGGCTGCGAACAATCCGCGCCTATTCTCAAATTCCAGTGATCATCCTGTCTAGCCACGATGAAACGGTGGATCAGATCGTCGGACTCGAAGTTGGTGCGGATGATTATGTCGGTAAACCCTTTTCGCCACGAGCCATGATCGCACGCGTACGCGCCGTACTCAGACGAAGCGGTGCCGGATCGGATAGCGGTCCAGTGGCAGACAGCGGATCAGTGGCCAACAGCGAAAAAAGCGGCGTCCGAATTGATACAAATAGGCGGCAAGCCTATTTAGATGCTCAGGCTTTACCCTTGTCTCGAACTGAATTCGACTTACTCAATTTATTCTTCAATGATCCCGGCCGAGTTTTCGAACGCGACGATATACTCGCCGCGGTTTGGGGACCTGACGTGTCTGTGACGGAACGAACCGTCGACGTTCATATCAAAAGTCTCAGAAAGAAACTGGCCGCAGCGGGTCAGGTTGGCGGATTGATCGAGACCGTCCGCGGTGTTGGATATCGACTCGCTGAAAGCGCCAACTAATCCATGTTTGGCCGCGAATTTCTCTTATTGTTTGGCGGCCTGATCGGACTGGTTGGGTTCGCCTTCGTGGGCAGCCGTCTCGTCCGCGCCTTCAATCATGGTTTCTCGATTCGATTACAATTGTTCTTGGCCATCTGGACCACATCGATGGTGGCGACAGGTATGATCGGTGCTTGGGTCATCGACCGACTCCAGGTGAGGGCGGCTGAACTGGCTTTATCAGAGGACACTGCCGTTGGCGTCGTCTTAGAAATCATCCGCGAGTTTGGTCCTAAAATCGCCCTCATAACCACCTTATTGGCCATGGGCGCAGGCAGCGCTGCATACTTTTTCGGCCGTGCTGTTGCCGAACCGATCGAACGATTGACCAGAGCCGCTGATGCCATCGCACGCGGGGACCGCCACGGCGCATTACCAACGCCGTCGGGCAGAGAAGTTCGACAGCTCACCGCGGCCTTCGATTCCATGCGACGGGCCCTAGAAGACAAAAACCATATTGAGCAATTCGTCGCCGATTTATCCCATGAACTTAAAAACCCCGTCTCGGCAATTAGAGCGGCCACAGAGGTATTGAACGAAGGTGCGATAGACGATCAGGACGCTCGAGAACGATTCTTGGGCCGAATCGATGAAGCCAGTCATCGTCTAGAAGTCCTCCTCAATGACCTCCTCTCTCTCGCTCGTCTAGAAGCAGGCGGCATCGAGCCGGAGCGCAATGCCCATTCGTTAGACGCCTTGGTCCGTCTAGCCATCGAAGGGTTGGCAGCTGAGAGCGAAGCGAAGAGTCTGGACATCAGCGAGCATTTAAAGCCGATTCGAATCAGGGGCGATGGACCCTGGATCCGGCGAGCCATTGAAAATCTAATCGTCAATAGCATCCGATACTCACCACCCGGTGGACGTATCATGATCCATGGCGAATTGAAGGGCGAATTGGCAATCATTCGAGTCACCGACCAAGGCCCCGGTGTACCAGCAGCCTTCCAGGACCGAATCTTTGAACGATTCGTAACGGATCGAAATGAACCGGATCAGACAGGACTTGGCTTGGCGATTGTGCGGAGCGTAGCTGAACTACATGGCGGTACAGCGCGCCTCATCTCCCATCAAAATTCTGGTGCCTGTTTCGAATTTAGTATCCGAACCAATTAACTGAAGATGGGCTTAACGCGGTTCGGACTCACCATCTTGTTGGGCGGCCGTTTTTGCCTTGATGGACTCTAACAATTGGGTTTGCGAGTCGGACGTCGACAGAAGACCGAGAAGTGTATGGAAGTTCTTGCGATCGACAACCCGAAAATAGAGGCTTTCCAGACTGGCTAATCGATGGGCGTCCCCTGTAATTAAGGCCATCAGCTGTCGTACTTGATGGGTCATGAAGAGATGATCTTGAGCAGCCAATAACAGCACCGTTCTCTTGCTCGCCGATGATTTGATAGACCGCATACTGTTTTCGATCTGAATGATCTCTGACTGAGTCGCTGGACGACGTGGGCCCCTTGCTTTCGCGTCACACTCTGATTGCGAATACCGATTCAAGAGACTCTCTAAGCCTGATGCCAACTGCTGTCTGACCATCGTATCCGGTACACGTTGGGTGAGTTTTTTTAAGGCATCGACGTCCAAACGTATATTGGAATCAATAATCTCGTTTCCATCCGCAAAGGCGTTCATGGGCAAACTGAGACATGACGCTATGATGAAAAACTGAAAATGGAGCGCCATTGTTTTTCCGCTTTCAAGTTACAATACTGGGCGTTGCGTATGCAGAGCTTTGAAACAGAGTCTCATCATTCCAATGGGGAGTGCAAGCATCGCAAGGCGATATACAAGAGGAGTACCCATGAGCGTCAGCGCCATTTTTCGCAGTGATTTATTGAAAGACAAGAACATCATCGTAACCGGTGGGGGTTCAGGCATCGGACTTGAGATCGTACGAGAATGTAGCCGCTTAGGTGCCAATTTAGCCATCGGGGCAAGACAGGTTGAGCGATTGGACGCCGCGCGCAACGAACTGATGGCTGCGGGCGGTCAGATTCATGCGGCCGCGCTGGACATCCGAGACCCGGACGGAGTCGCAAAATGGGTTGATGAGGTCTCAGAAAATTGGGGCGGTCGCATCGACGTTCTCGTCAATAATGCGGGCGGACAATTTCCGTCACCGGCCGCGTCAATCCGACCCAAAGGCTGGCGCGCTGTCGTCGATACAAATTTGAATGGAACCTGGTTTATGACTCAGGCCGTTGGACAGAAGATGATGAAGACCGAGGGGGGTAAAATTATAAATATCGTCGCAAATATGTGGCGCGGTTTTCCCGGCATGGCGCACACGGGAGCAGCCCGTGCTGGTGTGGTCAACCTGACGAAAACCCTCAGTCTGGAATGGGCAAGGCATAATATACTGGTCAATGCAGTGGCACCGGGTGTGATTCGGTCGAGTGGCTTAGATACCTACCCCGAAGCGGTGCGAGCATCGGTCGAAACAGAGGTCCCAAAGCACATACCATTAAAGCGATTGGGGACCATGAATGACGTAGTTTGGCCCGTTGTTTATCTGGCGTCCCAAGCGGGAAACTATATTACGGGCGAGACAATTTGTGTCGATGGCGGACAGGCCCATTGGGGGACTGTATTTCCAGTTTGAAAGAGCGATAAAGTCGAGAAAGTAGAGGCGGGGCAATGAGGTCCAATTGGCGAAAATTTCTTCTCATTAGGCCACGTGCTGTCCAGAGTCTGCATCTGTTCCTATGGCTCGTGATGAGTACGCAACTTGGCTGCGATGACCAAGGGCCAAACTCGGAGACAGACTCACAATCCCTTTGTTCGGAAACTCAGTGTACGGATAGCACGACCGCTGACCTAGGGATCATCCTAGACCAGGGTGAGGCCGATGGTGAGCCAGTAGATGCCGTCACAGATGGAGGTAATCAGACTCTGATCAGGCCCGACGCCAACCCAGGCGTGGCCGAGATATGCGAGACGAGTCCGCTGGTCCCAAGCGACTCTCGGCTCGAAAATGCAAGTCGTGTTGGTCAATTAGCCACCGGAGGTCCCCTCGCGGATGGCGAATGGTGGGTCGGTGATCTCGACGGCACCCCTGATGGGCTCGGCGAACTTTTGATCATCAGAGGCGGCCGAGTGGACGCACTTGAACTCAACGGGCGGCCCTGGTGGCGGACGCCAAATATCAATGCGACCAGAATTGAACGTGTTGTTGATTTAAATGGTGATGGGCGTCTCGAGGTAGTCGTCGTGACGGCGCGCCGTGTTCACATCCTGGATGCATTGGATGGACACTCTCTCTGGATCTTGCCGGACAACAGTTTTGGAACAGACGCCACCATTCGAATCAGTCGAATTCTCATCGATGATTTTACCGGCGACGAAATTCCCGACATCTATGTCGTCGATGGCGGCTGTAATGATGAAGGCAGCGGTCGAGGCGCAAGCTTTGAATTTGCAAACGATGATTTTGGACGGCGCCTTGCGCTGATCGAAGGCGATCGCCGCAATGGGCGGTGCGGACGCTGGCAAACTTTTATGGACGGTAATGGTGATGGACTAAAGGATCTTGTGATCACCGATGGTCGCGGACTGAACCTCTTCGATCTGCGCACGGGGGCTCGCCTGAGCTGTGGTTCGCTGCCAGAGGCCCCACCCAATGGGCCACTGCCTCATTTATCAGTGGGTGAAAATCGACAGTTTGTCTTCTTAGAAAATCAAATTCTACTACAAGAAATCAGAGCTGCCAGAGACGCTGAATGCGATGCACCATACGAATTTGAAACCGTCTTCCAGACGCCGGACATAGATGCGATTCATCCGCCTGGCAGCGCTGCAGTCTCTCTACCACGCCTGGGCGGAGATGCGATTCTGACCTCAATATGGACCGATGACCAGCAGCGATGGCGGGTCGATGTTTTTGGTCCGCAAGGACAAGAAACCCTCTATGCTGGTGGCATTCTTCTTGGCGTTGTCGGTGAACAGGCCATTGGGTTGAGCATCATGGTGCGACAAATGCCGACTCGGGATATCGGTCAGAACTCGGGTCGATGCCTGCGCTTAGATTTTGATCAAGTAGGCAACCTTCAATCGGAAACCCCATTAGGATTCTGTGAGCCGCTGCGAGGACGGACGGGATCTCGCATGTCTCCTGAGTTCCGCCCATTGGGGACCGTTGATAAGGGCCAAGTCACCACCGCCGTCACGTTAAGGTGGCCTGAAGAACAAGAGAGAGCCATCTGGCCGGACGCGATTGAAACCGGTCATGATGGTGGCCAGCAGCATATGCATTCTAAAGGTATCGCATCAGCCGCTATCATCAACCCGACCGTCGGCGACGGCCAGCATGTCGTTCACTACGCCTATTCCAGTGCCGATGGTCGAATCGGTTTTTTAGACCGGTCTATGAACTTGACGCAGCGAGACCGAGTTGATGATGGACCCGCACTGTATCAAGCCACGGGTCTGGGTGAGGTATTTGAATTAAACCGGGGCGCTAATCCGAGCCTAATCAGTCTCAGTGCGACCGGTGTGCTGACTCGATTCGAATACCAAAATGGTGGTTTCGTCCGAAATTGGAGCCAAGCATTGGGCATCCCTGACAGGGGATCTTGGAGTCTCCAGATCGATGTAGATGCAACCCCTCCACTCCTTGTGACCCGCCACCCTGCGCTCGGTGAAGATGTGATTTCGGCGTTTGATGCATTGACAGGGGATCTCGTCTGGTCGGATTCCAATGGGCTGTCCGGATTAAAAACCATGAGACAGCATAGGCTCGTCACGAGCGCCCAAAATGAGACACCCCTTGTTTTGCGATACGATCGACAACGACTCGACGCCAATCTGATGCCCGAGAGAGCATGCCAAGTGATTCATCGCAGCGAAGACACATCGCCGGATCCAGAGTGTCCAAACGCGCCGGTCCTCATGCGGGTCGTCACTGCACTTGAGACCACCACTGGCAACTGTATTTGGCAGACTATAATTCGACCCACATCGTCATGCAGCGGGCCGTCTAACCAATCACTGAGTGTCCATCACCCCCATGCTTACATCACAGAATCGACCGGCATTGTCTCTCTGGAAACGGACACGGGTCGATTGGACCAACACACTGATCTAGGCCGATTGGAGGGTGGTGTGACCGGTCGAGGTGGCGGCACCATCTTGACCGATCCGACTGACAATGGCCTCTACCGCACGGGTGGAAACGGGCCTCCTGAGAAGTTTGATGATGCACTCAATTTGATCTGGCGCGCTGAATCGATCGATGGACTCCGAGGACAGTCTTGGCTTCATCGTCACGCTCTTTTAGTGGGATCCGCACTCTGGGTCTCACCGGGTGCGGGCTGGCCTATCTTCCTCTACAATGGTGCCGATGGTTCAGTACAGGGTGTGCTCGCATTGGCCGATGGAGGCGCCGTGGACAATCCCGAAATCGGCTCCAACTTCGAAGACATTCAAACCATTCAAGCACACTCTGACATCGATGGATTGGGTATGCCGGGGGTTTTGGTGACCACGGATGGGGGGCGTCTCTACGGCATCGAAAATGATGCTACGGTGCTTTGGTCAAGGACCTTCGAATCTGAGCTTGGCGTGCCAGTTGTCATCGAACCAGGTCCAGTCTCACCAGTCCGGCTGGCCCTACCGGTGGGCCTTGGATATATCGATTTATTAGGCCTATCGGGGCCAACGCCACCAAAGGTCGTGTGGGATATTGCGTGCCCGCTGAGTCCAGAGTGTGATGACTCACCAGATATCGATCGGTCAACAGACTCAAAGGCCATCTGTGGCCGCTGGAGTCAAGTCGATGGCGTTGACGGCTACGAATATCGGTTTATGGGCGTTGGGGCCGTACCGCTAACGGATTGGATAGATGCGGGCGGTAGAGCCGAGGTGAGTACCTCAGCTCAGCAGCTTAGAGTCGGTGCTTTCTATCAACTCCAAGTCCGCAGTTATGTGCTCGAAGCGGGTGCAAAACAGGTCTCCAGAGTGGCCATGAGCGATGGAGTCAGAGTGCTCAATCGCTCAGCGCCGGAATTGAGTCTGCACATCAGCGATGCTGTCTTGGATGTGGATCTCGGCGTTCAAATGACCTTTGAATTGACCGCACAGGACGACGAGGCTCTTGCTGGATGGAGCCTGGATATTGTATCTCTCGATGACGGCGAGCACATAAAACGACTCGGAGGCGGCCCTTTGAATCAAGCCGAGTTTAGTCAAAGCCGTGTTTGGTTTGGCTCAGATCGTTTTGGTCGGCGAGTACCGGTCGGTCGCTATCGAGCCGAGTTTAGCGTGATCGACCGCAGTCAAAATGAAGGCTCCGCCGTCAGCCCAATCATTGAAATCTGCTCTGGAGACTGTCCATGAATATCGAGCTCAAAAACCAGGGACCTATCGCCATCTCGAAGGATGATGAGTGCCTTGATAAAAACGCCTGTAGACCCCTGCTTGACCAGTTGTCAGACCGCTGGTCCATCAATGAGGAGAATCGCCTCAATGCCGTCTTTCTGTTCAAAAATTTCGTGTCTGCATTGGGTTTTCTAAACCAGGTGGGTGAAAAAGCAGAGGCACACCAACACCACCCCGATTGCCTGATTTCATGGGGACGACTTGAGGTTTCACTCTGGACCCATGATCTGGGTGGGCTGCACCTTGCAGACTTCAGTCTAGCCGCTCAAATCGATGAACTTTGGAACACTTTGAAACAGTAAAAAGACCATCATATTGACCGGAGCCACGTGATGGTTTGAGACCCCAAACCTGGGTGTCCTCCCATCTCCAAGTTCAGCGCTCTGGGAAACCCAACATGGCCTCCTTGGTCGACTATCTTGATGGTTAGAGAGTCGGTCTGCGGGTAGACCAATGCGGCTTCTACGGGGACCATGGGGTCATAGGTTGCGGCAATGATAAGCGCCGGTCGTTCGAGTTGGGACAAGTGCGGGCCGACGGAGCATTGCGCGTAATAATCCGATGCATCTCGATAACCGAAGCGCGGTGCGACAACCAAATCATCCCATTGATAAATGGTGTTGATCTGCGGCAGATAGGCCAGTTCCAAATCGAGAGCATAGCCCTGTTCGTCCGCTCGTTTCTTAGCCGCACGCACAGTGCGCTTCAAGCCGTCCAAACAATGCTTTCGGTAAAGATTGATCACCGGTGTATCCAACACGGTCTGGCATTGTTTCAAGTCCAGGGGTGGACAAATCGCGACCACCCCGGTCAACGACTGCTCCAGCTTAATTGCAGACCATAGAGAGACGTGTCCTCCCAGTGAAAATCCAATGAGGTACCTACGGCTGTATCGAGCGAGTTTTGGATCATCCAGCGCCGTGCTGACATCATCGATGAATGCCGCGTTATAGAAATCGGGCGCTTTCTGGTCAGCGCCCCTCAAAGCCAGGCGCAAAACGCTGATGCCCGCGCCAATGCAATGTGATGCCATTTGCTCAACATAACTTGCATCTGGTCCAGACCCCAGCCCATGGATGATGATGGCGAGTTCGTGAGCCTCATCGACACAATGGTAGACACCGCTGGCCTCGATCCCAGCGACCGGTGCCCGATGGTCTTCGCGTGACCAGGCTGTCCCCAAAGGGAGTCTAGGTCTTTTGAACCGACCTGCAAGGTGAGGGTAAAGAGTCCAAAAATGGCTGTAAACCCTGCGTGATTTGAATTGATAATCCATGAAAACCGCCGTCGATTTGACCAAATTGCAGCTATCCAAATAGCAAGTTTTCAACTGGATTTTCCATAGTTGAAATACCGACTGTGACTCGGTCGCGAAAAAATAATTGGGTCGGACCCCTTTACCTCCGTGCGCAAGATGATATCTATGGGCGCCAATAACGGAGGAGAGCGCCTGTGAGTACTCATAACCTGCAAGATATGTTCATCGGAATCGCCGGCTTGATCGGCGCGGGGAAAACAACCTTGGCCACAGCGCTGGGTCAACATCTCGACCTACCTGTGTACTACGAGCCCGTCAAAGACAACGAATATCTCGCAGACTTTTATCGAGATACGAAGACCTATGCATTCGCGACTCAAATCTATCTGCTGAACCGGCGTTTTCAGCAGCATCAAGAAGTGATCTGGCGCGGTGGGGGCGGGGTCCAGGATAGGACAATTTACGAGGATGCCGTTTTTGCAAAGACCTTGGTCAATCAAGGTCTTATGGATGAGAGGGACTATAGAACCTACCTGCAGCTCTTTAAAAACATGAGTAATTTCATGTGTCGACCCAACGTCATTATCTACTTGGACTTAAGCCCAGAATCGTCGATGAACCGAATTAAGGAACGTTCACGAGATGTCGAGAAAGGAATTCCACTCGATTATCTCGTTCAGCTGCGAAATGAATACGAGCTGTTCATCGACGACATTTCACGCACCGTACCCGTCATCCGAGTCGAGTGGGAACAATACCGAACAGTCGAAGAGATGGTCGAAGTCATCGAACATGAGTACTTCAATAAGAGTTTTCTCCGCAGCGCCCAATGGCGACCGAGTACGTCCTAAATGGGTGACCAAGACTCCAGAGCGGGAACCAGCTATTCAACGAAAGCCATCAGCCTTTATTGCGATGAAGTCCATGCGCCGCACGGGAGAGCGATGCAGTCTGCGTTCGATGCGCCACAGGATAATGCAATGCCCGAGATTATGGTTGGACAGTCGGAAGCTCGATTTCTGAGCTTGTTGGTTCAACTGACGGGAGCAGAAAAAATTGTAGAAGTCGGGACTCTCGCCGGTTATTCGGCCATCAGCATGGCTCAACACCTGAGCGATCATGGACACCTCTGGAGCATTGAAAACGAGCCTAAACACGCAGAGGTTGCACGTCAGCATATTGCCCAAGCCGGTCTGAGCGAGCGCATTACAGTGATTTGCGCAGATGGCCTGGATGGACTTGCACAGATCGTGCAGCATGGCCCATTCGACATGGTCTTTCTCGACGCCGATAAAGAGCGCTACGACCAATATCAAATCTGGGCAGAAGACCATTTGAGAGTCGGCGGGGTCCTTTTGGCGGACAATGCCTACTATTTCGGTCACTTGCTCGATGAAACAGACGATGCGGCCGCTGTCAGACGCATGCACGAACGAACCAGTTTAAGTTTTCAGTCCGTCTGTATACCGACGCCCGATGGGCTCATGATGGGCATGAAAACACGCAAAGACTAAGGGTATTAGGACCCATCTTTCATGTAGACTCTGCGTCCCCGGACGTAGGTCGCCTCAACGCCATTCTGGTCGTGCTGGAACACCAGCGAGTCAAAGAGACGGGCGGGCTTAAGCCCCGTATCAGACTGTTTCATGACGATTAAGTCGGCCTCGCATCCCACCTCGAGTCGACCAGTGCGGTCGTCCATACCGAGCACTTTTGCTCCACCTCGACTCGCATACCAAAGCAATTCTTCAGCCGTTGTCTGAGACCCCGTGAGTAAAGCCGTGTCGTATGCACTGGCCGCTATCCGACGTAAGGAAAAGGTACGACCCGCCCCAACATCGGTACCAAGACCACATTCAATGCCACGTGATTGGACTTTATGCAGAGCCATCTGGCCGCTGCCCAAGAAGAAATTACTGTCTGGACAGTGACTGACACTGCACCCTTTGTCGGCGAGTAGGTCCCACTCGTCATCAGACAAATGAATGCAATGCGCTAGAATTGAGCGTCCGTCTAACAGTCCCGCCCGTGCGTATACATCGAGATAGCTTTCGTGTTTCGGAAACAGCTGGCGGACTGTATCGATTTCATCCTGATTCTCAGAAATGTGAGTCTGGACAGGTAGATTCAGCTCATGTGCAAGTTTCGCCGCGCCTTTTAAGAGTTTGGGAGTACATGAAATTGCGAAGCGTGGCGTGATGCAAAACTCAAGGCGTCCCCCATCAAAGCCATGCCATTGTTCAGCGAGCTCTCGAGCCGCCCCTAGAGCCTTTTCCGCATCGAGTAAAACACGCTGAGGCGCCATCCGATCCATAAGAGTCAAACCAACGAGACCTCTCAGGCCGACTCGCGCCATCGTCTCAAACAAAATCTGAGTCGCACTGGGTGCGCTGCTGCTGTACACAGCGGCCGCGACCGTACCCTGGCTCAACATGGACAAGCAAAACTCATCGGCGACCATTCGGGCATAATGCGCGTCAAGGAAACGGGCCTCCTCGGGAAATATGGTTTCATCCAGCCACTCGAGAAGTGGGCCGGACGCACTACCAACGACGCGACTTTGTGGAAAATGTAAATGGGTATCAACGAAGCCTGGCATCCATATGCAGCCAGGTTTTGTCTCGGGAATCGGACATGGGTCCGGTGCTGTCTTGAGCTCAGAGATCCGTCCTGAATCGTCGATGACCAGCACCGCATCGGGAACAAGTTTAAACCCGGGCTGGTCAAGTAATGGAATGAGAACAGTCCCCCGGATTTGCCTTAACTGCATTGGTAGAGCAATTGTCACTGAAAGATTCCCAGGCCGCGTCTTTCTCTGTATGGTGTACTCTGTGGAGGTCGGGGTCCAGAAAAGCGCTCCCAATTTGAAGAAAAATTTTAAATCTGATGTGGGAATGATGCGTCAAGAGTCGATCAAAGTTATGGTGTAGATGTGTTGTGGATTTGCCCCGAGTGTCGATTCGTCTATCGCGAGTGCGTCAAGACATGTGAGCGTGATGGATTTCCTGTCGTTGAAGTCAAAGCGCAGAACGGACGAGCGCGTTATCCACTACTTGAACGGGTCATCGACAATCGATATCAAATCATTGGTGGGCTGGGTCAAGGTGGTCTAGGTACGGTTTATTTGGCCCGCCATCTCCATCTGGACCAACTCTTTGCTGTTAAATTTCTGGACTTAGAAAATGTTGGCATCGACGTCGACAAGAGCACCATCAAGGAGTACCAGAACGACTTCATAAAGGAAGCCCGGGTCGCCGCTTTTCTAAGGCATGATGCCGTCGTTAAAGTGAGCGACTTTGGGGAATATGAGAAACTCCCATATCTGGTCATGGACTACGTACCGGGTCCATCTCTGCTCGCCATGATTACCGAACGCAGCCGATTTAGCATGGCGGAAGCCGTGAACATCGGTCGTCAAATCGCAGAAGCACTGAGCGCGTTTCACGAACGAAAACTGGTCCATCGAGATCTCAAGCCCGCCAATGTCATTATGGATCCGAGGGGCAATGGCCAGTTGACATTAGTCGACCTGGGCCTCGTTAAAGATGTGAGCGGACCTGCTGGGCGTCTGTCTACACACCCCATGGCACTTCGCGGAACGCCGGGCTACCTGGCGCCGGAACAAGTACCGTCCTGGGTCCTCTCAGGTCAGGGTATCGACCTGCCTGGCGGGAAAAAAGTCGTTGATACTCGGGCTGATATTTATGCACTCGGGGTGATCTTTTATGAAATGCTCGCCGGTGTCTCACCCTATCCAGATGGGTCGAACACAGCCATTATTGTCTATGCATGTACCCGCCCACCCCTGCCCTTGTCTGGCGTTGAACCACCCGTTCGCGTCACGGCCGGTCTAGAATCTCTAATCTATCGATGTATGTCGCGTAACCCCGATGAACGACCGGCCGATGCTGCCGCTTTCATTAGAGAGTTGGACGCGTTAAATGCGGCTCCCATCGACAAGCATTCTTGGCCTGTCATGCTGCCCAATTCAGCGGGCGCATCCGCCCCCAAACCGATTATCTCGCGGCATAAGGCCGGTATGCCAACGGCATTTAATGACCCCCGCCGTCAAGAAACGCGAGCGTACGGATCGCAGGATATGCATACGGACGCGATCGATGCCCTCGATCTTGAGAGCGACTCAGCAGGTCAACAAGCCGGGTTCTCTGGTGGTGATGACGCGACCATGGAATACAACACCGAGGACTCCATCGATTCGCTACTCGACGATGCGAACACAGGGATCGGTTCAGCCAACGCGACCCACACATTCGATAGCAGCATCGATTATATGATGACCCGCGTAGAGACCCTTAATCCCCCAGGGAATGAGTCCCAATCACGAAAAACACCTGAACGACTCGACGATGTAAACTTGGCAGCCGTAAAACCAGCTCAATCAGGCCAAAAATGGCTTTTCCTTGTCCTGCCGTTGGTGGCCCTGATGGCCGGTGTCATCGTGTGGTCAATTCGCACGAATCAGCGAGATCAGTCCGAGAACACCACCCAGCCGCAGACGCAAAAAACAGTCAAAAAAGCAGTGGAGCCAGCCCGGTTTAAGATTCCGGCGACCACCGTCAAAATAAACCCAACTCCGGTGGCACCGAATCAAGACAAAGACAAATCAGCCTCATTGAAGCAAGCCAAGGAAGCCTCTCAATCTTCGGGTCGAGAGCAGCTGCCTGGACAAGTCAAATCTGAGCAAACGCGCAGACGGGCAGCTCGACCAAACCCTGATATACCAACACAGCCACAAGTACCGACACCACCAGTCGAATCGAAGCCCAAGACGGTCAAACCGGTCAAACCGGTCAAACCGGTCAAGGCAAAACGCTCTCCGGCTCGTACTAAGAAACCAAAATCGCGGTCCGAGCCGGGTAAAGGCCGTCTGACAGACAAAATGCTCCAACGTTTTGCGGACCGAGGGAACGCCGCTTTGAGATCGGGTCGATATGCACAAGCAGCTAAGGAATACACCCGTTGGCTCAGCTCTGCGCCTCGTAATCATCCAAAACGAGCTCATATTCAGGGCAGACTGATACACTGTAAGAATCAGAGGTAAGCTCGGCATCGCCGAGACGGCTCTTAATTGCAACAAGGTAACTTTACGTTTCCGTGCCGTCGGGTTATGGATAGTTATCTACGACGCTCTAGAGTCTGTTTTGTGAGATGTTGTCTGCCCATTTTGCTGTTCGCGATGATGCCTGGGGCCAGCTGGGGCCAGGCCGATTCGAACTTATTGATGCGTTTCAATGATACAGCAAACCAAGCCACAGAAGCCGAAGAGCAGCATGGTATCGACGTGGCGATCGCGGTCTACGAAGAAGCTCTACTGGAGCCCGAAAATGATGATTATGGAGGCCTGCACCTCCGATTGGGACAACTGCAAACTAAGGCTGGGCGCACCGTTCTCGCCGCCTACCATTTCAGCAAATGTGTGCGGGATGAACGAGTTGACCCCTTGGACAGGGACGTCATCTGCAAAAATGGGTTCAAAGACGTAACGGCTGCATTGACCGTGGTCAACCTGCCGTTCGACTCGATTATGACCGTGGTCGAACCGCCCCAGTTTGCAGGGCCTTTCAAGTCGGGTAATCGACTACCCAAGGGCATCATTCGACTGGAAGTACGTGCTCCAGGACAGCAAGATGAAGTGTTCACAATCGCCCTCAATAATGACCTCGTTTGGCAAGGTCAGACGGGCCTAAAAAAGCGCCGAGGGCCCCTGGTACCAGATGAATTCCTAGTACAAGAGGAGCCGGTGGAACCCACGCCGAAGAAAAAAGAGACCAAGGTTGAGCCGGTCAAAGTGGAGAACACATCCAATGCGATCCGCTGGCCCAGTTATCTCACAGCCGCTTTAGGCGCCGGCCTCGTTGGAGCTGGGATCGGGGTGGGCATCGATAACCGAAGCTATCTTGATGGCATTCGTGAACGTGAGAAGAATGGCTGGTGCGCCGTTCATTACTGCCTCAGAGATTTCAACACGGCGAAGGATCGGGCTCAGTTGGCCGACGGACTGTGGATTGGTGGTGCGGTGACCATGGCCACATCACTCGTACTTTGGTTCCTCTTAGACGGGGAGACCGAAGCCCAATGAGAGTATTAATCCTGGCAAGCTTAGTCTTTTTCATAGGGTGTTTTTCTGAGGACGATTTTAATCCAAAACCGAATGATGTTGCCGGGTCATGTAGTGCAGACAATGCATGTTTGTATCAAAATGATGAAATCCGTATCTGTGTTGAGAATCAATGCGTCGCGCCCTATTTCGAAGCCCCCCAATATTCCCCCATCATCGGAGATGTCAGCGAGTCCGTAGACTATCTCGGCAATGGAACCGTTGTTCTGGGAGAAGACATCGGTTCATCAAACGACCAAGGTCGAGTCCGATTTAGAGTGAGTGGGGACCTAGAGGACAACGCCATAACGATCAAGGCGGACAACATCATCATCGAAGGTCATTTGGTGGCAATGAGTCCCAACATGCGAATTGAAATTCAGGCTGCCGGCAATATCTGGATAAAGCAAAGTGCGCGGATTATCTCAAGCGACAATAATCAGCAAAACCAGGCATCCTTCGTGATTCAAGCAGATAACGCGTTATACATCGATCGCGGCGTGAACCTTTTTGAGACGGGAACGTGTAACTGCTATTTCGATGCCAATGACAACCGGAGTGAGCTGGCCTGTGTCAGCGGACAATGTATCCGACTCGAACCACTCTCACCTTAATTTCAGGTTCGATACTTTCAAAATAGAACGTCCAAAAGGGCCTGAATACCGCTGACTCCAAAATACTTTAGGTCTGGGTGGGCTTTGAGTTCCGTTGCATTGCCGTCGGGTAAGATGAGTCGTCGAAAACCGAGCTGCTGTGCCTCAGCAACTCGAGCCGGTGCGCTGACGACCGCGCGCACTTCACCGCCGAGGCCGAGTTCGCCAAAGATCACCGCATCGGTCGGTACGGGCCGGTCTAAGTGACTGGATGCAAGCGCCGCCGCAATCGCGAGGTCAACGGCCGGTTCATCGAGACGAAGACCCCCGGCGACATTGACAAAGACGTCGCATCCAGAAATATCCAGTTGAGCTTTTTTCTCTAATACGGCGAGCAGGAGGGCAACTCGGCTCGAGTCTACACCAACTGCAGTGCGCCGGGCATGGCCACCACCGGCCGGCGTCACCAATGCTTGCACCTCAACGAGCAATGGACGGGTGCCTTCAAAACTGGCTGCGACGACAGAGCCTGATGAACCCATCGCTCTCTCGGCGAGAAAAAACGCTGAAGGATTACTGACCTCTGATAGCCCCGAATCGCCCATTTCGAAGGCGCCGATTTCATCTGTAGACCCAAACCTATTTTTGACCGCTCTTAAAATTCTAAATGCGTGCCCACGCTGTCCTTGCAGGTAAAGCACTGTATCGACCATGTGTTCGAGAACTCTCGGTCCGGCAATCGCGCCTTCCTTGGTGACATGTCCAATGACAAAAGTGGCGATGTCTTGCCCCTTGGCGATGGCCATTAATCGAGCCGTGATAGCCCGTAATTGGCTGACACTGCCAGGAGACGATTGAACCTCATCACTGTAGAGTGTCTGTATTGAATCAATCACTAAAACATCCGGTTTATTTTTAGCAATATGGTCTTCGATAGCTCGTAACGACGTTTCCGCCATGATCCAGAGATTCTGTGAGCGCGCACCAATTCGGTCGAATCTCAACTTCGTCTGCCGAGTCGATTCCTCGCCGGTCACATAGAGAACGGTATCACCTGCGCTTGCACTCTTGTCGCTCGCCTGCAGCAGCAATGTCGATTTCCCGATGCCCGGATCACCACCAACGAGAACCAATGACCCCGCGACTAAACCGCCTCCGAGCACACGATCAAGTTCGGCAATCCCCGTCTTTTTTCGCTCGACCTCAGACCCTTCGACATCCATAAGCCGAATGGGCGCGGCGCCGGTACTCAAACGCGCAGCCCCGACCGGTGCAGCGGCCTCAATGGCGACTTCGACCACCGTACCCCAGTCGTTACAAGCGGTGCATCGACCTGTCCATTTTGGGTATTCCTGGCCGCAGCTCTGACAAACAAAGCGGGTTTTCTTTTTAGCCATCACCTATTCCTCTCAGCCACCACTATAATCGGAGACCGAAGGCGAGTGTTGCAGAAAATGGTGACGAGACTCGACCGACGCCTCCGTAGAGTGCCCATCCGCAATCAAATCGAGTAAATACGTTCGGGTTAAAGTCCCAGTCAATGCCGGCTCCGGCACGGAGTCCGAAACCACCTGTAGTTCCATTGTCTTGGTTGTAGAATTCAGCCTGCCCAAAGTCGGCTTTTGGACCGGCCAAATCCGTCGCAGCCGCAAGGGCCAAACGGTAGTACGGTTTGAACGAACCAATAGAGAATACCCGTTCGATACTAAGGAGATCGACGGATATGAATCGCCGTCGTCCGGTCTTCAAATCCTCTATGAGACGGATATGCCAGGCAAGTCGAGCATGGCCAACCTCATAGGCATATCCAAGCCCAAATTGAGTGGACAGCGGTCTATCAAACGACGCTGGATTTTGTGGCCAATATTGTGGTCCAACGGATAGCCAGACCCTTGATTGACCAGCGGTCTCCTCTAAATGTCGAGCGGAACCAAGATCGATGCCGGCTTCCGCCGCCGCATCTGCGGACACGCCGATCAGCGCCATCAAAGCAAAGCAGCACATGAGGCCCAAGCGACCAGACTGGGCTCTCACTGCTCTGGGTATGGATTGCATTTCGAAAACCAAAGGGTCTCCCCCATTTCTGCACATCTATGGAATACACTATGGCATTGACCGAAGATTGGCGAGAACCCATCTTGGTATTTGCGGTCTTAAGGAGAGTTAGGCGAACCACATGAAAATGCTCTGCTTCATATTCTTGGCACAGGTCATGACGTCCCCTGCTGATCCAATACGGCTAGACGCCGAGACGCGTTTGGACCGCATAAACTCGCGCCGCGCGACGGTGGCCGGAAGCGCCGAATTGATTCGGTTGGACCATATGCGAGATTGGCTTCCCAAGGGCTACGTTGAAAAAGCATTAGACGATGCGATTTCACAAGGTGATCGACACCCACTCAACCGGGCCATCGCCCAATGGCTAAAACATCGTAATGCACTGACCTATTTCGACACAAAAACGGCATCATCGACCAGAACCAAACTCGGCCTATTGAACCAATTCTCCTACTCGATTGGCGCAGCCCCACACCCTCTGTCCGACTATGAAAGCGGGTCATGGACACACGTTCCGGCAAGCGAGTCCACAGGTCTCATGCGAGTGGGCGCTTTCGTATCTGAGGTTGAATCGCGAAAAGTCACCTTGCTGACTGACCTGTCTGTTGATTCAGAGACCACTGGCGTACTCCGCTTCGGATATGGTCAAGAGATCAAGATTTGGCTTAACGGGGACCTTATGTTCAGGTCCAATGAGCCTCACGATGCATGGCTGGATCAACATGGAGTTGTAATTCGCCTCCGCACGGGTCGAAATCGGCTCATGGTCGAACTGACCGATCCCAATCAACGCTGGACATTCATTGCCCGAGTCACCGATGCCCAAGGTCAGCGATTACCGATGACGCACGCTCGACCGGTGGAGGCGAAGGTGCCCGAGTCCGTCGACGGCCCGCTGACCGATGGGCCTGTCATCCCTTGGACCGTTTTCTCAAAAACACTAAAAATTGACCCTCCAGATGTTGACTCACTGGTGGATTTAGCCTGGTACTCATATGCATCAAAGCTGCCCAACGCGGATCGAACGCTGATTCAGGTCGCGCTCAGCGGTGCATTTGATGCGCGTCCCGACGCAGAGACCCTACACGCATGGACCTTGATATTGGACTCAGACCGAGCGGCTCAAGTTCGCCAACAATATGCTCAAACAGCGGGACAACGCGGCCAATTAGCACACCAACTCCATGTTCAAACTGCACTCATTTGGGACCACATTTTCGAACGCAGACTCAATTTAGCCTGGCCGCTTGCAAACAATTTAAACAGGCGATTTAAGAACAGTGGTCCTGTCCAAAGGCTTTGGGCACTGCTTCATGAGGACTTAGGTTGGGTTCAGTCGGCCGCCCTCTTAGCCCAGAGAGCGGCGGATGATCGACTGCGACAGGGCCTATCGAAGACCATCTCATCGACCCTTCAAAATGCTGGATGGTTACATCATGAGATAGCCCATCTGCGTGATGCTGTGAAAATGAATCTGGCAACAGAAGATCAGCGTTTAAGATTGGCTTTGATCGAGCGTAGGCGGGGTCATTTTGGTCTGGCTGATGAGCTGGTCTCCAAAATGGTAACAATGAAACCCGAGCTGTGGAGACATCAATTAATCGCGGTTGACGCGCTCTTAGAGCAGGGTCGCTATGAGAAAGCACTCGTGCTCTTGGACAAACTAGAAAAAATAGCGCCCGATCATTCTGCTTGGGTCGAACCTCGCATCGATGCCCTCTTGGAATTGGGTCGCCTATCCGATGCGAAAGCTCTGACAAAAAGAATGGAACCGCGTCTCGATGCGGAGACGTCAGATCGACTTCATCTGGCCGTCAACTTGTCTCATCCTAAACCAAAGTTGGGGCCGCCGACATCCGCACTCATTGACACGCCCTGCGATGGGCCCATTGCGAAAGTGCTGCATCATCACGCTCGCACAGACCTCAATGATGATGGACGGGCGACGCGATGGATCCGCCGAGTAATTAAAATTTGTGATCGAGTCGGAGCGGACCGGTATTCAAGTCTGGATATTTATCATGCACCGAATAGCCAAGCACTGGACATCCACATCGCCCGACTGCTCCGAAAACAGGATTCCAAGACAGCTGTCCGAAGCGGACGTTCGCTGTCGGACCCCGATAATCGAATCTATTTCGATCTCAGAGCCGAAACCTTAAGTTTTGACGGTGTACAGCCGGATGATATTATCGAAGTCGTCTGGCAACTCAGAGACACGGTTCCGCATCCCGCAATGCCAGGTCATTACGGCGAAATCGCCTATCTTCAAGAAGAAATTCCGCGGGCTATGTCCGTACTGGAATTTTCCAGTAGCCAAAAACGAAAACTCCACATTGGCATCGAGGCGAAGGGGCTTAAGATCGTGCGCAGCCCTGAGCAGCTTGTCCTGTATGACGTGCCGCCCGTACAGCTCCAAAATCGAGGTCCGGGCGTGACCAATCGATTTGCCTACGTCCACTTGAGTACGCAAGAAAAATGGGCCAGCGTTGATGAACTGTACACCACATTATTAGGTAAGCGGGCAAAGCCTACACCCGAATTGGTTAACTTAGCCCGCTCCCAAGTGGACGGCACAATGTCGACCAAACAAAAAATTGAGGCCTTGTATCAGCTGGTTGCGGGACAAATCCGATATGTCGGTCTTGAGTATGGCATCCATAGTTTTCAGCCTGCATATGCGTCTGAAACACTGAATCGTGGCTACGGTGATTGTAAGGACAAGGCGGTGCTCCTTTTGGCCCTCCTGGAGGCGGTGGGTATAGACGGCCAGTTCGCGCTGGTCCGGACGCGATCATCAGGACCCCTGCGGCGTACACCGGCCAGTCTATCCGCCTTCGACCATGCAATTATCTATATACCCAGTCTAGATCGGTTTATGGACCCAACAGTTGCTGATTTCGACCCATGGACTCTGCCAGCCAATGATCAAGGCGCAACGGCGCTGATCATTGGCTCGAAGGAACTGACCCAAATTCCCTTCATGAAAGCCAGCCAACAACAAGACGCGTGGACATTAGATTTCAAGTGGAGCAATGGATTAGCCGCTGGAACAGCAGCGCTAACCACCCGAGGTCAGCCAGCAACGGAATTAAGGCGAGCGCTTTTACAACCAAATCAACACGCGCAGAACGCCAATCAATGGCTCAGTCGCATCCTTCCGAATCATGTCTTTAAGCAGTATGAGGTTGAGGGGGTAGACCCCGTTGAAGACCCTGTCACCGTGCTTGGACAAATCCAACCGCTCCCGGATCGACAGACCAGCAAAAGGGACCCGCTACTCGTTGGACTGGCACCGTGGAATCTCGTCGACCAATGGGCGCCCGAAGCCCTTCGAAATGGCCCTTTAATCATTCCACACAAATACCGTCGAACTGTGACATATCGGATTTCACATGATCGAAAAACCCGGTTTAAAACTGACTTCAAACGTCGCATTGAAACTCGTTTTGGATTCTTTTCTGGGGAGCTTAAGCAGACCAGTACGCGTCTTGAAGTCCACCTCAATGTCTCAATTTCAGCCACGGAGGTCAGCCGGCAAGAGTATAGAGAATTCAGGGCATGGCTGGCCGAAATTGACGCGGTTCTCACGACACAAATCGGAGTCAGAAATGATGCGATTTAGTCAAATTCTCCCGTTAATACTGGTGGGGCTAATGGCCGGGTGTGGCAGCACGCGTGTTGCCAAGTTCGACGAGCAAAGACGGCAGCTTTTTAAGCAAGCATACAAGTCTCCAAAGCAATGGGCGGAAATGGGCTGGTGGCATTACCTTGCCGGCGAGTCTGTATCGGCGAAAGAGGCTTTTACAAAAGCCAATCAGACGCCACTGGCGCTTTTAGGCCTTGCTCAGATGGCCCTCGATCAGGGCCAAAAAATGCGTGCCGATGCACTGCTGTCAGCTGTCCCCGAAACCGGTCTGGTTGGTCGGGTCGCACATCGAATTCGACAGACAGAAAACAACTCTGCGGGACCTACAACAGCTCCGAAGTGGGTATGGACAGGGTCTGTAAGCCCTTGGCCGTATCTGGGGCTAGAGCACTTAAAAAACCTGAAACCAAACCATGAATCCAGCGCCATGAGATATGGGCAAAAACGCATCAACACCCAATCCCAACCGCCAAAATCCGGCGTCTATTTTGGGCTTCTGAAAGGCGGCCAAACTGGCGACTGCGAGGTTTTAATCAAGGGCCCTTATCTGCTCTGGAGTGGGGGTCTAAAAAGCGGTCATTTACTGGAATATCCAGATTCGACCCGCTGGTATAAAGCTCAGCTGGACACCGGGTCAATATTGGCACTCACGACACCGCAACGACCAAAAATCCGATGCTTTCCAGACGCCGGAGAGTACACTGACCTAAATCATTTAGGCCCAGAGGTAGCCGGACGCAAGTCCGGGCCGAATTGGGTCCTCAAATATTTAAAAGCCCTCGATGCTGTGACACGCCGTCAAGGGGATGGGGCACTCCGCATTTTAGAGGGTATGCCAAGTACGAGCGCATTTAGCCAACTGGCAGCGATGGCATTTCAATCGGTCAACAACATCCCGAAAAACAGAACATATAAGAGGCAGGTAGATCTTTGGCTACGAGCCGACGAAACGGCGCCCCGCGCTGCAAGGTCTCAGTTGGCGAGACTGTATTTACAGGCGAATGAACCTCGGAAAGCCTATTCAATTCTTCAGACGCTCAAGGCCATCAGCCGACCTGGGAGAGACTTTCATCGTTTAATGATCAGGACTCTAGATCAGCTCGGGTACGCAGAACGCGTCCGAACGTATATCAAGATGCACGGAGAGGTCTGCGAACATTTGGAGCTGAGACAGAGATTACTCAACCATGGCCCGCCAGATGGATTGGTCAAACGCTTAGTCGGTTGTGGTCAACATGAGCAGGCAGTCGACCTTTTACTGCAATATTTCAGACCAAAGGCGGCATTGACCCTCCTTCGTTCTAAGCCTATTGAAACCGATCTGCAGCGGCGATTGGCCGCGCGCTGCAAACGCGCGCTATCTCAGTCTGAGGAGCCTCGGCTTGACCCATCGGCCGGGCCTCAGGATTTAGACGAGAAAAAGCTGTCCCAGAGCCTTAACTCGTCGCTAAAAACAGTCTTTGATGAGGCCGCACGCTCCTGGATTCTTGAACGAATTACAGACCCGGATGCCCTTAACATTATGTCTGCTTTAGACCAATGGTCACCGCTGGCAGACCTCTATCTCGATACAGAGACGCGGATTAGAAAACATCAAGCCAACAAAGAGAAGAGTTCGACTCGGCGGATACTTGATCACAGCATCTTGGTCTTCGACTCAGACGGACACAGTTTAAGGCGGGTGCATGAGATTATCTATTTGGCAAATAGACAAGCAGCCGAAAAGTACGCGGAACTGGGGCTTCCGGACGATGCTGTACCGGTGGCCATTTACACACGCAAACAAGATGGACGAATTTTGTTCGCCCAATCGAACCCAAATAAGGACAGTCTAACACTGCCTCAATTAGACCGTCGTGATTACGTTGTAGCCATTTATTTAGAGCCAAATAACGACTCAGGCACAACGGACGGTCATTTTATAAGCCAGAGAATCTATTTTGGTGACTATGAGTCCGTCATTGAAGAACAACGACTTGACGTGGTCGTACCCAAGGGTGCTGACATCAGAGTCGATTCTCGATTCAATGCCCCATCCGCCCAGAACATTGCATTGGCAGACCAGCATATTCTGCGCTTTGAAGCCAAGGGTCTCAACGCGATAAGACATGAGCGCCGTGGACCTAAAGCCGAGGCCATTATCCCCTCTGTGAGGCTGGCGTCCAAGCTCGACCAACAACGGCAGCTAAACCGACTCAGAGATTCGTTTATTTTTTCTCGAGGTCGAACGGAGACTGTGTCGGCCTGGATTAAAGATGGATTCCATGACCTAAGAGAGACACCCGATCTTGACCAGATCTTGCGTCGAGTTCGTCAGCGCTTCGATGGGTCAACTGGATTAGTCGATCAACAGGTGACCCATGGACTCTATGATGGGGTTGGGCACCGAACCACTGCACTCTCGACCGTCCTCGAGGCGCTTGGAATCGACCATCAGGTTGTCTTAGCAGGTCCTAAACTTAAACGGGAACATCAAGAGTTCGCACAGCTGACCGACTTCTCCGACGCGCTGATAAAAATTACCGATGGGCCGTGGTTATACCCCGGTGCAGACGGTGCGCCGGCGGGCTATCTGCCCTTCCACTTGCTCGGCGGATCGACGCTCCAAGTGTGGCCACCAACCCCAGGTTGGCAATTGGGAACAATGCCAGAGACGCGAGACATTACCGATCAACGGCGCGTCCGAATGACCGCGCGTATAAAGCAAAATGGAGAGATTAGTGGTCGAGTGGTCGATGAGTTAATTGGCGCGGAAGCCATCGCGGTTGGCGGCATTCTGGACCGCTTAACAAAAGAAGAACGGCCCCGGTTATTCGAACGTGTTCTCATTAAAGCCGTCGCATCGGGTCGAATCCAAAACTTCGAGATGAGTGAAGCCGATGAACGCGATACGAGTCAACTCACACTCACTTACGATTTCACGGGTCGCATGGCACTTCCCAATCGAATTGGCTGTTTTCCAATTCAGCCGGGCCGGACGTTTGCATCACTGAAGAGTCGTCAAACACCTCTCTACTTGACTCTTCCCGTCGACCAACGGGTCGAGATCGTCCTCGAGATGCCAGAGGGCATCACCATTGATTCAAAAAATGACACCGCATCTTTAAACGGCAATCGATTTGAGCGGACCATCAAGCGAAACGGCCGGAAAACAGAGATCAAGTGCCTGCTCGTGCTGGACGGACAGCATGTGCATCCAGATGGATATGGTCTTTTCAGAAACTGGTCATATCAGGTCGATCAACTTGAATATCTAAATATCGTCAAGCCTTCCGGGATGTGATTAACTTTCGTCAGAAAATCGGTAAGCACCGCACCATAATGAAACGGAATCATTGAGGCATGAGCGTCCACATCTACGGTCATTTAGAGATGCGCGAACACAGGCCCGGTTCAGAGCATCCGGAAAGTCCGGAACGGCTTGCAGCCATCGAGAGCGCCCTTCGTCAAGACCCTCGG
>PCCS01000026.1 GCA_002731825.1 Myxococcales bacterium
CCGCTGGGTGGTCTTACGTTCAAGGGCAGTCTCAACTTGGACACTGTAGTTCAGCAAAATCCCACCCTGGAGATCCAGGCCAAGAACCATTTTCTTGCTAAAAATCTTTGTATACCACTCTGGCAATGCGTCTTGGCCATCCTCACCCGTACCCGATCCATAAAAGGTGGGTACCAACATGAGGCAGCTGACCCCAACGAGGAGCGCCAGTACGATAGCTCGAACTCGACTTCGTGCATCCATTCCCTATTCTTCCTTTTCCGCGGCCTCTTCAGCCGCCTTATACATCTGCACTTGATTTCGCAGGACTCTAATTTTGACACGGTCTGCCACTTCGACGACCAACTCGCTGTCGGTCAGCGCAAAGATGCTGCCGACAACCCCACCCGCAGTGACGATCTCGTCACCTTTCTTCAGGCGGTTGATCATCTCAGCGTGTGCCTGCTGTCGTTTCTTCTGCGGCCTAATCAATAGGAAATAGAAGATCACAAACATCAAAACCAACGGCATTAGTCCTGCCAAACCACTGCCCGCAGGGGCCTGGCTCTGCCCTATCTGGTTCACCGTAAATAGTAAAAACTCGTTCACAGGTCTCTCACTCTCTGGGTTAACGAACTCCAAACAGCTCAACGGGTCGCCGAAGCGAGCCCAAATAGAACTGTGGAGATTAGCCGGCACGACTTAACAGATCGAGTGGTATGAAGCAAGCCCACCCTGCAGGTATTTCGACATCAGTCGGTCACAACCATCGATACTCCGCTCACGTCGCGCCCCTAGACTCTGCAACGCTTTGACTCGAAAATCATCTCACTTTGCACTAAAGTGACCGCCATGCATGTCATCGACTCCACATTTGGCCGGCTCACCTTGGTCTATTTAGCCTTGATCGCCCCGGGGTGTGCGCCGGGCGAGCTTAGCTCGATGTCGGGCACGCCTGGTGCCCTCGTCTTCGAGCCCAATGTCGATGACACATCAACCAATGCAGAAATGGAGCCGGAGAGCGATAGCCCGTCAGTCATGGAACCTGACCGCGTCGAATACGCTGAACCCGAGCCTCCCTCCGTCAATCCGATCGCGCCGGATGATGAGCAAATGACATCGGACACCGATGGGCCTAACGTAGAGCCAGAGCCGCAGCCGTCACCGGTGGAGCCAGGGGCGGACCCAAATGCCGTCGAGAGCTGCAATTTTGGCTATCCGACGATCTCGAGCTTAACGTTGCGCTCGGCTGCGCCCGACCGAACTTCGAATACATCGGTGCCCGAGGGCATCAGCCAGATTGCCTACCCTGAACCCTTACCCGATTACACCTGGCAGATGAATCAACAGCCGGCAGCACGCCTCCAACCCAACTATGGGGCCAACAGACTGACGATGCCAGGGTACGATGATGAAATGCCGCTCTTTAACCGAGGCGCCGATTGGCACTCCGAACGACGGTGTTACGAACTGCCGACAGGTGCTCGAATGCTGACCCAAGATGACGCATACGAACTTTGGGCAAATCTACTCTCTGAAACGCTCTGGTATGACGTTGATCGAACACCTGGAAAGCGGAGCATCATTGGACTCCGCGGTGCTTTCCCCGGGTCCTTTGAATGGCATGGTAATACGCCCAATTGGTTCGACGACACCTTGGTCCTACTCTGGATAGACAATAATGGCATTAAGCATGTCCGTGAATTCCCAGTGAACACCGACACTGGGGCGAGAGATTTTGGCTATCATCAGAGTTCTTCCTTGAAGCCGAATCGCTACTACCCGTACACGAATGGTTGGCACCGCAGCTATAATGCGCTCCGAATGGAGTTGGGCAGTTATCCTGTGCGAGATGACAGTAATAAGAATGGGCATTGGGATGACGACCGAAATGGATGGCTTAATGGGGGCGCTGACGATCATGACCGTCTTGGTTCGGGACACAACATCCACATGGGGTCTGTGGACGGTGCGCTGGCAGAGATCCGCGTCAACAGCTGGTCTGCGGGCTGCCAAGTAATTCCAGGTTCAGAGAACTGGATCGAGTTTATTCGAAACGCCTGGACAGACATCGGGGACCGAGTCGATTATTATCTCATCGATGCACGAGACATTGCGCCCAGTGCGTGGCAACCCTGCGCCCAATCCGATGGAAGCTATCGATGCCCACATGAAATCACCGAATTCCCTTTCCGCGCGGCTGGAAATACGGCGCTCAGTACTGTGTCTACCCATGACGTTTACAATTGTTCCGATGCCAATGAAGGCGGCAAAGAGGTCGTATACGTTCTGAATATCCGTGAAGGCGCACGCTTAGATATTGAGATTTCGACCCAAAATGAGGAGACCGACCCGGATATTCACTTGTTGACTGGAAATGATTCTCAGGCGTGCTTAGCGCGAGGCCATCGCGTCATAAACCAACGGGTCATTCCAGGTCGATACCTGCTGGTCGTAGACACGTGGGTCAACGGTAATGGGGTTGCCTTGGATGGCGCCTACGACCTATCCGTCACAATAGAGCCTTAATCGTCCGAATGATCCTGTGCGAGGCGTGCTTCGAGCGCCTGAAGTCGTCCACTTAGGTCTTGAACGGTTTTCTTAAGGGATTGAATCTCGCTATCACTGGTCTTCATCCCACCGTCTTTTGCTCTCAACTTCTTAGCACAATGACCAAACATGGGCGCCCATTGAGGCGCCATTCGACTGCTGATGGACTCGATGGCACCGGCATAGTCGGCACACCCAATTGTCAAGAGCGCCCGCGCGACGGAAATCCCATAGCGCCACCCTTCGTCCCGAGTGGTCTCGATCAATGTTTCACACACCCGACGACGCTCAGAATCACCAAGCCATCGAACAGACTCGGCCAGCCCGGCGACCGTACCCAAACGCACTTGCAGACGGACGTCATCATCCTCTAAGAGCGCCAACAAAGACTCATACGCTTGGGACTCACGCGTTTTTCCCAAGCCGATCCGCGCATCTCTCTGTACCCACCCCCACCAACAAGGGTCATCTATGGCCGCCTTAAGCCGGTCGATGTGTCTCGCCTGCCGTTGACCACCAAGGGCCTTCAACGCAGCACCGTTTGCAATATAGGGACGGGATTTTAGATCAAGCCAGGTTACTAAGGCCTGTTCGACGCGAGGGTCACGGTATCGCGCGAGCTGGTCGATGAGCGTCGACATCAGCTGAACCTCTGATTCCTGCTCCAGTAGTCCGATCAGCGTATTCATCGCATAATTGGTCTCAGTCTGGCCTAGAGCACGCAAAAACGCCTTTTTCACCGTCAGATTGACCTCGGTTTTGTACGCTTGACCGATTGCATCGAGATTGGCTGCCGTCGGTGTCTGGGCTAATGCATCAACAGCTTGAATCCGACCATAAACAGTCGGTGCATCGGTGATGGACGTGAGGCAGAGGTCGATACCTGGCTTGAAATCTAGAGCATGCAACACCTTCATGTTCGGGTCGATGACCACTTGGACTGGTGCACTGGCCGCAGGTATCGTCAATGTGTGCTTGGCCTGATCAAGTTTGACAGTGCCCGTTGTCCATTGGCCATCATCGAGCTGAATCGCCACGTCCAACTCGACGTCGAAGAGCCCAACATGTAAACCGAAGGCCTCACCCACTTGGGTTTGCTCAATGGTGATTTGCACGCAATTGTGGGCTGCGTCATATGTCTGCTGGCACTTGAGTTTGGGGTACCCTGGCGAATGTATCCATTGATCAAAAAAACGAGCTAAACTGAGTCCGGAAGCTGTTTCCAATTCGTATCGAAAATCGTCGGTTTCAACGACATGTCCCGAGTATTTCTCCAGGTAACGCGTCACAGCCTGCCAAAAGTCGGATTCGCCGATGATCTGCCTCAACATATGAATTCGCCAGGCTGACCCAGGGTACAAATGGCCATCATAGATTTGAAAACTGCTGTTAAAGTGACGGGTCATGATCGGTCGGACATACTGTCCGTCGGCTTCCCGGCGATATTGTATACTTTCCTCATACATTTGGCCGTGCAGTGCATCAATTCCTCTGGTGTCACCCAACCAAACAGACTCCATGTACGTCGCCCAGCCTTCCTTCAGCCAGGCATGAGCGTAATCTCGACAAACGACCGCATCACCAAAATAGCTGTGGGCCATCTCGTGCAGATTGATCAGATCGACGAGCCACCCCCATTCAGCATGCAAGGTCTCGTCCGTCACAAACACGTCATCCCAAGTCGTCAGGCTGATATTCTCCATTGCCCCACCCACTCCGGGTGCCGCAACTTGGTAATATTTGGGATATGGAAAAGCGACACCAAGACGCGCAGTCATCCACTTCATCATGTCTGCCGTTGGTCCAAAGCTTCGTTGTAATTGTTCCACAGTGTAAGGTTTTGGTGCAAAGAAGCGAATGGGAACGCCATTCCATTCGCCTCCATCGGCGACGGAAAAATCACCGACAGCAAGACAAAGCAAATAGCTAGGGCAGCGCTGTTCGAGACTCCAATGGCTGGTTGTCGTCCCATCATCGTGCTCGGTTTCAGACACAAGTCTACCTGCGGCCAAGCGGGTATAACTGGACTTGGCTCGCAAAAAGATATCAAGGCTGGTCCGCACATTAGGAAGGTCAATACACGGTAGCCAGAACCGAGCACGCTCGGTTTCATGGTCTGTGAGCATCCACGAGATCTGCTCTGATGAGCCGTCCGGTGGACATCCAAAAAACATGCCGCTCTTTGGCGCGGACACGGTCCATTCAATCTCAAGACGCCGCGTTTGTCCTTTTACACTCGGGTGTGTCCAATGGACGAAAAGAGTCTGTCCGTCATGGCGCCAATCCAATTGATGTCCGTCCAAGTCGGATACGGATTCAATGTCGACAGCGACAGCGTTCAACTGCATTGCCGTCTCGCCAGACCGTCTGGCCTCAATGATCCAGATCAATTGACCTACGGCGCCTCGCTTGTCTAAATCAACAGCGAGATGAAGCTCTAAGTGCTTTGGTTCCAACGCAAGGCTGGGTGCATAATGGGTCTCAAACCCCGGTAAGGTAAAGGCACCATTACCGTCTGCCGTCATCGTGTCATATGCGTTCAATGCTCTGGTCTTTAGCATAGCTTAGGTCTCCTCGTTTCTGTCTTTCTACGCGCCATTCTTCGTGGTACGCCTTGTGACCGCAACGATCAAGGGATTTGTCTCAGCCAACTTAGGGGTTCGCTGAGAGCCTGTTTCGGTTTGCGATAAAGGAAACCATCGATGAGTGCAAAAGTGTGTGCCGTAAATGAGTAAAGAACGAGCAGAGCTAGAGACTGAATTGAAAGCCCAAATCGGAACAGCAGATTGGCCTCTATTGGCCATGCACGCTCGCGCCGGCAACCTCATCAGATTGTCTGCGAAATTAGATCTGCTCGATGTTGCTGTCGCCGTCGCATTGAACGATACAAAGACCATCTCGGGTCTGCTCACCCGCGGGCTGCTCAACAAACCTGACCCCACTCTCCAAGATGAACTCGCCTCGCTCAAGGGGCGTTTCTATCAATTTGTTATCGTCGCGCCTTTTATTCTCGTCCAGGACATCGACGTCTCCGCACCTCAAGAGACTCACTAGCCCATGAAAACTATTAAATACGAGTGCCGTCGACCGGCCACTACATCTAGCCGGTCAAAGCCCCATTAAGGACGCAGACTGTCTTGGACGATTTGAGCTGACCCCATTTCAAATGAATCCATCTCAAGAGACGTATCTAGACGGATGGACCCATGCCTTGGGGCGAGGGTCATGCCAATAGTTGTGCGCCCGTCGCCGCTCGAATCTGGTCTTTGGTATATCCATCTGCCACAGCCACCAGCTTAAAACCAGCCGGCGTGACGTCGATGGTGGCCATGTCAGTGACGATCCGATCAACGCAAGCGACCCCTGTCAGCGGTAAGCTGCATGACTCAACCAGCTTTGGATCTCCGTTCTTACTGGTATGGGTCATGAGGACGACGACGCGCTTCGCGCCGCTGACAAGGTCCATCGCACCACCCATGCCATTGACACGCTTGCCGGGAATCATCCAATTTGCCAGGTCTCCATTTGCGCTAACCTGCATACCGCCAAGGATGGCTAAGTCCAGATGCCCGCCCCTGATCATGGCAAAGCTCATGGCGCTATCGAAGAAACTTCCACCGTCCAAAACTGTGACAGTTTGTTTACCGGCATTAATGATTTTAGGATCCTCCTCACCCTCGTATGGAAAGGGACCCATGCCCAGGAGGCCATTCTCACTGTGAAGCCACACGTTTAAGTCTGACGATACATGATTAGCCACCAGTGTCGGGATGCCGATCCCTAGATTAACAACGTGGCCATCAGCGATCTCAGCTGCAGCAATGGCGGCCATTTCATCTCGTGTTCGTGCCATGACCTAAACCTCCCTCGGCCGCGTTGTCCGGTATTCAATGGGGTCGACATAGTCACACCCTTGAAAAATCCGTTGCACAAATATGCCAGGTAAATGGACGTCCGCTGCATCCAGTTGGCCAACCTCAACCAAGGTGTCGACTTCAACAATGGCAATGCGCGCGGCCATCGCCATCGCTGGACTGAAGTTTCGAGCGGTCCCATAAAAGCGCAGGTTACCGAAGGTGTCGCCCACTTCAGCCCGGATAATGGCATAGTCCGCTCGCAATGCAGTCTCAAAGATATAGGTTCGGTCGTCGATGATGCGTTCTTCTTTGCCGTCGGCGACAACCGTGCCAACCCCAGTCGGAGTAAAAAAACCGCCGAGGCCGGCGCCACCAGCTCTGATGCGCTCGGCCAACGTCCCCTGCGGATTCAGCTCAACCTCTAGCTCCCCAGCTAGATATTGCTGCTGCAAGTCAGGGTTTCCGCCGATATAGCTTCCGATGACCCGACTCACCTTGCGTTGCTGCAGCAAAACCGCCAGGCCACGGCCCTGATTGCCACAATTATTGCTGATGATCGTCAAATTCGAAATCGACCGGCGGGCCAGCTCGGAAATACAATTTTCAGGATTTCCGCACAGGCCGAAGCCCCCAGCCATAATTGATGCTCCGTCGACTACATCATGTAGCGCTGTCTGGGCGTCCAGATAAACTTTGCCACTCAATTTGGTTCCCCTAGTTCATGTAATGTCTCTTCGATGAGCGCCATGCCTGCATCTAACTCAGATTCTGATATACAAAGCGGTGGGGCAATGAACAGATGTGTCCATTTCTGAGCGATATGGACGTGCCTCTTGCGGAGTCCATCACGCAAGCGTCCGGTCCAACTGGCCGCATCACCACTGGATGGATACGGTTGCAACGGTGTTCTATCTTTCCTCGACTTAACGAAGTCTATGGTACCGAATAAGCCGAGGTTGCGCACATCGCCAATGACGTTAAATCGGCTCTTTAAATGATTGAGCCACTGCGTCAGTTGGGCACCACGCGCTTTGGAATTCTCTATCAAGCCTTGGTCACGATACACATCGATGGCAGCATCTGCGGCCGCACACGAAATTGGATGTGCGTAGCCGGTCAGACCACACCAGAGCGTTTCATCGTCGAACCGTTCGGCCAGCGACTCACGAATGGCCACAGCGCCCATAGGGGCATACCCACCCGTCAGTCCTTTGGCCATCGTGATCATATCCGGAACGACATTCCAATGGTCGACAGCGAACCAAGACCCCGTGCGGCCGAAACCAGAGAAGACTTCATCAGCAACCAAGAGAATGCCGTATTTATCGCAAATTTCGCGAACCCGCGTCCAATACCCATCGGGGGGGATAAAGCCTCCATTGGTCCCTGTTACACCTTCAAGAAAAACAGCAGCGATGTTATCTGCACCTTCCATTTCAATAATGTGCTCGATGTGATTCGCACAGACCAACCCGCAGCTTTTTTCATCAGCGCCAAATGGACAGCGATAACAGTATGGATCTTCGGCCCTGAGAACCCCCCAAAGGCCAGGTTCGAGGGGCCAACGTCTTGGGTCTCCTGTCAGAGATAGGGCGCCCATCGATGCACCATGATAGCTCCGACGTCGGGCGATAACCTTCTTTCGCCCGGTGAGTAAGCGAGCCATTTTGTACGCATTCTCTACGGCTTCTGAGCCAGATAGGCAGAAGAAAAATCGATTCAGATCACCCGGCGTAATCTGGGCCAGTTTTTCTCCAAGTCGAGCTTTCGTTTCAAACACCGCAGCCGGGTGCGCGCAGGCAAGCTGAGTGGCCTGCTTCGCGATCGCATCCGCGATGGCGCTCTGGCCATGCCCGACGTTACAATTGAAAACCTGGCTTTCGAAATCGAACCAGCGTTCTCCTTTTTCATCGAAGAAGCATGCACCATCAGCTTTTGAAATATGAATTGGCTTCGCCGCGCTTTGCGCAGTCCAAGTATAAAAGACATGTTTGTTTTGACGTTTTTCAAGAGACGACATGATAACACTCCCCGCTCATGAAATTCGACTATCCTCAGATTTAGCAGGCCGGTCAATTCGATTCGGCCAACATGCCCTCTAGGTTGCTGTTCGGCGTGACCTCACCAAAACTTGCTTTCATGAATGCAACAGGATAGGTCGACAGTCTCGGTGCGCACGAGCCGGCTGGTCGCCAATTCCCACTCATACCAATCCCGCCAAAGGGGAGAAGACCCGAAGCGCCATTGGTGCTGCGATTGAAGTTAACAACACCGACCCGAACCCGATCGTAGAACGTCTCCAGCGCATCTTCTGAGGCACTGAATAAAGACGCACTTAAGCCATAGGGGGTATTGGCTGCTCGCCGGAAGGCATCGTCCGCATCTAAGGCGCACTCAAAGGCGATGTGGGGACCAAAGAGCTCTTCATTCAAAAACGGCTCGTCTCCGCGCACTTCATACAGACCCGGGGTCACCCAAGCGCCGCCGTCAAGACTTTCAGCATCAACTAAGACGTCAGCCCCCTGTTCTTTTGCCTCAGACAGTAATTGGAAGAATCGGTCTTTCGCTGCCCCATTGGCCAATGGACCCATGAAGGTTTCGCTGTCCATGGGGTCGCCCGGTCTCACACGCGTGAAGGCAGCCTTTAAACGGTGCCTTAGAGCGTCCGCTAGACCCGGCGTCACAATCACGCGTGATGTCGCCGTGCAACGCTGGCCCGTCGTCAATAAAGCACCCAGTAAGATTTCGCGGACCGCTTGGTCTAAATCGGCATCATCGAGAACGACAGCCGGATTCTTTCCTCCAAGTTCGAGGGAGATTTTCTTGTGCGGCATGTCAAAGGTGGCGCGACGAATCCGTCGTCCAGTTGCGTAACTGCCCGTAAAAACCAAGCCATCGGTCCCCGGATGTTCAACCAATGCAGCACCGGCTCGACCGCCTCCATGGATCACATTCATGACACCGGGCGGGAAGCCTGCATCCATAAATAACTCAGCATATCGCTGACCGCATAGCGGAGTGACATCGGAGGGTTTGATGACGACTGTATTGCCAGTCAAAAGTGTCGGAATAACGTGCGTATTGAGAAGATGAATTGGAAAATTGAAAGGGCCGATAATCCCAACAACTCCGAGGGCATGAAACCGCTGTTCTCCAGGAGCTCCAATATGTGCGGACGGTAACTCTGAACTCAATTGCTTAATGACGCCATCGATCTTGCCAGCGATGGAACGCGCTTCAACCAGAGCCTCAGATCGCGTCTTGCCCATTTCCGCTGTGATGGCATCGGCGATAGACTCAACATGAGCCGGTACCATTTCTTGGACAGCACGAAGCGCCGAGATCCTCGCATCTAGACCTGCGCGTCGCCAGCCAGACGCCGCTGACCGAGCACAGTCTACGGCATCGTCAACCGCGCTCAAACTCTCACCAGCCACGGTGACAATTTGGCCATCTCTCGCGGGATTAAAAGAGCTGAATTCAGTTTGATCGGAGTACGTTATGAATTGCCCATTGATGAATTGGCCACGAAAATTATCCTGCATAATGCCTACTCCTAGCCCTATTTGTTGGTTCCAGGCCCTTGAGCCGGAAGGCCGAGGTTGCGCATAACAGCCTTCAAATCGGTCCAGACGAGTGACTTACTCTGTGGGAATTGGAGCAATGCCTCGGGATGGAACGTGGGGAGAATGGGGATACCTTCGTAATCAAACCACTTTCCACGCAAATGAGGAAACGCATCACTGCGACCAGTCAAGCGCCGAGCAGTCAACTCGCCTAATGCAATGATCACATCTGGCTTCACAATTTGAATTTCCGTCGCCACCACGCTCGCCCAATCATCCAACTGTTCTTCGACCGCTTTGTTCGGGCAGTAGCATTTGACCAGGTAGGTCAGATAAACGTCATTGCGCTTAAGGCCCATTGCCCGAATCATCTTCGCGAGTAAGCGGCCAGACTCATCCACGAAGGGCAATCCAAGCTCGTCTTCGCGAGGCCCTGGTGCGTCGGCAATGAACAAAAGTTTCGCACCTGGATGCCCCTGGCCAAAGACATATTCTGTATGACTGCATTCAGCCGAACAAAGTGTGCCCTCAGTCACCTGATCTCTCAATGCCTGTAGAGACGCTGCTCTCTGTCCCATTTCACTCCCCTCCACGTTGATATCGATGGGAATCAATTGCCAACACGGTTTTTCCGGCTGGGAAAAGGTATGCTTTGATAGGCCTTTAGCCCGATCATCTCTCGGTTTATTTGTCTCTGCCTGAAACGCAGACTCAAAGACATTCTCAGCATTGGCCAAAGGAGACTGATCCGTGATTTGCGAGGGCTGGATCGGCGTCTCAGAGGTGGATTGGACCTTTAAACCGTCGAACCTCGGCAAACGAAATCCCGCCGGGACAGGCAGTGATGAATCGCCCGTCTCAATGTGCCATTGCAGGGCACCTTTAAGTGCGCTGACCCAATCCACGAGACGTCTCCGCTGCCTACTCATGCTGGCACAGCCAGTTTGGCGACCAACCAAGTGATCAAGTGACGACCGATGGCGGCCTTGGGCTGTAACGCCAGTGGCGTGACTGCATCGGCTTCCACCAAGACAACGGCGTTGGTTTCAGTCCCGAAGCCACAGCCATCCTGAGAGACATCATTGCCAACGATCATGTCCACCTGTTTTTTGACGAGTTTGGCACGCGCCGTCTCAACGACAGATTCAGTCTCCGCAGCCCAGCCCACGAGGATGGGCATTTGACCGGTCCGAGCACGGCCAACGTCTGCCAAAATATCTGGCGTCCTTACGAATTTTACCGTGAGGTGCCCCTCGTTTTTTTTCTGTTTAGTCGCCGAGACGCTCTCAGGCGTCCAGTCGGCAACAGCCGCGCTCATGAAGAGGGCATCAACACTCTGGGTCCGCGAAACAACGGCATCGTACATTTCGCGAGTTGACTCGACCGGCACGGTCTGAATTGACCCAGGTATATCGAGTGCAATCGGCCCATGGATTAAAGTCACTTGCGCACCCGCAAGCGCGGCCGCCTCAGCCACAGCAAGACCCATCCGCCCTGTGGACGGATTACTGAGAAAACGGACAGGATCCAGCCGTTCTCTGGTCGGTCCCGCCGTCACCAGAACATGTTTGCCTAAAAGGGGCATGGAACGCGTCAAGCAGGCTGTCAAAGTATCGATGATAGCACTGTGCTCAGCGAGGCGCCCCGGGCCGACAGCGCCACACGCCAATTGACCATCTCCCGGAGGAACGATCGCCCAACCTCTTCGTGTAAGGCTGGCGAGATTATCCTGTACGGTCTCCTGATTATACATGGCCGTATTCATGGCTGGCGCCACAATCACCGGTCGATCTGTCGCCGACAGTATGGTCGATACGAGATCGTCAGCAATGCCCATGGCTGCTTTAGCAATGATATTGGCCGTTGCTGGGGCGACGATGATTGCGTCTGCCTCTTGTGCAAAGGCAATGTGTCCAATCTCGAGTTCTTCCGTTGGATCCAACGTCAAGGTGTATACAGGCCGCTGGGTCAATGCCTGAAATGTCAATGCACCAATGAAGTTCTGCGCATTTTCGGTCATCGCAACCTGAACCTGAGCCCCTGCTTTAATCAGGAGACGTACGAGTTCCGCAGCTTTGTAAGCAGCGATTCCCCCCGTTACGCATAGATGTATCGTTCGTCCGGCTAGCATGTGAGCGACAATAGAACCGCTGGCTTTGGATCACAATCACACTGTGCGAGATCCCTGCAAATATCTTGCTTTTAGTTGGTCAAAAACATCGATGGGTACGCTAGAATCGACCGAACAGGCTTGTTTTCAACTCAGATCTACAGAAAAGGCACAGAGATATGACCGTAACGATTCGTCCAGGTATTGCAACGGATGCGTTGGAGTTGACGCGTTTAATTATCGCTCTAGCAACCTATGAAAAAGAGCCAAATGCCGTTGAAGTCACCGCGGACATATTGGCCACTCAATTGAATAGCCCGCGGCCTCCATTTGAGAGTTTTGTGGCCGATGCCGGCGATGGGCGCTTGGTCGGGTTCGCCCTTTTCTTCTCATCTTATTCAACCTGGCGTGGACAGTCCGGCCTCTATTTAGAAGACCTGTTTGTGGAATCGAGCCATCGACGCCGGGGGGTGGGCCGCCTGCTTATGGACCAACTGCTGACCGTGGGGCGACAGCGGGGCTGCAAGCGTCTCGAATGGTCTGTACTCGATTGGAATCAGCTGGCCATTGATTTTTACCGTGGACTTGGCGCCGAGCCGATGACCGGGTGGACGACATGGCGCCTCAATCTTGGCTGACCGCCTGCGGGTGGCCTCGAATCGGTCCCCGGCCATAGGGGGGTGGTAATTCAATTGGGGGTCCATCGGGCAAGAGAGTCAAAAACTGCAGGGTGATATATGCACTCAGGCCCCACAGGGTTTCTCCATCCCAATCGAAATAGAAAACCGGGTAGTCGATACCGTTTTTATCCCAATACCGGACAACCCATGCGTCACGATTCATCAGCGCTTGGACTGGAATGGTGAAAATCCGAGCAACCTCATATTCATTGGCGACCAGCTCGGGCGCCCCCTCAACCCACCCAATGACCGGCGTGACCACCATATCGTCCGTCACCGTAGGAAAGTCATCGAGCAGACCGATAACGTCAACATGAGCTCTTGGTAAACCGACCTCCTCATTTGCCTCTCGTAAGGCGGCTCCGATGGGGCCGTCGTCTCCGGCGTCCATCCGACCACCCGGAAAAGCCACGTGCCCTTTGTGGGTCGATAGTTTTTCAGTTCGACGGGTCAGCAGAAGGGATAATTGGCCATCGACGTCCAGAAGTGGAACCAGGACCGCTGCGTAACCTGGGCGTTCGTCAACTCGGCGTGTCCGCTCTACTAAGCGCGCTCTCAGACTTGAGATAGAGATCATAAATGTGGGTCAACCTGCTTATCCAAGCGACGTTTCAGCGCATCGGCCACCATCGTTATGGCGACGTGGTTACGCCCACCTCTAGGGATGATAACATCCGCATGCCGCCGCGATGGGTGTACAAAGGCCAGATGCATGGGTCGTACGGTCGCCTCATATTGACCGAGGACACTGTCTAGATTCCGACCGCGCTCGCTGGTGTCGCGACGCACTCGCCGTAGTAGACGAATATCATCATCTGTATCGACAAAGATTTTCACGTCCATCAGATTGCGCAACGCTTTATTCTCAAGGACCAGTATGCCCTCGATGACAACCAGCGGGCGAGGCTGAACGAGCTGGGTCTCAGCCAGCCTCACGCTTTCTGTGTAACTGTACTTCGGTTGATGCACACTCTGGCCGGTCAACAGTTGAGACACTTGGCTGACAAGCAACTCTGTCTCAAACGCATCTGGATGGTCAAAGTTGACCTGTCGGCGTGCGTTCATGTCGAAATTACTGAGATCGCGATAGTAACAGTCATGTTCAAAGTAGGCGACCCGGTCTGCTCCGATACGCTCAACGATCGCGCGCGCCACGGTGGTTTTGCCTGACCCTGTCCCTCCAGCGATGCCTAGTACGACCGGCTTCATTTTTCGGGGTTCCTTTTGGACAACAATGTGGGTAAATTACCCACATACAATGATTGCGAGCGAGTCAGGTGACACAATAACCGCCAACGGCGGGATGGGCAACTTGATCTTGGTCGCGTCTCATCGCTCACTCGCTCGTTTTTTTTGGAGTCCATTGAACGTGTCCGTTAAATCATTCAGCACGAACTCAAAGAAAGTATTGGAACAAGCGCGCGACATCGCAAAAGAAGCTGACCAAGACTTTACGACAGCTCATCTCCTCTTCGCCTTTTTCGTTGTCCCAAATTCTGCTGAGATGCTCTTGCACGATTTTGGAATTAATGAGGAGACCTTACTCGCACGTTTCGACCCAAGGGAGACGGAACGCAGTGGGTTGGCCACAATTACAGAGAGCCGAGCGGGCTCATTCGCAGAGTCAACAGCGTCTGAGGCAATCTTCTGCCTTCATCTATTGATCGCACTCACCGAACTCGCCGACGGCATTGCTTATCGACTGTTGGTCCGAGCTGGCGTGTCAATGAAACGCTTGCGTGAGAGTGCGCTGGATTACGCAGCGGAGGGTGCACCAGAACATTGGATGCCCTCGACGGGGACTCGGTCTAAGAAACAAGAGACCGCATCTTATGCTCAGTTAAAAACCACTCTCAGGGACCAAACCGATACAGATTTAGACCTACCCGCTGTCGGTGAGGTCACCGTCCAAGCACCGGCCGTGAAGAGCTCTGCTGGCCAAGCTGGACATAGTCGACGTCAGCGCAGTCAGTCCAAACGTCAAACGGCGAGCGAAGAAAGGCGACGCAATGGCGCTGGCCGACGGGCCGGAGACAAAGTTGATGCAAAGGGACAGCGATTTGATCGCCACGGGGATGATTTCAGCATAGATGAACAAATGGGATCCTTCGAACTGGACCCCGAGCGATATCCTGCATTGACTCAGTTAGGTCGTAATCTCAGTTCTTTGGCCGCTGCAGAAAAATTCGATCCGGTCATCAGTCGAGACCGTGAGATCGAGCAAATCATCGATGTCCTCAACAAGCGGCGGAGCAACAATCCCTGTCTCGTCGGCGAACCTGGTGTCGGTAAAACCGCCATCGTGGAAGGCGTTGTAACCGCCTTTGTGCAACAGCAAAAAGCAGCACAGGGCGAGGCAAAGCGAATCTTCATCCAAATCGATGTTGGTGCAATCCTCGCTGGGACCCATTTGCGAGGTTCGCTCGCAGAGCGTCTTCGCTCTTTGCAAGACGAGATTAAAGACGCAGCAGGCCGTGTCGTCATCTTCATCGATGAAATTCACACGCTCATCGGTGCGGGTGGCGGAGATGGCGCTCACGATGCAGCAAACGAGCTCAAGGCCGCGCTAGCCCGGGGCGAATTCCCCTGCATTGGCGCAACAACAATCGACGAATATCGAATGCATGTTGAAAGTGATGCAGCGTTGGAACGCCGTTTCACCAGCATCCAAGTACACGAGCCCAGTGTAGACGACACCATCGAAATTGTCCGGGCTGTAACCGACCGTTATGCTGATCACCACGGTGTGCGATACGCAGACGAGGCCATCAGGGCTGCCGTCACTTTGGGTCGTCGTTATATGCATGATCGTCGGGATCCGGACAGGGCGTTGAGTATTCTAGATTTAGCCGGCGCTGTCGCGAGGAGAGCCGGTTCATCGGTGGATCGACGGGCCATTGCAGAGGTTATCGCACGCAATGCTCAAGTTCCTATCGAGCATCTCTTGGTCGAGGATCCAGACCGATTTTTAAGTATGGAAAACAGTCTTTCTGAGCATGTAATAGGCCAGAGACATGTCTTGGTCAAAGTGTCTGAGACCATCCGCAGAAATCTAGCTGGATTCGCAAGTCAGCAGCCGATTGGCTCATTTCTCTTTCTTGGCCCTACGGGAGTTGGCAAGACTGAGGCGGTCAAAGCGTTGGCTCAATTCCTCTTCGGCTCGCGAGACGCCATGGTTCGCTTCGACATGAGCGAATTCTTGGAGTCCCATTCGGTATCCCGATTGATCGGGTCTCCGCCAGGCTATGTTGGACACCAAGACGGGGGCCAACTCACCGATAGGATTCGCCAAAGACCCTATCAAGTCGTCCTCTTCGATGAAATCGAGAAAAGCCATCGAGATGTGTGGAACGTCCTTCTTCAAATCCTAGATGAAGGTCATCTGAGCGATGCACGGGGTCGCATGGTCGATTTTTCTAATACGCTGATTGTGATGACGAGTAATCTGGGGGCTGAGACCTTCTCTGCAGATGGTCGTCGAATCGGATTCGCAGCCGCCGGCCCGCTTGATGCAGGCCAGCTCGAAGCCAAGGTTCAAGATAAAGCCCAGTCAACTTTTCCACCTGAATTATGGAACCGGATTGAGAGCAAGTTGGTATTCCACCCCTTGACTCGTGATGAGATAAAGCGGATCGCAAAACTCCAGGTCAGTTCACGGTCTCACGCCTTGGAGTGCGAACGAGGCATCACCTTCACAGCCTCCGACGACGCCCTTGAATACCTGATTGAGACAGGCGGATTTGAACCGGCCTTAGGCGCCAGACCAATGCGGCGCGCCATCGCAAATCACTTTGAGACGCCGATGGCCAAACAAATTCTCGCAAACCGGATCGTCCGTGGCGACACAGTGGTCATCGGTCGAAATAAAGCGGGCTTGGTTTTTGAAGTGAGCTGCGGACCTGATGGTGAATCACGCATTTCTGGTTCTTTTATCGCAGCTGATGAATCGTGGGTCGCAGCCGATGAGGCAGCTCAAGACACAGCGGCCCATTAATCCGACGGTAAAATCGCCCTGAGTCGATTCATCTCCTCAGATGACCAATTGCGCATGGACGCCGTTTTTAGCGCGAGGGCTTCATAAACCGGCAAAACATCGTCAAAGCTGGTTTTTAAGACGCGGATGTGGGCCTCTATGGTCTTAAAATCTTTTCGAGCGAACGGTCCAGTGAGTGCGTCTCGTGGCCGTATCTTAGTCATATTATCGACTGTGCCAGCGACCAATTGATGCAACATTGCCTGGCCATCCGATGCAGAAATTCCAAAAGACTCAAAAATGTCTATTCCAGTATCTAACAAGGTCGTCGTGAAATTTGCGGCCAGGACAGCGGCTGCATGATAGGCGGCCGGCTCTCCGCTGGGACGCACAACAAAATGCGCGCCGACTAAACCTGCGATTTGTCGACCCATTTTGACAGCCAATTCTTGCCCATGTCCCACACACCAACTGTTTTGCAAATCATCAGCCCGGCCCCTCACCGCCTGCAACGGATGAAACACACCGGTCGCGCAGCCCCGATCTGCAAACGCCTTGAGCACATCGGAGCCGAGACGACCAGCGCAATGAAGAACAATCGGTTTTTGGGTGTGTGGTATGGTTTCAGCAAGCTGCTTACACACGGATTCGATGGCATCATCTCGAACACAAATCAACCAAACTGACCCAGGCATGGCCTTGATTGGGAGGCCCGCAAAATCACTGTGACCGCGATCAGTCCGGTTCCAGGTGGTTACCTTAGAACCGGCATTGGTCAGTGCGTAACTGAGACTTTTTCCGAGAGAGCCCAGGCCGTAAATTGATATATGGAGATGACCACCTGATGTGTCTTCATAGAGCGCTGAGACCTGGGTCCTTATACTGTCGGGCACCCATTTAAGTATCTCCGAGTTCTGGCCATGAGATAAGGCCCTTCGAACCGACGTTGATGAGATCGATGGTAATGTCGGTCCGACTGAGCACCAATCCTCCGACCGGCATTCATCGATTGCCTTCTCATGACCGGGCCGTCCAAGAACGATCACCCTCCATCGCTGCACAAGCTCCTCAAAACGGTACCATCGATCCCGTTCAGTGAGATTATCAGCCCCGAGGACTAAGAGAAAACGGTCACGGTTAAATCGGTCTTGGAGTGCCGTTAGAGTATCAAAGGTTCGAGAGGGCCCGTCGGTCTCGGATTCCTCTTGGACTACCTGTACCCGATCCGACCACCCTTGAGCATTGATAGCCGCTTGCAAAAGCTCGACGCGCACGGTCAGCGGCGTCATCGTCTTGCCAAAAACATGCTGTCCTGTCGGAACAAGCCAAACCAAATCAATATCGTCACGGCCGAGGAGGTAGGTGATGGTGAACAA
>PCCS01000027.1 GCA_002731825.1 Myxococcales bacterium
GTGAAGACGTGGCTGACGGGTCGACCCGCGAGAGCACAGCACCCACATGCCGCGAACTTCTCGAAGAAAATCCTGCGCTGGCCGGTCAAGATGGCGCCTACTGGATCAATCCATATAGTGCCAATCCCAATGATGCCATTCAGACGTATTGTGACATGTCGACGGATGGCGGTGGCTGGACGCTGACCGCCTATTCCAGCGAGGGCAGTGGTGGAGGCGCTGACTGCCCTGCACGTGATCGTCGAAATCTGTTTCCGATGAACGAAGGCGGCGGCCAATTTCGGCTCGATCGACAAAATTCAGCAGCCTCTCTACGGGCTGTACCCATCGCACGTCGTTCATCATTCATGCTGCTTGCTCGCTCTAATTTGAATCGCTACTCGGGTAATATTTCAGGACAGACAGTGGCCACTAAAATTCGAATCCCAGACCCAGCCGTCGTCACGCTTGCCAATTCTAGCAATCAAGCAGGCGAAGACAGAGGGCAATGCGTTCGGGCAGAGATTACATCTGTTCTCGGACCCGATGCCACGGGCGCTGACCGGTATTGGTTTAATCGTTCACTCGGCGTGAGCTGGACAGACACATATCCGACAAGTTACGGCACGAATGGGTCCGACGGCTGTATGAACAATACGCAGGGTCCGGCCTTCGCAACCTCCTTCACAGGTCGTTCGGCGCCTCAGCGCTACTGTTGGCCACATGACGACCAAGGCGGTGCGTATACCTATTGGCATCGCGGCTGGTATGACCCAACAGCAGATAATCGTGGCGGGTCCGCCAGCATCTGGTTTCGCTAGTGGAGGTCTCGATGAAAACACGATATTGGCCACTCTTCATCGGTCTAATTTGTCTGATGGCAGCCTGTTCAAATTCGGAGTCTGAACCATCAGCCCAACGGACCGATATGGGAGTCGTTGGCGTAGATTCGTTCATCGGCACCGACGCCGCTAGACACCGCTCAGATACCTCGGTGGACAATCCAACTCGAGACTGCGGTGGGTGCCCAGGTCGTCAGATCTGTGATGGTGAGTCAGGCCTTTGTGAAGAACCGCCTGGCTGCCAGGGACATGAAGACTGTCTCGACACAAGGCTCTGTATTGACGCCATATGTCAGGATTCATGCGCTCTCAGCGGATGTCCAGGGCAGCAAGTCTGTAGCGACGCTGGGCTATGCACTGAACCGGACAGATGTGAGTCGGACGACGCCTGCGTCAATGGCCGACTCTGCGTTGACGGATCCTGCCTCGATCCCTGTAGAGAAGACGCCGTTTGTCCAGGCATGCAAATCTGCGAGCTGGAGACGGGCCGCTGTCGGGCAAACGACGCATGTTCCAACGACCTAGATTGTGAAGCCAACCACGCCTGCAGCGATGGAACATGTCTGCCGAATTGTAATGAAGGTCGCCCCTGTGACGGTCGCCAAACGTGCATGGACGGTCTTTGCATAGAACCGGACCGGTGCGATGGCAACGCCGACTGCTTGGGCGATCGACTGTGTGTCCGAGACACGTGTACCGATGCCTGCCAGAACGATTCAGATTGCCCCGGACAGCGGCGCTGTAATCTGGACACAGGCCTGTGTCCGGAACCCAACGTCTGTAGTGATGATACGGACTGCGACCCGGGTCGAATTTGTCTGGCGAATGGCTGTACCGACGCCTGTGTACAAGGAGAATGCCCAGGTGGCCAAGCGTGTATAAATGCGCGCTGCCAAGAACCGGATTTGTGTATCGGCGACCTCGACTGTATTGGCGATCGAATCTGCGAAAGGCAACGATGCTCGGACCCATGCCAAGATGACAGTGACTGCTTGGGAAGCGATGTGTGTGACCCTGGAACCGGCCGATGTGTCGAATTTCAGCCGGAATGTATCATCGATGACGACTGCCCAGCGGATGCGGCTTGCATAATCGGTACCTGTCGCGAAGGTCGGTGTATGAACCATTCCAATTGCGATGACGGTGAAGACTGTATCGATGGTGGATGCGCCCCAGCACGTCGCCCCGACTGCCGAAACGACGCAGACTGCGGCAACCAGCAGAGATGCGCTGTTTTTGGACGATGCGTGGACGCCGACCAGTGCAGAGAGGAGGCTGACTGCCAAGGACTCAACTCGATTTGCTTCGATAGCCAATGCGTGGCATGCCGCGTTGATTCTGACTGTCATCCGAGCGAGGTCTGCGATGCGGGTCGATGCGAATTTCAAGGGCTGTGCGACCAAGATGCCGATTGCCCAGCGCCTGACGGCGCCTGTGAGAACAATCGCTGCATCGCGGCCCCATGCGCAGGCGATGAGTTCGACCTGCGCTTAGGTCGCCCACAGCTCAATGCGAGGCTCTATACAAACATGGTTCTCTGTGATGGCGATGCCGATTTGTATCGCTTCGAGATCGGTCCGGGTGAAGGGGCCTTGATTGACGTTCGGCATCAAGAGAACGCCGGTGATTTGCGTCTGAACTTGAGGTCCCTGGGAGAAGAAGCTTGGGCACAAAGCATCGCGGGCGTGGCCAGGGCAGGCCTACTGCCAAAGCCCTTGCCCAGAATGCTCGAGGTCTCGATCACAGGTCGGGCTGGCTATCGAACCCCCTATTGGCTCGATCTCCGGCGAACAACACCGGGACAGTGTGTGCCGGATGATGACGAGCCAGCCCTCGGCAACGACCGTCAGGACAATGCACAGCCACTGGCGAACAGTCCAAACGTATCCGTCTCAAGACTCTGCCAAGATGACCGAGACTGGTTTCGGTTTATCGCTCCGGGCGGGACATCCGTGACCACTGTGGTCACCAGTGACCAATTGGCTGGACTCGATGTTAATCTGGTCAATTCTCTTGGGGGGCCTGCTGGCGATATCGTCAATAATGGGCGCGATAAACGCATCACCGTCAGGCCTCAGAGACGCGGAGAATTCGCCCTGCAACTGAGCCTCGCGCCTGGCGTAGACGCGGCAACCAATTTTATTCGGTTAGAGATCGAAGCGAATCCAGATGCAGCCGCCCGTGCGTGCGCAGATGCGCCGCGAATCAATATCGACGAAGTATTCTGGTTCGACAATCAACTGAGTGTAGACAGGTTCTCTAACCAATGCGGAGGACCGTCTCTCTTCAATGACAGAGTGGCGCGCATCACAATCGTACAGCAAGGGCGCTATCGAGTTCGAACGATGCAATCGGATCGTGCGACAACCATCGCGCTCCGGTCAGACTGTGGCAATGCACAATCAGAACAGGCGTGTGGCCCAAATGGCGACCTGGGTCCCGTCCAGCTCAATCCGGGTGACTATTGGATTCTGATAGACAGCCCGCTCTCGGTCCCCATGGGCTTGGTCGTAGAACGCATCGACTAAGGTGGATAAGCGGACGTTCAGCTCAGAGTCGGCCCTTGTCTTCGAGGTCCCTTACAACGATCACAGCAGAGAGAACGGCTAAGGGCAGTCCGAGTAAGTTGACAATGGGTACCGCTACACAAAGCATTCCCGTCAACCCGACACTGATTGAATAACCTAAATTCTCGATCAAAAAGCGCCGCCTCCGAGTAAAATCAAGCTCTCGTCGAGACAAGCTGATATCAAACAAGTCGAATGCAAAAACCAAGGGCGTCCAAAAAAATAACGCGATGGGTGCGCTTACGAGTCCAATTCCGGGAATGAGACCTAACATGAACAGAGCTATGCTGACGGAGAGGCCAACCAAAAGGACAGCGCCCGTTGTCATGATGGTGTTTTTAATGGAGCGGAAAATGCCTAGGTCAACAGCGCGGCCACCCAGCAACTCATCCGCTGTCTCAGCAAGCGGTCCACAGAGTGGCAATCCAACTAGCATGACCAGCCAGGGGGCAATAAAAAGGGCCAACAAGGCAGCGCTTACACCAAAGACACCGCTGACCACCGAACTTCCTGCCATTCCAGGCCAGAGCCATGCAAGTAGGTTAGAGCGATAGCCGACGGCGACATAGAGACTGACGGCCACAACGATCAGGGTCGTGATTGCAGGTAATAATGCCCGCCGCAATAAAACAGGATGACGCAAGAGCAAAAAGAGGGAACGTAAAATAGCAATCGGCCCCGCGAAAAAACCAAACATTCGGCTTCTATCCTCCCTCTGTCGCTCTGCCAACAGGCGGGCCCATTAATATCTAAGGCCTCAATTAAATGGCAAGCGTTGAATTAGCTGGGCCGAAATCACTCATAAAAATGGGACCTGCCTCCCCCTCTCTAAATCGTCGCAAGTCCAGCATCCTGAGGTTTTTTTGGACAGTTCAACTGCGCTGGGACTATGATATAAATCTGTTCAATGCCAAACCAAGGCTGTTTTTGTGTGAGATCCGAACTGACGCGTACGTCAATTAGGGCGAACACAGTATGAACGAGGGGTCTTCGATGCAATCCAAGCATCACATTCTGACAACGTTAGCCTGTTTCATGGGCGCCTTGATGGCTCTCTGCGGCACGGCTCAATCAAACGGAGCAGAGCACTACTATGCATCAGCGGTCGGGCTAGATGGACATCAGCTGCGTGTCGCGGTCCACGAGATCATCGTCAATCAGCAAGTCCTCCCCTATAGCAGCGAACGGTTTGACGTTCATGACGCAATTAATCATCTCGATGAGACTCACCCATCATCTGATCGAGTGCAGCTGATTTACTCTGATGCCATTGCATCAAAGGACAGTTGGCCAGGCTATAATCGGGAACATGTTTGGCCAGTGTCTCTCGGCGCTGCACATTCGACCCCAGCATACACAGATCTACACCATATCTTCGCATGTGATGCCAACGTGAATTCGGCACGCAGCAACAAACCATTTGATGAATGCACTGGCGATTGTAATACCCATGACGAATCACCTGATGCATTCTTCTCGACTCGTGCATGGGAGCCCCCAGACCATCAAAAAGGCGATATTGCACGCGCCTTATTTTATATGGATGTTCGATATGAAGGTGACTTCGCGGACGAACCAGATTTGCGCTTGGTCGAGTGGGGTGTTGAGGCCGGCTGCAATTGCATGGGCCGCTTGTCACGACTTCGCCAGTGGCACCAACTCGACCCTGTCGATGACAGAGAACGACTCAGAAATGAACGTGCGTTTGAACTTCAGGGAAATCGAAATCCCTTCGTTGACCACCCAGAATGGGTGTCCTCAATCTTCGATGCAGACGACGACTTGCCCGATTTTGACTTTAGCATTTTTGATCCCACCGATACCCAACCATGGATCAATGAGTTCCATTACGAAAACAACGGCGACGATGCCAATGAAGGGATTGAGATTGCTGGCAAAGCGGGTACACGTCTCGTGGGCTGGACGCTCATTTTATATAACGGTCGGGACGGCCGCGCGTATGCGGAGGTGGGCCTCGACGGTCGGATCGATGACGAGGGCCTAGGTTTCGGCGCGCTCTGGTTTGACATACCCAATCTGCAAAACGGCGGATCTGACGGGTTTGCACTGGTCGATCCCAGCGGCCGAGTGATCGAATTTCTGAGCTACGAAGGCACTCTACGCGCTGGCGATGGACCCGCGGTGAAGATGCAAAGTGTGGATGTGGGTTTTCAGGAGACACCCCAAAGTTTGGCGGTCACGAGCATTCAGAAACAGGGTATAGGCATCGATGGCTCATCTTTCTCGTGGACCAATACGCTCAGTTCCCGAGGCCGTTTAAATCACAACCAAATCATCCTCCGCGGCATTCGATTTCCGCACATCATCTTCGATGCACCCATCGGATTCCAAATCTTCTAATCCATGGCTGCTCAAAGAGGCAGTCTGAAAATATCTCACCGATGGCAAAAACAGCAGCCAATGCACCGTGTGCATGTCACAGCGGTCTAAAATACAAGCGTTGCTGTGGTCCCTTGCATCGTGGGAAGAAACCTGTCGACCCCCTGGCTCTCATGCGTTCTCGGTATTGCGCTTATGCGATTGGCTTGTACGATTACATCATCCAGACCACGGATCTAACGGGTCCCCATTGGCAGTATGATCAGGCGGCCTGGAACAGAGAACTGGAGTCCTTTGGCGCAGCGACCCAATTCAGAGGCTTGATAATTTGTGACTATGAATTGGACGTGGAGGTCGCATGGGTCACATTTGATGCCCAGTTAGAACAGCATGGACGAGCCGTTCGTATGATAGAAAAGAGTCTGTTTAGACGCGTTGATGATGGGTGGTTATACCACAGCGGGACGGATCCAAATGAGCATTGAAGGTGGGTTAGCCGCCATGATCCTGTGTTTGAGTGCCCTAATTTGCCTGTCGTCGGACATAAAAATTTCCCGAAAATGACCTCAATTTTAAAAAAAAACGACATGGATCACTGATTTCGCTTCTCAGCCCACCTGAGAGTGGGCTAAAGAGACAACGACGCTCCGGGTTTTTCTGCTCGGAGTGATCGAAGAGAAACGTATCAGGCAAGACAGCTTGCCATAAGGACAGAGCAGAATGAGTTCCAAGGTATTTGTAGGTGGTTTGGCATGGGCCACAACAGACGATTCACTTCGCACAGCATTTGAAGGTTGTGGAGAAGTTGTCGAAGCGAAGGTTATCACGGATCGCGAAAGTGGTCGTTCACGCGGGTTCGGTTTCGTAACCTACACGGACGAAGAAGGCGCCCAAGCAGCCGTTGACCAACTTTCAAATAGCGAACTTGATGGACGAACCATCCGAGTCGACCTGGCACGCGAGCAGCGCGGCGGTGGCGGCGGCGGCGGTGGTCGACGTTCCTTCGGACGCAACTAAATTATTTTATCCACTGCGGTGGATAAAATTGAGTATCAGCCTTCCGGCTCGATGCGAGACACAGCATGGGCGGTTAAATCCGCTCGGCTGTCGTCTATTAGACCCACACTCGGACGATTAGCGTTGCGATAAAGCTACCTTTTTAACCAAAGAGAGCGGAGCGCGATGTCGTGTGCAGAGGAGCGGCCTACGTGGAGAAGCTGTCTCGGTATCAGCCCCTTGTGGATGATTACGCGTTGTTTCTCGAGGCGTCCAGGCAACCTCTACCCCGAGTGATCTGGGCTAACCCAATCAAACGCTCGATCGATGAAATCGAAGCGGATGTCTTGCGTCTATGCCCCGAGGCTCGGCGCTTGACGTGGACAGCCAATGGCTGGCGACTGCCTGCGAGCGCCCAACCGGGAAGCTGGCTTTTGCATTTGGTCGGTGAAATCTATGTCCAAGAAGAAGTCTCTATTCTCGCTGCTGATTTAGTCGGTGCGAAACCCGGTGAGCGCGTCTTAGATATGTGTGCGGCGCCAGGCGGCAAAACAGTGCGCATAGCCGTTGCGATGAACGACCGCGGTCGATTGCTCGCCAATGAGAAAAAGCACGGGCGGCTCGGCGGTTTACGCTGGAATCTGAATCGACTTGGAATCACGTGCGCGACAGTCAATCACGACGATGGCTTAAGACTCAGTCATCCAAGCAAACCCTTCGATCGAATCTTAGTCGACGCCCCGTGCACATGCGAAGGTACGTCCCGAAAAGCACACTCACGATCTCAGTCTATCTCCGAGGGAGAGAGAAACACAGTCACTCAAGTCCAAGTTGGTTTACTCCGTAAGGCGTTGGATATGGTCAAGCCCGGTGGGCTTGTGATCTACTCGACGTGCACCTACGCGCCCGAAGAGAATGAGGGTGTTTTGGACAGGATCTCAACTGAGCGCGCACGGATCGAACCCATCGATGTCCCCGCCCCCCTCAAGACGGCAAGCGGCATAACCCAATGGAAATCCCATCGCTATCGACCCGATGTATCAAGTGCTATCCGCCTTTGGCCCCACCATAACGACACCGGAGGGTTCTTCATTGCGAAACTGCGTCGAATTTAGCCTTCACGAAAATCAGGCGCTGATTCCCGAGTGGTGCCACTGGCACTTTGGTATGAGCCTGACAACGTTTAACGACTACCGTTTTTGGCAAAAGATTGGGCGAACCGAAATTTGGATCGCGCCCAAGGACAATGAACCATTCGCCCTCGGTTGCCTCGTCTCTTTCGGTATGTTGGTCATGCGCAGGGACCCACCGCGAGGCAAGCCGACAAGCATATTTCTCCAACGGTTTGGCTCCAATGCAAATCGCAACATCGTTCATTTAAACGACGAGCAGTTGGCTCATTACGTACGCCGTGAAGCCATTGAGATCGAGGCAAGCCAACTCAGCTACGGTGATTGTGTCGTCGCTCATGGCCGTCAAATTCTCGGTTGCGGTCGATATGAGGACGGGCATCTCAGGAATGCCTGGCCCAAACACGCGACAGCCGTTCTACCTGGCCAAGCGCCGATGGTGTAAAGAATCTAGCTTCGCTTATTTGTGCCGCTCTAAGCGGTCAATAAATTCGGTGCGTACCGCGCATTGAATGCCGTCTACAGCATCCCCTAGTGAACTGGGCGCTGGGCAGATAGGACGGCAGATTTCGATCTCGACCCGATTTGGAAAAAGACGCCAGTCACCCTTGCGTTTTGAATTAAAAGCACCGTGAATCACTGTCGGGATGACCGGGACTTGATGACGCACAGCTAAATGGAATGGTCCCTTCTTAAAAGCCCCAAGCTCACCGGTCAAACTGCGGGTTCCTTCCGGTGACACGAGCAGCGATAGACCCTCGTCAAATGAACGGCCAACCGCATCCATACTGGCGATCGCAGCCGCCCGATTATCCCGGTCGAGTGGAACCGCCCCGAAACGTCTCAAAATCGCCCCCCAAATGGGCACGGAAAATTGTTCTTTCTTACCGACAGCGCCAGTAAACTCAGGAAGAATGGCCAACATGATGAATGTGTCCAACATGGAGGTATGATTAAATACATAGATGTACGCTTGCGACGTCACGTCGGGAAATCGCCCATTGATTGTGAGTCGTTGGCCTGCGCACAAGAGCAAAATACGACATATGGCACGGGTGATTTGATGAATTGCACGGGGTTTTACGACAAACGACAATACGATGTAGAGGCTGCCAAGTAGCAGAAAAACAGTTCCGCTGAGCATCCAGAGAAGGGCCGCAATAATCGTACTGATGATGGAACGTGGACTCATATAGACTAGCGTACAAGCATTTCGCGAAAGGGCCAAGCGAACGCAGCCCCCGCCGAAGACCAACACGTTTCACGACGACTTTAAAATAGGCCGCAACGGATGATGAGACAATGAAAACACCCCCAACTGGAGCCCCACCATACTGGGCCGATGCAAAAAAACATCTGAGGTCAGTCGACCCTGTGATGTCTGACTTGATCGATGAATATGAAGACCCACCCCTCAGGTCCCATGGCCGACTTTTCGAGACCCTGACACGGGCCATTGTGGGTCAACAAATTTCAGCAAAGGCAGCCGACGCGATCTGGAATCGGTTCATAACCACTGTCGGCGAGGTCATACCCGATCGCATTCTGAAGACATCAACGGACGAACTGAGAGCAGTCGGACTCTCCGGACGAAAGGTCGAGTATATTCAGAATCTTGCCAACAAAGGAGACTGGCTTAAACAGCAAAACTGGTCCGTTCTAAGCGATGCCGATGTCGTGAAGACATTGTGCACGCTGCGCGGCGTTGGCCCATGGACCGCCGAGATGATGCTTATTTTCACCCTCATGAGGCCCGATGTTTTACCCCTTGGAGACATCGGTGTGGTGCGCTGTATAGAAAAGCTCTATGCGAATGGAAATCGCCTTGCACCAGAACAACTTACCAAGCAAGCGGCCCCTTGGAAGCCCTTCCGAACGGTCGGCGTCTGGTATCTTTGGCGGCATCTCGATGCAGAACCCGTTCTTTACTGATGGAAACCAACAGCGGGACTGGTGTTTTCTCCTCAGACGGTGTATGATTCGCCGCGCAGTGGGTAGAATTCTTTTGGGGGTAGCGAGTGCGATACGGACGAGACATCGGCTTTTTCATAAGAAGCTGCGCGCTCGTTTTTTGTATGGCTGTGTGCGCCTGTTCGGATCCGATTGTCTCGCCCGATGAGCCGCATCCGGTCGAAGCCGATCTACGGCCGACTGAAGCCGGTAAAGCCGACGGATATAGTTTCAACCATAACCTCATTATGACAGACGATGTGTTTGAAGATGCAGAGTTCATCACTCAGGCCGATGTCCAAAAGTTTCTTGAATTCACGCCCTATGGGCACGCGAGCTTTCTAGCCAGCTATGCTGAAAACGGGCAGACCCTTGCAGACAAGCTTGTTGAATCGGCACAGACCTATCGGATTAACCCGCTTGTTTATCTGGTCAAATTGCAGGTCGAGAGCAGCCTGATTTTTAAAACGGACCCGCCCGGACAATTTCTACTGGATCGCGCCATGGGGTGCGGCTGCCATGATGGCGACCCCAGCTGTCGACGCGGACAACTCGGCTTGTTCGAGCAGATCGACTGCGCAGGCCGTGTGTTTCGGTCCTACATAAATGAATTGGACAGGCGCGGTGTGACCGTAAGCGGCTGGTCTGTCAATCAGGCCAAGCAAACCTCTGATGAGGAAGTTATCATTCCGGCGAACCGTGCGACGGCAGCACTCTATACATACACTCCGTGGGTCTTAACTGGCCGGGGTGGAAACTGGCTGTACTGGAACGTCATGCGTCGGTTTTCAAGACAGTTACTGAGGAATCGACCCAACCACAGATGGATCGGCGGCCCATGCGCATCGGCCGACGACTGTGGATATAATGGGGCTGTTTGCATCGCACTGAGCGATGAGAGTGACGATACTGAACAACACGGTGTCTGTTCTCTAAACTGCGACCGACTCTGCCCTGACTCTCTACAACCCTACACGTCGACAACCATCTGCGTTGCCATCTCGAATTTGGGTTATGAGGACGAGACCGGAGTCTGTGTGGCGCGCTGCGTTGACACAGCGCGCGGCTCGACCTGCTTGGACCCGCTGTCTTGCAGCAACGTCGCTCGCTTCGGTGATGAGGAAACTAGCGAAGCTCATCAAGCGTGTAATCGGAGCAGTCTAAGCCCCATGGAAGAGACTATGGCTGAAGAACGAGCCGAATCGACAGACGATACAGGTGATGCGATGGACACAGACCGTCCATAGGTTCGTGATTACGTCTGATGGCTGTGATGAGTCGCCTAAATGGCTAATCTAGCCGCCTCGTTAAGCACAGGCCAGCCAGGCTTTCTCCACGGGCAGAACGTCGTTAATCTGTTCGATCACAGACAAAGTGTGATGAAGACAATCCTTGGGAGCGCCGGGTAGAATCAGGTGGTCCATCCGAAAGCGAACAGTCTGTCCATCGTCACCGATATTCACATCACCCAGCATATAACATTGAGCTTCAGCGCGTTCACAGTACTGGCCTTGCTGCTTTGCGACATGGTCGGTGTATGGCGCCAACCAATGCTGGCAAAAAGCCACTAAAACACCGGCTGATTCGGGACAGACGCGCGTCGCGAGTTTAAAATTGACGGCAAATCGCTCAAGGTGTCGGCCACTTTGACTTGGCAGATCGCCATCACATTGGAAGGTGATTTCTTGAGGACACGGCGCCCCGTTGCGCCAGCGAATTTCTCCGGTGGTTTGGCGGGTTGACACGTCAACACACGTATCGACCAGAAATGCCCAGGCTTCAATTAAGCCAAATTCATGATGCAACTCAGAGAGCGTCTCCCGCTGGAGTTTCACATCGTCAGCCGTGCGCGGCGCGCAATGTCCCAGCGCAAATAATTGCTTCAGACCCATGGCGGGCAGGGCCGGAATTGAATCACGACTCAATCGTCCGTTAGACGACGTCATTTGGGCGGATTCTAACTTGGATAAGAACGACAGGTGCTGGAGGGGTGTGAGAGTCCGCTCAAATCGATAGACACCGAGACCGGAAACAACGCGCCCGCGGGGAATAACATCAAAACCATGAAATGACGTATCGCGCATTGACCCTCCGTGTGGGCGTACTCTACATCGTAAAGCTGCCTAGCGCTAAAAAATGGAGATTTAACGCGACGGGATCAATAGTGATCTCTCGAAAACTGTTAAAAAGGCCCTATTTTGGCCTCAAATCATGAAGTAAATTTAGTAAAAAAAACCATCATTAGTCCCTCGATATGGCGAACACATCTCGCCCATGAACGTCCATTTTTATGGCCGACGATGTCTGAGTATTACAGAATTATACCGAGAATGACTGGCTTTAATGACCACTTCATCAACCATAGGCGAAACAATCAGGTCCCCATACCCATTTTGATCTGACGTCTGCTGAACTGGGCGGTCACAGCTTAAACAGACCATCTCCGCAGCGTTGATCGGTGCGCCGGTCGATGCATCGGAGACGCCCAAGCGAAGAAAATCCCCCCCGTCCTCCATGACCTCCAAAGCCAAGCCTTTGAGATAAATCAATCCACCAGAGATCATTGAGGTTTGTACTCCGGCTGCTCTGATTCGAGCTGGCACGGTCGCCCGACGGGTCCGATCTTGCAACGCCATTCCATGGTCGGACGTGAGGACAAACGCCGTTTGCTCTAGAACACCTCGAGCGTCTAAAAGATCAAAGATTTGTCCAATTCGCTCATCGATGTCCACCAAGTTCGTACGAAGTAGCGGGGAGTGCGGTCCTGCGTCTTCGCCAGCCGCATCTGTCGCCAAAAGCGACATCTGCAGGAATTTAGGAACGGGTACTTGTCGGTCCTCCAAAAGAACCTCAATTTGGGTCATCGCGATGGCATCAGCCGCTCGATATTCAAATAATTTCTTCTGAACTCCCCCACCACCGAAAAAGCCAAGCGTAGTGAAGTCAGCCCCCTTGAACGTCAGCTCATTGATGACCGCTACGTAGGCGCCTGTACGGGTTTCCTGGTCATATTCACCAAATGCACGATGCATCGCCTGAGCCAAGTTTTCAGCCTCAGGTGTGACCAATCTATCGTATAGAGTGAGCGCCTCAGATGGATTTTGAATGAAGTAAGGCAAATTATCCAAGAGATCAAAAGGCGTAATTGCCCGCTGCTCGTCACGGCCATAGAATTGATTACTAAGGACACCGTGATGGCCTGGCCACAGGCCAGTTCCAACGGTGACATGTCCTGGTGCTGAATAGGAGGGAAACCCCGATATCGCACCGTGTCTATACACGACACCACCCTGTGCTAGGCGACGCAGATGAGGCAGGTCGACGTCTGGTACATCCGATAGCAGCTGTCGATTAATCTCGGTCGCTAGAAGTCCATCGAACAAGATGAGGAATAGATGGTCTGGCCGCGCACAGGTCGACTCATCGAGTGCCTCAGACAAGACTCGTCCATCTTGCCAAGTGAGGTATAAACCGTCAGCGTAGGATGCCCATGGACCCTGGCCACCGGTCGTGGGGGCATCAAAGGCAGCAAGGACTGTCGGTGCGATATCAACTAAGGTCGCATCACTGTCGAGTACCGCCGATGATTTAAACCCAGGCCCGCTCAGGATCAACGTGGCGCGACTCTGAAGTAAGTCTAGACCGCCATGCACACCCGCGACCCCGCTGGCATAGGGGCGAACACCATAAACGAGGTCAGGGGCATCATCGGAATCAAATAAGGTCATAATCCGAAGGAGCGGATAGGGGTAGACTTCAAGGGCACGGGGCAGGAAGCCGACACGCCGATCATCAGCCGCATACCCGAGATCCTGAAGTGCGATTTCATTAGGGTTTACGAAGCTTTGAAGCAACTGTTCGTAATCACCCAATACCATCGGGTTCACATTGGGAAACACGTCGCCGATACGCCCACTCTCAACCAGAATAGGCTGCGCGCCCGCATTCACCTGGCCCCTTTTCAAAATCAGTTCATGACGGCTATCGATGGGCCCAGACCGAATCACGTAACGGTCTGTTTCTCGATGATAAGTGGCGACGAAAAGAGCCTCAGGGTCTTCGAGTATAGCATCTGATATACGCCTCCAATGTGGCTCTTCAAACCCATCGATCCCAACCCGTTGTTCGGGCATACGCAACACTCGACCCGTCGGGCGCAGGGCCGGACGGACCCGTAGACAGCTCATATCATTGGCTGCATTCGCTCCTGCATCTTGCAGACCCGCATCCCCATTGCCTGAACGACCCGAATCAACACGCTGCACTGTCCCAATATCGCCCCCGTTACCCGTGGCCTTGTACCCATTGGAATCGCAGCTGCAAAAGATGAAGAGAGAGGAGACCCATAGGCCGACGACTCGAGACTTCACTGCCAGTTGGCTGATCAAAAAACTCTCCAGTTCAGAAAACAAAAGGAATCTAGGACATCTGCTCGTGACTCTTCAACGAGTCAGTGTATGGCGACTCACCGATGCCGTCATATTTTTAACGGTTTGGGTCGGCCCGTAAATTGCAAAACCGTTGAGTGGTGTAAGAATGACGATCAGCACCCGTCAGGTGCGTCAGCCGAGGAGGAATGGCAGACATGGCAAACGAAACGCAAACAAGTACCCACAGTCCGAGTTATTGCCCGACCTGTCAGCGGCTTTTTCGTACGGCACCAAACTTTTATATTTGTCCCTTTGACCAGACCCCTGTCATCGATGTGAGTGACCCCCTACCCTCGCGGCGGTCCTTCGGGTTCAGCATGGCCAGTGTGGGCGTCACGTTGCTCATCGTCCTTGGGGTGACTGTACCCTTGGTTCAGTGACAAGCCAGCTTTTCAAGACCTAACGGCCTTCTTCGGGCCAAATTCGAACGACAGGCTCCGACTGTCCAGCCCGGATCCAAGCACGCCCCATGCCTGCCGTGTCAAAAGCGGTGGTGATCACGCCATCAGCATCGACACCAATGAGGCCCGCCCGACCAGGACCAAATCGTCTATGTAGGTCATCGATAGCAGCCGTGCCAGCCTTGTCGATGGGCATACCATGTTGGACCCGCGACCGCAGGTCAGCCGCCAACGCGCACCGCATAATGTATTCGCCCGTTCCCGTTGCGGCACACGCCATCACATCGTTTTCGGCCCAAAGGCCCGCTCCAGCGATGGGAGAATCTCCAACCCGGCCCGGCTGTTTTAACCAAATTCCACCTGTACTGACAGCGGCTGCAAGACCGCCCGACTCATCGAGGACAACAGCCCCCACCGTATCACCTTCATTATGGGTACCACCCAAACGACTCAAATCGTCTGTTTGAATCGTGGTCTCCCCGACCCGTTCTAAATGCTGTCGATAATTCTTGAGTCGACTTGGACTGGGATCGATCAACTCCGGAGCCGCACCGTTGAGGGTCTCGACGCTCTGCAAGGCTCGCTGCCCAGCGAACAGGCAGTGTGGAGATTGCGTTCGAATCGCCTCGGCGAGCATGACTGCGTTGCCAAGCCTCGGGACAGCGGCGACTGCGCCATAACTCAGGTCAGCCCCGTCCATGACAGCCGCATCCGCTTCGATCAGTCCGTCTGCGGTCAAGCAACTGCCATGGCCTGCATTGAAGGCACCAGACAGTTCCATGGAACGAACGGCCGCCAAAGCACTCTTCATCGCTTGCCCACCCCGCAGCAGACAATCAGCCCCAGCACAGACCGCATCGGCAAGTCCTTTCCTGTACTGGGCCTCTTTTTCTGGACCCATGGACCGCATAGCCCCAGCGCCACCGTGAACCAATACCACCCATCGTTTTTTTGTTTCTAAACCCATATTTCCTCAACGCGCCCTATGGTGCCATGTCAGTACAAAGCCAGACTCCCTCTTATTTATCCGGACAGAAAGGGTATGTGGCCGGCTGCGTTTCTAAAGGGGGCGGATCAACTTTCGCAGTCAAAACGGGGGGCTTCGAGAGAATATCCAGAGTCCGCTGTGCACATTTCACGACCGATGGAGCAACCGTGGACGCCTGCTCGTTTTTCGACTCCTTAGCCAACAACTCCAGCCTATCTACAGTGCTTTTAGCCAATTTACTTAGACTGCCACCACGCTCGTAATACGCCTGGGCAATATGAGCGATTCGGCAAACTGGCAGCGCATCTTTGCGCTTTGCTCGGGCCTCGAGAATGCCAGCCAGAATTTTGATTCCTTCAGCCCTACGTTTAATCAGTACCGTCTTTACAAGATTTGAATTGGGTCTAGATTCCAGCTCGTTGGCAATGAACGTCAAGGTCTGCGCTTTGTCAGGATCGGCCATCATTAAAAAAGCGACGCAATCATGAGCAAAATATCCGCCGATCCCGCGAGTAAGCAATGTATGGGCACTGGACCCAGCCCCGATTGCCCGTAAGGTCTCGCATGCCATTTTGAGTCCGCTGGGTGGGCGTGACCCGTTTATGGTTTCGATACATTGGCTTCGCTCGGCGTCTGTCGCGACAAAGGCGACCCCTTTGAAATCCTCGCCCCTGAGTTTTGCCACACAGCGATTAAAGGCTAAATCCCAGGCTCGCGTTGCGATTGGAGCAACATATCTCTCCGCAGATTTTGCTTTTGCGCCCAGTCGCGCCAACAGATGCAAAGCGAGTGGTTTTTCATGGATACGCCCGTCTGCCAGCTTCTTCTTCAAGAAGGCTACTGCGTGGTCTGGGTCTACAAAAAACTCACCGTATTGAACCCGGCAATAGGGCGGATGCGCTTTTGCGCTGGCCTTTTTGTAGCCCGCCTTAAGAACAGCCCGAAACGCCGTTCTAAGATCCGGCTTAAGCTGTTTCGGCGCGGCGGTCTGATCAGTCTGCTCTGCAGCCGGTTTGGTTTTCAGTGATTCAGCCTGTTGGGGTGAGCTCTCTTTGGACGATGGCTCAGAGGCCGCAACGGAGTTGGTCTTTTTACAGCCCATAACGAGACATCCGTAGATGAGCACCGACGGGACTGCGCGTAAGCATTTTTTTAAAGTCATCATAAGCATTACCCATTCAACTGGTTTGTCTCACCTCACCCATGAGTGACCCCCAGGGCTATCGTGCGAGGGACGATAACATTTGACGAGCTAAGTCCACGTAGTTTTGCGCCCTGGACTGAATCACACCCGACCCTTGGTCGGTGCGTAGACAGGTTGCCACACCATAAAGGCCAATCAAAGCCCACAGAAGATTATCTTCGTTCTCATTCAGGATGCGTTCGTATCCTGAGAGGAACGCCATCCAGACGTGTGGTCGTGCGACCGTCATCGCCCGAATGTGAACTAAATCAGTGAGCCAAAACCCCGGCCTGCAATGGCCAAAATCCAGAACTGTGAGGGGGGCTTCCATCGACTGACTGAGCCAATTCCCAGGGCGGAAATCTCGATGACACAATACCCTAGGACCAAGGCTAGACGCTGCGATTTGACCCTTGCAATGATCAAGAAAACGGAGATGGCTAGGGTCTATCGTTCGGGCCCTCAACGCGTCAACACGTAACTGGAATGCGTCCGTCAACGAAATGGCGTCTGTGTCCGTATAGGGCATCCGATGAAACATCTGCAAGAATTGGCCTGCGCGCAACGCTGTGTCCACGTTCAATTCTGCATGGGTTCCTAACTCAAAGCTGAGTAACAAAACCCGGCTGTCTGCAGCACACTGGGCCAGTAACCGAGGTATACCGCAAAGCTGATTGCGCTCTATGACGCGGTAGGCATCGACCTCACGACGCGCTGATCCATGGGTCTTGTGGATCTTAAGCACAGCCTCCGTACCCGCTTGCGTACGGGCCAACCAGATATGTGATTGTTCATGGCGCCCGTCAAAGAACGTTAAAAAGTCCGCGTGATGTACACGTCGAACCCAGCGCAATAAGGCGGATTCATCTCCAATATCAGCGGGTAATTTGAGTTTTTTAAACGCTTTTTCATTCATTACGATTGCTGAATACTGCCGATTCATTAGACTTCAAGGTCTCTATATGGCAAAGGGTACTAAAGAACTAAACGCGTTGACCATTGAGTCGGTCATGGCGAGCGAACTTTTGAGACTCTGGAGACAATGAACATGCCTTACGTTTGGATTTTCATGCTGCTTTTGACAACTGTTTGGGCCTTCTGGGCGGACGTTGTATTCGCACCATTCATGCCCTTTGCCGCAACAGAGGGCGGCTGGCTTATCGGGATGCTCGTGCTGAGCATCGGCACCACCATCCTGTTGACCTTCATGAATATGTTCGAGGAAAAGGTCATGAATAGCGCCGCGGCCGAACACGATCATCACTAGACTCAAGATCCTCTGATCGCACGTGGGATGAAATGTCCCGACATCAGGGCCGTACGCTTGTACCCAGCCGCAGCCGGCGATTTAAGAGCCTAAAGACCACAATTCCCAATAACCAAATAGGCATGTTTGACTGCTGCCTTCCACTGCTGCAATGACACCCTGGAGTGGCCTCCTCGTTAGGACCGACGATATTGCCGGATGGGGGGGGCAGCCGCCCACCGCTGACCGTGGAATCCATTCGGGGCGCGACCCCCGCATCCGACATCGAGTTCGGTCGTGTTTCTCGACCTATAATTGTATTTTGGCCCGGCGGACCGCTTTGCCCGTTAAAACACTGAGCGCTTCCGCGAACAACGGCGCATGATTGACCGAGCGGACAGGTGATGTTGCGGCATGGATCGCCCAGGCAATCCCCTCTCACGCAGCGTTCCCCCTCGCGACAGTCAACATCGATACAAAGTGACGGTATGCATTGTCCATCGATGCATTCATCTCCATCAGGACAAGAAAAACTACCACACGGGTCCTCTGCACAAACACCATCGATGCACGATTCTCCCACTCGGCAGGAAACCAATGCACAGGAATCAATACACTCACCGCCACGACAAAATTGACCATCGGGGCACATTCGACCCCGACATGGGTCTGCGACACATTGCCCATTGATGCATGCCTGACTTCTTGGGCAGCCATGTACGTCACAAAGACCATCGAGACATTGGCCATGAACGCACATTTGTCCGGCATTGCAGCTGATTCCGACGCACGCATCACCGCATAGCCCCGTGTCAGGATCACACTCCGCAGAACCAGGGCAATCGACGCCATAGCAAAGCTCTACACAGACTTGGTCTTCGCGATCACATCTCTCGCCGTCGTTAAAGCACTCATTGCCCGCGCATGGACGACGACATTGCCCCTGTACACAAATTTCATCGTCCGGGCAGACGTCCCCTTCGTCAAACTGACCATCGCAATCATTATCAGCTTGGTCACAAATCTCACCGACCTGGTCACAGAAACCACATGCATTCAGGACACCCTCATCAATTTGCCCATCGCAATCATCGTCGATCTGATTGCAGACCTCTGGCTGGGGTCCAATTTCACCCGCACAAACAAAAAATCCGTTCACGCAGTCCAATCGTCCGAGTCGACACGCACCGGGCTGGTCGGTCCCACAGGCATCACCGTCAGGTGGAACACCAGGTGTACATGGGCGTTCACACACATCCCCCGTGCCATCCTGATCCTCATCATCCTGTTCTGGATTACTCACCGTTGGACAGTTGTCGCAGACATCGCCCAAGCCATCACCGTCGGTGTCTTGCTGGTCTGGGTTTGGAACCTCTGGGCAATTGTCGTCGGGTCCGCAAAGACCATCATCATCGGTATCAATACAGGCACCACCAAGACTGCGTTCGAGAACAAGAATCGCGTACGCAGTGGCAGCACCTGGTCGCCAATTGTCCGGTCGACTCCAACCGCCGTCGCCATCTTGAAGCTGGATCAGCTTGTATGCGTAATCAAAGTACCAACCTTGAGGTTCTTCCGGGTAACCGAAATCATTTGGATTGTACTGTCCACCGATCTGAGTACTGTCAATGCCTTGGTGACCATCCGCGGTCACTTCGTATCCTTTCGCAGAGGCCCACATCACATAATAGTATCCATTGCCTTGGTCGGCCTCGACGTCATGATTCTGCTGCAGCCAACGCAGTGCAGATTGCACACGGCCATCATCGGTCTCAACCCCAGACAAGCGATAGGTCCAGACCCCCGATGACGTCATCGCACTCGTACTGGGGCGTTGATCGTTTCCACGATAACGATGACCGCCATCACCGTTTTTGACATTGGTGACAAAGGTTGGTGTGTTGACCAGTGGACCTGACGCGTTGGCATAAATTGCCGATGCCGCCGAGAGGCCCGCCGCCGCAAATTGAGTCGTCGATAGATCTCCGTCCTGGTCCGCCTCCATTTCCTCGTAATCCCAGCCACCAAAATTTGGCCCACGCGACACTTGGTTGCGTGTCAGTCCTGTGATGCCATTCTGAATGCCTGTCGTCACGGTTCGAGCAGCCCCGACGTTATCAGGCCCCCCAGTCGAGATATAAACACTCAACGCCATTAGACTTGAGCCAGTCACATAGGATTGGGCAGTTTGTCCCGAAAGGCCAGGGTCGTTATCGAGCAGATAAGCGATAGCCCGACGAATGCGTTCCTGGTCGTTCTGATCCATACCTACATAACCGACGGGGGGCGCATTCCAATCAGCGGATTGGCGGCGCTCAAGAAAACATAAGATGGCGAGGCCTGTGACTCGAGGCTCACCGGCAACATTAAACGCGCCAGTTACGTCCTGACTTTGGCGAAAGAAGTCGAGACCACGATCGATGGCAGCGGAGACCTCTCGACCGAACGGTGTCTCGAAGGCAGCACATGGAGCCACATGTCCAAAACTCATCAGACCGGCAAATAGAATCCATCGAAATCGCATTGAAACCCCTCCTTGCCCCCTTGGTTGATTCTCAAGGGCGCCGCCGGCATGTCAGTAATCATCGCACACCAAGACCCGGTGTATCCAGGATGAAATCAGAGTCCCCCCTTGTGTTCAGACCCGCTCTCCCTCCCTTACGCGCCGAGATGAGACGAGCGATGAGACCCTCGAATTGCTCTAGGTGGGCCCAATAATCCAATTGCACACTTGGCAATCGCGGCTGTTTTTGTTAGCTGCCCCTATTAATTCTGACAGATCGGGTGAGTTCATGCCCAAGATGGCGTCATCATTGAGTAGACATGCGAAATCAAGCTAAAACCCGTCGAATCAAATCCAATGGCCGTTGGATTATGAAGGCGTTTTCATGCAGCCTGCTCCTCTGCATCGCGCTCGCCTGTTCCAAGAGCGATGACCCATGCAAGCGAACGGATGATTGCAAAGCGAAAGGCCTTTGTGTGAGTCTGCAGGGTCGGTGTGTTTCCGTAACAAAAGACCATTGCCTGCAGTCGACTGCATGCTCTGAAAACGGGCTTTGCTCTGTCCTCGATGGCCGATGTGCCGCTGTTGACGAAGCTGATTGCCGATTACATTCCCAGATCTGCGCAAGAACAGGCCAATGCGATGTACGGCAAAACAAGTGTGTGTCTCGCCGCGCTGCGTCATGTCGGACTGCGAAAGAAAGGATCCGAGATGTCAAACGGGCCTATATCGAAGTCGACCTCTGCGGCGGACTCGGACATTGTCGGGCGGTCGATGGCCGCTGCCAACCCGGGAGTGACACGGACTGTAGGACCGCTTTTGTTTGTCGCGAGTGGGGCCGCTGTAGCGTAAAACATGGGACCTGTTTGGCGAAGAACGACACCGACTGTCGCCGGTCACGTGCCTGCCGGGAGACGGGCGCCTGCACGGCCAGAATGGGCAAGTGCGAGAAACCTTAGACGGCTCTGATCGCACTCCGCTCCAGAGTGAGTTTGAGTAATTGCGAACGATTCGGCACCATAGGGGATATCTGGAGGTGTCGTGCAGCCGTTTTCCACAGTCCGAAAACAGATTAATTGGCTACTGGTGGTGTTGCCACTGTTCCTGTTTGCATGCCGTTCGGATGACGCATCAGGCCTCGCGGGAGACGCAGGGCTAGACGCCACGCCCTTAGACCAGGCGACCCATGACGCTTTTGATGACGATGCGGGTGCAAAAGGCCCCCTCGATGGGTCGACGGATACAAATGCCATTGCAGACGCTATGCTGACTACGGATGCAGACGCCGATGCAGCCCCTGATGCAGCACCCGCAATTGATTATGCGGTCTTTGATGACCCGCTTTCGCTCTCGAATGAATCTGTTTTCGCGTGCGATGAGTCACGGGTGAGAACAACGCCGAGTCGTCTGTGGCGTCTGACTGGCGCCCAGTTCAAGCAATTGATCACCCGCGTCGTCGGTATCAACTTCAATCGCCTCGATACCAGTAATCCATTCGACGGTCTTCATTCAGGGCGACAATTTAGTCAACTGGCCAATGACTTCGGCATGGACGGTCCAACGTTTGATTTGCTCCGTCAAAATGCGCGAGCCATCTCCGATTCTCTGACACAGTCACCCACTCGATTATCCGATTGTATCTTTGATGAGGAAAACCAATCGAGCGCCGACTGTCATCGATCCGTACTGGCGCAACTTGCCCTGGAGTTATGGCGACGACCAATGGAAGACGATGAGTTCGAGCGATATCTGGACGTGGCACGTGCGAATGCTCAGTTACTCACGCCACTTGACGTGATACAAATGCTCGTCGAAGCCATGGCCATGTCACCAAACAGCTATTTCCGCGTTGAACTCGGTGGTCAGGAAAGGGATGCCAATGGCCGACATCACTTGACCAATTATGAGATAGCTGACGCACTGTCGTTTGGTATTTTTGATGGGCCACCAGATGACCTCTTGATGAATGCAGCCGCCAATAATGAGCTAGAGACCTTAGATCAAATTCAGTTTCAAGTCAGACGACTGCTCAATCGACGTGACGAACGAAAAGCATTGCCGCGCTTTTTTAAAGAATTTTTCGGTCATGGAGACGCCATCAATGTCTTTAAAGATCCGATGCAATACCCCGACCTGAATATTGCAAGCCTCGTCCGCTCAGCCGACCACACCATCGACTACCTGATTCGCCGCGGAGGCGATTCAATTAGTCGTCTGTTGACATCCAATGTGTTCGTACCGGATCTGCCCCTATCGTGCGAATCATGTTTCGATGCAGATGAACTTGGGTCACCCGGCACACCGACACGGCAAGACCCAAACATTCGTGCTGGTTTACTGACACATCCGGCCTGGCTTATCGCCCACTCTCGTAATGATGAAACCGATCCGGTGGGGCGCGGTAAATTCATTCGCGAAGCGCTCCTATGCTATCCCGTGCCAGATGTGCCAATCGAGATAGACCAAAATTTACCGGACCCTGAGCCGGGTGCAACAATGCGCGAACGATTGGATGCCCATACGGCACCTGAATGCGCCGGCTGTCATCGATTAATGGATCCCCTCGGACTGGCCTTCGAAACATTCAACCATGTGGGATTGCTCCAAGTTGGACCCAATAGCCCTATCGATACTGAAGGTATTTTGGAGGGCAGCGGTGATGTTGATGGCCCAATCGATGGCGCATTGGATTTAACCCGACGATTGGCAGAGTCTCGGACTGTCCGACTCTGCCTAACCCGAACTGCATTTCGTTTTTTTATGGGTCGAACAGAACAATTGGGGGACGGATGTACATTGTCTGACGTCCAGGCGCATACCGATGAACTCGGTGGTGACTTCAGCCAATTACTGACCGCGTTATTCATGTCAGAGACCTTCCGGTACCGAAGACAGCCGATAACAGAAGGAGAGCAGGAATGACCATGGATAGACGCCGCTTCGGTCAAACGATGCTGGGAGGCCTGATGGGCTTTTCAACAGTCAACCTCTTGGGCCTTCCCGGGGCTTTGGCATGTGGCGACGCCCAACACCCAAAACGACTGGTTTTTGTCGTAGAGGGCTGTGGGATGAATTACCAGCGGTTCACTCCCATCGGGATTCCGAATCAGCCTGCATCAGAGTTCATGGATGTGCGAGCCTTTGAACTCTCACCGATGATGGCGGCCCTGAGCGGGCATCGGGACAAGATGGTCTTGGTCGATGGTTTATCCAACGACCAAGGTCTGGCTGGAAGTGGCCACTCAACGGCCTATGCTGCTCTATCATGTGTGCCAAATGACCCCCCGAATGAAAATGGGCGTCCGGGTGGAGAGACCATTGATATTTTTCTTGGCCGCACAATGGGCCACTGCACTCCGTTTCCGAACTTGCTCCTGGCGGTCGGCCAGACTCAAGCCGCGAGACTGACAGCGATTTCGGCGACCCGTGATAAACGGCCGGTCCCCCATTTCTGTGACCCCAATGATGCCTACCAGCAGCTCTTTGGCGCCATCGCAGCCCAACAGGGCGGCAACGACATTCGGCAACGTGCCACCTTTGAGCTGCTACGAGGGGATATTGAGCGGCTGGAGAGAAAATTAAACGGCCAAGAACGAGCCAAATTGCAACAGATTCGAGAGGCGATGGCCGCCATCGAAAGCCGCGATCAGGCCCTTGGCGCACGAGTCGATGAGCTCAGACAATGTGCGCAAAACTATGCGGCCTCGGGAGACCGTTCCATGGAAGGGCGTCTCGCTGGTCATTTTGACTTAGCCGGTGCCGCTCTGGCCTGCGATCTCAGTCGAGTCGTGACCATTGCATCGGGCTGCGGTTATAATTTCCTCGATATGAGCTTCGCTGGTCTTGGCCTCAGCGGCACCAAGCATGAGATGGGTCATGGTTATCAGGGCGGCTTAGATTCACTGGATCGGATTCACAATTTCCATGCCCAAGAGATCGCCAATCTCTGCGACCGCTTGAGCGCCATCCCCGAAGGCGATGGAACGATGATGGACAATACTCTGATCATCTGGACAAATGAAAATGGGGAGCAGCATCATGCGGGCTACCAACGGTGGCCAGTGGTGCTCATCGGTGGCTCCGAATTGGGGCTAGACCGAGGCCGATTCCTGCGTTTCCCAAGCAAGGGTAACCCAGGCGCTCGTACCTTGGCCGATTTATGGAATTCAGTCTGTCACCTCATGGGCGTTGAAAAAAATGATTTCGGGGCTGAGGGCCGTGAAACAGTCATCGGTCCCCTCGCCGAAATAAGCGGATAAGACCGAAGCACAAAACCAAGAAAACGACACTTGGCCGGCCCGGGCCCATCTGGCAGCCATCGCCGCCGCGAACCGACGGCGTGACACTGCTATCGGCAAACTCGCCGCGCCGGCCTGCATCCAGAATCGGCATACTGTCGGCCGTCACTTCGCCATCAAATTCAATTTGCGGATCTGCATCTCGAGTCAGATTTATCTCACCGATGTCTCCCGATGTGTCGAGACCCTCATCGACGACGTCCCCATCAATCAAACCAGGGTTTTGAGCTGAATCGGCCAGCATCCCCAGGTCCAAACCCTGGTCTGGGTGCAAAGCCGCATCGATACGCCCAGCATCGGCGGGGGGGATTGGGATGCAATCGCTGAAGTCTAACTGGCAGGCCGGACTGCAAGAGACTTCGCCACCTAAAAAGCCCTGATTTCCGCAGGCTTCCTCGGCTAAATCAGCACCATCACAGGCCTCTCCGCCTTGGCGTATCCCGTCACCACATTGGTCTGGATCTAAATCATTGGCCGGGTTTGAAACGGAGGCGGCCGGGAGCCTATTGCCAATGCGCCAGAGGCAATCAGGATCGCCTAATTCAGCGCCGTTGGACAGACCGTCGCTGTCAGAATCAAGGTTGCAAATGCCTGCCATGGGATCCTCATCGACAGCCCAAATCCCACGGCTAAGGCCATAATCAATTCCGAATCCCGTCCGCAAATTTCGATTCCTCGGGTCGAGATGACAGGTTTCACAACCGTAGCGTGTCGGTACTCGACGCACGTAGTCGGGTCGAGCTGAACACACACTGGAGAATAGGACCAATGCAAACATAGTTTTCATGATCATCTGCATAAATAGTGACCTTTCTTACACGCAGTAAACGCAGCTAAGACCATTTAAATAACAATTTTAAACGCATCTGGTGACAAAATAGCGCCAAATCAAAAATGGTATAAACTAGCGTCGACGGTGTTTATAGTAACTAAATTTTGGCTATCCACTTACCCAGGAGCATTCGATGTATAAAGTGATTTCGGTCGTGTTCGCACTCAGCTGTTTTACTGCCTGCGATTCCGACGCGCCCCCCGCAGACAGCCCTGGTTTTGGTGGCACGGGCGGTGGCAACACAATGGTGATGAACAATGCCGTTGAGTACTGTAATGGTCTGGACGAAGACGGTGACAATCGCATCGATGAAGACATCAACTCACGGGTCTGCATGTCGGCCTGCGGGACCGGTAACGAGACCTGTTCGCAGGGTTCATGGGGTGGTTGTAACGCCCCTCCGGTCAACGATGAGACCTGTGATGGCGCCGATAATGATTGCGACGGGCGAGTCGACGAAGGCCTGACGCGCGAATGTTCATCGGACTGCGGCCCAGGCAACGAGACCTGTGCCAATGGTGTTTGGACAAACTGTAATGCGCCAAAGGCAACCGCTGAGGAATGCGATGCACAAGACAACGACTGCGATGGCCGCGTCGATGAAACAGTGTACAGGGCCTGTAATCTTGAGTGCAATGAAGGCACAGAAGTTTGCGTAGATGGTGTGTTCCAAGACTGTCGAGTCCCCGGCAACCTCACGGAAATCTGTGGCAATGATCTCGATGATGACTGTGATTCAGTCGCCGATGAAAATTGCGAGTGCCAAGCGGGTGACGAAATGCCATGTTCTGTCGATGTTGGGTCTTGCCGACCCGGAACGCAGACCTGCAACGCAGCGGGCACCTGGGGGCCTTGCATCGGTGAGAATGGTATGCCAGTGACCACGCCTGGAGAGGTCGAAGAGACCTGCAACGGTATGGATGACGATTGCAATGGCCGTGTGGACGATTTGGCGGATGACACGCCATGTTCCAGCGATGTTGGCGAATGTCAAATCGGACGCCTTGTTTGCAATGACGGTGTGTCGGCCTGCGTGGGCGGCATCGAACCGACCGACGAGGTCTGTGACATACTAGATAATGACTGCGATGGCATCGTTGATGAGGATGCCGTTGCGTCCCCAGAGTTGTGCGATAATACGGATAACGATTGTGACGGAAATGTAGACGAAGGTGTCGAACCAGACCGTTGGGAAGCTGGAACAGGTAATCAAATTTGCTCTGCTGCCTACGAGCTGGGTGCGATCCAAGAAGACGAAGCCGAGCCTGTAAGTTTCGTCGGAGAACTGCAAAATGGCCTTGATACGGATTACTATCACTTTGTCGTCAACGAGCGGGCTCGAGCGAGCAATAACGACATCTTCGTCCGCATGCAAATCACGGAGATCGATGCTGATGTAGACTGGGAAGTCTGCGCAAAGGTTTTGGCTCAAGACTCCAATCTCAACCCTTTTGCAGGTCCACCAAGCTTAGAAGATGTCTGTGATGTAGACGAAGTCTGCATTAACGTCGTCGATGGACTTGGCAACTTTGAGACTACGGTCAATGACCGGGCGGCTCGAAGTGACGATATTAGAGTGGCCTTCCGAGTGTCCGCGCCAAACGCTAACGCGTGTTTCTCATATCGCATTACCTACGACGCGGATGCCCCGTAAAAAAGTATTTTAAAGCCAATTTGAATCGGGATATCGAAGCAGGCGTAGGCCTCCAGGCCTCCATCGAAATGGCTAGGTCCCCGTAGCGCCTATGGCGACCTATGGCCTAGGGCTGGAAGACGTTATCTTCTTCACCGGTCACCAGGACCATTTGCTCTCGAGCAATATTTGAAAAGATTTCATCATAACTTGCCGGGTCATCGGGCTTCGCCAACGCATCAATGAGCGCCATACTGGCGCCGGTCATATCAAAAAAGTAAGCCGGCATCGCATTGGTCACAAGGTCGACATAGCGGGTCCCAACCTCGTCATCGGGGTTTACGTCTCGATGTGCTGCATAGAGAGCGTCGTCAACATACGCATACGTATCGCAGCCATTCATGAATACGATGACGTATTGTTCAGCCTTCCATTCGCCGCGCGATGCTAATGCTCTGATATTCTGACCCAGACCCGCGTGCCCATTATAAATAATCAAATCGGCCGTTGGCGTCAGACGCTTGTATCGCTCGCGGAATTGTCGATCCGCGGTGCGAACATTATCGACGACCAATACGGTGATCGAGATAAAGCGTGATTCATCCAGCTGCCCTTCGATCATCATCTCAGTTACATCGACGCCCAGTTCACCGTCAAAGGTCTGTGGGATTTGAACAGCGTTCGGGATCATCTCCTTAATTTTATTGATAAAGATGCGAAAATTTCGCGTGCCGATATCATCAGATGGGGGCTTATTTTCATCGGCTCGGCCGAAGATCGCCACGACCTCAAGGCGTCCGTCTTTCCAAACTTGGTCATACTCTGGGTATTGGCCAGTGGTTTGTAGAACACTGGGCACACTGGTCGCTGACGTCCTAAACACATCTTCGTTGGCTAATTGGCAACGGCTTCGATTGGGGCGATAATAATACCACATGCTGCCCGAGTCGACATCATGAGCCCCGTACGACACACAGGTCTCTCCATAGCTCTCGGCAAAGCGTTTCAGATCGTCTCGGACTGTACTGATGGGCAAGATGAACTCGTAGGCGGTCGGGATGGGCTTGTCCTTTGACCAAGCGACCGGCATGGTCACAGTGTAGTCAAATCGATAGAGGTCATCTTGTCTGGTAATTTCAAGCGCATCGACTTCGACTCGGTCCAAGCGCCCGACCGCTCGATCGCCGTTCAGTTGCCCAATGGTGTACAGGAGCTGTTGCTCAATTGTGCGCTCGGGCGCCCAATCATTGCCGGCGAGTAGAACGCCTTTAAACGTCATATCGATGAAAGTCGCATGATAGCTGGATTCTTTTTCTTGTGTATCGATATCGTTGACATCCAACTGAGTACAGCCGTACGCGAGACAAATAAGGAGACCTAAAATTGATTTGAAGGACATCATAACGACCTCTATGAATGGATAAATGCCTGTAGTTGGGTATAGAAATATGCATTGACTGTGCCAACACGTTGAGACGCGTCAACAGCCTCGAAAGCGACCATCATGCTAGGGTCGCCCTGCCCCATTCTTAGCGTCTTTAAGACCAAAAAGGACTTTGAGACCCCTCAATGTGTGACAATCCCAATCAAGTCATCGATGGGTTTGATTAGTGGAAATTCGGGTCTCGACGTTTGAAACCGATCGGTCATGACAGGGACGAGAAATTCTATACAGAA
>PCCS01000028.1 GCA_002731825.1 Myxococcales bacterium
ACCCTGAGCACCCACGTCGCCCGTCTCGCCCTTGTCCCCTTGGATACCCTGAATGCCCTGCGGACCTACATCCCCCTGAATACCTTGAATTCCTTGGGGCCCTTGATCGCCCTGCGGGCCCTGAGCACCCACGTCGCCCGTCTCGCCCTTATCGCCTTGGATACCCTGAATGCCCTGCGGGCCCTGGTCACCTTGATCTCCTTTGAGACCCTGCAGACCGCGAGGGCCGGGGTCTCCCTGAGGGCCCTGAATACCTTGGGCTCCGACCGCACCCTGCACGCCTGGGTCGCCTCTCATCCCTTGAATCCCCTGAGGACCCTGGTCTCCTTGATCACCTTGATCTCCCTTGGGTCCTTGTATACCGGGCTGGCCAACGTCGCCGGGCGGCCCTTGGACACCTTGAGGCCCCGCCTCACCCTGGTCACCACTGTCTCCCTTTACGCCTTGTAAACCACGAGGGCCAACATCACCCTGCGGCCCTTGCAGCCCCTGCGCTCCGGCCTCACCCTGGTCACCCTGAATCCCCTGGACGCCTTGTAGACCACGCGGTCCCACATCGCCCTGCGGACCTTGAATCCCTTGGGGACCGATGTCGCCCTGGTCACCCTTTAAGCCTTGCAGACCACGCGGCCCCAGTTCACCCCGCGGACCTTGAATCCCCTGCGGACCAAGATGACCTTGAGGACCTTGCTCACCCTGTATTCCACGCTCACCCTGATCGCCCCGATCGCCCTTGATGCCTTGTAGACCTTGCTGGCCAACCTCACCCGCTGGGCCTTGGAGACCTTGCGGACCAGCCTCACCGGTCTCACCTCGAAGGCCTGGTTCTCCTTTGTCTCCCTTGATGCCTTGCGCACCTTGCTGACCTGGATCACCTTGATCACCTTTCGGCCCTTGGAGGCCCTGTGGTCCCACCTCGCCCTGTGGTCCAATCTCGCCCTGAGGTCCTTGTGGCCCTCGATCACCTAAATCACCTTGAGGACCAACCGGGCCGTCTGGACCACGCTCCCCTTGCGGGCCTGCCGGACCGCGGTCACCCACGGGTCCGTCGGGACCACGATCGCCTTGAGGACCTTGAATCCCTTGCAGGCCAGCAGGTCCTCGCTCGCCCATGTCGCCTTGGGGACCTTGAGGGCCTTGAATCCCTTGTTCCCCTGGAGGACCAGCCGGTCCGCGATCACCCACATCACCCTGTGGACCCTGAATACCCTGAAGCCCGGAGTCACCTTGCGGACCCGCGGGCCCTCGATCACCGACCTCGCCCTTTGGACCTTGAAGACCCTGGAGACCACGTTCACCTTGAATACCTTGTTCACCCTGAGGCCCATCTAGCCCGTCAGCTCCTGGTGGTCCTTGAGGGCCGACAGGTCCTTCGTCTCCACCGGGGCCTTTGTCGCCACGAGTCCCTTTGTCCCCTGTTTGCCCTTTATCCCCCTCAGGACCTTTGTCACCAAGCGGGCCTTTGTCACCGGCGGGCCCTGCAGGGCCGACAGGTCCAACAGCCCCTTGTTCCCCCCTCAGGCCAGGTTCACCGGGAAGACCGCGAATCCCCTGTTCACCGGCTGGACCTTGATCGCCCTGAAGCCCTTTATCTCCGCGCACACCGGGACCCCCGTCTTGACCACGAATACCAACTGGACCGGCCTCACCGCGTGGTCCAGGTTGCCCGTCCGGACCAGCCTGACCATCCACACCGGCTTCACCCATTGGGCCCCTCGGTCCCATGGGGCCGTCCGCGCCAGGCTGACCGTCCGGACCAGCTTGGCCATCTGGACCGGCTGCGCCGTTTGGACCTTGTACACCAGCCTCGCCGCGTGGACCTGTTGGACCCATTGGCCCCATTTCACCGTCAGCACCGGCTGGACCGGCTGGACCGGCTTCACCGACAGGGCCTTGGGGGCCTGGAGCTCCAGCAGGCCCCGGGTCACCAGACGGGCCAGCCGGACCCACCGGCCCCTGTGGACCCGATGGTCCTTCGGGCCCCACCCAAGCGCCTTCGTTATTGATCACGAGTTGCCCGTTGACTGAGACACTTGTGGGGTTGATATCTCCAACAACATCCAACGCTTGATAGGCAACCAGGGCGCGGCTGCCCACTGGCACTCGACGTCTGGGACGCATTTCTGGCTCACCATTTATTGAGAGCCCGACATGCAAGGTGTCGAGGCCAAGGTCGGCGACTGAGATCTGGTCTGATTGGAAAAGCAAAACTGTGAATTGACCGCTTTCAACGGCAACATCTTCGAACACCTCGGACCACAGGGCCTCGTCAGCGTCCTTGTCCCCGTATGCTCGAACAGTCAGATCGACGAGTCCCGTGAACGCAACGCCACCATTCTTCAGTTCACCGACGAACTCAACTCCGGTTTCGGCCCATGCAACCCCACTGAGAAGAAGCCCAACAATCAATACCCAGATTCTCATAAATCGCTCCCTGAAATCCCCAGACCAATCCCATCGATTTGGTTCAAATCCACGGCCAGACCACGCCAAAAGCGATAGCTGTCGCCTGGCTCAAAGGTCTAGGGCGCCCGAAAAGGGCGCAAAAAACCGAATTTGGTTCCAAAATGTAATCTCAATGCCCGACTTTAAGCATACAGTAAAATTACAGCATATGTAAAACTGTCAGCAAACTTTTCTAGCAGCCATCTCCGTCGGTACGAAGGGTGGGCTATTGGATCCATGATTCATGATGCCGAGCTCGGGGCCAGGGCTAGGCCAGTTGATGTGGTTTAGGGCGGACACGCGGACACCAAATGGTCCACATCAGACGCACTTGGCCTTGCTTACTCTGATCCAAAACAACAAGGTTGACCACGTGCAACCGACGACTAAGAAGACCGCCCCAAACACCTAAATCAGGGCATAGAAACGGTCCTATCGAGAGTCTATTTTTTCTGACGTAGAGCACTTTTCGAACGCGTGCTACACGGTCCCCCGTCTCATGGTTGACGACATCAACCATAAACTCAGGGAAGAGCGTCTCACCGCTCTCCGCATCTGACCGAATGTCCGCAATCCGCGACATCAAAATCGCAAATCGAGCGGTGACCAAGCCGGTACCTGGCTTGATAAAATCAATGGTCGTCGACCTGTCCCATATGATGGTAGTCAGCCCCCAAGTGGTTCATGAGAATGAACATGAACATGAACTAGGGGTCGCACATGCTGTAGAGATTCCCTACGAAGTGGGTGCCGACGTAGTGGACGTTTCGTCTGCGGAGTTTCATGCCCACAACAATGTTATTGAGCGGCCTGTCGTAGGACCGGATGTAAATGCCAGCCCCGAGATACGGTGGCCAAAGCCATATCACCTTGAGTAGACGATACAGCGTCGTATCCAATACGGTCTCTCGTGACCGAATTCTCGCAAACGGATTAGATTTCAATCCAATGTCCTCCAGCGTTAAACGAGAGGATTTAAGCATGCATTCAGGGGTCAGTCTCGACCAACCAACGAGAACAGCTCAATTGAATCGGTCGGACTCAAATGGAAGAGCGGTATGAAATCCCTAAAACCGCGGCTCTGTAAAAACGATGTATGACGTCCAACGACCGACCCAAGATAGAACATTGTTGACAGCAGTGTAAGACATGTAATTCTGGATGCCACCTGACGCTCATTGTCGACATCAACGGATCGAGAATGTTAAAATAGCGTGCTTACAGGAGATCGATTGAGCCGTGGCTGAGCAAAGCAATCAAACAGTGAATGCCTGGCAGGACGATGCCTTCGCAGGGTTGACGACTGCTGTAATGATCGTGCCACAGGGAATGGCTTATGCGCTGCTGGCCGGTCTACCCCCAATCTTGGGTCTCTATGCGTCAACCTTTCCGCTGATCGCCTATGCTTTAGTCGGCACATCGAGGCAGCTCGCCATCGGTCCTGTTGCTTTAGCATCCTTACTCATCGCGACGGGTGTTCAAGAGATGGCAAACGGCGCAGTACTCACCGATGCGCAATATCTTGGATACGCGGTCCTGATTACGGTTGCCGCCGGTTTGTGTCAGATTGGCCTGGCCGCACTCCAATTAGGCAACTTGGTCAATCTGCTGTCACATCCTGTTGTCTCCGGCTTTACAGCGGCTGCTGCCTTAATCATTGGTGCATCACAGCTACAACACCTCTTCGGGTTCAAAATCGACAATGCAGGCTCTGCCCCAGAGACCCTGTATCAAGTGATCATCGGCATCGAAAAAACCCATATATTGACCCTCATCATTGGCGTTTTTGCCGTCGTCATGATCGTCGGTTTCAAACGCGTCAAACCCAAGTGGCCTGGCGCTTTGATTACGGTCGTCTCCGGAATTTTAGCATCCTACTTTTTTGACTTTAGCGCCGTCGGTGTCTCTACCTTGGGGACGGTCCCGAGTGGCCTGCCAACGCCAGAAATCCCGTCGAATCTGAGTGTCGAATCACTCACCATCGTCGCGCCCATTGGGTTGACAATCGCACTCATTGCATTCATGGAATCAATTTCGGCTGCTAAAGTGTACGCACGCGCCAATCGGTACGAAATCTCACCTGGACGAGAGCTTTTCGCCCAAGGCTTTGCGAATCTTACATCGGCTCTATTTGGCTCATATGTCGTTGGGGGTGCCCTATCGAGAACGGCTGTCAACGCGGCCTCTGGTGCAAAAACAAAATTGGCCGGCGTCGTAACAGCAGCTGTGGTTTGCATTGTGTTGACAACGCTCACAGCGCCCTTCGCATTTTTGCCAAAACCGATTCTGGCAGCCATCATACTGGTTGCCGTTACAGGGCTTATCGATATCGCCGAGATGAAACACCTCTGGGCGATGAAACGAGACGACCTAGCCCTCTTAGCCTTGACCTTCTTTGCGACGCTTTTTGGCAGCGTCGTCATCGGTCTCCTGACAGGTGTGCTCGGCTCACTCTTGTGGCTGGTCTTTACAACAACCCGGCCAAATATTGCTATCCTGGGTCGGCTGCCGGGTAGCCGGAGTTACCGCTGTGTCGATCACTTCGAGGAGACAGAAACCTTCGACCGAATTGTGATTCTCAGAATGGATGCGCAATTCTTCTTCGGTAATGTCAGTTACTTGAAAGACACGATCTATAAAATCGTGGACTCAAATCCCAAATTGGTGGCCATCGTTTTGGATGCATCCAGCATCAACGCCTTGGATTCGACCGCTGTCGATACCTATGAAGAAATCGTATTGGAACTTCGAGTAAAGGGTGTCGAGCTGGTCATATCCCACGTTAAAGGGTCCGTTCTTCGAGTCATGAAAGCGGCCGGCCTGACGGAAACCCTTGGAGATGGACACATTTTCTACGAGGTTGATGACGCAGTCCAAGCGGCATTACGTCATCGAGAGGCCGTCGACAAAGGGATTCCTGTCGAAGATGAAGATTTCGGTCCATCGGACATGATCGATTAGACCGCCAGCCTAAACCTGGCCATCAAGCAATATCAAGGTGGGGCTTTTAAAACCACAGAATGAGACATCGACGACACGGCCCTGAGAACGATGGGGTACGCGGGTCCCTGAATCATCCATTCACGTTGCAGTACAATTCGAACTCAGTGAATCTCCAGTGAACGGTCTGGCACGGTGCTTGCTGATTCTCGTCACTCCACGATGTGAACGAATGGGTCCGTGGCGTGTACGAGCAATCAAGTGTCCGAAAACACCCCTGCAGCAGACCGACACGGTTCTCTCGGCTGTACAATCGAGCTTCATCTCGCCGGCCCAATCTCTGGGTTTGGCTTGGCTTGAGCATTTTATCAAGCTCCGGATGTATGACCAACTTTGATGACTTTGAATCAAGTCGACCCCCTGAAACCACTCAACTCTCAGAGCAGGATGAAGACCACACCGTCGATACCAATGACGACGAGCCCCCAGTGGATTTCGGTCCCGATTCGATTGATTTGGGCGCGCCTGTTCCGCCAACGGATATGGCCGCAAACGACGCGACCACTTCAGATCCGACAGAGGCTGATGCGAGCGTATCCACGCCTGAAATCGGATGCGAGCCGCGTCGTATCTTCCAACAAAATGGGTGCTTGAATTGCCATGGTGAGCAACCTCAGGCTGGCCTGAATCTTGGACAAGACAATCTTGCTCAATCAATGCTCAATACCCGCTCGGCCGACTGTCCTGACCGTCTCCTTATCGACCCGATTACGCCAGAATACAGCCTACTTCTGCAGGTTGTCGGGGCTGGTAATCGCCCGGAGGGTGATCAATGCAATATCGTCATGCCCGAAATCTCAAACGCCGACAAACAATGCCTGACACAATGGATTAACGAGTCCGTGTCAGAGTATGAGCCACCGGATGAGGACTTTGAGATAACGCCCCTCCGCTCCAGCCTGCAGAAAGTCAAGACATTGCTCCGCGGGGACAGCGTGACTGAGGCCGAACTCGGTCAGGTGGCAAATGCGCCAGATGAGCAGTCTGCAATGCGCACTCTGTATCGTAGCTGGTCTACTGGTGACCTATTCGATTCAAAAATGATGGCCTTTCTCAAGGTGGCGCTGCAGCAACAACTACAGGATTTCCAGACGGATCAGTTCAACCGGCTTCGTACCGGCCGAGCGGTCACCGCATCAATTCGGCGAGTCATCGAAGACTCCTTCGTACGCACGGCTTTGCACATCGTCAACTCGAATCAATCATTCGCCAATGTCACACAGACGCAGACATGGATGGTGACAACGGCAAACCTGGTTTTACTTCTCTATGGGGATCAATCAGACCAAGAGCGTCAGACCGTACATACTGTTTTTTCAACACCAAACGGCCGGCCAACTGGTCTCCGGCAGCAAATCAACAGAAAGGCCTGGTTCTTAGACCGAGATGAACTCGGTGAATGTGAGTTGTCACAGCAGCACCTTCTGAATTTCTTGATGGGCGCAATTCTCCGTCGATTTTGTGTAAATCACGACATCGGCAGTAACGTCTTCCGGTTTGGGTTTGCCGATATGCATCTGAATGAAGACGACTTCAATGACTGGCGCCTTGTCACCCTAGACTTTCAACCAAACGCTGACGACGGTCGCATTCCCTTCTATGATATTCGTCGACTCAGAACGGCTGACACCGTAATCACTCGAATCCCGCGCGTCGGCTTTTTCTCGACCAATGCTTTCTTTGAAAATTGGCTGACCAATGTCGATAACCAGTTTCGGGTCGTCGTCAATCAAGCTCTGCTGGTTGGCCTCCATACTAAATTTCTTCAATCCGACCAGACAGCGCCTTACAACGATGGCCAAATCGATGGTGAACACGCTGAACCAAACCAGCCGTGTTACGGGTGTCACAAGAACATTGACCCCATGCGGGCCTATTTTTCAAAATCATATAATGTCAATTATCAGCGGCCTTTTGGTGAGGGCGATAACGCTCGAATTCTGACCGGTGCGCGGCCAAGTTTTGCCTACAAGTCGGTGCGTAATCGAGGTGGAGACCTGAGACGTTTCGGCCGACTCCTTGGGGAGCATCCTCAATTTGCATCGGCTTGGGTTCAGAAGCTGTGTCTCTTCGCTAATTCAACGCGGTGCAACGAACGAGACCCCATCTTTCGAACACTGGTCGACCAATTCAGATCAAACAACTACAATCTAAAGGAATTAATCGTGGCACTTTTTGCATCTCCCTTGGTCAGTGGGCGAAGTGAAACTCTGTCTAATGGAAGCTTACCGCTCATCAGCATCAGTCGGCGAGACCATCTCTGCGCCAGTCTCAGTCTTCGCACCGGCCGACCCGATATTTGTTCTGTCAACCGAATCAGAAACATCATTGGTCTCATCCCCAACGATGACTTTGCGAGGGGGGCTGACGACTTCACACAACCCACTCTACCAAATCCCATCTATCTCACAGCTGCAGACGCCGTGTGCAAAGCGGTCGCCAATACGGTTGTAAGAAATAGCGATGCCATATTCCCACTGGGGGAACCTGACCGTGCCATATCCGCGATGGCCAACACCCTAATGGGACTTGTCGCTGTTCCGGAACGAGCAGCCGAAGTGTCAGGTATTTTAACAGACCATTATGACCAGGCTCTGGCGGACAACGCGACACGGCAAGATGCCTTGCGTTCCACCTTCGTGAGCGCATGCCTCACACCGGATGTACTAGGATTGGGCTTATGAAAAAAACGACACAACTCTCTCGGCGAGGCTTTATCGGCACCAACATAGCGGCCGGGGCTGGGCTATTACTGCGAAGCCTTGCGACAGGGATTCCACCGGCCTTGCTTCTCGCCCCGTCAAGGGCCACAGCCCAAGGCAGTGGTATCAGGCCTCAGACCTTAATTTTGTCGGTCTCCCAAGCCGGTGATCCTGTTAATATCAATTGCCCGGGCAGTTACATCAATAACGCTGCAGACCGATTTCAAAATAACCCCGTTCTGCCTGTGACCAGGGCACGGTTTGGCGACCAACGAATCAGAACCGCAGAGCCTTGGGCCGCACTGCCTGCCCAACTTCGCCAGAGATTGGCTTTCTTTCATATGAAAACCTTTGCAGCGGCTCATCCAGAATTTGATGAAACCATGTCTCTTCGTAATGCTGTGAAAAACCAGGCGGGAAATGGCTCTGAGACGTTTGCGTCTATGTCAGCTCAGCTCAATGCAACGGCGGTGGGCTCCATTCAAAAAGAGCCCATCATTCTCGGTCGAAACCGCATCACCTATGAAAATCAGCCCCTACAGCAAACCGAGCCGACTCAGCTCAAGGCGCTCTTTGACCCAGCCGCTGGAACGCTCGATGACCTAGGTCTACTCCGAGACCGAACTCTCAACCGCCTGTACGCAACAATGCGCACTGATGGGACTCGTTCGCAAATGGCTTTTCTAGAGCGGTTTATGACTGGGCGTGACCAAGCCAGAACCATGGGCAACAATCTCGGTCGACTATTGGAATCGATCCCAACCAGTCCGGACGAACCGAATTCTGTCGAGGACTACATTCATTCTGCCGTCGCCTTGGCACAGCTCGGTGTGGCTCCGGTGATTGTCTTAAATATTCCCTTCGGACGCGACAATCACCAAGACAGCACTCTCGAGACTGAAGCTGTCCAGACCACGCGAGGTATCAATGCAATGGGATTGATGTGGCAGGAACTCAATCGCTTCGAGATCCAAGACCAAGTAACCTTTGCCATGTTGAATGTGTTCGGTCGAAAATTTAATCGGAATGCTCGCGGCGGCCGTGACCATAATCGAGATCATTCGGTCATGGTCTCCTTTGGACGTCATATCAATGGAGGGGTTTATGGCGGTGTCGACGCAGATGGTAAATGCACCAATATTGCGCCCAATGACGGTCGGTCCGTATCGTCGGGAGGCATCAGTGCAAATGCTGCAATGGCAACAGCCGGTCGCAGTCTAGCAGCGGCTCTGGGCCATTCGAACCGGGACATTAACACGCGAATTCAGGGCGGCCGTATTCTGGACGCGTTTATAAATCGCAGCTGATGTGCATCGAAACCAAGACATATGAGCTTAAATTGAGCGCCGACACCGTTCCAACTGGGCCGACGGGCGGCGGGTCGTCAAGGTTGGGCAATACCCACTCAAAGATGCGCTTATACTCACATGAAGCCACTCGGAAATGGAGCCTTCAAGTTAGTCGATCCCCTCCTCCCTTTTGACGACCTGGCAGGCGACCCTACCATATCCGAGTGGCTTCAATTTTCTCCCTCCATATACGACCATAGCACTAGACGCCGCATCTTACACGTGGTCCCTGTGAACTCAATCGACCGGCCATGGTTTATGCCGGTGACCAAGGGTTGCGATCACAGTGACGGCAGAGAAAGCTAAATCGGGGCGTTCATGCCAATCAATTCCCCGAGTGTTCGCAAGATGAATCAGATGCTCAACGTCCTCAGAATGACGGTCCCGAATCAGGAGCACTTTGGGCATCCGCCTCAGCAATGCTCTGGTCGCTTCACCGACCCCCGGCTTAATCCGATTTAGGTCAGAGCATTCATATGTCCGAGCGATGTCTCTGATACAGGCCACAGTATCAGCGCCTCGACGGAGGCGCGCAGACTGTTCGACATCGATGACTGTTGGCACACATGCGTCGATCAAATCATCAAATCCATCGACAAACCACCGCGAGAGGTCATGGGTGATGAGTTCATCGAGAAAAAGACACCCATGATAATCCCCTGGCCGAATAAACTCGTCATTTAGAATGGTCCGACTGACCAATCCAGACACGACCGAATTGAGCAGGGCTGATGGAATCAGGTAATCGTCGTAGCCAGCAGATAAACCGGCCGTGCCGGCCAAGTCGGTGAGTACAACGAGAGTCGTGTCAAGCTGTGTGCTTCGTGACTCATTATACCGGGTCACAGCACCGGACAGCTCATGACTGATGGCGCCTTTACCCGTCCAGCCATCAATAAATCGAATAGGCTGATTTGGATGTCTCGATCTAATTTCGTCAAGCGCACATTCATCGATGCCGCGGTCTCGAATAATCGAGACCGAATAGTGCGGACAGTCGAGTCCAATCCGCTTGAGTGCGCGTTTCAATAGAACACCGATAGGCGTACCCGCACGCGCAAGTGAGACCAGAATTAAGCCATCTGGATGCAATTGACCCAAGGCTTGAGCCAAGCCTTTAATATCCTTTGCCATTTTAAGGCGATTGCGGTCAAAAGCCTGGTGGAACAATTGCAAATAGCTTGGAGCTGGCTCTCGTTCTTTTGACAACATTTCCGAGTAATGTCTTGCCCCGGACTGGATCAGCCGTTCTTTTTGCTCTACCGGAGTTGGCTCCATCTCGATGACCTTGAGGAGGAAGCAAACATCATCAGGCTCATATGACCCATGAAAATCAGCCATTTGACGCCAGCCCCTGACCCTCTAGGGCTGCCCATAGCATTGAGCTTTTTGGCAAAACCACGTAGTCGCATAACCCGAGAAAGTCTTTATCATCGTCGCGATCGCCAAGGCCCACGATGCAGTCCGGTCTTTTTAAACGACGGCTATAAAGCCAATTTATGGCACTGCCCTTGGTGAGAAAATTCGGCCTTAAAACCGCGTCAGAATCGGTCGCATTCAAGACCCAGTCATCGGGTATACGTGTTCGAACCTCGTCGACAAAAGCGGCTAATTTTGAAACATTACGTCCGGGATCCCGGACCGTACAATAAAATTCAAGCCCGTGGTCTGCCCGTACCACTACCCGGAGACCTTTCGCCGCAGGCAACGCGCGACACAAATCTGCAATATCAGTCGCATGTGCCGTCAAGTCTCTGAGCCGACTTGAGCGGTCATCAAGCCAATCATCATCAACCTGCCCCGCGTCAGTCAAAATGACTGCACCGTGACAACAAATCCGATAATCCGAGAAAGGCAGTTTGACGCGCGCCAATGAAGTGGACACCCGAGCCGTGATAGGAATCACACGCTGAGCGCCCAAAATCAGTGATAAAAATGTCTCTGAGGCCGCCGTCATATAGCCGTATGGCGTCCCATCCATCTTGGTCGTCACACCGATGGTCTCCCGACCATCGAGTCGTCTCTTGGACCAAAATAGAGAGTCATCCAAGTCGACAAAAACATGTGTATCACCCGCACTCATCAGAGACATCCATACCTACATGCAGTTCGAGAGTGTCATTGCACGAGGCCATCATAGTGAAAACCATCTGTCAAATAGACATACGCGCCCCTTGCCAGCCCGACGTCCGAAAGTCGTGCTCTTGACGTGTCGGACCTCCATAAGGCCATGACCCCCGGGTCTGCTCAACTCCATGAACCGACCTCTACTTCTACGGACATATCGCCATTGACATAGCCAACTTTCTTAATGATCTCGCAGTCCCAACGCACCGATACGCCCGGGCCTAAGGCACCCTCTTCTAACAGAATCAGTGCCTCAGCAAGTAGGTTTGGACCCGAAAAACGAGTTCTGTGCATGCCGGCCGCCATCCGGGGATTGATTTCGATTAAATGCCATTGGCCGCGGTGCTGCCTAAACTGGATATTAAAAAGAGAGTCCAATTCAAAGTGGCTCACCAAGCGTTGGCAATACGCCGCTAAATCTGGAACGTCATCGATTCTTTGATGATGTTTATCGATGTACATCCGAGGGATTGCATAGAGAAGCTGCCCCCGATGCGCAAGGCAGTCCACGCTGTATTCGTCCCCATCCAAATATGTATTCAACAAGATCGGTTCCGGTGTCCGAGTCTCGTCTAAGGCGTCCATGATGGTGTCATAGCCAACCCTCAGTGGGTCAGGGGAAAACACATCATCAAGACGTGTTCTGCGGCGATCAATAATCCGAAAACCACGACCACCCACACCAATATTTGGTTTCATACACACCTGGTCACCGGACTGAGACAAGCGTTTAAAACCCTCCGTGAAACTGGCCTTGTCGTTGACGATTATTGGGTTAGGGACGGACATAATTCCAGCGTCACGCACGGACCTCAATGTCTTTGCTTTATCGTCCAGTCGTGCATATTGATCAGCTGACGCCGACCACATCACGCGAATGCCTGCCCTCTCAAACGCACCGGCCGACCGCGCGAGAACCGTGACTCTTTTTCTTGGAATCATGACGTCGACTGAATGCTGACGACACATATCGACACAATATTGAGTGTAGGCTGCATCATCGAGTCCTGCCGGTTCGACTTCGAAATGATCGGCAACCGCCTCTAGATAGGGGTCCGGCCGAGAATGGGAGATGACGATAGACAGATCGTCTGACGGCCAATCCCGTCTGAGCCATTGGATAGAATATGATAGGGCCGAGAACGCATTATTGAAGTACAGCTTCATCCGCTTTCTTTAAGCAGTGTTTGAAGCTCCGATTGGGCGACATGCTGTTGGCTAATATGACGTCGGTCCATTTGGTTTCGTGTGCCAAACAGCTTAGACCGATGCACAACCGATTCAGCCCATGTCAGATGCGTCTCCAATTCATGCATGACGCCGTGATGACCAAATACCGCCTTTTGTCCAGGGAGTAAGAGACGCTGCGCAATTTCAAGGTCCCCATCAGACACGGCATAGAGCGATTGTATTTTCACAACCTGATTGGGATGAATCGCTGTTTTGCTGTAGAGCCCGTTGACCAAGTCTTGTTCAACTTCTCTTTCGAGTACATCGAGGCTGGAATAGGAGTCGCAAACCGGTGCGGTCAGGGGAAAACCAAAGGGCCTGAAGGTTGTCACTAAGCGGCTAATTACAGGACCCAATAAGGTCTCATAAATTGTCATTTGAGGGTGTCGACGAATCCCCAGTAAAGCCATGAGGTCATTGCCACCGATTCTCAATGCTAAGATTTGTTTGTGCATCGGATGATCGAGAAGCAAATCCCGCAAGCGATCCATCGCGAGGGATGAGAAAACCGCCTTGGTCTCCAAAGTCGGCATGATTAAAAGCGTTGGACAGCCAGTCAATGTATCGAGATATGCGCTCGCATTACTGGTATCAAATTTAGGCAGAACAACGCCTGCGAGATGATGTACGGAATTGAAAGCCAGTACCCTCTTTAAAACTTGATGGTTCCTGACACGGACGAAGACGGGAATCTTGACGTCACATAAAATCGGTAGAAGCGCTTCGATGTTAGCAAGCGCCTGATCCAGGTCGGATTCACAGACGGCGTCTTCCGTGCATAAAATAAGAGACCGAACGCCGTGAAAACGACGCCCATTGACCACCTGCAGGAGATCATCTCGACAAGCCGGGACATAGAGCGTTGCGCCCAATTGTTCGTATTTCATCTCAGCCTCCATTCAACGCACGTCAGTCTCTTCAAACGTGTCACGCGTCACTCACCGAACGCTTTTTACATCTCGTTGAATACCAATAGCAACTATCACAGTTCAAAAATTGAATATGCCCGGACCTAAGCTAAAGAGATGACAGGTCTGAGCCGACCGTCACATGGCAAATTATGTGAAGTCAACAGGTAAGACCGAGAGGTCACCGAGGCGCTCTTTTATGCCAGAGACCGGGCAATATTCCGCACAGAGAAAGATTTTGTCGAACATGGTGCCATCGAGATTGTAGATAAAGTTAGTAATACCGTCGCCATGGAAATCATCAAATGTCTGCTTGGAATGAATGGCATTTGAGATCATGACTGGAGAGCGAGTTGTCGCCTGGCACCACGCGCTGACGCCACGCTGTTCGAGAGCCTCGGCGACTAAAAAAGGGACAGTGACAAATTCGCCTGTCCCAACAATGGCAATGTCCGCATCTTTGCCCCCCTCAAAAAGGGGGAGATAGGGCGAGATGTCAAGCTCTGCCTTGAGTGCAAACCGGCCATCATTTCTAGGTAAGTCTCGATCACGATGAGCCGACTTTGAACGCACATCAGGCATGGAGACTTTGGACCTGGACTGTTTTGGTTCAAAGACAAAACCGCCTTGCAGTAAACTGACGACGGGAAACTGCGACACCCGTATCCGACCGCCCCCCCAGTCAGTCAAGACCGCACCAGCGACGTCTTTTAGATGAGGCAGCGACCGCTTCAGGACCGTGGCCGCATTGGCCAGGGTGTTTCCTGTGGTCAATTCGTCATCGACCAAAACCAAACTTCTGGCATTTAAAAGTCGGGTCATGTCTGTGGAGTCTGCCGGGCCATAGATGAAATGCTCGGCCGCATGGCTGTGTTCCTCGCGAAACTCGGCCAAAAGAGGTCGCTTAAATCGATAACGAGTCGAATGGATATAATACCCATCACGGCGTTGATGCAAGTGCATGTACTCCCGAAAAACGCCGTAGCCCAACGCGATCGCTGTCTCTGCAAAACCAAAGAAAAGAATGGGGCCTGGTAGGTCGGGCGGCAGCCGACGAGCCAGCTCTAAATGAGCCTCACGCATGGATCGGGGGCGGACCGGAATGTGTCGACCCAAGACCTTAGAGACGAATAAAAACGCGCGCTTTGGATTAATGCGGGCAGCAAAGCCACACAGGTCATCGATGGCAAGAGAGCCCGGCTCGGTGGTCATCGAAAGACGGCCCGTGGGTAAATCAACAGTTCGACTCTCTCCTGTCGTGGTCGGCTTAAATGTTGCTCTCTTGGTCGTCAAAACGTACCCCCGACTGCCCAATCCTGTGGCTAGCGCCCGGTTTTAGCATGAGACCGAATCAGTAATCCAACATCTCGGCTGAAACTCAGTCTAGATGTTTTTTAAATCCAGTGACGTGGAGATTTGATTCGACTGTTTTAGAACAATGAACTTTAAATGCGATCTATCATGAGTCGACTTGAGTCTTAAAGATCCTGTTTTATGATCCCGGTCAATTGGTTTTCATTGGGCGTGTCCGCCGTCTCTATCATCCCAGTAGGCGGCTGTGAGGATGTCGCTGTCGGCGACTGCATCGACGACTGTCACACACAATACGACCCATGTGTAGACCAGGGTCAACGCTCTAAAGACAACTGTAGCCGTGCCCTTGGACAATGTCGCTTCGAATGCGAGGCAGGCCGTTCCAATGGGGCTCTTTAAAGCGTAGATACACTGGGGTAGACTGGTGGTCAGCGTTAGGTCAGCCGAAGTAGAGAGGAATCGAGATGAGTATCACGCACTTTTTCGGGTTATTAGTCATGGTGTTGACCACGGCGGGGGCAGCCAATGCCACATGCGCCTTCATTAAAAATCACGACCAGAAAGAAATGTGTAAGGCCTCGAAGGGTGGGACCTGCGCGTTTATCAAAGACCGGGACCAGCGAGAATACTGCAAAGCCATCTACAAGGGACAGAGCTGCGCATTCATTAAGAATCGCGATTTAAAAGAAAAATGTAAGGCGTCGAAGGGGGGGACCTGCGCGTTTATCAAAGACCGAGACTTGAAAGAGATGTGCAAGGCGTCGAAGGGTGGGACCTGCGCGTTTATCAAAGACCGGGACCTGCGAGAATACTGCAAAGCCATCTACAAGGGACAGAGCTGCGCCTTCATTAAGAATCGCGATTTAAAAGAAAAGTGTAGAACTCAGAGGCGTAAATAACGCCCAGAGACCGGGCTGACCGTAAACAAGCGCTGCAGCTGCGGTCGTCTAGGCGATCTTAGTAAAGTCTAGATAGCGGTCGTAGACAGCGTGGATCCAGGGGGAATCCGTGTGTCGGCGGATGACATCGACCAAAGCCTCGATGGACCAAGCGTCAAAGCTGTTCGAGTCTGTCAAACAGGCGACATACTGACTGACAGCCGCAGCGCACGCAGCATTCCCCCGGGGATACAGAAAAATAAAACAGCCGTCTTCAAAGTCGTCAACCTGTCGATGGGCACCAACCAGCAAATGGTCACGCCAAATCTGCTGCAGTGGCTTTGTTTTTAGCCGAGCCTGCGAACCGGGGTCGAAACAGCCCATCTGGTGGGCGACCTCATCGTAGCGCGTACGATGCTCAGCCACCGCATCGTCGAGCCCCTCATGATACTTCACTTCAATCCCCAAAAATCCAAGTCCACCCTGCGGCGTATCAAATTGCACATACACGTCAAATGCGGACCGATCCCCAGTATACGAAAGATCCCCTCGCCCCGGTGAGAATTCAAAGTCGATGGCAGTCACACGAGCAATGCGGCCATGACTTAACTCTGACAAAACCGCACTGGCCAAATCTAAGTCTACGGAGAGCTCTGCAAAAAGATTAAAGCACAGCGGCTGACTCGACAGTAAGTTGTTATAAATACGCGGGCGACCGAAGAGCTTGCCCTGTGCATGAACAGGATCATCGACTTCACGGCGAACGACCGTTCGAATGGTCTCAGTGAGATAATTAGCCATAGACGTCTTTGCGAAGGGCATCTCCAGCCTCGCACCGCGCAATTGCCCTTTGTACTCAGGGGCCGGAAATCCTTGTTCCTCGCGCCATAGAGATTGCAATAGCCTCGCTTGCCACTGAAATTCAAACCGGTCAGTCTTCCTCTCCCAAGCGTGATACCGCCGAAGCAATTCTTCAGGTCTACTCTTCATATCGATACCTATACCCTATGGGGCAGTCATGCTCTACGTGAGACCAAGGGCTTCGACCCAACCAAATGACTGCGGTGGACACATGTTATGGCTGGGTCTAAGTTAACACCGTCTTCATAGGAGCAAAACTTGATTAAATCAGGCTGTCTGGAGACCGTGGTCAAGGACCGCTCTGTGCGATGTCTTAAGAGCAGATTTGGATAGAGTCCGACCGAGACTCGCTCGTCTTATTTCGGCGAGTTCACGTACAATCAGTCAAACAGTACGCCATTCCGTGCCCTGGGGCGTATCGACCAGCTCAATGCCCCTCGCGAGGAGGTCATCGCGTATTTTATCAGCGCGCTGAAAATTGCGTTCTGAGCGCGCCTGGATGCGCTCATCGATGAGCTGCTGAATCTCTCCATCGAGAGCGTCGGCCTCAGTCACAGGATCAATGACCCCGAAAACCGAGTCCAGTTCACGCATGAATTCGACCACTTGCAGGGCATCTAACTGACTCGGCTGGAGTCGATTCACGGCGGTCATAAATTCATGGATGACCGCAAATGCAACAGACGTATTCAAATCATCTCGAAGAGCCGCTTCGAATTTTAATCGAGCCTCCGAGATAACCGTTTGAATTTGGTCGTTCTTGGGTCCCTCGGGCCGCCTGCTCATTTCATTTGCGACGAAGTTATTGAGTTTGACGCGCAGTTTCTTGGCGTCATCGAGCAGTTCAAGATCGAATGGCAGGGGCGCCCGGTAATGCTGTTTGACCATCAACATGCGGAGATCTCGCCCTGTATAGCCCAGCTCCAAAAGCTCCGGGACGGTATAGAGCTTCCCTTTGCTTTTACTCATCTTGCGACCACCGATTTCTAGCCAGCCACAATGAACCCAGTAGCGTACGTAGGTCTCCCCAGTACACCCTTCGCTCTGGGCGATTTCACATTCATGATGGGGAAACTTATTGTCGGGTCCACCCGTATGAATGTCCAGCGTGTCACCTAAGTATTTTCGCGACATGGCAGAGCACTCAATATGCCACCCTGGAAATCCACGGCCCCAAGGGGAGTCCCATTGCATCAAATGCTTTGGGTCTATTTTCCAGAGCGAGAAGTCCAGTGGATGACGCTTATCGGTCCGCTCATCAACACGCCCGGAGGCACCCGCCTCAAGCTCATCCAAACGATTGCCGCTCAACGCCCCATATTTGGGCCACTTGGTAATATCAAAATAAACGTTTCCATCGACTTCGTATGCAAGCCCTTTACTCAGAAGAATCTCGATCATCTCGATCATCTCCGGGATGTGTTCCGTTGCTCTTGGGTATTCGTGAGCCGGCGGAATCTCCATCAGCGCCAGGTCGTCCTTGAAGTTTTTCTCTTCGGCTCTCGCAATTTGCCACGGGTCCATCTGCCGCAAAGCAGCCTCTTTCTGAAGCTTACATTCGCCTTGTGAATCGACGAGGTCGTCTTCAGTCAGGTGACCCACATCGGTTATATTCATGATCTGAGTCACGTCAAAACCCACGTACTCTAGGCTTCGGCGCAATAGGTCTGCCGTGACAAAAGCCCGGAAATTTCCGACGTGTTGGCGTTTGTAGACCGTCGGCCCACAATTATACATGCTCACCTTTCCTGGGGTGAGGGGTACGAAGTCTTCGACGGAATTGGTCATGCTGTTGTAGAGCTTCAAGATTTATCTCCAGCGGCTATGAGCCGTGCGGCGCGGTCGATCTAAGATGGACTCAATGGCGCTATGGACAGCATTTGTCAAGACTCTGATGGTAAGAACTGACCCTAATCCATCGGAACACGCGAGGCACATGTCTGAACTGCGAGCGCCACAGTGATTGAGACGGTGGACTAAAATCATCAAGCAGCGCTGGCCATACGACACTAAAAAAGGGTAAAGACGTCTTGCATGTAGAGCCCCGGGGAGCAAGACGATGTTAAGCGGTCGAAGTTCAAAAATGCGTGTGTCCCTTGGGGAGACAATCGACTATTTCCTCCGCCTGGATGACGAAGAAGTTCCGATGAATCAATTCATTGGGCGCAAGATCCAGCTTCGCTTTTTAGGAAAGATTCATTGCGTCGTCTGTGGACGGGTAACAAAGAAGTCCTTCGCGCAAGGGTTTTGCTATCCATGTATGCAGACCGCACCAGAGAACTCGGAGTGCATTATCCGGCCCGAACTCTGTCGGGGCCATTTAGGCGAAGGCCGAGACGTCGAGTGGGAACAGACGCACCATGTCTGCGAGCATGTGGTCTATTTGGCCATTTCATCTGGTTTTAAAGTCGGTGTGACGCGAGGTGACCAAGTTCCGATCCGTTGGATCGATCAAGGTGCGAGTCAAGCCCGTGTCATCGCTCGGACCCCTCATCGCTGCGCAGCCGGTGAGATGGAAGTGGCTCTCAAACAGGCTTTTTCGGACCGAACGAGCTGGCAGAAAATGCTCAAAAATGAGGTCTTGGACGACCCTGATTGGGACTGGGCGTTCGATCGAGTCGATGAGGTCCTGCCATTACGGTACGCGGGTTATGTCACCGAGGATGAAGATGTCGTTGAACTCAATTATCCAGTCCAGCGCTATCCTGAAAAAGTAAAGAGTTTGTCTTTCGACAAGGAGGCGTCTATCGAAGGGACCCTGCTCGGCATAAAGGGACAGTACCTTCTCTTAGACGAAAACCGTGTGCTCAACATCAGAAAACACAACGGATACTGTCTGGAATTCAGTGGCTAGACCGTCACGATTAAACTGGATGACCAAAAACGAGCCAACAGATATAGTCTCCCGCCGAGTTTAGCTCACGGATTTTAAGGATCTGGCAGACAGCTGAGCAGTCTTGCAACCTCGTTTCGATACCCAAAAACAATGGCGTTTTGATGGAAGCGCCTGCCCAATCCAATGGCATCGGCCCGTGTCATTCCAAGTATCAGGAGGCTGTCCTCAGGGCGCCAATCATCCCCATCTGGCTCACCCATTGCGTCATGTACAGGATAACCAGCCCCGATCACATGTCGGCGCAGGTCGGCCTGACGCATGATATTTTGAGCGTCTGACACAGGCGTCGAGTGGGGATTAAAGGCCGTAATGAATGCCCAAGACGCGGCACCTGCGGCCTCTAAGAGCCCATCCAGGCTCGGTTGACGTTCACCAATGCGGATATTGATCACACCGGTATCTGTAGAGACGCGATAGGTGGTTTTCAAATAGGCATCATGCAGGTCCAGCGGCAGATTTGTTTGGGTCTCACCCATCAAACGTGGCGCTACTGGTCATCGGACGAGTCTGCATCAGCCAGCTCCACCAACAATGAGCGAAACATCATCCCCATGACAAATAAGAGGGGAAAGCCGACGAGGATAGACGCGGTCTGCAAGATTTTGAGACCACCGAGGTACATCAATGACAAGGCTGTGCCAGCAAGGACGAAAGCCCAAACCAATCGATGCCATCGAGGTGGCTGACCATCGTTAGGAAGATTAAGTGAAGCCGTCGAGGCCAGGGTGAAGGCAGCCGAATCCAATGATGTCGCGACAAAAATAAAACTCAGCACGAAGAACACCGCCATCACGAATGTTGACCCAGGTAATGCATTGAGCAGTTCCACGACCATTTGAGGTGCATCCAAGCTCTGCCCTGGCTGCTTGGCTGCGTCCACCAGTTTGGTGATGCCTTCGTAGCCGGTAGACGAGAGATGCATGGCTGTATGACCGAGGATGGAAAAACCGGCCCAGCAGGCCGCAGCCCCACCGATAGTGCATCCAAACACGACTTGCCGGATTGTTCTCCCTGCGGAAATACGCGCAATAAACAACCCCATAAAAGGCGCCCAAGCCAACCACCATGCCCAGAAAAACACGGTGTTGCTGGCAGCAAAGCTGCTCTCGCTACCCGCATCCATTCTCAGGCTCATCTCGATGAAATTCTGAAACATCACAGCCAGGCTGTCGAAGGCCTGATTGAAGATAAAGCCCGTTGGGCCAGCGAATAGAATAAAGCCCAATAAGACGATGGCCAAAACCACGTTGATGTCACTGAGTAGCTTGATGCCTTTATCGAGTCCAGCGCTCACGCTGTAGCTGAACACAGCGGTCAACCCAATGAGAATCCCCGTATCGAGGGCAAGTCCCCGTTCAAAACCAAATAAGTCGCTTGCGACCGCAGATAACATGGGGACGCCCACACCCAAAGATGTCCCGACACCACCGACGAGACCGAAGATGAATAGGATATCGATGATCGGTGAGAGCTTCGGTGCAATTGCCTTCGGCATGCTCCTGCGGCACGCTGTACTGATTCGTAAGGTGTCAGCCCGCTTGTTGTGAAGAACAAAGGCGATTGGAATTGTGGCAAGGGCGTAGACCGCCCAGGCAGAGATCCCCCAATGAAAAAAACTATAGGCACCCGCCCAATCAGCGGCCGCGAGAGAGCCCGGCAGCGCGCCAGACAAAGGCGGTGGGCTCAAGAAATAACCTGTCCACTCGGTTGTACCGAAATACAGTAGATTGCTACCGATACCCGCACAGAAGAGCATGCCAAACCATGAGACCGTGCTGTAAGCCGGTTTTTCTCCAGGTAGGCCCAGGACGACTTCGCCGTGTTTTGAAACCGCCAACCACCCCAGCCCAAGAACGGCTAGGAAGACAAAGCCCAAGAAGAGCCAGCCAAGGTCCAGGGTCAGTACACCGTGGACTTGTTTCATCTTTTGTAAACTGGTTTCCGGGAAAAGCAGCAAGATGGATGTGGTTGAAATCAGGATGATAAGAGACGCCCAGAAAACAAATCGGTCGAGCCGAATGCCAGGGGGACTCTGAGAATGTTCATTCGAAGTAGGGTCGCTGATCTCAGCCTCCGCC
>PCCS01000029.1 GCA_002731825.1 Myxococcales bacterium
AACCGAGTGCCGCCGGCAGTCTACGACCTACCCGATGTCTGTGAACAGGACGACGATGACGCCGCAGATGGTGCTGCAGACGGTGCTGCAGATGGTGCCCAGGACGGTGACCAGTAATCTAATCGGTCTGTCGCTTTGGTGTGATGCGCACGGTTGAGAGTCTCAGCCGTGCGTGATCGGCCTTGGTCCTAGCAACTTAAATTAAGCGTTTTTATGAGTGACGTGGTTTTCCACAGGCAAGCCGATGTAAATCGTCTTGACACCTATGGACGTACTCCTCTGACATGTGTAGGGTGCCAGCGCTATGGAACTTGGCCCAAATGTAACCGTCCTTCAGGACGATGATTGTACAACGTATCTGGTTGGCACGGCTCATATCTCTGAGAAGAGTGTACGAGAAGTCCGAGAAACCATCGAAGCGGTGCGTCCAGACTCGGTTTGTGTCGAGCTGTGCAAGACCCGCTATCAAGCGATCCTAGATGAAAATCGATGGAAAAAACTCGATATATTCCAAATTCTAAAACAGAAAAAGGTTCTATTCGTCTTAGCCAACCTAGCCTTGGCTGCCTATCAACGACGATTAGGAGAAAAGCTCGGCGTCAAGCCAGGGGCTGAATTAAAAGAAGCCATCGATGCGGCCAATGATATGGGTTCGGAAATCGTACTCGTCGATCGCGATATACAGGCTACTTTGAAGAGAACATGGTCGAATCTGTCTCTATGGAATCGCTTAAAATTGATCTCTGGCCTCTTCGGTGGTGCTGGCGAAGAGGAAGAGATCACAGAAGAAGAACTCGAAAAGTTAAAAGATCGAGACAACATTTCGGAGATGATGAAGGAATTTGCGAAGGAACTTCCGCAGATAAAAGAGCCCTTGATCGATGAACGCGATCAGTTTTTGATTTCAGCCATCGAAGACGCCCCTGGATCAGTTAAAGTCGCTGTTGTTGGAGCCGGGCACGTTGAAGGCATGATCGCCAATCGCGGTGTTGGTGCTGACCGCAATGCTCTGAGCGTAATTCCACCCCGCTCTGTCTGGGTGCCGCTTTTGAAATGGTTGATCCCAAGCCTCATTTTGATCGCGTTCTATTGGGGCTATCAAAATAAGCCTGAAGGCACATTGGCGCAGTTGATCCAGGCCTGGGTGATTCCCAACGCAATTGGGGCTGCCGTCTTGACGGCCATTGCAGGCGCTAAGCCTTTGTCTGTCATTGTCGCGACCATTGCATCGCCCATCACATCACTCAATCCCACTATCGGTGCGGGTATGGTCGTTGGGCTGGTGGAAGCCTGGCTCAGAAAGCCGACTGTCGAAGATGCAGAGAAACTCGGAACCGATGTCACAACCCTACGGGGCATGTATCGGAATCCATTTAGCCGAGTCCTCATCGTTGCGACCCTAGCGACCTTGGGGAGCGCACTGGGTGCTTGGATAGGTATGAGTCTCGTCTTCACCCATCTCTAAGCGCTGAGGCGGCCTGCTATGAGTCACCAGGACCGACCAGTTGAATGGGCTGTTATCGGGATAGGCCGAGCGGGTCGAGTTCGACTTCGCTGCCTGAGCGAGCACGCGGGCGCTGACTCTGCGATCCAGTGTAGTCGACGTGACCCCGAACATCCCACTTTCGATGCCGTGCTCGAAGACGAGGCCATCCGCGGCATCTTTATTTGTCGCGAGTCAAGCTCTCATCCAGACGACGTGCGTCGCGCGCTCAATGCAGGCAAGCACGTCCTGGTTGAATACCCGCTTGCATTTACTCAGAGTGAGGGGCGAGATTTGTATGAGCTTGCCCGCAAAAATCAGTGTGTTCTTCACGTTGGCTTCCTCGGTCTACTCAGTGGTTGGGCCAGTGCCGTCAAGACTATGCTCAGCCACGAGCAGCCTAATTCGGCCGTTTATCGCTTCCAAGCAGGATTTGGTGCAGTACCCCAGGCCGATGTGAGGCACGCGCGTCTGGGGACCATGACACTGTCCAGAATTCAACAATTGATCGTTTGGTTTGGTCAATTGCATGTCGAGACCTGCACAGCCTCCCAAAATGACAACGGCGTTGTTGTAGACATCACCTTTCGCTCGGCCAGAGGACAGGTGATCACGTTGTCTGAGTCTCGCTTGCTCAATCAGAAACGGACACGCGCCTTAGCACTCTACAATTCGGATGACGAGTCCATCGACGTACCCGATTGGTACGGAGACCCGGGGGTCTTCTCCATGGATACGGCCTGCTTTATGGACCGTTGCTTTGGGCGAGTGTCAAAGGGTAACTGGATCAACGAGGAGGCCGTATTGCATGGTTTAGGTCTTGCGGAAGGCATTTCTAAGACGCTAAGTTCCATTGATGAGTAGGCGTAGGCCTGCGGTATTTGATTCCATCGATTGATAGAATGCGGAGCGGATGACTCATGGTCAAGATTGGTCGGAACGACCCATGCTGGTGCGGCAGCGGCAAGAAATATAAGAAATGTTGTTACGGCAAATTGCCCATTGGTGGCGTTCAGCCTGTGTCAAAATTTCAGCCTGTCAAAAAGGGACAACTGAGTCCGGCTCGTTCAATACCCGCTCATATTATTCGACCTTCCTATGCTGAGACCGGGACTCCGGCTGGTGCACGGTCTCGGAACGCCGTCCGAACTCAAGACGAAATCGATAGAATGCGAGTTGCGGGTCAAGTCGCGAGAACCGTTCTGGATACCATTCTGTCGTCCGTTCGGGTTGGGATTACGACCGACGAACTCGACCGGATCGCCCACGAGATGTGCATTGAGCTGGGCGCCTATCCCAGTCCACTGAATTATCATCACTTTCCTAAATCGATTTGTACGTCCGTCAATGAGGTGATCTGTCATGGCATCCCTGATGACCGCCCACTTGCCGATGGTGACATTGTCAATTGTGATGTCACCGTCTTCATTGACGGTGTCCACGGCGATTGCAGTGAAACCGTGTTTGTTGGCAAGCCTGACCCGCTCAGCATTCGATTGGTCCAGACAACCTATGAGTGCATGATGAAGGCCATCGAAGCCGCTCGAGTTGGCACCACCGTCAATTCCATCGGTAAGGCCATTGCACCCATTGCCAAGCGTGAAGGTTTCAGCATCGTCAGAGACTTTGCGGGCCATGGCATTGGCACCCAATTTCATCAAGACCCACAGATCGTTCATTACCCCGATATTCGGCAGACGCAGAAAATCGTTCCTGGAATGACTTTCACGGTCGAACCCATGATTAATGTGGGGACCCATCGCTGTGTTGTGTGGTCTGACGATTGGACGGCCGTGACAGCGGATGGCAAGCGCAGTGCTCAGTTTGAGCACACAGTCTTAATCACCAGTGACGGCTTCGAATTATTGACCGCCGGCACGGGACAACCACACTTTATGCGCCAACTGAAGACGGGGTGGTCGTAGGCTTACTTATTCCGTTTCTCTCTCATGCGTTGATCGAGTGACGGTATGCAGACTTCGATATCCTCGATGCTGAGTTCGTCGTAGGTTGCATCTGGATTCCGATCCGCGTTCTCAGGCCCTATCTTGCGGTTTAATTTGGCTTCGTTCCGCTCGCGCTTGGCATTGATGATCTTATCTTTATTTTCTCGTATATGCCCAACAAGGTCCATGACGAGATTATCCATAATCTTGAATGCGAGTGGAGATTCAGAGCTGAATAGTTGGTCGAATGTCTCGTGTGTCAGTTCCAGAATCGTTGCGTGTGGCGAGATGACACGGCATGTCGCGCTGCGGCGCTTCCGATCGATCAAGGCCAAGTGTCCAACTGAACCACCCGGTTTAATGGTCGCGATCTTTTCCTCCGTCGTCTCGGTCGGCAGATAAACACCAACTAAGCCATCAACCAGACACAGACAACTGCGTGCGCGCTCATCGACAGCAAACAGTTGGTCCCCTAGGGTCCTTTGATGAATCACCACATGGTGACGGAGTGTTTCTAATTCCTGACTCGACAGGTTTGCGAATAGGTCGAGAGACTGGAGAAGTGGAATCGCGATACTCATTTGTTTCTCCAGAAAGCCAACCGACTGAGTACACCTTTTTCTCCCTCATCGGACACAGAGTCGCCGTCCTCTGAGCTGAGAGTCTCTTGGGTGTCGTCTACTGTCTGGCCACTTTCGATTTGGTCACGTTCACTTACGGTTTGTCGAATAATCGAATTGCTTTGCCGGACACGCTCGCACAGTGTGATGGCGATCTCGCGTATCACCTTGTAAGCCGCTGGGTGTAAATTACGGCGCAGAAAGTCGAATTCAGTCCGGTCGATTTCAAAAAGAGTAACATCACTCATCGCCCTGACATGGGCTGTACGCGGTTGGCCATCCAAGAGCGCAATTTCGCCGAGTACATCGTTCGCACCCAACTGTGCCAGCGGTACGCTGACATCCTTGCGTTCTAAGAAAACATCGAGCGTCCCACTCTGAATCACATAGGCCGCATTGGACGGGTCACCCTCTCTACAGAGAAATTCGCCTTCTTTGAGCTGAGATGGTTTTATGGCCCGTAACAGCTCATTTAGCTCATCGCCGTTCAATTTTGAAAAGAGCGGTACCTGGGCAAAAAATTGTTGTAATGGATGTGACATAACTGTTCGGTCCCATAGGCCCTTTGTGTTCGGGGCGCATGATAACAAATCATGCCCGAACTTGTCTGTTCAAATCAGCTATTCCGGCTATTAATTATGCGTCTCTGAACCATTGCGCGATTGACTGGCCTGCCGTTGGCTACTCTCGACTCAAGCGGTCGATCATCATGACGTCTGAGCTGGGTCCGATTGCCAACCCCACACGTTGATGAAGCGCGCTGGGTTGGAGGTCTAGGATTCGCTGGCCATCAACCATGGCAGCGCCGCCGGCAATTTCAGCAATATAGGCGAGGGGATTACATTCGTAGATCAGTCTGAGTTTGCCTCGACCTGTTCGGCTATCCACCGGGTAGAGATACAAGCCACCTTTGACCAAGTTTCGATGAAAATCCACCACAAGAGAGCCGATATGCCGACTCGAAATGATCCGATGGTTTTCGGTGTTACGGGTTTTGAGTGTGTCGAGGGTCGGCCTGACCCAACTCGGCCAGTAAGGCGCATTGCATTCGTTTATCGAGAGCATCGTCGTATCAGCTGGCATGCGTACATTTGCCCTGGTTTGAAAAAATTCGCCGGACGATGGATCTAAGGTAAAGCAATCAACGCTTTCACCTGCGCTGTATACGAGGACAGTCGATGAGCCATACACGATATAGCCTGCGGCCACGAGCTTGCGGCCTGGCTGAAGAATACTATCGAGAGAAATGGGCTCGTTTTCTGGCCGTCGATAAATCCCGAAAATTGTCCCGATGGATACACTTACATCAATATTACTAGACCCATCCAGGGGGTCGAAAACCACAATGTAGTCGCCGGCTTGCTCAGATGAGACTTCGATAAATGAGTCTTCTTCTTCGGAGGCCATCGCCGCAACACATCCAGATCGAGTCAGGACTTCGACGAGGGTGTCGTTGGCAATTTGATCTAATTTTTGGACCCGCTCGCCTTGGACATTTGTATCACCAGTGGCGCCCCATAGTTCGATGAGTCCAGCACGTCGTACTTGAGCGCTGATGAGCTTGCCTGCGACGCCGATTTGTGTGAGCAACGCGGACAGCTGTCCGCGTGCATCGGGATGAGAGCCCTGATTGGCCATGACATGCTGTGTCAGAGTAAGCCCAAAATCTGCTGCCTGAGACATAGTGGTATCCTCCCTTCCCGTCGCTTTGGAACACGACGTTTTGTCCAACGGTCACCAGGGCTTTACCCTATTTTCATGACTTACTTCAACGACATGATTGATCAATGGTGGTGGGATCAAGCAGAATGGCCAGGTGCCGACTGTTCGGAGAGAGTGAATGCGCTTGCCTATCATTGTGTTGATTTGTTTAATTTTTAACGGGTGTGATGACGGAAGTCCCGCATCCGCTGGCGGCGATGTGGGAATGGGCCCAGCCGACATGGCAACGTCCGTCGATGGTATGACAATTCAGAGATTCGACAGTGCACCGACCCCCCGCGATGCGCGGGTCCCGCTGGACGCCGCCCAAATGCCAGCAGACCAGTTTGTACCGCTCCCTGACACTGGTCCTGCACCCGATGTCGGACCACTTGGCGGTGACCCCTGCGATCCACGCTTAAACGCTCGAGCATGTGATCCCGGTTTTTTCTGCGTTCATGTCCCTCAGCAACGACCGAATGTAGGCCGATGCCAAGCCGGTGATGGGTGTCGACCCGGCGTTGAAGGTGACTGCCCACCGGACAGGCCTTATTGCCACCTGAAGGGCGGTTCCACAGTGTGTACGGAAGCCGGTGCACTCATGGAAGGGGACGATTGTGTGGATGCGCTCGATATTCCCCAACCGTGCGCGGAGGGTTTGGTTTGCAATAACAGCATTTGTCAGGTCCCGTGTATCCCTGGGGCAGAAAATGACTGCCCGAATGGAGGGCGATGCGCCGATATTTCTGAGCGAGTCGGCGTTGACGCAGGTCTTTGCGGCCCACGGAACTGCGACTGGTTTACGGGAGATGGATGTGATGACGATGAGAAATGTAGTTATGCCATTCGCTCGGATGGTGTTCTGGTCGGCTCATGCACGGCCTTAAATGGCCCCGGAAACCCCGACGGTTCTATGTGTTCTAACTTGCCAATGGGCGGTGATAACTGTGCTCAAGGTCTCGTTTGTATTGGTGCCGCAGGCCGAGAGCGTATCTGTCGAACTCTGTGTGATACGGGACAGTATGAGGCCCCGTGCGCTGGGACTAGAGCATGTGAAGAACGGCTCCAGACGACCTCAGGTGTTGTTCGTGGCTATGGTCTCTGTGTCACCAACCAATAAGTCTTAGAACGCGGTATGTAACCCACATTCCGTTTTTTTATGGCCTGTCCAGCGGCCGGACCGTTCATCGTTAGGATCCGTCGAAACAGTGGTACATGGTCGACACCCAACAGATAGATAGCCGTTATCATGAAGCGTGTTGTACGGAAGCGCGTGTTCAAAAATGTGCCGCCATACCTCCTTGCGTGTCCAGCCCACCAGGGGATTGATTTTCACGATATCGCGGCCGTTGATGACCTTATTTTCGATTGCACACGTACCCGCTCTTTGTGAACTTTGGTCTCTGCGGAGCGCGGTGACCCAGGCATCCAGCCCATTGAGCATTTCACCCGTGGGGTCTACTTTTCTCATTTGGCAACATTTCGTTGGATTCAAGACCGGCAACTCGTTGCCGTATCGCTTATTTTGCTCATGGACCCCCAACTTCGGTTTTATGGTCTGAATATCTACATCTAATCGCGATTGCACGCGAGTGACCATGGCTAAAGTCTCGTCGAAGTGAAATCCGGTGTCGATAAAGAGCACTTTGACGCCGGGCTTAAGGCGAGCTGCCAGGTGCATGAGTACGATCCCTCCAGGGCCGAACGCGGTTGAAAGAGCGATTCGATCCTCAAAGGTACCCAGCGCCCATGCCAATGTACCAACAGCCGATGAATGTTCAGGAATATGAAACATATGTCACCTGGTCATAATCAATCTGATTTATAATTTGACCTTAATGGTGTGTTATATTCAAATATTAATTAAATATAAAGATTTATTATAATAATATTAGACATTTAAAAGTTTATCATTTTAGTTGATTTAATGGTCTTTATTAATGGATTCGCCCAGCGTGGGTGTATTTAAAGCATCGAGTCTTAGTTTGACTCGCTCCAATTGGAGGGGACTGAGCTGACTCTTAATTTGCTTTAGATAATCGTGTGCCCCTTTCGGTTGGTATCGAAAGACCAGGTCCAGACACGCTGATAAAACCCGCGGATCTGACGACGTCTGGAGGGACTCATGGAGCTTTGTTCGAATGACCTCTCGATCTAGAGCATGCAACGCTGAAATGGTCAGCTCGACAATTCCGCCATGTTTTAGATGAGTGTCGACGATGGCCTTGGCGACGTCATGCATTCCGATTCGGCTCAAGGCAATCAAGGCGTCTCCCCTGAGTTGGCGAGATTTCCTTGGGGACAGCGCAATTTTCTGAAGGGCTTTTTTTGCAGGGGTGTACGCGAGCTTACCAATACTGTCTATGGCGGCGGCTTGGACCTGCTCCGACGGATCGGCCAGGCCACCCAATAGACACGGCGCGAGGTCCGGATGGACTGCGAGCCCTTCGGCGGCGGCTGCGCGAACGAGCGGCCATGGGTCCTGATTGAGATGTCGGCACAGCACATCTCGGGCTGAGCCCGACTTGGCAGCCCAGATTCGGACCTCGGGGTCTGGATGATCGATGGCTCGGGCGAGGAGGGGTACGGCGCCAAATGAATACAAGAGCCCCGCTATTTCACGACCCACTGCAATATCCACAGGGGTCTCGACACGATTAATGAGCGGGAACAGAGCCACCGCATGTTGATTTGAACCCAGATGCTTGGTTGCACGAATCGCCAAAATTCGCTCGGACGTGGCATGATTGGGATTCGAGGCAATGATCACAAGTTGCGCGGGTATTCGAGATTTTTTTGCCGCGTCTACTTGGGCTCGATTGAGAGAAAAAAGCTGCTCGATAGCACCTTGCCGCGCCTCATCGTACTTCAATGCCCGCAATGTTGTTGTTGGATTGAACGCGGTCAGACTAAAAATAAGCGCTTGGAAGACCACCATCGACTCTCACCTCTCACTCTTTAGCACCAGACAAACGGTTTTTTTCCACAATTACAATGCCGAAAGCGTTAGCCTTAGCGTCTTTGCAATAAATGAATCAAGCCTCATGTTGATCTCATGGCTCGGCGCTTTTGGCGTGACACAACTCATTGAATGCCCGATCTATTGGATGGCGCTCAGGCGCATCCATGGACAGCGTGCTTGGCTGCTGGCTTTTGGAGTCAGCGCGCTGACCCATCCCATGGTCTTCTTTGTTATCCCAACACTCGGTTATGCATCCTATTGGGATATGGTTGTTACCGCTGAAGCGTTTGCCACCCTGGCCGAAGCGTGGATTTTGAGCCGAATGGGCTTGGACCGTCCGGTGACCATGAGCCTCCTCGCCAATCTGAGTAGCGCAGGTGTTGGCCTGAGTCTCCGCGCGCTGATTGGCTTTCCATAGATCAGGTGGTTGCACCACCGCAGGAACTGCCGGACCCTGCAGTACAGCCAAAACAATGCCGATTCACTTGGATCTTTCTTTCTTTGAAGACGTGAGGGTCAAAGTCATGAATGGACAGTGTATCTCCGGTCGCTAATCGGCTGTCCATCTCAAGCATTTGATTAAAATCGCAGTCAAACAAACGCCCGTCCCAAGACACAGAAACGGTATTTCGACACATCAGTCCGCTGGCGGTCGATGGATTGTAAGCATTGGACAGCCGCTGCATGTAGCCCTCTAGATTTCCCGACTCCAGGAGCCATTCCAAAAATCGTGAAATCGGCATATTATTGAGACAGAAGAGTCTATCGAACACGACACCATGATTCTTCAACAGGGCTTTCTTCCATTCACCCTCAAGTCGAGTTTGATCACCTGCCAAAAAGCAACCGGCCGGATTCGACATGAGTGTCAGGATGCGATTGGGGTGACCTTTGCCATAGCCCGCTTCGTTTAGGCGCTTTAATGCCGCAACGGACTTTTCATAGGTTCCGTCTCCCCGCTGAGCATCCGTATTCCTCGCTCGATAATGAGGAAGGGAACAGACGACCTCGACGCCGCGTTCCGCAAACCATTCGGGTAAGTGTTTATACTTGGGGAGCATCAGCACAGTGAGATTACAGCGATCGATTACGTGTTTACCACGGCGAATACATTCATCGACGAGATAGTCGAAATGGGGATTTAACTCCGGCGCACCGCCTGTGAGATCGACGGTGTGAGCACCGGTTTTATCCAGTGCTTTCAAGCAGGCATCAATGGTGCTCCGATCCATATTTTCGGCTGTGCGGTCTGGCCCCGCGTCCACATGGCAATGGCGGCATGTCATATTGCAGAGTTTGCCCAAATTGATTTGAAAAATCTCCAGATTGGCCGGTGTTAGGCCACTGGAAAACTCTGTGTCCCGCAGGCGATCGATGAAATTAAGATCTCCAGCACTTTTCGCCAACTCATCTAGCTGTCTCTGTGGGCTTGCCAAGGGGATGCGGCGTGCTGCAAGCGACAGGACACGCGGCCTCTTCGGTCGCGCGATCGCTGTGGATCTTGGCTCTGCGATCTTGGTTAGTTCACGTATCATGTGCTGCTACATCGAGACCTTTTTAACATGGTCAAGCATTTGCATTCCATGGACCAGTGCAGCACCGCCGCGAATGGCTGATGCCACATGGATTGCTTCGGTCATCTCTTCCAAGTCCGAGCCTTTCTCGAGGCACTCCTTGCTGTAGGCATCGATGCAGTATGCACATTGGACCGTGTGTGACACAGCGAGTGCAATCAGCGCCTTTTCACGAGCCGTGAGTGCACCGTCCTGGAAACAGGCTGCATACCAGCTAAAAAATTTCTCACCGAGTTCTGGGCTGCCCTCAGCAATTGAGCCGAATCGGTCTAGGTGCTCAGCTTTGTAATAATCGCTCATTTTTATTCTCCCGCAGGCGAACCGAATTGCTTCGCCAGACCGCTGTCTCGACTGGCTCTTGCTCGACTCGTTTCCGGTGCGCGTAGTCGAGTGGCCATGGTACCCTTAAAGGTCTAATTTCAGGAAAATACCGACCTGGTAATTGGTTCCGTTCATGTCATCAGGATCAATGTCTTCAGCACCAACGGCCTCCCGCAACTGCGCTTCGAATGGAGCGGCTTGGGGATTGTCTTCTATGAATGCTTTGATGGCCTCGGACTTGGCGGTTCCGTTGACATCATCGCCGCTCAACATCCAATGATAACCATACGACGCTTCCAATCCGATATAGAAAACAGGCAAAATCGGGTAGTCGAGCTGCACCCGAACCCGCGGACCCACGCCGACGGCCCATTCACTGAGCTCGCCGGCCGTCTCGGCGAAGTTCTCGTCATAGGCGGTGACCAATTGGTCGGTGATGTCGTCGCCCAACAGCCCTCTCAGCTCCGTACTGATGTTGAGGCTCTCTGCCTCGGCTTCCGGGAATTTAAAGATCATCGCGCTCAGGTAGCCGCCAATGCTCAATCGTGCGCCTAGGTCAAAGTCAAAACTTGTCCCTAGATTGGCTGTTAACATAAATTCATCGCCGCCCATGATAAAGCCTTCACCGAAGGCTTCGATGCCAAGCAATTCGACACCAATCTCCCCTCCAAAAGCGAAGTCCTTATTGAGATTACTAAAGACATCGCCTGTACCCTGAATGTAATTTCCTTTACCAGCAATCCAGGCTGACAGTAAGTCTGCCGAAGCAAGGCTTGGACAAAAACAAGCGAGACACAGTGCGATTGAACAAAGACGAGTATGCATGATGAGGCCTTCCGTGATCCGTTGATAATTTAACCATGGCACTGTCCATCAAGTGGGCTGGCCTGTTCAAGTCTTAATGTGACCCGTCTGCTCTAAAATTGAGAGTCCGCAATCAGCGTTTGCTGTCAATCGAACTGATCGCCAGCCCTAAGAGTAGGAGATTTCGCGGTTGGTCGCCGAGAAACTGGTAATTGTTCACCCTGTTCATCGACAGGAATAGACGGCTCGATGCGCGAACGCCGGAAAATCGCCAGCCGAGATCGAGAGCGTGTCCAAAATCGAAATATGAGACAGCTGTGTTTTCGTTCCGGTGTACGTTCAATTTCAGTCGTATCTGACTTGAGATTGTGCTGGTCCATGGCCATTCCACAAATAAATTGGCCCCGGCAAGTAGGTAATCGAAGGGCCAGACTTGCTGTCGTCCACTCAGACGTGTCCCGCGGTCGTAGTAGACCCCTACGTCGACGTTTGTCCGGTTAAGTTCGAAAAATAAAGCATAATACTCATAAGCCAAGGTTTCACGGGCCAGACTCTGGTCGCTGGAATCGATGTCATGGTTCGATTGGTGCTTGACCAATAGGCCCCATCGACCTGTTTCAGTGTCCATGGGAAAAGAGAGTTTTGCACCGACCGGAAAATGAATTTGTTCCGGCGAAATTCTAAAGGGGGTCTCATTTCTCCGATTGGAACGAACGTAGGTCAAATGGTCAACAAACACGCCTAAATGCCAGGTCGGCTCTTGGACGATGCCGATTTGACTGGATAAAGAAAATCGGCCCCTCAGCTGCTCATCCAAGCCCAAATCATGTGCAACGGATGCGGTCCCAGAAAAGTCTGGAAACCAAATCAATGCTGCCAAAATCACATACATCTCGCCGTTGACCGCCGTCCTCTTGTCCAGTCTCGACTATACCGCATCTTTTCTAGATCAAATACTCTCGGTGTCAACGGCTCTGCATTCTTGCTCTCAGCAGCGCCTTATGGCACCAATGAGATGTCATTTTGAAGTGTGGAGTATCAGTGTCGATGGATCGACCTGCCAATCTCGATCTAGAATTGGTCGCTCATGTCGTGGAGCACGGGATCGCTCAGGCTGATGCCCCATCCCAGTGGCTAAAAGGTCTCTGCGACGACCTGGTCGAATGGGATTTACCTCTCGCCAAAGTCCACGTCACCTTCGTTCCGAGACACCCGCAGTTAAGGGTTGGTGTGCTGAAATGGCTGCCCCATCAGCCCATGAGTTGGGGTCACATTAGCTGGCCTGAAGGCAACGTGCGCTCGCCTGTTTTCAGACGTAACCCCATTTACTTACTGCGCGAGCGACGTGTCAAAGAAGTGCGGACCAGACTGACTGACGAATCGAGAAGCAGACGCTATCGACTGACAGAGGAACTGGCGAAAGAAGGGATGAGCGATTATCTCGCCATCGCCGTCGACAGCGGCATGAATTGCCCCAATACCATTTCCTTTGTGACCGATCAGAAAGGTGGTTTCACCGAACACCAATTAGACAGGCTTCGGTCTGTCGCTTGGGCGACGCAACTCGTGATGCAGCGGGATACTTGGCGGGCGCTCAGTGAAACCATCTGTCAGACGTATATCGGGCTGCGCGCAGGTCAGAAGGTTCTCGATGGAGACATGAAGCGGGGTCAATACACCCGCATGTCGGCCGTCGTGTGGTTTTGTGATATGCGGTCATTCTCAGCGCTCCTTGAGCGTCGCGATGATATTTACGTTTTCGATACTTTAAACGTCTTTTTTGATGCGGTGGGGACGGCCATTCAAAGCCGTGGCGGTGAAATTCTTAAATTTATCGGTGATTCAGTTCTCGGTATTTTCCCCTACACGGCAGATGAAGATGCGACCCATGCATGTCAATCAGCCTACGAGGCGGCGACGACGTGTCTCTCCTCTTTAGATGAGATCAATCGTGACCGCCTCGCCCGCGGATTGGAGAATTTGCGCTGCGGCGTCGCCCTCAATCGTGGTGAAGTCCTGTATGGAAACATCGGGACTCAAACGAGGCTTGATTTCACGGTCATGGGCCAAACGGTCAATATTGCGAGCCGCCTTGAAGCGCTCTGCGGTGACCTGGGCGAACATTTGCTGATGACCGACTCTGTGGCCGACCTACTAGACGAAGAGTTGATGTCTCTTGGCAGTCATGAACTCAAGGGCGTTCAGTCACCCCAAAAGGTCTTTGGTCTACCGGCCGAACGTGTCTATGAGTCATCACAAGCTCCACAGGTGATTCCTTACCCGGACCAAACGTGAGCCGATTCGCTATGCGAACAAACCTCAGATACTCATAACCCCGTGTCGACTGCCCAATCGCTCGCTCTATTTTACGGCCGACGCGTCGGTTATCCAGTTTGTGTCGTGGGTTAACTTGCTGCAGCCAGCCCGACCAGAAAAACACCGAGAGAGCCTAGAAACCAATTCCCATTTTTAATTTCGAAACCAGTCCAGACGACGCCAATAATGAGGGCAACCCATTTAAACCAACTCGGTAATTCAGATGGCGAACTGGGCTGAGGGGCGTTGAACATTAACGACCGACTGGACCGGCAAAGGTGGCCATGTCAGCCTCCAATGTCTCAAGGATGTGGGCGATAGTTGCCCCCCTGAGTCGACGCTTCGTTTCCTTGAACGCGCGGCGATCCAGTTGTCCCAGCTCTTTGCCGACACTCAGCGCGTGGGCTATGAGATTGTCCGGGGCCACAACTGAATCCAAATAGCCTGCGCGTACCGCCTCGTCTGGTGCATAGAGTTTCGCAGTCAGCGTTGCTGTTGGTAATGCTGCCGTCGACAATCGCTCTCGCGCCAATTCCATGGCGAGCACGGGCAGTGGCATTTTGATGGCCACTTCATTCAACCCGATCTTAAAATCGCCTTCGATTCCAATTCTCTGGTCACCACAGAGTGTGAGCAAGGCGCCACCCGCGACTGCATGACCTGAGCAGGCGATAATGACAGGAAGACTAAAGCCATAGAGTCGCATGTATAGGTCGCAGCCTTTGGTGAGTAGATCAACGGCTGATTGCGGGCTGGCCATCATGGTCTTCAGATCGAAGCCAGCACAGAAGCGTCCGGGCTGACCGGTCAAGACAACGGCATTTGCACTCTCTTCAGCGCGATCCAGCGCGCTCATTAATTGGTCCAGCATTTGGTAACTGATGGCATTGACTTTGCCATCGTTCATCTGAATCAGTGCGACACCGTCGTTTTCGGTGTAATTAACAAGTGCATCAGCCATTTTTGTACCCCTAATCGTATTGCCATCATCTTATACCAATATTGTCCGGCGGCTGCATATCCGAAAGCGTTAAAATATTGGCTGTCAGCTTGCTCTGTTGCTCGCGGTGTTGAACAATCGATCTATGGATAACGATCTTGATGCATTACGGTCTCTTCTTGGCCGTCTAAAGGGATTAGATGACGTTGCTGTTGCACGTGTGTTGAGCCAAACGGAAGAGGCAGACCCAGAGCTGTATGACCTATTCCGCTCGTTGGTCGAAGGCGCCCAAAAAAACGAATCCCGTGGTTCGGAGGCCTTGACTCGCGATGGCCTTCAGTCGGCCATCAGTCAGGCATCTCAAACCCCACGCGTTCAGCATCTCGCAATCACGTTTGAGCAAATGGGTACGTCAGGTCGATCATTACTCGAGTCGCTTACCCGTGTTGCCCCTGGATTGGCTGAAGCGTTAAAACAGGCCATGTTTCGCTTCGAAGATCTCGTCTATGCGGATTCTAAAGGCTTGCAATTATTGGTGGGTAAGCTGAACAGGAAAACCCTGTTGTATGCCTTACGCGCAACCTCTGATGACTTGAAGTCAGCCCTCTTCGACAGTATGTCCGCTCGAGCCGCAAAGGATATCAAGGAAGAGCTTGGCTACATGGACCGGGTGCGCCGGTCGGATGTGAGGGCTGCACAGACCCGTGTGACAGACCTGGCCCGAAAGATGATCCAAGATGGCCATTTAGTCGTGATCAAGCCCGAAGAACGAGATGAGTGGGTCGACTGATCGGTATCAGGCTTTATTGTGCCTCACTAAGCTCACTGTCAGGGCCATTGAAGCAACAAATGCCAGCGCACCGATTGGGGCCAGAACAATTCCAAGGCCAGGATCGCCATCATAAATGTGTAGACCGCCGAGAAGAAAGCCGCCGGGCAGAAGAATCGCTCCGACACGAAGCATCTTCGAGGCGCGCAGCAGAGTGACTGCTGGGCTGTTTGAAAGCGCACCGATGGTCACAGCGAACAAGATGTTGACTGCACCGAAGAGCGTGCCATGGACGTGGGCTAATCGAAGCATCATACGGCGGGTTTCGTTTCCAACATCTAAGTACCAGCCAATTTTGAAACCATGCAAAGCTTCCAATAAGAGGCCCAGAATCGTAAACACAAGGAACATGGTCCATCCGAACACCAGGTGGTCTCGTTTCATGGTTGACGATATTGAGGCCGTTGATGGCTGTTCACTCAAATTAGTTCTCCCCGATGTCTCTTTTAACCTTCTACCAAAATCGGCTTGCGTGGGCGAGGCTGAAACACTGCGTGGACCGATTCGACTTACAAAATCACCTACGATCCATTATGGTGCGCCTCCGCTGACCAGCAGATCCAGCGCAGACGTTCGAAAAGCCGTGTCACATAAATCTAATCTCACGTGTGTCGCGGTCGTACTGAACGGCGATTTTTTGGAGTTCGTCGATGAAGCCATGTGCTCGTCATCTACAGTTTGCGTTTCTGTGGTGCCTTCTGCACCCCGGACCAGGATACGCAGAGACACCGGCCGCAGGCGATGACCGCTGGCAAGCATCTGATACGGCTAGCGATACCCCATCAGGACCCCAAAAAAATCCGAAGAGTAGCTCGACTCAGACAGAGGGAAAAAAACAAAATACCGAATCTGAGGCGGCGAAGACGGTCTCTTTGAGTACAGAGACTGGATTGACAACGGTCGGCAAAAAGGCGTCCAAAAAAAGCACCAAAGCGCCTGCTTGGTCGGCGTCGAGCATGAGCATCGGTCAATCTGTCAGCACGCTGACCTTCGATCCTGCAGCAGAGTTGGATTACAATCCCTATTACGCAGTCACCCTTGGACTCGCGCCCAGTTGGGCTTGGAGTCCGCTGGTCTACACGTCAGCGCAACTCGCATTCTCGCGAGAGATCACCCAAGCCAATACCCGCAATCGGGCCGATGAAATCTGGTTGAGTGACGCAAGTTTCACATTAGGATACACCGGATATACCGTGCCCAAGGTCGGCATTCGCATTGCGGCAGATTTGACTGCAACAGCACCCACGAGTCCACTCTCTAAAGCGCAGACTTTACAGTTGGGTCTTCAGCCAGCCATTGCCCTGAGTAAGCGGGTGGCTGTCCTCAGTGGCTTGACACTGGGCTACCGCGGCAGCTTTCGCTTAAACATTCATGACTACACGACCGCTGAATTGTCCAGTCCACGGATCGGAGATTGTCGCGGAGAGACCTGCGCACAATTTCTGAACACGGGTGTTCGAAATACCCAGTATCAACAGGGTCATAGTTTCAGCCTTGGTTTGGGACTCTTAGATTGGTTGAGTGTCAGCACAAATATCGGTGTCTACCTCAGTCATCTCTATGCTGCGGTCGAAGCAGACCAGGATGAATTCTTGGCCTTAGAGCCGATGGACACCCGATACGCCATTAGTTACGGACTCGGCGCAAGCCTCACATTGCCCCTTGGCATGACAATGGCGATGGGTGTGTCGACATTTAATCCGCAGCGCGCGCCCAACAACACCTATTATCGACCGTTTTTTAACCGATTTTCACAAGTTTATCTGGACCTGCGTTTCAGGCCCAGCATGTGGTTCCAAAATTAGATGGAAAGGCTCAATCCGACCATGAGAACCCACTCGATAAAGCTCATATTCTCGACCCTTCTTCTGCTCTTTATCGGCGCCCTTGGCTGTGCTGAAGAACGACCACCCCTCGATCGAGTACAGCCATTCGCTCTAAAGAAGGCGTACTTCATCGGTGAGGATTTCATCAGCACCAGTGATGATCCAGAATTTTGGACTCAGGCGACACTCATCGATGTCGGTTATGGCGCGTCTCAACAGGGCCTATTCACCTCGACCTATGCCCAGCCGGTCAGTCGCATCAAATGGGAAATCAATGAAGACTTGCTCATTGGCCGAATCGCGTACGAGCGCATCGAAGGCAGTGATGGGAAAGGCGTTGGTGGAGCCGCTCAGGACGGTGTTATCGCGGCAGCCTTTCGCATCATTAAGCATTTTGATGTTGAGCGGGCCTACAATCCAACCACCGGAGAAAAACTCAATATTGTCCAAGAAAACGCAATCGATCGCCCATGGTATGAGCGACAGCATTTCCGCGTTGATTTCTCGAAAAATCTCAATACCGATAGCTATGACTTTGACACTCTGTCGATGGTCGGCGTGTACGGTGGGATTCGATATGAACCGATGGCCTATGATGTGACGGATCCACGACACCCTGATGCACCTCTTTTTGAATTGGAAAACGGTTATTTTGATGTCACGACCAAAGCGTTCGCCAAGCCAGGTATTGTCGATTTGAGTAGCCTAGGTTGGGGGATCGCGTCGTTTCCCGCTTGTTTTTTGCCGGCAGACTTTGCAGGTGGCACGGCGCCCGTTGGCAACTGCAACCCCGTCGAATTGACCCTCCGGCATTCTTTTCGAAAAGTCGAAGATTACGACTATGAGCCACGTCATTGGGACGGTGTTAAATTCCGTGCATATGGCGCTTTTGATGTGGAAAGAAGAGGCTACACCCGAAACTACGGCCTGACCGATGAAAAATGGCGTCGGTTTATTTCTCGCTACAACATCTGGCAACGAAGCCATTTCTATCAAGAGCCTGAACCGATGCGCGGTGCAATCGAGTGTTTCACGCCGGAAACCACGCCCTTTGGTGGCAACCCTCATCGAGACGAAAATGGCGATGGCACCGAGGATGAATGTGCTCAAGCTGGTCCGGGGTCGAGATGCGACACTTTTAGCCAGAAATGTACCTTGCCCTATGGCCAGCGAGAGGTCCGTCCCATCGTTTGGTACTACACGAAGCTGAGCGACATGCGCTATTACGACGGAACGCGCCTTGCGGCTCATGAGTGGGACGTTGCATTGAGAACGGCCGTGCGTGCTGCTCGCTATGCAGAATGCCAAAAGACCAATGGCGACGACTGCGCCGGCCAATATCCCATGTATCCTGGTCAGCAGGATATGAATGAAGATTTGGTCGCACTGGCACTTGAGGTGAATAATTGTCGACATGGATATGCGTACACAGAGCGTAATCGCGACTTTTCGTCTTGCAATCAATTGGCGGACCAAATCGGGCAGGCCCGAAGCTATCACCCAGCCGTCATAGACCTGGCCAAAGAGCCTGAAATGGTCATTTTATGTCACAGTCCCGTGCAGGCTGATGACCACGAACTGTGTGGTGTGCCGCGTTTGCCCGTCGGTGTATCCGCCTCAGATTGTAACGAGATCTACGCGGACCCATGGAGTGTCCCGAAACTCGCCGGCCAAGACTATCCAGACTTATACCAGGTCTGTGCGGAGGCATTGAACGTCCGGATCGGTGATCTGCGTTATCACCAGGTGAACGTCATCGAGGCGCCACAAACACCATCGCCTTGGGGTATTTACACCGACTCGGAAGACCCGCTGACGGGAGAAACCATTTCGGCCAGCATCAATGTATGGTCTTGGGTTAATGATTTTTGGTCCCAACGCGTCGTCGATAAAATGCGGTTCATCAAGCAAGAGCTCGAGACCGAAGAAATCACTGAAGGCGAATACGTTCGACGATGGTCCGAGGCGTCGACAGCGGCGTCGGGCGGTCGTTTTTCGCCGGGTGTAGACAAAGATGCCTTGCTGCAGCGCATCGCAGACTTCTCCGGCGGTCATGCGCATGCCATGAAGTCGGCGACAATGTCTCCGGAATTACGGACCGCGTCTCATGAGCTACTCCATCAGATGCAGGATGTACGAATGAGTATGGACGCACCGAGCCAAGTCGAGGCGATTACTGCGGCGCGGGCTGCATCTCTCAGAGGGACGGAAGTTGAAGCGCAATTGATGACCCCTATGATTCAGCAAATGACGGGTGTCGATGGCTTGCCGATGACCGATGCTATTCTCGACATGTCCAGCCCCCTCCGCGGTGCCAATCCAACCTTTGCTCGTCGGTTAAATCATCTGAAGGAAATGGCTCTTGGTGAGCGAGGGGCCTGCATACGTCATGAGGCACCGGCGCCCTTGGCCATGGCTGGTCTCGCCGATGTTCTCGAATCAAAATTTGGAAACTTCGATCCATCGCAGTCTGAAGCTGAACAGCAAGACCGAGCAGAGAAAATGCGGAATTATATCGCACAGCGGGCGCATACCGCTGTCATCATGCATGAGATGGGACACAGCGTCGGTCTGAGGCATAATTTTGTGAGCTCCTCGGATTCATTCAATTATCGCCCGCAGTATTGGCAGTTGAGGACTCGAAATGGTCAAGTCACACAGGAATGCGATTCCTATGTCAGCGATGGTAGTGATTGCGTTGGACCTCGCTACTTTGACCCGGTGACCGAAGGCGAGCGAAACAATTTACAAGCGATGTTCATGCACAGCTCGGTGATGGACTACGCTGGAGAAATTACTCAGGATTTCATGGGCCTCGGTGCCTATGATTTTGCGGCGGCCCGGATGTTCTATGGCGAGACAGTTGCCGTTTTCGCTGATGACGATTTGAGCGCCAATTCGAATAAAGCCTTTGGGTTGTTCAATAAAATGGACAACTTTGGCGGTATTTTGGGATTCACTTGGTTCGAGAACTCCAACAGCACCGTTCATTACTCAAAGCTCAATGAGACCTATGGCTTGATCAATAATTGTCGAGCGGTCGACCCAGCCGAATATATTCCAGCCGGGTGGAATGAAGCCGTTGATGGCCGCTGGCACCCTGTCCTTGATGGCCGCTTGGTTGCTGTCGATGACGAGTACACTCGTTGCGGAACGCGTGCGGTCGATTACGTTGCCTGGGATCGCTTGAGGCCCGACGACGCAGCGTCTCGCGCGGGACCCGCGGTCGACCCCGAAGCTCGAATTCGTGTTCCGTATGGATTTGGGACTGATTCATGGGCCGATACAGGTAATTTGAGCGTCTATCGTCACGATAACGGCGCTGATGCCTATGAACTCTTCGACTTTCTCATCGCCAAACAGGAAGTCGACCACATCTTTACGAATTATCGGCGAGGTCGCTCGACATTCAGCGTTCGCAGTGCGGCGAACTCGTCTCTTGGCCGCTTCAATGGTAAAATGAGAGACGCAGCTAAGGGACTTGGCTTATATCGAAATATCTTTTCGACATCTTTGGCTCGTCAAGGTTTTAACATGGATGAATCCTGGCCGTTGGTGGCCCAAGCGAATTTCTCCAATAATATTCTCGCAGCCAGCATGGCTTTTGACCACTTCAGCCGAATGCTTGCTCGACCGGAGTTTGGCCCTCACTTCAAAGTTGCCGTTGACGAGGTTGCGCGAAGCAAACGGGATGCATTTTTCTTTAGCGGCGAACCGCGGACCGTGATCAACATCCCCAATGGCCCGACAGGGTACTACGATGCTGTGGGCATAGGTGGCCGGCCGGTAGAAAATCAACTGGCCGACGATGAGGGTGAATATAACAACCAATACACAGTGAATGCGGGGTCTTACTATGAGAAGATCTGGAGTCCATTCTTGTTTACAGAATCCGCTGACAATTTCATCAGCGCAAGCCGCACAGATTTTGTTGACCCGAGATATCGTGCCGTCAGTTTGGCAGACCTCTTTCCGGACGGATTTCGCCGTTTATTGGCCAACAACCTGACCGGTGATGATTTCATCAAGGGACCAAGGGTTGTTGCCAACGATCGTGGAATCCCCTTGGTCGATGCCGAAGGCTACCCGACCCAACCCATTGGCTGGGTGAGTTGGTGGGGCGCTGAACCCCGGGTTTGTTTTCCCAATGCTGGCACAACGGTATGCGATACCGTTGGTAGCGAAAATGGCGATGAATTTGCCGCGTTGGATTTTGAGTCCACAGTGCCCCTGGATCCACAAGTTGGCTTTGAGCAGCAAAAGTTTCTCATCGCATGGACTCTCCTTTACCTCCCAGCCAATCAGAAGCAAAAGTGGCTGGATATGATGGCCATATGGGAATTGGGCCAGCATGCCGACCCTGGATTTGAAAATCGAATCGAGTTCCATAATCCGAGCGGCCGTAAATATGTTGCAAAGACCTTTGGTTCTGAAGAGATCTTTGGTCGCCGGGTCCAAAAAGGCATTGCCGCTCGAATGCTCGAGTATGCCAATCAGATTTTGGCTCGCGCCTACGAAGTCGCAGATGGCCCCGACCTCGATAATGACGGTACGCCTGACTGGTATATCCCGGTCATGGGTGATGATGGGCAACCTCTGGTCAAGTATGATCGACGAATTCAGCCGTCGGAGACCTGTGGGCCTGACAGCAATATAGGGTGCACCTGTGCGGCCAATCTCAACTGCGTTGAATTGGCTGATTTTGTCTCTCTACCCGCATTCCTAAACGACATGTATCATAGTTTAGGATACGGTTTACCCAGTGAACGCGGCATCTACTAGCCCCTTTGATCGGTTGGTTGGTTTTACCTTATTCCTATGATTCGCTTGACTCACATTGCCATCCAAGTTCGCGATCTGGATGCGTCCATCGACTTCTATCGAGATTTCTGTGGCATGATTGTCATACACGACCGTGGTCAGGCTTCTCGTCGAGTTGTATGGATGGCTGAACCCGGACGGGAAGGCGACTTCATCTTTGTGTTTATGCGCGGGGATGCGCGGCCTCCGCAAGCCGAGAAAGATTACAGTCATCTTGGATTCGCCCTTGATTCGAAAGCTGCGGTCGATGAGCTCGCCGAACACGCGAAAGACGCCAATTGCTTGGTTTGGGCGCCGCGCCAAGAACCCTTTCCAGTCGGCTACTACTGCGGCATTCGAGATCCTGATGGGTACTTCATCGAGTTCAGTTACGGCCAACCTATTGGGCCGGGTGCAGATGATTATCAACACAATGATTAGACGTAGAGATGTCCATCACAGTGGTGGGCCTATGCACACGATGATGGGGCGCGTTTATATTGGGTGTTGGCCTAGGCCTAGGGCGTAATCCATGGATCCATTGTCTGCAATTATCCTGGGCTTGGTCCAAGCCCTGACGGAGTTCTTACCCGTCTCGTCCAGTGGACACCTCGTTTTAGCCCACGAGGTGTTAGACCTTTCTCAGCAAAAAGGCCTCGCGGCTGATGCGTTTGCCGTCGCTGTCCACTTTGGGACTTTACTGAGCGTCATGGTGGTTTTCTGGACCGATATAAAGGACCTGGTTTTCACCACATTAAAGGCGCTCAACAAACCGAGTTCAATCCCAGATGCTCTGCGCCACGATCCACAGCTAAAACTCGCTGCGGCTATTGTGATCGGATGCATCCCAGCGGGCATCATTGGGTTGTTGTTTAAAAGCGAATTAGAGAGTGCCTTTAATTCGGTGAGACTCGTTTGCACCGCCTTGATTGCCACGGGCTTTATTCTTCTTCTTACCCGTGTTTTTTCAGGGGGATCTAAAACGGTGTCTTTAGGCTCGGGTCTTGTGATTGGGCTTGCCCAAGCGGTCGCTATTATTCCCGGGGTGTCTCGGTCTGGAAGTACCATCGCTGTTGCTCTGTTTTTAGGCCTTGAACGAGAACACGCTGCCCGTTACAGCTTCCTCCTATCCCTGCCCGTTATCGCGGGCGCATCCGTCCTCAAGTCACTGGAATTGTTAGGGCAAGAACTGCCCTCGACAGCGTGGACGTCTCTTGGACTTGGCGCAGCCGTTGCTTTCATCGTTGGCATCCTGGCACTTCGAATGTTGATGCTCGTGGTTCGGCGCGGAGCATTCGCCCATTTTGGCTGGTACTGCTTAGCCCTGGGAGGTACAGGGTTATTCTTGCTCTAAGCAGTCGTGTAGAGTGCGTGCGTTAGTCAGCACACTTAGAATGTTAAATGATACCAGCGACCGCGGTCGGCTGGACCCCGGCATGCAAATGCTTCGCGTTGCGCCGGCCTCGCGATGAAAACCGAGTTTGTTGCAGTGCCCTGTCCATCTTCTGGATAGCGATTGATGCTGTCAAAGCCCTCACTTCTGTCTGAAAAGATGGTTTTTACGGATTCGATATCATGGTCCCCATCGGCGAGCAGACGATTGATGGTCTTGAGTCGGCTGCCGCTGCTGCTCGAACGGGCCTCGGCTTGGTTTGCGATGTGGGTGTCATGGAGACAGTGATTGGTATGGCAGACCACCCCATCGATGGGCTCTCTGAGTATAGAACTGTCAGGGGTTGTCTCATATTCTCTTAAATCAGTTGGATCAGCGACCCAGAACACATGAGCACCCGCTCTTGGTGCTGACAGCAGCCGGTTACTGGCTTGCTTTGTTGTGTGAGACCGCAACATGCTGTGAAGCACTGAAAGGTAGCCTACGCCTGGTCTTGAGCCGTAGGTTTTGATGTTGGTCGTCCCGACAGCGACGCCGCTGCTGTTCAATCCCATCAGTGTCAAACAGCCTGCACAGGTCACGGACCACGTTTCGAGTCCGGAGTCGGGACGTCTGCGGATGGCCACGACGTAGTCGATATCCGGGGGATTGAGATCCCATGTTTGGCCAACGATGGCGAGGCCGCCTTTCGTCATATGACTCGGAATCATGAGCGAACTACAGCCTTCATCATCAGCGGGGGGGCGAAGACCATCTTTGAGCAGTAAAGCGTCGCGCATATCCGTCATATTGGTGCTTGTATAAAGCAAAACCGGGTCGATATTTGAACCCCGAGCAATGCCCACATGCTCGGCATAGCCCTCAGGATCCCATTGCGCATAGATCTCGAGGCTTTCAGTGCCAACGCCAAGGATTCCATCAGCGGATTCGCGGCCACGATCTTTTGCATATTGATGAACTGCAGCCATGCGCACGTCGACAAATTCATGGATTCGAGTCCGCAATGCTTCGCCCTGTTGTTCACCCATCGTCGAGGGCGTTCCCGCCACGTCGATGATGTCTAATTTAATCTCTTCCGCCATGCCTCACACTTCCCTGGGACTGAATGACTGAGGGCTCCCAACCGCCCAGACGACACTAGCAAAAGTTCAAGCATTTAGGAAACTGGATGGAACTGCTGTTAGACTGGAGATGAGCGGCGACCAAGATGGAGGCTCGATGACCAAACCGGTCAAGACAGGAATCGTATTATCGGGTGGTGGTGCCCGGGGCGCTTACGAAGTTGGTGTGATCGCTGGTCTGGTCGAAGTTCTGGGTCTGGGACCTGAGGATGACGCGCCATTTCAAGTGTACACCGGCACGTCGGTGGGTGCGATTAATGTCAGTTTTCTCGCAGCCAATGCTCAACGTGGCGACATGGGTACCCGTCAATTGATCGAGGTTTGGAGTCAATTGAATCTCGCGGCCCACTTCAGACTCGACCTATTTGGTCTGTCGGATTTAAAGCAACGGATGCTCGGTCGCCAACGGCGTCTCGGGGGTCGTGCCCTGCTCGATGCCGACGCCCTCGAAGATATGGTTGAATCCGCAATACCTTGGGACCGCTTGCATTCAAATATTCGAACTGGCGTGGTTGACTCGTTGGTTGTCACAGCGCTGCGAGTCTATGATGGGCAGACAACCCTCTTCGTAGAATCAGCTCCGGACCGGGCATTTAAGCCATCGCGGGACCCAAGGCGAACAGCGACGGAGACCAGAATTACCTCGGACACAGTCCTCGCATCGGCCGCGATTCCTTTCGTTTTTCCGATCCGAAGTATTTCGGGTCAATGGTATTGCGACGGGAGTTTGAGATTCAATACGCCCATCGCGCCCGCCATTCGAGGAGGGGCTGAAAAACTGGTTGTCATTTCGCTACTTCACCGGACATCGACAGGCCCGGACCCATCTCTGACTGCACCCTATCCCAGTCCCGTCACCTTACTCGGTAAGGTTTTAAACGCACTTTTGCTTGATCCCGTGAACTATGACCTGCAGGTGCTTCGCCGGTTGAACCGAATTTTAGATGTCCTGGATGAAGCCATTGATGAGTCGGCCAGAGGTGAGGTCGACCGGGTGACCATAGACACGCGGGGCATGCCGTATCAACAATTGGACACCTTGGTCTTTAGTCCATCACACGATCTGGGCGAGGTTGCTGGGCAGCATTTGCGGCAAATGGGTCCCAGGCGCGGCTTGGGCCGCGTCGGCGACTGGTTTCTCCGTCGAGCGGCTCGAGAGAGCGCAACTTGGGAACTCGATCTTGCCTCATATGTGCTCTTCGATGGTGATTATGCTGCACGACTCATAGAGATAGGTCGTTCTGACGCCCATCAACGAGCCGATGAGATTCGCGCTTTTTTTGAATCGTGAACATGGCTCTATAATCCGGACTATTCTTTTTAGGACAGGCGCCGCGATTTGAGGAGCCAGTGCCCGTCGGCCATCCGATGCTGACACGCTCTCTTTGTCTGGTATTGTCCGTTTTGGTCGGAGGCTGTATTCTCAGACCCACTCGACGATAAGGACCGATTTTGAGCGAAAGTAGACCATCAGCCCCCTTTGGCATTCAGATCGAGAATGTGTCGAAACGTTTTGATTCAGGCCTTGTTCTCGATGGGATTAATTTGGTCATCCAGCCGGGATCGCTCTCTATTTTAGTGGGTCCGTCTGGATGTGGGAAAACGACGTTACTTAGGCTCATGGGCGGACTTGATTCACCCACTGAAGGCCGTCTTGAACTTCAGGCTAATAATCGGCATGTCCGCTCGCAGATGTCGGAGGGCATTGGATACTGTTTCCAAGAGCCCAGACTCTTGCCTTGGCGCAGTGTCATCGACAACGTGGCCTTGCCGCTGGAACTCAAAGGTCTTTCGTCTGAACGCCGCTTATCTCTCGCTCTCGAGACCCTGACCTTGGTCGGTCTTGAGACTGACGCAGCTAAATTACCCCATCAATTGTCTGGCGGTATGCAGATGCGCGTCTCCATTGCACGGGCTATGGTCACTCGTCCTCGGCTACTGCTTTTAGACGAGCCCTTTGCCGCCCTCGATGAAATTAGCCGGGTGCGCATGGATGATGAGCTCCTCAGGCTGTGGCACGAGACTGGCGTCACCATCGTCATGGTGACCCATTCACTCACCGAGGCTGTTTATTTGGGCCAAGACGTCCACTTCATGGCTGCCAATCCCGGGCGGATAACCGAGAGCCTTAAGGTCGAATTAGAGTCAAGAACTCCAGCCATCCGCTCGACTGCAGCCTTTGCCGAATGGGTTGCATTGGCTCATGGCATGCTGGCCGTCTGTGAGGGGAGTGTCGCGTGAGAGATATCGTCAAACGCGCCAGCTCACCTTTGCTTGCCGCCACACTGTGCGCAGTTCTTTGGGAAGACTGCGTTCGCCTGTTGAATGTTCCCCGTTATGTGCTTCCTGCACCCAGTGATGTTTTACTGGTTTTGTTTTCTGATAGTTCTCAGTCTGGGGCTTTGTTTTTAGGCGCTCAACAAACCGCCTATGCGGCCATCCTCGGTTTTGTCATCGCAGCCATCTTGGGGATTTTATCTGGCACTGTTCTCGCATCGGTCGGCGTTTTGAAACGCGGCTTGTATCCCTTGGCGAATCTCTTGCAAATGGTTCCGATCATCGCCTTGGCGCCCTTGCTTAACATCTGGTTTGGTTATGGTATTTCCGGTGTTGCAGCATCGGCCTGCATCGTTGCAATTTTTCCAATTATTGCGTGTACAGTTGACGGTCTCGGAGGCGTGAACCCTCAACACCGAGATGTCTTTGACCTGTACGGAGCCACGCCAATTCAGCGATGGCGACTCCTTGGGATCCAAAGCGCTCTTCCACAAATTTGCACAGGCCTTCGGGTTGCAGCGGGCCTTGCTGTTATCGGTGCGGTTGTCGGCGAGCTGGTGAGTGGGGTCCTTGATTCGCCACCATTGGGTGCCATCATCGCCGCGGCACTGCGCAACAGCGCTCTCGATTTGGTCTTTGCAGCGGTTGTTTTGTCGGCGGCTGTCGGCTTCAGTCTATTTGCGATAGTCTCCTTGTTTGCCCACGTGCTTTTATCACCCTGGCATCCATCGACTCGACCGACCGATGGACAGAGAGCTCAGCGAAAAAACGTGGTTGAGCAGCGTGCTGTCCTCGCTTTTTTTATCGGCGTCTTGGGGTTGACCATCTATGCTCTTTCGACACCGGATTTGCGGTCCAGCATGGTGTCGAATCGCGCACATGATAAACCCATCAAGCCAGCTCAGCAGGACGAGAAAAAACAGGTGAAAATCCAGCTCAACTGGGTTCCGGAACCGGAGTTTGGTGGACTATACGAGGCTGAATTGAAGGGCTATTTCAAGGATGAGAAACTTGATGTCACTTTGATCAAGGGGGGGCCAGGTATTGCATCGCCGCAGTTGGTCGCCACGGGCCAAGTTGAGTTTGCCATCGTCAGCGGTGCGCAGATTGTTACCATGCGTGCCCAGGGGGCGCCTATCGTGGCGGTCTATGCCAATTTTGATCGCTTCGTTCGAGGCATTGTGACTCGGACTGAGGGCGCACCCGGCTCTCTAGAAAGACTGTGGATTGGGTCAGGACCACTTGCTGTTGAAGCAGGTCTTCCCTTCGTTCGCTGGCTGAATCACAGATATGGTCAGACTCGCCGAAGCCTTGTACAAAGCGGTGGTAGCCTCACAGAGTTTAAGCGGCGAGCTGATATGGCGCAGGCGGTCTTCGTTTTTGCGGAGCCAATCACATTGGAATTGGATGGCATCTCCACCAGGGTGTTTCCCGTCTCCGAAAGCGGGTTCAACCCGTACTCGGTGGTTCTCGCGACCAACGACGCTTTTTTAAGAGACAATCCGAACACCGTCGCGGCCGTACAACGCGCTTTGGCCCGTGGCTGGAACAGTTACTTGGCTGATCCCAAGGCGACCAACATTGAACTGACGAAGATGAATCCGGCAATGAGTCTCCGCGCAATGAATCTCGCGGCTGAGAAAATTACTCCTTATGTTCGCGGCGATGCAAAACGCCTCGGCGAAATGAATCTTGAACGTTGGACACGGCTCGGTGAACAGTTAAAAACCATCGGTGTTATTGAGGCCGCGCCTGAGCCGTCTGATTGCTTTATCGATTTTGAGCAAAAGTAGGAGCGAGATTTGACGACCATGACCATCAATATCGACAACTTGGAGGTCGATTGCCTCATAGGAGTCTGGTCCCATGAGCGCAACATTGCTCAGCGTATCCGAGTTGATATCGCCGTTGAGTGTGATGTCTCGAAAGCAGCGAGAGAGGATGATTTACCCTTGACGCTGAATTATGCTGACGTTGCACGTGATGTGACTTTCATACTGGAGAAATGCCAATTTTACTTATTGGAATCCGCCGTATGTGCCATCCAACACTGGTTGCTGCTGCCCGCTTTGGACTCAAACAAACCAGAGATCAATTCTGTTGATGTCAGGCTGACAAAATTCAGTGCATTGCCTGGGTCCACGTTGGCATCCGTGCAGGGACGGCGGACCATCCACGACGTGCAATACGAGCAGGAAACGAAGGAATGGGGCAGTGTTGATGTTGTCTACGAGACCAAGCGGGTGGGTATTTATCGGCTCAATATTGGGCCTGGGCACTGTTTGCCAGCCCATCACCATGAAGTGATGAGAGAAGCCGAATTGGTCTTAGACAAAGGACTTGAGGTCTTCGGTCCAGATCAGACACGGACGCATCTTGACACGGGTCAAACCCTGGCATGGCCTATGGGTCATATACATGGCTATCAAAACCATGGGGCCACACAAGCCAGCTTACTCTGCATCGATGACCCGCCCTTTATTCCTGAGGATGAGCGCATATGGCAGTCGCAATGAATGAGCATTTACCAAAGCGCATTCTGGTCACTGGTGGTGGAACAGGGATTGGACTTGGCATCGTTAGGCACCTGCGAGACTTAAATCGCGACGTCATTGTAGTTGGCCGGCGACCTCAACCCTTGGAGGCAGCGGCTGCTCTTGGCGCAATCGTTCACGCTTGGGACATAACAGACAACGTTCAGGGTTTGTTCGATTTAGTCGGTCCAATCGACGGCCTCGTCCTCAACGCAGGACAGTATCGACATGAAATGTGCAGTCAGTGGTCTGTCGAGACATGGACCGACCTGTGGCGCGTGAACACCTTGGCCGCAGTCCTATTATCGACGGAATTCGCAAACCGCCTCGTTGGCCCTGGGGCGATCGTTGCTGTCGCATCCACCCTTGCCAAACGGCCTGCACCGGGCGCTGCAGCCTATGCCGCTTCAAAAGCCGCCCTGCTCTCGGTCATACAGCACCTCGCGTTGGAGCTGGCCCCACGGGGCATTCGAGCAAACGCGGTTTTACCTGGCATTGTCCCGACAGCGATGACCACCTCAGAGCAAGACTCGGCCAAAGCCCAAGATCATCATGACTATGCGATGGGACTCCATCCCATCGGGCGGCTGGGGAGGCCGTCGGATGTCGCATCGACGGTTGTTCATGCGTTGGCCAATCCATGGATGACGGGGGCCAACCTGAACATCGACGGCGGGCTACTCGTACGTGAATAGCTCAGCTGACAGAGGCGGGCCAAATGGCCTCAGGCTTTGCAGCTAAGGCTGTCTTGAGTTCCGATAAAAATGTGTCGCGCTCAATTTCAAGGCCCCCAAAACGGGCCAAATGTTCGGTGTAAATCTGACAATCAATCAGCTGGTAACCCGCCGCCCAGAGCCGGGGCGCTAACGCCGCGAATAGCGCCTTGGACGCCGCAGGCTCTACTGAAAACATCGATTCTCCAAAGAAAACAGCGCCTAAGGTCACACCGTAAAGACCACCGATGAGGCGACCATTTCTCCACACTTCAGCGGATTGGGCATAACCCAATTGGTGTAGTTTTAAATATGCTGTTTTCATCTCGGCGTTGAGCCAAGTACCCAATTGGTCATGGCGCGGAACCGATGCACATAATTCTAGAACCTCGGAAAAAGATCGATTGTAGCTAAATTGACCCTCAAAATTATTGACGGCTTTTCTCAGACTTCGACCAAGCCGGTAATGATCTGGTCTGATGACAAACCGATCGTGCGGGCAATGCCACAGAATGGGCGAGTATGCGTCATCATACCAAGGGAAAATACCGAGGGAATAGGCGAGTAAGAGGCGAGCGGGGGATAAGTCACCCCCGACAGCCAAAATACCAGAGGGATCGTCAGTCTTTCGTGGATCCGGAAAGGCGATGGCCTCGTTTAGAAGGTAGATGGTCAACCCATAGGCCCGTCGCTAGATAAGATCAAAGAGAATGGCACTCTCAAGGCTCAGCTCCCCTATTTCTTTCTTGCGGCCTTAAGCGCCTGCTTAGCCAAGTCAAATAGCTTTTCTTGGGCTTTCTCCTTAGCCTTTTTACCCACTTTCTTTGCCACAGCTTTGAGTGCTTGCTTGGCCAATTGCTCAATTTGTTCTTTCAGGATATCGGATGCTTTCTTAGCTCGCTTCTCCGATTTTGCAGAATTTCTGGCTTTCTGCCTTGCAGCTTCAGCACGTCTCTGGGCCTCAGCCGCCTTCTGCTTTGCTTCCCGTTCAGCACGTTCGACATCTAGTTTAGCCTGTCGCTCAGCCGCTTCGATTCGAGCCTGTTCGGCCTCGGTGAGTGTTTTCGAATTACGTGTTTGACTCACTGCAGACTTCTTTGGAGCGGCCTTCTTTGGAGCGGCCTTCTTTG
>PCCS01000030.1 GCA_002731825.1 Myxococcales bacterium
GCAGCCGGTATGGGCGGCGCTGGCGGCCAAGGCGGTGCAGCCGGTATGGGCGGCGCTGGCGGCCAAGGCGGTGCAGCCGGTATGGGCGGCGCTGGCGGTCAAGGCGGCGCGGCTGGTATGGGCGGCGCTGGCGGCCAAGGTGGCGCGGCCGGTATGGGCGGCGCTGGCGGTGCCGGTGGGATGGTCGGTGGACTCTGTGCAATCGACCCCGATACCAACCGGTGTATCGATCAATGTCCTGAGGGCCAAGTCTGTAATCTCGCCTGCGATGGCTGCACACCAATGGGCGTAGACAAATGTTCACCCCTAGCCAATGGCGAATGCCGCGACCTCTGCCCCCCGGGGACTGTCTGTGATCCCAATTGCCAAGGCTGCATCCAGGACCCCATCGACTGCGATGGCCCCGACGTATGTGACGGGCTGGACAATGATTGTGACGACCAAATCGATGAAGACGCACTGCCGCAGGGCGTCGTCTGCGGTCAAGGCATTTGTGCGAGAGACGGACGACGACTCTGCCAGGGCGGCCATTGGATCGACGACTGTCAACCTGGACAACCCATCCCAGGACCAGATATTTGCGATAGTCGCGATTCGGACTGCGACGGCGAAGTCGATGAAGACTTTTTACCGAACAATACGGTCTGCGGTGAGGGTATTTGCCAGGCTTTCGGCCAGACACGTTGTGACAATGGTCAAATCATCGATTCATGCCAACCAGGTCAGCCTCAAGGAGGCATTGACGACTGTGGTGATGGCGACACAGATTGCGATGGTGCTGTCGATGAAGACTGCCCTCCTGCTGGATGTAATCTAGACCGACGCACAGGGCGGTGCATCGATACCTGCCCAGACGGTCAGAGTTGTGATGCGGACTGTTCTGCCTGTGTCGATGATGTCCCGCCAAGTCCATGTAACTTAGATGCAGCGGGCGCCTGCGATGATCAGTGCCCTGATGGACAAGTCTGCGACGTCAATTGTGCAGGCTGCGTCGACTTAGGGCCCGACAAGTGTCATGAGCAAGATGATGGGTCTTGCCTCGATGTCTGCCCGGACGGTCTTGTCTGTGACCCAAATTGCCAAGGCTGCATTCCGGCTGGCAATGATTGCAATGGGCCTGACATCTGCGATGGCCTCGACAATGACTGCGATCAAGAGGTCGATGAAGACGCCGTAAATGAGGGCATTGTCTGCGGACAGGGCATCTGCCGACGAGACGGTGTCAGACGCTGTATCGATGGCAATCTCGTCGACGAATGCATCCCTGGTCAGGCTCTCCGCGGACCCGATGATTGCGACAATCGAGACAGCGATTGCGATGGCCAGACGGACGAGGACTTTGGCAGCCGCGGGACCCTCTGTGGTGTCGGCGAATGCAGTTCGATGGGCATGACCGCGTGCGTCAATGGCCAAATTCAGGATTCGTGCCAGCCCGGCGCACCCGGACAAGAATCTCGAGAGTGCAATAATAACGACGAAGATTGTGATGGCACGGTCGATGAAGGCTGCGTCGCAAACAACATACCGTGTTCAGACGCCGGTGAATGCATTCGAGGCGGCTGGTGTGAACCGGCGAATCGGCCAGACTGTTGGGCCGGGAATGCCCCAGTATGCCACCAGCCCGGGACCCGCATTTCCCTACTTTATTGCGGCGGTGGACGCATCGATTAAAGACCCATGACCGCAGTGAAATAAGGCCCGTCAGACCAACAGATGAGGGCCTGGTGATGGTCGACGATTTAGCCCCGGCAATCTAAGCGCGTAAATTGACAGCCAAAATGAGAGACCCTGCGGGCTATTCCATCTCTACTCAGCGGCACCGTAGAGCGATTCACAGTCCCCTTCGGGCATGACAATCTCACCTTGGCCTTCACCGGCAAGGAAACCGCCAAAATACCTCACGACGGTTGCATGGTGAGCGCAAATTGGCGTTTTGAATGCTTGTACAGGATCGAGGGGCACCACAGGTGGGTAGACCTTTTCAAAGGCCAAATAGGTCACCGGTCGTGTCGTGTAGACGTGACCACTCTCAGACCAATGAATGGTCGCTGCGGTCACCACAGAGTCATTGACCATCACGTTGTCGCGAACTGGCTCTGAATAAAGTTCGCCCCAATTGTCAGGGACATCGGGAATAGTCGTGTCAAGGGTCCAGCCATCAGCACGATAGACAGGTGCGCCGAGAGCATTTGTCAGGGTGAACTGGCCTGTCGATGCCAAAGTCGAATCCCAGCTACCGTTGGTATGAAAGACCGACACAGCGCCAGGCCCTTGCCGGTCCCGCAGGACCAGAGGCGCCCAAACGCCAGCGTCTGACCGCTGGATAAGCCATTGCCAGATAGACAACATGGGTGATCGTTGGCTTTCGGCTTGAAGTTGGGTCTCATTCATCTTGAGACCAAGAACCTGCATAATGATGCCATTGGCCAAGGGGCCATAATCGGGTGTTGTGAGAACGGACGGCGACATGAGACCCGCCGATGCAGCCCCCCAAACCACCGCCTTGAAACGGTCGGTCAATGCACCCAAGCCAAGGGTCAGGCCGGCCCCAAAACTATTGGACTGTTGAAAAAGAAGGTCACCGTTGAAGCTCAGACCAGGTACGAAGGGCGTCCAATCCCCTTCGACAAGATATCGGAGCGCCATATAGGTATCGAGCATGTAACCCAAGGTATTTGCCTCGGCGATCGCTGGGTCAAAGTAATCATTGATGCCCAGTAGTTTTCCGACAGATTCCACCGCACTGGCACCGTCTGGAATCAAATCGGCTACATAGCCCTCGTCGCCAGGGCCCTTTGACGTATAACGATTAAAATCATCGACACCGCCTGGTACAACTAGGTTTTGGTCGGGCAGACCGACCGGAAACGCCCGGCCTGCATGGTAGGGAAAATCGATGCTGATGGTCGCCATGCCATTCAAACAATTGGCGGCAGCATAGGCGATCACGCCACCGCGATTGCGAGTGGCGCCATGGCTAAAAATGGACACAGGAAGCGCCGATGGCGCGTCTAGATGACTCTCGCACAAGAGCAATGTAAAGGGGACCAGAGTCTCCATAGTCCAAAGCAGCTGACCATCGTCATCGAACTGATGACCGATATTTTTAAGCTGGTCGCCGTCCATCATCCAGTTGGGCGCCGGTGCTTTAAAACTGCCATTGATGACGGCGCCAATGCCTTTGTAAAAACTCCCGCCTGTATAGCGACCGTCGACATCGTCTAGTTGGGCAGCCGCATCTCGGTTCCCCTCCGTCCAGCAGCCTGGGGTGTTTTCAAAAGGCGGTTCGGCTATGCCAAAGTAGCCCGCCAGACCATCACCGGTAATCAATCCACCTGAGATATAGTCTTGGCTGTCTTCATCCCAAATGACCTTCTCTGAAATTGGGCTTAACGCATAGCCATCAAGTCCATCTAGAAGTCCTTTGACATGGTCGAAAGGCGCTTCTGTAGAAAACACGGTGGCCATAACCACGTCGCCATCGGAGATGTCTGTCATCATGTCGGAGACACCGGCGAAGGTCATATTAGCGTGTTCGTCCGAGCTCTGTCCTGACAACGCTTGCACAAATTCTGGATGGGCCTGGACGACTGTGCCCTCACTGGTCTGAACGCCCGCTTCGATCCAAACGGCATAACGAGCTCCAGGCACAGTGTATTGGCCCCAGAGCAGTTCGACACCCACGGCTTGGGCCTCTTCACTCCAAAAGGGCCTCACCTCGAGTTGCCGCCCTTGGTCTGCACCGCCGACGCCAACCATGAATGCCTTGCCCTGCAAACTTGCTTCATCGAGCTGTGCATCGATGGGAAAAAACGTCACCGTGTTTACGCCAAATCCATTGCGTGCGGCCATGCGGCTTTCAAAGAGTTCGCTGGCTGGCTGATTTGTAAACCCTTGTGCTCTTAAGTCCGTTGACAGCAGCCCTGGCCGAATCAAGCCACTGTCAGGGTCCATGAGCAAATCGCTGGGAAATGGACCTGAAAACGCGGTCGCTGGCGCAGCAGAGAAAACAAAAGCCAGCTCGGGTTGGCTCGATTCATCGGAATCACCACCACAGCCGACTCCGAGACTCATGGTCAAAACACCGACGACGATTGCCTTTACATACTTTTTCATACTCACCCGACCTCACCTGGATTAATTCATCAGCGACCTATATACCGAAGTTCGAGCATGGCGCGCCAGTACAATGAAACGAAAGGGGTTGACAGTCTACTCGAGGGAGCCAAGGTGCCTCTGTCTTGCACGTGCAAGTGGGCCTCTATTCATCGTATAGGTGGGCCACGATCAGGTCCACCATCTGGTCATAATTCCAGCTCTCCGCCAGATGCTCCACAACCATTGTTTTTAAATCGATCACCACGATCAATGGAGGCGAAAAAGCATCGAAAAACTCGACAAAACGAGCGTCAGTGTCGGCTAAGACGTCGAAGGGCAGATCATACTGACGACGGAAGAAGAAGGCATCTCTAATGGTCGCCGGTTGGTAATTGGAATTTTCATGAATCGAGACCACCGCGTGTAAGCCAGCATTTACGTATTGAGCGTGCAACGCGCTCAGACTCTCCATGTGCTCACGGCAACGGCTACACCAGCCCGCCGTCGCAAAGACCAAGAGCAGTTGGGTGTCGTCATTTCGATGCAAATCCGATAATCGAAAGAGGTTATCTTGTGATGTAAAGACAGAGACATCATCGACCGTATCCCCAACGGCCAAGCCATACGGTCCGGGAGGGTAGTCTCCGCTTGGCATCATGACCTCACTCGAATCCGGTGCAGCGGCAGATTCAGCTAATTGTTCATGGTTGCGATGCTGATGGTCCGCCTCGCCGCAAGCCGGGATGATGAGGCATAAAACAATAAATAAGTGTCGAAAACGGATTGCGTCGCGCATAGGTCAATAGTCGCTAATTATTTGAGCATGTAAAGCCAAAATGGATTGTTAAAACGAACCGTCAATGACCTCGAGCGCTCAGCGCTTACGTGTAACGGCGCCAAAAGCGCCGCCGGCGAAGTAGATAAAACCCGCAGACAAGACAGACGAGTAGACCCATGGGAGACCGATTGCCCAGACCGGGGACCGACATGCATCCCTGACTAGACGAATTAGATGTCTGGCCTGAATCCATTGACGCATCCATGGCGCCAGTATTTGGACGCGCGTCACCGATGCCGCCATCGGATATGGGCTCATGAGCATCTGCTATGGCATCGATGGCTGAATCAATCAGCGCGGCTGAGTCAGTCTCGACACCTGCCATATCGACATTGGTCACACCTGCATCGGCAGACGATACGGTCATATCAGCCGCGTCCGATAGCAATCCTCCATCAATGGGGTCTGGCTCGGCACCAGCATCCACTGGGATCGGCTCTATCAATTGCGCGTGGCTATCCAATCCAAGAGACGGGTCACCCCACAAATTGAACGTGAGGTAATTTTTCCAATACCACCATCGATTGGATACATCCACGTCACGCCGCAAATCCGCGAGAGCCTCTCCTGCAGTCATGCCTTCGGTGATTAAACGCTCAGCAAAGTTATAGGCCATGCCTGCATTCCCTGCATCAAAACGCAAACTGGGCATGGGTGCACCTGGACCATGAGAGATGGTTGTCGCCGCAACGGTTCCGATGGCGCCATTCTTCAAAAGCTCATAGGCTAGATTCTCTGTGACCGTTGGCTGAGCATTGGAACACGAGGCCTGGAAAGTAAAAAATGGCCGTTCGTCGCTGAGCGCGCGGGCGTCGCCAAGATTCATAACAGCTTGTGCACCTCGACCGGAACCATGGGTCAGCCAACTGACAAAACCGGGTGTTGATTCGGTCAGACCTACGCCGACATTGGCGGGGTTACAATGGAGGAATTCGGGAACACCATCTATGGGACTTCGGCACTCAACGTCTTCATTGAGTTCGTCATCCCAACAGTCGTGGACATCATAGATTCTGTAACTCGCAAAGTCGTTGGGTTCTAAGATCTCAGTTCGGATCAACTCACCGAAAAAAGCTCGATGTTGGCCCTCGGCAGCAAGTAAGGCTGACCGACGCCAAGCAATGCTGTCAGCCGGTGCGTTCTCATAGGCCATGGTCTTGAGTAAGATATGGTCCAGCGCGTCTACGTCCCCGTAAAATGGAATCCGACCGACCGCAACCTCAGCATCTCGATTGGCCCCGCCTTGCCCCATGTCATCGGCGAGACTGTCACGATGCATCGAGGCCGGAGACCCGTCTTGGATCCGGGCGACATCGGCTACGTACTCGCCCAAAAGGCCATCGCCATCCAAGTCCCAATTGCCATCGAGTTCAGCAAAGTAAAAATCTGTGAAAACTGTGGGATTGTCAGCCCAATCTTGATGGGCATTATTTGCAGGTCTGGTGCCACGCATGGGCACATCGCCAGTGGTCCGGGGATCACCGATAAGCAAGACGTAGCGAAGATTCAATCCGATGTAATTTGCTTGTAACCAAGCACGGATATTATCGGCGGCCCCGTCGCCGTCTCCACCGCCCCAGACCGTCTCATCGACAAGATGAACGTCAAATCCACGGGCGCGCTTATGATCGACAAAGGCTTGAATTTGTTGAGGGGCAGCCTTACGGATACAGACCGTTTCGACGGCGCAAACCATGTCCGCTTCACAACCGGACCACCCCGTCGGTGCGGGGTCTTCGGCGCGACCTGCCAGACACATCGACCCCAAGTCATCGACGGTGATGCATCTCTGCTGGTCAGGACAATCTGCATCGACATCACAGCGTGCATGGCATTGATGCTGGCCAAGAATCGTATCTCGGCTGGTGATGATGGCATATCCATCACCGGGATCGGCGACGGCTTGCCCCAACGACACGAGCATAATGATGAAACTCATGATTGCGATATCGGCCCAACGATTCAAATACACGGTCGCCCTCCTATACGTCATTTTTGACTCCACCTCGACGGACCACAGTACGGCAACCGCCCCAGGTGTGCCAAACATTCAATATTTTTTTGAGCCAGCCGAATGGGCTCACTCAATAAATTCTAGGCGTAGCTTCATCGAAAGTGCTCGCACGCCGCTGCTGGACGATTAAACGTCGAGTTGCTATCGTAGGCCGCGACTTCAATCGGGGGACAGATATGGTACGGGACTTACGACTGGTCGGCTATCTAGCCGTTTTGGTGTTTACTGGCTGCGGCGGCGATGATGCGACCAGCACACCAACTCAAACGGTACCGGAGGGCTGCGATTACTTTGTCAGCGGCACAGACGACATCCAAGAGCGACTTCAAACTCAATTAATCGAAGCAGAGGCGAATAGCACGGTCTGCATCGGCGAAGGCGCATTTACATTTACGACGGAACTCAGCAGCTCCGTCGACGGTGTGACCATTAGAGGGATGGGCGCTGAGACAACCATCCTCGATTTCACCGACCAGGATGTCGGCAGTAATGGACTGCATATCACCGGTAACGGAGTGACATTAGAGGACTTCGAGGTTCGTAACGCCCCGGGCGATGGGATTCGCTCAGAGGATGTCAGCGACATTACATACCGCCGGTTACGGGTGGTCTGGACCAATGTGGCGTCCAGTGACAATGGCGCCTACGGCTTGTATCCGGTTAAATCTCGCAATGTGATCGTTGAAGACTGCTTTGTGACCGGCGCGAGCGATGCCGGCATCTATGTGGGGCAAAGCAGTAATATTATCGTCAGACGAAATGAAGTAACCGGCAATGTCGCAGGCATCGAAATTGAGAATTCTGTCGACGCTGAGGTGGTTGACAATAACGTCTACGGCAACACGGGCGGAGTTCTCATTTTTAATCTGCCTGAACTGCCGATGAAGGATGGAAAACGAGCCAAAGTCCACAATAACCGTATCTATGATAACAATCTGCCAAACTTCGCTAGGCCTGGTGCGTTCGTCTACAATGTACCCGGCGGCAGTGGTGTCATTATCCTCGCCAGTGACGACAATGAAGTGAGTAATAATCAGATTACCGGCAATGATTCTGCAGGCGTGATTCTGACCAGTTACCTCGACGGCATCTTCGGTGGCTTCGATGACCCCGAATTCGACCGGAATACAGAAGGCAATTTCGTCTTCGACAATCAATACGCGGATAATGGGTCCAATCCACAGGGCATCATTTCGGCTTTGGGCCTGTCTAGAAAAGGCAAGTGCGGAGGCGAAGGCGACCGAATTTGCTATATCGACGACGACTGCGACGGCGGTCTGAGCTGCGACGGCGCTGAAGGCGCACCCGATATCATTTGGGACGGCTGTCAAGGCGATACGCCGGGCCCTGATAATTGCTTCAACGAAGGGGAGAGCGTCACGTTCTCCACGCCGCCAGACTTTAGTTTTTGCAGCGATGCTGAGGCTAGGGGCGACGGTAACGTGGAAACCAGCGACATTGCGCAGTATGATTGCACCCGTGATGTACTTCCCAACCAGGATCCCAATCTTTGGACAGAGTAACTCGGCTGAACAAGCCGATGTAGGGTCTGTCATTAAAACTAAAGATCCGGAGACGTGCAACGTGGCGCATGGGACACATCATTACAGGGGACTCCGGCTGAGTTTATGGGCCACTCTGCTCTTATGCTTGGGCGCGTGCGGGTCTAGCGACGGTGACGATGGATTAGGCTTTCGTCAGAGTTCGCAATTCCCCTTTCAAACCTTATCTGAGTTCGATTTTTTTGCTGGCGATATCGCTGAACTCGCGCCGAGAGATGGTGTGGTTCCCTACCAGGTTACGTCACCCCTTTGGGCAGACCATGCCGGTAAAGCACGCTTCATCGTCGTGCCTCAAGGTGAATTCATCGAGCCTATGGGTGACGAAGACTGGATGTACCCCAGCGGGACCATCATCATTAAAAACTTCTTCTATAGCCGCGACCGCAGCCGACCAGAAGACAGTATCGAACCCATCGAAACACGGCTCATGATCAAAGAGAACGACGATTGGGTCGGTCATACCTACGTCTGGAATGCATCTCTGACCGATGCGGTCAGAAAGGTGGCTGGCGCGCGGGTCGAACTGGACTTTCTCGATGAAGATGGGACCCCTAAATCGCAGCAGTACGTCGTGCCAAACACAAACCAATGCAAAGATTGTCATGAGCGCCATGAAGAAAGTCGGCCCCTGGGCCTCGTCGCCCGTCAGCTGGACCGAATGGTCATCCGAAATCAGCAAAACGTGTCACAGATCGATTATCTCAACGCGGCAGGAATTTTCAAAACACCACTTCAACGTGGGTTTGATGGTCACTTAGTCGACCCTTTCGGCGCTGCATCCGTGGCCGAGCGTGCACGGTCTTACCTGGACTCAAACTGCGCCCATTGCCATCGAGACGGAGGCAACGGCGGGCCATCGGGGCTGGTTTTACTCGCGTCTGAGACCAATCCAACGGCCTTTGGGATTTGCAAAGGTCCCGTTGCGGCCGGTAAAGCGACCGGTGGTTTCTACCACGATATTCTGCCCGGTGAGCCGGACAAGAGTATCATGGTGCATCGCATGAAGAGCGCGGATCCGGAGGTCAAAATGCCGGAAATACCGAACCGATTACCCCACGATGCGGGCGTGGCCTTGATCAGTGAATGGATCAGAGGGATGTCGCCCCAGAGTTGCGACTAACCCAGGCGCGGCGCGCCTAGATCAATGGACCAACTGTCCTCACTGGTCGGATGGGTAGTCGACATCAATTCGATCATCGACGGTGGCCTCCTGTATGACGCGTCGGATTCCGTCCGGCCACGTAACCGTGATCGATGAAACGGCAGTCGCCGGGCCCAAACCAAAGTGGGCGACCGGCTCCATTTGACATAGATAGGCGCTGCCGGAATCGATCATCCGCGTTTGCGTTGTGCCGTCGGGCAGGTCGATTGTGACGATGGCACCGCGGGCCGGACCGCCATTTGGCGTACGGACAAATACCCGAAGAAAATGATTGTCATTTTGTCCCCAGTGAAAAATCGAAAGTGGCTGGGCCCCAGACTCACCGTGAGCGACCAGCAACTCGAGTCGACCATCTTCGTCCAAGTCGAGAACGGCCGCCCCTGTCCCAAGACCATCAGCCTCCAAGGCATCTCCGATGTCGATCTCTATCAAATCGTCATTCACACTTCGAAAAAGGCGATTTGGCTGCCCAATGTTGTTGAAGAAAATCTCTTCGTGGCCATCGTTATCAAAATCAGCGGCAATCACACTCCGAATGCGGGAGGGGGTGCTGGCCGTCGCCGGCATTTGCTCTTCGAAGGCGCCATCAGATTGTCGAATAAACAGTCGGTGGGGCCCCTCCCAATTCCCGTAGAGCAGGTCCAGACGACCATCGCGATTGACATCGAGGAGTGTCACGCCGCGCACGGTCTCTCTTGCATCGGCCACACCGAGTTCAGACGCCCGCTCTACATAGCGCCCGTCGCCAACAGCTTCGAAATAAAAATTGGGCCCATTTTCATTGCCAGTAAACAGGTCGATACCAGTCCGACCAGGCAGGGCGATCAAACTGCGGCCCCCGGTCGTAAGCGCCATATTGGCCTCCGGTGCCGAATCGACGAGAGCCCTGTCCCCCTCTAGCTCGAGAAGCTTCATGGGCCCCCCGTAATTGGCAACAAAAACCCCATAACGACCATCTCCATCACGGTCGAGACAGGCGACTGAGCGGCCAGCAAACTGATTGACAGCCGATACGTTCTCTGGGTGCTCGAACAGGTCGACCCATGAGTCTTCAGAGCGCGTATACAATCGGTCAGATACCTCGCCTAAGCCTCCGAACCGATCAATATTGAGGAAGTAAATCTCCTCCTGACCATCACCCGACACATCGCAGGCCGCAACACCAATGGCCCTCCGCTCTGCGTCTCTCAGAGCCGCTGGAGCGACGTCAGTAAAGCGGCTGCCATTCCAGTCGATCACTTCATTGGCTCCCCCATACCCAGCCACGACGGCTTCAAAATCGCCATCGAGGTCTAAATCGGTCACAGCGATTCCGTATCGTCGTTTAATGGGGTTTCCGTCGATGAGATGGGTCAAACTAATGAATGTTTGCCGAGTCTCGTCACCTGGAATCGCCCTGTGGTCGGGTGGATCAAGAGGGTCGGGTACAAATGAATCCTCGGAGTCTGCGCGGCCTGAACCATCAAGGCCCTCGTCACGGTCTGCCATCGGTTCGCCAGACCTCGCGGCAGAGGCACCTGAGTCCAGCGGGTTGGTCCCGTCGGCACCCACAGTGTCCGAACCCACTGGCGACTCAGATGGAGACGGGCTCGCGGCCTCGACTGGGCGGTCGTCGCCCGCGCGAGTTCCGCAGGCCAAAGACAAGATAAGGAGTGTAGATACGACACTTGTGCGCATAGTGAATCCCCTGTTTCGATGGACTTAGATGATTCTGACCGCGAAGAAAAGTCGCCCAAAAAAAGGATGATGAAACACAGTGGGAATTTAGGGCGCAGTCAAGCCGCGGCTCACGACGTCTGAACAGAGGCCAGAAAACGGTCAAACGACACTCTCAAATCAGCCAACGTAACCGCATATGCCTCCGATTTGAGTAGCCTCACTTGATTTTCAAAAATGCGAAGCAGCCGCTGCGCGGATGGACCATTACCGACAGCGATTGCATGACCGATTGCCGACTCGAGTAAGATCACCAAATCACGATCGGCCCATGGCCCCACAGCCAGTTCATCCAATCGCTCGTCTAAGGCACTAAAATCATCACTTCGACCGGAGCACAAACCCGCACACACATAGCCCAGGTCAAAGGCGAGCCCCATGAATTTCCCTCCGCGATTGGGCGCTGAGCGAGCGTCTTTCATGAGTTCAAAAGACGCGTCATAGCGGCCTTGTTCAAAGCGAACCATCGCCATGTTGTATACGGGCAAGGCCAGCTCGATGGAGTTGAACTCCTGATTCAACGCATAGGATCTGGAATAATGCTCAATGGCCCGCTCAAAGTAGCCGAGATGTCGGCAAATCTCACCGACGGCATTTTCCTGATTCGCCCGAGCCGCCTTCGATGAGTCATCGCTACACCGAGTCAATGCAGCCTCACTGTAGCGAAGCGCACGCACATGATCGCCTTGACTCTTGGCAAGTCGAGACTCACGGTCTAAATAGGCCACGTGCCAACGTACCGAAACCATTTGTGGGTGGTCTTCGAATAAGTGCCGAAGCACCTTGAGTGACCGCTGGGCGTCAGTGATACGGCCATCGAGTAGGCAGAAATCTGATAGGGTCAATTCTATGCCCATGATCAGGTCAAGCTCGCCGGACTTTTGCGCAGCATCCTGGGCTTTTCGGAGCAGGGGCAAGCCGGCCGAGACACTGCGGGAAATCCGTTCAATACGGGCCCATTCCTGAAATGCCATAGCTAAAATGGACCAATTCTTAGCCTCTTCAAGACTGGCGCACACGCCCTTAATTCGTTTCAACACAGCATGCGACCGGCCTAATACCCGCTGACATAGGGTCCAATAGACGCTCAGCGTACACCACTCTGGACTCGTCAACCGGACGCCGGCGGTCCGGTAACACAGAGCTGCGCGAACAAGCGCCCATTGGAAATTTTTGTAATCGGTCAAGTCACGAAAAGTAAGCGCCGCGTCCATCCAACTCTCAGCCGCCATGAGGGGGGCCTCGGCCGATTCATAATGTTGGGCGATGCGCATCTGTGGAGGGCTGGACAAGTCACTGAGGATCGCAGCGGCTTGGGCATGTAGTTGAATCCGCTTGCCATCACGCTCAAGGATAGACAGGCACGCAGCCTGGTACACGTGATGATTGAAGCTGATGGTATTCTCTTCGCTCATGGACACGATTTGTGTCCTCAAAATTTCATCTAGAGCGCCGTTCGCATCGTCCAGTCCAAGGGCCGCGACCAAGAGCCTCCACTCAAGGCTAGAGACGGTCTCTCCTAAAATAGCCAATGCCATCAATCCCCCGCTGGCCGGGGTGGATAGTTTCCGATTGAGACGTTCAAAATGGCGCAAAATTAGGTCGCGTATTGAAAACTCGTCGGCACTGAACTCGGCAGACTCAAGCTCGGCTGACTGAACAACCATGACTTTGACAAAGAGTGGGTTCCCCTCGGACAAAGGGATCAACTGCTCGATTTTCTGTGGATCGAGATGGGACATGGAACTCAACCAATCGTGGAGTTCCGACTCATCTAAACGCTGTAGTTTTAAGTCTTCCGTGGGCACAGTGTGCACCAGCCAGTGGAAATTAGGATACAGACTTGATTCGTCGACAAGCTGCCCATCATGAGCGAGCAATACACACAGTGGCGCCGCGTCAGGGGAATTAAGATATGTCTTCAAAAACCCCAAGCTTCCCGATGCCCACTGCGCATCATCAATGACCAGAATAAAGGGTCGCTTTTGAGCGATATACGAGAGCATCCGTCCAAGGATCGCTCTCTTCTCAGCAATGCTGATGACGCCCTGGTCTAGCATGGTCGACGCAGTGGTCTGTTCGGCCTCGTAGATGCTTGCAAAATCACAGACAAGGGGATCCGATGCCGCAAGTGCCAATTGCTCAGCAATGATAGCGGCATGCCTTTCCTCAGCGTATTGACTCAATTGAAATTTATCGCCGATGGCTTTGATCAGCGGATTCAAAGTTCGTCCATCGATGGGTCGATGAGAAAGACTAAGCATATCCGCATCGATCGTCTCATGAGCCGCGGTCTGAAGCCATCGACAAAGGGCCGTCTTCCCCATACCCTCGGCTCCACTCAAGGTCAGCAATCGCGTTTGCTGAGTGGTCATTGCCGATGTCAAATGAGCCCATAATCGTTTTTGCTCAACCACTCGACCCACGAGCCGATTGTCTTCAAAAACAATGATGGTTCGATCGAGCCCAGGAATGGTCTTCATCGTCCAATTTGGTGTTTTTGGAAAGGTCCAATCTAGATGCGTCCAGTTGACCGTCGGGAGGCCGCTCGTCGACCCAGCCTTGATGTAGTCAAAATCAGGGCGTGGACTCATCATCGTCGAGTCCATTGGGGTCGTCTCCAGCGCTGCTTGGGTCAGAGAGCTCGACGGTGTACCTCCGGCTAAATCGACGCGAAGATCGCCGGCCATGGCATCGAGATAGCGCAATGCTGCAGACGCTCTTTGAAAACGGGTACTGAAATCTTTAGCCAGCAATTTGTTTAGCCATGCATCAAACCCAAGGGGGACATCATGGTGTCCTTCAAGCTGAGGGATCGCAGCGTGACGATGTTCGGCAAGCATTTCAATCCAGGAATCTGCTTGGTAGGGTGGACGTCCGCTAATGAGTGTGTGAGCGATACAGCCAACCCCATAAAGATCAGTCCAGGGTCCATATAGATGGGGCTTGACTGCGCCCTGCTCTGGCGCCATGTAGCTGGGCGTACCCTGAAGGCCCGTGTCCCGATCACCCCTGAGCTGACGACTTCGTTTAGCGATACCAAAATCTGCAATCACGGCACCACGTATAGACAACAAAATATTGGCTGGTTTTAAATCCAGATGCACGATGCCCTGGGCGTGTACATGAGCAAGGCCGAGTAAGATGTCTCGGAGCGTTCGGTAAATCTCAGGCCATTCCAATCGACCGATCTGGTTTGCAAGGGTGCCGCCCGTAATAAACTCACTTACGATGTAATATCGGTTGGGCTGAATGACCACCGCATCGTCCAAGCAGATCTCACTCTCAGACCGACCATATCCATGAACCTGAAGGATGTGGGGGTGCGCGGCGCGCGCGATCAATCGGGTTTCTCGAAGCAGAGTCTCCGCAGTCAGAAAATCGTGTTCGACCGGCTCTAAAAAGAACTTGAGAGCGACCGATTCACCGCTCCCCTGATGGTCAGCCAGCCAGACATCGGCAGCAGCCCCCCGGCCAAGGATGCGTCGAATCCGAAAAGGAAAGCTATTCAGAGACACTGAATCACCTTGCTGACATAGGTTGGAGATGAGTTGCTTCTTGGCAAAGCATAAAATGAGATCGGCTCTACGGAAACCGAAAAAGCATCTATCAATCAATCGCGACTGGCTGTGTACCTCTGCGATACAGCCGGCCAGAGACACCCACTTCGGCATCGTGTGCCCTTGACTTTGTCCCCGAGTCAGAGTGAATCGAGGCAATCAAGGGCATGACGGGCCTGAGCTTAGGGTGTCTCCAGTGCTACCGGTTTCCACCGATCA
>PCCS01000031.1 GCA_002731825.1 Myxococcales bacterium
GTCGGCGGCGCAGGTGGTGCAGGAGCAGTCGGCGGTGCAGGTGGTGCAGGTGGTGCAGGTGGTGCAGGTGGTGCCGGAGGCGCAGGCGCTGAAGCTGGTGCAGACGGCGTTGGCGGCGCAGGTGGCGCAGGAGCAGTCGGCGGCGCAGGTGGTGCTGGTGGAATCGGTGATGCTGGTGGAGTCGGTGGTGCTGGTGGTGCTGGTGGAGTCGGTGGTGCTGGTGCTGAAGGCGGTGCCGGAGGCGCAGGCGCTGAAGCTGGTGCAGACGGCGCAGGTGGCGCAGGTGGCGCAGGTGGCGCAGGTGGCGCAGGTGGCGCAGTTGAACAACCGGATCCCGATGGACCGCAAGCCTGTGTGGGCGGACAAATGGGTGCATGCCCCTGCAGCAACGAGGCCGGTTTTACCACCTATGAATGGACCGTCGCAGGCCAGTCGCGCTGCTTTACAATCTATACCCCAGATCGTGATGAGCCCATGCCCGTCTACATCAAGATGAATTGCTATGCGGAGAATCAACTGGCTCAAGGGGGGTGCACATCCCGAAGTAGCCTCATTGACGCGTCTAATCGGTATGGCTTCGTCGCGGTGTGTGCGTCGTCGACAGACGGCAACTGGACCTTTGGAAATGACGGCGTCAGCAACGATCAAAATCCGACTCCTTGCGCTGATGAGGACTCAAAAGACATCCCCTATTTACGAGGTATGCTCGACACAATAGGCCGTTTAGCAGGGCAGGGGCTTGTTGATCGAACGCGGGTTTTTACAGGCGGGTTCAGTCAGAATTCCATGTTTGCCGCATATGCCGGCATCTGTTTTCCCGATGCAATTGCCGGTGTGTGGCAAGGCGGGTCAGGTCTTTTCGTAGCCGGTGAGACCGAACCTCTCCCACAGATGGAAGGTGTTTGTCGCAGATCAGCTTTTCTGGAACACGGTCAAGATTGCAGACGCATCGCTCCATGCAACGACTGCCAGTACTTTCCCGCATACCCGGTCTCGACGAACCCGGCGCGTCGAGTCTGTGTCATGGCCTATGAAGACGACTTTCTCTTCCCCACGGCTCGTCCAATGTATACCCGCTTAGCCCGGGAAGGTCATCAAGCCACTTTACTCAGTTTTCCTGATGTAGGTCGGGGTCATTCTGAGTCTTTACAGGACATGGACTGGACTGTCAGTTGTCTCGGAATCACCGATGAGTGCAGTGTACAATGCGAACAAAACTTAGTGGCCTGCATGGAGGCAGGCGCAGATGACGATGAAGATGCTGGAGGCGGGCAAGACCCGGGACCACATCCGTGCGGTGACGGGTTTTGCGACCCTATAGAGCAAAACAATCCCATGCTCTGTCCAAGAGACTGCCAACGACGTCCCAATGGATTCGATTGGTGCGGGGATGGGTTGTGCGATGCGCTTGAGACTCATCGCAACTCCTGTCCGCAAGACTGCGGTGGAGGCAATGGTGGAGGCAATGGCCAAAATCTCGAGCAATTGCTCGATCGATATAACGAGTGTAGAGGTCAAATTCAAGGATGCGAGTCGGGTTGTGCGCCGACCAGTGGAATGCTGCTGACTGTGGAGCAACCCATAATCGAAAGCACTCAACCTTAAGCTTTTGGAACTCCTCGTTCGAGTTTAGAGTGTGTGAAGATGACTCCATTGAGGCGAATAAAACCAGACGCTTGTGATGTCGAGTTCTAGGTTTTATTGCTTAAGTTCGTCCCTATCGTCTGCCTGGTCCAAGAGAACTTGAGGGAGCCATATTGTGTGGATGCATTTAAGTAAGCTGATTCTGGTCGCCTTGATTTCCGGTGGTTTTGTTTATTGGCTGGTCAGTGGGAGAACGCCCGCAGAAAAACCGGACACACCGTCGGGACAAGCAAAGATTGACTCACAACGACTTTTGGATTTGGAAGCAGAGGTCCGCTTGCTTAATCGACAGCTCGACCAAATGAACGGGCAGATTGATCGCCGCTTAAACGGTCTCGAACGACGGATTAAATTAATCAAAAGTGCAGGTGGTCGCGCCGGGGTTGGCTCATCGGGTGTAGACCGTCCGATGCCATCCGCGGATGGGCAGAATGCCGGGCTCTCCGATGAGTTGGTCAAGCGTGTTGAGCAGACTGTTGACGAGAAGCTAAAGCAATTAAAGCGGAAGAAATCGGAATTAAATTGGGCGGGTCAATGGAAGGCCCCCATGGATAAGTTAGCCGAGAAATTGGAGCTGACCGATGATGAGGCCGATAGGGCGAACGACGTCTTCAATGCGGGCAAAGAAGAGGCTTTGGCTCTACTCAGACGGCAGAGACCTGATGGAGGCAGCCTCATTGACGATCTGGTAGATGATATTCGGGCAGGTGTAAAACAGCCCGTCAAAAAGATGTTCAAGCGTATTTTTACGGAAAAAGTACCCGGTGAAGAAACAACCTACATGGCCGCCTTTGGTGCCTTATCGGAAAAAGTGAAAACAGATCTTGGTGAGCAGCTGTCACCGTCTCATCTAGAGACCTTAAACGCCCTGAATGTTGCCGTCCTCGAGGTCAACACAGGTCATGATCCAACCCGTGACTATGTGCGTGGGCAAATGGAGCAATAACCTGGGTATGGACCCCTGCCTATTGTTCTGTGTGCTTTGAAGTGTTTGGGTGAGGCGGCTCATCCGTTCGACATTCCTTTTGGGTGCGAGTTAAAAGCTATGATTCGCTCATTGCCTGTCGACCCCCCCTCAGGCCTTTGGGTCTCAAGACCGCATTGGTTTCCGATCCGCCGACCCGCTCTATGGTGAATCGCTGTTTACACTTTTAATGCTTTGCGTGTGAACGACGTTTCACGTGCTGGGGATTGGTTGTCTCCAAAATACAGCGCTGAGCGTTCAATTCGAGGCTAGAGCGCCTGATCTAATCAAATTTGGCACGGCACCTGCTTTATACCCAACCGATTTTAAAACACAGGAGCAGACCTCATGGGTTCTTTCGCTAATCTAATTACACTTTTCGCTGTTTCAATCACTCTCATCGCATGTGGTGATGAAGGGGCTACTGATGGACCGGACAATGAAGATCAGTTGTTTGATACAGAGACCGTTGTTCAATCACTCACCGACGGTGAGATCAATGCCATTTGCGACACTCAGGTGCTCCCACAATACATCTTTGCTATGCGCAGTAGCTGTTATCTAGATGCGGATTTAGCTCATGGGATGGATGACTGTTTGTCGTCCGTAGAAGAGTGTTTAGATAAGGCAGACCTCGTGGTCGATTCCACACGTATCGACACGGCTGAGGCGTGCGATTTAGACAACCACGACACCTCACCTGCATGTCAGTTCGCTGGGTGCGTCCATAACTTCAAGATGTTAAGGGACATTGGATGCACATCGAGCACTGCAGAGATTCTCAAATGTCAGAATGACATGTTTAAAATGGTCATAACTGCGGATGCGGAGTTTATATGTACGGCCGAAGACAGAGTCGAATTTGACTCCTGCAAAGCAATTTCTCCCACCTGCTACGGAGAGCGTTAGGCGTGTTCAATCCCCGTGAGCTGCCCCTTTAATTTGCCCACGCCTCGGGCGCTGGCAATACTGGGCTGGTCGTCAACTTGGAACGTGTTCACCCTTTGCCAACCAGCTCGCTCGGCGACCGACGGTTTTGAGAGTCACTTGTTCCAACGGCCTTTTTTTCGTCGAGTATCGAAATGTATGGCCCTCGGATCATCCAAGTAACGGCCGATCCCACCAGTCCCACGGAAGATCTTTTTCTCGAGAATATTAAGAATGATCATCTTGTCGTCCATGTTCGCCTGTCCATCCCGATTGACATCGCCAGCCCACATGTCCAGGGCTTTTCCATACAGATGCTGACTCCGTTTAGCACCTTGAATGTTATGGTTGTGAGCCGGCGGCCTGTAACCGTAATAAATCGTCATAGCCTGGTGGTCATAATCTTGCTTCCTGAGCTCAAGGATTAAATCTAAGAGTCGGTGAAGCAACTTGGTATCGATGAAAAGGTAGGTTTCTTCTGAATCTTTTGGCCAGCTAAAATTGGGGTTTTGTTCATCGCCATGCACATCTGCAGCGCTGCTGTCAGGGAGGAAGTCTTTGATTCTAAAATGACCCACAATTAAACGCATACGATCACTGGGTCTGACGACATAGAAGCTACGATGGCGATAATGGGACGGGTTTACATGGTCTAGATTGGCAATGCGTCGATATTCATCCGGCAGTTCACTCAGCGTCAGCGTGTCGAGTTGGCCGAGTATGCTGTCGATGCCATCGTGAGTGAGAATGGGGGGGGGATCGCTGTCATTGTCCATGTCCGCACGACTCCCCTTGTCCATCGCTTCAGGCATTTGACATCCGCCAATCCACGCTCCAAAAACAAGTGAGATGAATAGGATTTTAGCGCGTACTTGATTCATAGGTCCTCCCCGTGATTGTGTCCTCAGATATCCGTACGTCTCAGTGCTAGAATCGATCTAAATTTTAAATTATTTCTTCTATGCTAAGAATAAGACCAGCCTTAAAAAGCTGTGCAATAAAGCCGTAGAATCACGGGGTTCTAATGTGCCTACAGCTGACTGTCTGGTTAAGGCATGTGCAATTCGAGGTTTGGAGTGAGGCAGATCATGTTAACAGCAGAGCAACGACAAAATATACTTGATGGCGAGACCCCAAACCTTCTCTTGAAAGAGATTGGTTTGAGGGGGCGAGGGGGACTCTATTTATACGACCACCACTGTGTTCGGCTCATCCGGAGAAAATCCAGGGTCCTTACAAAGGATGCAAAGGCTCTTGTTGAGACGCTCAGTGTCGCTTCATCCTACTTAGGGCGAACGCTCCAAGGTCATTTGCTCGTCGTTGACGCACCGCTCTGTTCGAAAGCAAGACGATTCCTAGAGGATCGAGGGATCGTTGTTGAGCGCGTCGAATGAGTCAGTCATGAATTGAAACGGTTCGTGGCTCATTCAGACTTGTCGAATAGGCCTTTATAGAGAACGCCTCCGATGGCTGCGCCAACCAGTGGAGCAACCCAGAAAAGCCAGAGTTGTGACGTTGCCCAATCACCAACGAAGAGAGCAGGCCCCGTACTTCTTGCAGGATTCACTGATGTATTTGTAACAGGAATACTGATGAGGTGGATTAATGTCAGACCGAGACCAATGGCGATGGGTGCAAAACCCGCAGGCGCCCGGCTGTCTGTTGAGCCTAAGATGATCATGACGAAGAACATGGTGAGAATAATTTCCGCAATCAGCGCAGCGGTCATCGAATATTTGTCTGGTGAATGTTCGCCGTATCCATTTGATGCAAAACCACCAGCGAGATCAAAGCCTGCTTTGCCACTTGCGATTGTATAGAGGACGGCTGCGGCCGCGATTGCGCCGATGACCTGTGCGATCCAATATGGAATGATTTCCTTTGCTGGATGGCGGCCACCGGCCCACGCACCAACGGTCACGGCAGGATTAAAATGACCACCTGAAATGTGACCGACGGCATAGGCCATGGTCAGGACGGTCAGGCCAAATGCCAGTGATACACCGACAAATCCAATACCAAGACTTGGATATCCAGCCGCGAGTACAGCACTTCCACATCCGCCAAAAACGAGCCAAAATGTGCCAAAAAATTCTGCGGCGAGTTTCTTAGAAAGTGGCATGGTCCCCCCTGATTCTATCGAGTTAAGCGATTCACTTTGCGAGCTTGAATGAGAACGCAGCAGAGCGCAAGGGATTCGCAAGAATTGCGAGGCTAATTCGTCAGCCTAACTCGATCCCAGGCCAGGGGGAACAGCCGGGTCTATGCGCCTTATTCGAGTTCATCCTTTGAGGACCGTCCGACCGACACAGCCCCCCCTTTTTGGATACGGCCAGACTGTTCGAAGGTAGACAATTGTCCATCACAGTCTAGATCGCCAACGGCGCGTACGGTGAATCTGGACAGTGTACCCTTGCCCTCAATTTCGACTTGATATGCGTAGCGGAACGGGTCCTCTATCGCGAAGCCTAACGCCTGCCAAACAGGTGCGGAAAATGTCTCTGGCGTCGGCTTGAATTCAATGGGTCGCCCATCTTTGCACATGAACTCGGTTGGGTTACCGGGGACCAGCTTGGACGGGCCAGCAAATTGTTTTGGTAGAATCTTACCGTTTCGATCGGCTCTGTCGGCCTCGTAATAAGCACGCTGCGCCATAGCTAAGCGCTGGAGATTCACCTTAGCTTCGGTGCTCATCGATTTCTTTTTAAGCGTTGTGAAAGCAGGGATGACAATGGCTGAAATGATGCCCGATACGAACTGCGTCCCGATTAATTCCCCTTCGTAGTTCAATTTGACACCGTCTTCGAGTTTTAACGCCATCTCCATTGGTTTCGATGCTTTGGATTGGTCCAGCAGATTCGACAGCGCCGTGATGCTCTCTTGCTCGGTTTGATTTAGGTCATTGGTCGAGCGCGCCATCCTGACAATCATTTCTAGAACATCGTTATAGGGAACATGGGATCCGATAATTATGCCTTTAGCCTGAATGGAGACGCCGGATTTGGTACTGGCAAAGTTGTTGCTTTTGGCGTGCTCGAGCGCTTGTTTTACGCTGGCGGCATTTGGACCGATGAGAACGGCATCCTCTGCCAACACCAACGCTGGATTTCCCGGTGCAGCTGGCCAATGGTAACCGTCATATTCGCCGAATCTCTGTGCTTTGGGTATAAATCGGGGATCTGGATGGGTCCCCAGTTTTGACATCACTGTATCGAAGAGCACTTTCGCTGCTTTGGCGTTATGAGTTCCCAGGGCGATGACCGCCCGAGTCTCAGCAAATAAGATCTCGGGCTGAGCGCTTTTGATAGAAGAGAGATCTAAACCGAACATCATGTGGCCAGATAAGGCCTCTTTAAATATCTCTTGGCTAAACCCCATGTTTGTTGCGATGGCCGTTTGCGCCATGGTGACCACCATCCGCTGTTGAGCCATGGAAGGGGGCATTAATTCGGCGAGACCCTGGAAGAATTCCGGCCAGTTTATAGACAGCCGAGCCAACGCCCACTTATCCTGTCCATAGAATTTTGCCGTGGTCATTTTTGTCGGTACACCAAACAATTTCCGCAGTGTATCTTGGCCTGGTTTTTTGGCGCGTAAATGAGCTGCAAACACGCCTGATCCATTTCTTGCGCCAAAGGATTTAAGCTTCTTTTTATAAAATTCGATGTCGGCTGGTGGCCCTTGTTCCATCCCTTTGATCACGTCAAAAAGGGGATCGAAATTTATCAGTCCGATGAACTGCGCTGCGCGGGCTTGCCCAGGGATTACCAAGGCATCTGAATTGGTCGATGTCGACTTTATGAAGTCGCTGAATGCAACCTTAAGCTGGTCCAAATTCTTGGTGTTCCGCGAGATGGGGAACAAATAGGTGTAAGGGCCTCGCTGGCCAAGCAATCCCATGACCCTTTGGTTTGCCACGACTGTATCAACGCCGTTCGCCCCCTCAATGAATTGGATTTGTTTACCTTTTGAATGCAGGTATTTAAGGAACTTTTCGCGGCTCTCTAAGCCGAATCCGAACATCATAGGGTTTTTGGGTTGGAAAAGGGTTTTATCACCGACAACATACAGACCCAGTCCAGGGTCAATTCCAATGGATTTCCAGCCGTCTTCAGTCGCCGGGTCGAAGCCAATAAATTCCGCGCGCTTTTTCGGACTCGAGATTTTTGTCAGGGCATCGAGTACAGCACTCGGTGAGCTCTCTTCGAACGTCTGCTTAATGTCGTCCAAAATGCGTATCAGATCTTGGAGTATAAGATGAGGGGAGTCGATGCCCGCGAAGCCGATGGTGTCCTTATAGGAGAGTGTTTGTTGAATTTGGGAGCGGCTCGGCGGATTCATTCGCCCCTCGCCTAAATTATCTTGATTGCTGTTCGATAAACCATGGCCGCAGCCCATATGAATGAGCCCAGTCAGGCAGGTTACGATCCAGATTTTCATGCATGTTCTCCAGAGAAAAATATCTGTCCATAGTGTGATGGTCATCACTGTTTACAGCTTGGGTGGTTAGGTCAAGCGAAGAAGCATTCAAGACTATTTTTTGAGCTGGGCCTGCTCAACCCTTCCTGGCAGCGGTCCGGATTTGAGTAAAGGCGTTGACCAGCAATTTTCTGGTGGTATGGTGCCGCTCGAAATCACCTTAATTAACTTTGATTGTGTCATAAAAAATCGCGAACACCCGAGGGATATGAACATGGTTCTAGCTACCTTTATCTTTTTCACAGGTCTCGTGGCGCTCATTACATTCGTAATGACCAAAAACGACGACCACGGTAGCTCAACTGGGTATTTCCTGGGTGGTCGTACGCTGACAGCCGGATTTATCGCAGGCTCTCTGATGCTCACCAATCTATCCACCGAACAATTGGTTGGCTTAAACGGAGCGGCGTTTAGAGATGGCTTTTCCGTCATGGCTTGGGAAGTTGTTGCCGTCATTGCTCTGGTTTTGATGGCTCTGTTCTTTCTTCCCCGGTTTCTGAAGAGTGGGATTACAACAGTCCCTCAGTTCCTCGAAGTTCGATTTGATGAGCAGACTCGGATCATTACGACTTTCATCTTTGTGATCGCTTACGCCGGCCTTCTTTTGCCAATCATTTTGTATACGGGCGCTAAAGGTCTCAACGGCATGCTCGAATTACAGACTTTGACAGGGATTGAGACTGAGTCAGGGCAGCTTTGGTTCACCGTCTGGCTCGTCGGCCTAATCGGCTCTGTATATGCAATCTACGGCGGCTTGAGAACGGTTGCTGTATCTGACACCATCAACGGATTTGGCCTTTTGGTCGGTGGCATCATGATCACCATCTTTGGGCTTAATCTCATTAGCGATGAAGGGATCTTCAAAGCTCTGGCGTTGATGCAGGAGGCAAACCCGGAGAAAATGAACTCAATTGGTGGACCGTCTCAATCGGTGCCATTCTCCACATTGTTTACCGGTGTGTTGCTTCTGAATCTCTTCTATTGGTGTACAAACCAGCAGATCATCCAACGTACATTTGGGGCCAGTAATCTGGCCGAAGGCCAAAAAGGTGTACTCATGGCTGGTGGACTGAAATTACTCGGCCCATTGATCCTTGTACTACCCGGGCTGATTGCATTCCATCTCTATGGAGACTCCATAAAAGCGGATGATGCCTACGGTCATTTGGTTCGGAACGCTTTGCCAAAGCCTATGGTTGGTTTTTTTGCGGCCGTCATGGTCGGTGCCATCTTGAGCTCGTTTAACTCTGCTCTCAACAGTGTCTCTACGCTGTTCAGCCTCGGTATCTACAAGAAGTTGGTCAATCGAGGGGCCAGCGATGACAAGGTGGTTGTTGTCAGCAAACGCTTTGGTTGGATCGTCGCCTTAATCGCCATGAGTGTAGCGCCATTGCTGGCCGGCCAGGACAGCATATTCGGATACCTACAGAAAATGAACGGAATGTATTTCATCCCGATTTTTTCTGTTGTCTTGCTGGGCATCTTGAATCGTCGTGTGCCCGCCGTTGCAGCAAAACTGGCTCTCGTTCTGGGCTTTATTTTGATTGCCCTTGGTTACTTTGTTCCCGCTTTCTCAGGTCTTGTTACACGCATGCATGAGTTTCATTTCCTGGGCGCCGTATTTGGCTTGCTCATCTTGCTTATGCTGGTCATGACGTCCCTACGACCGCGAGCTGAGGCATGGGTCCATGAGCATAGCGGCGATGTTGACATCACACCGTGGCCGCACGCACACAAGGTGGGCGCGATTCTTATCGTCTGCGTCTTGGCGATTTACGTTGTGTTCGCGGACTTCAGCGTGCTCGCCTAGCCCTCAGGCGCGGTTTTGGCGCATGCGGGTCGAACGAGACAGTCGGCGCTGCCGCCCAAAAGCTGTTGCTGCGACGAGCATCATCACCAAAAATAGCAGACTGGGTCGTGTATCATGGTGTGCGGTCTGACAGCCCGACGCTGCGTCCCCATTGGCGTCCGATGCTGCGTTTTCACTGGAGCCCGATGGCGCTTGTGGCCGACAGGTGACCTCGGTTACATCCGCATCTGAGTACGGTCCTGTTTCATGATACGCCTGAGTTTGCTCAAGCCATGAGCTAAAGTCGGTGGGCGCGACATCACTGAAGTCTTCTACGGTGCCCACAGCGACCCATAATTTCCCAGTCATTCCGCTGGGGTCCCAGGCGACGACATACCCTGTCCCGGACTCTTGAATCCGCTTGGTCGTCTCCAAGAGAATCCACGATTCCGTTTGTGAAAACGGTTCGTAGAAATCCTCTGGCGTCTCAACGGGTCCGGAATGGTAGACCACCCCTCCCAGTCCATCGGGTACGTCGAAAGGCACGGTCTCAGTCAAGGTCGGTAAGCCGGGGGCCAGTATCGCGACGGACGGTCGGTAGTACGAGAGTCGGTCGATGACAGGGACACCCAACTGAACGAACAGGTCTTCGTCGCCGATGGAATCAAATTCAAGCCATAGGTGCCCTGAATCGCAGGTGACTTGATGATACAAGACAATGGATGTGGCTATGTTTTCGATCTGCCAAGCGGACTCGAGCGATTTGAACTCTCCGTCGGAAAAACTGGGTTTGTGCGCCTGCGCCCCCCAAGCGAAAAACATGACGGTGATTACGATAAGTCTCTGCACGATGTCCCCCTTCAAGTACACGTGTAGAGTTTTGTTCCGTTCAGGTGGTTACGTCAGACGGTCGCCACGAACTCTTAGCGTTCCGTGTTCAGGGGCCGTTTAGAGGCGCGACTTTCGGTTGAGCTGGGGTCGTTTTCGGAGGAATCGGATAGATGTAGATTTTCTCAGCCTTTTTTTTGAGTAGTTTACCGCGGTCATCGCAGAGCTCTCTTTCAAGGTCGCAATAGAGTCCCAGTGCGCAGTCGCCCTTCTTCTTACATGGACTGCCAATTTGATTTCGACAGGACAAAATACTCGTTGCGAGCAGTAGAAAAAGAAGAGCACGTTTCAATCTGTTGCATCCGTATACGGGTCTCTTAACTCGGGGTTTGATAGAAACTCTACATCCGTCAGCGAATTTAAAAATGCTATCAGGTCCTGTTTTTCATCATCGTTGAGAATGAAGCCGACGATAAAAACACTCTTGTTGGGGTGTGTTGTGCCGTCTCCCTCATTCGGCCCATCGACGATCTGCCGGCCGCCGTTGGCATATAGGTCAATCAGGTCCTCCAACGTCGCGACTGAGCCGTCATGTAAATAGGGGGCGGTAACAGCAATATTTCGTAAGGTCGGCGCTTTGAATCTCCCCAGGTCTTGCCTCTCACTGGTTAATTCATAGACACCCTGATTGCTCGGATAACGACCGGATCCACCGACATTGTACATGCCATTGTTATGAAATGGCCTCTCGGTGAATGGGAAGTCAGGACTTTTCACGGAATCACTGAATGCAAAGCCACCATGACAATGAAAACATTCCAAGCGTTCTGAGAAAAACAGATTCATTCCCCTCAGTGCGGATTCATTTAGGGCACTTCGATCTCCTATTAAATAGCGGTCATAGGGTGCGTTGGCGCTGATGATTGTCCGCTCAAAAGTGGCGATGGCTTTGACGATATTGCCCACTGTCAACGGATCACTATCCGCAGGGAAAGCCCTCGGAAACAAACGCTGGTAGCGGTCCTCAGCGCGTAGTCTGTCCAACAACGCTTGCTCTGTGAGAGCACTCAGTCCCAACTCGACCGGTTCTTCGTTAAACATAGGGACCAGGGCCTGTGCTTCCAACGAGGTTAGAGTTGGATTGCCCCACCCCAGGGTCGCCCCGTAGGCGACATTGGCAAGGGACATGGACCCGAGACTATGGCTTTCGTTGGACGCGCCAAGTGCAACCGGTCGTCCATCTGTAAAGGCGAGGGCTTGCTGATGACACGTCCCACAAGAATATGACTCATTGAACGAGAGCAAAGGGTCGTAGAAGAGAAAACGACCCAATTCTAACTTCGCTGCATTGGGCAGGTTATCATCAGGTAGAAAAACAGTTGGAAAATGATCGGGGAATTGAAGTTGGAAGGGCTCTTCGGGTGTCTCCATGTCGCCACCGCCACAATGTACGATTACGGGCAACAGGCAGACCATAATCGATCTCAACAGGAGGCGTCGATGTGTGGTGTCGCCAGTGGGCTGATTAAACATCTATCATGGCCTTACTTAGCCCGCACTGAAAAGGCTGTGGTCTCGGCTGTTCCGAGTCCGAGACGCGCGAAAATGCCACGGCATTCTGGATCATCCGGGTCGCCCATGCATCCCGGTGCCGTGCCGTCCGTGTTTTCGCCTACGTTCGTCTCCTCCAGTAGATGATCGATATCTAAGTCGACGACCTGCGTTTGCCATTCAAATCCGCTCATCGTGATCGTCGGAATATTCTCAAATCGGCAATTGAAGTCGTCATCACACCCAACAGACCCGAGGTGAAAGCGAAATGAATCGCTGTCTGTATCGACACGCATGAACTTGTAGCCGGAACGCCAAGACCAAAAAAGGGACGCTTGATTGAGTGGACTCCCCCTGTTTTCAAGTACAGTTCTTGGTGAATTGAGCTGGTTTGGTATGCCGATTCGAAACTGTATTCCGGTATACGACCCGTCCACAGATTGCCCTTGTACTCGGCTGTTTAATTGGCGTGTACCATTGGCGCAGCCGTCCTCGAAGTCGAGCAGTGCGACGCCGTCTTTCTGCCAAACGCCATCATCAACTAGGGTGACGGGTTGGGCCTCTCCTTGTCCGTTGATAAGCCTCACATCATGGATGTAGAACCGCATGTCTGTAATCGCCAGCGCTGCACCCTCTTTGCCTAAATTATCGACCACATGGCCGCATTGATACGGGAGCCCGCCAGCGGTGACGGTGAATTCAATACGAACGTCTAGGTTTTCGTCTGCGCCTCGGTCCTCGCCACCACAGCCACCGGCAAACCAGAGGACGCTCATGACCACCAACCGTATTTTAGTCGACAGACAGCTGTGCAGGTGCCCATTCCAAGCTGAGTTTTGCTCGGCCATTTTACTCCTCACGGTTCAGTCACCCATCCTACGCTAACCCGACGGTCGCCCCAGATACATTCCATGGAGCTGACTCATATCAAGAGAGATAATGTCCAGCGTCGTAAAGTTGCTTACAACCTTGGTGTAGAGATATCAGTTTGTGTTAACTGTAACTGACACGCACAACTGTGTGCAAGTTGTCCGAGTGTCCATAAATGTCAAAAACGAGTCCTTGACGATGAGAGTTATCTCGACATGATGAGACTGTACAAATGTATTTTTTTGGCGATTTTGAGTCTGAACTTTTCAGCCTGTGGTGATAACGCGACCTCTCATGGCGACGGCGATCATAATGCGCGCCCGGATGACTGTATTCCCGATGAGTCTCTCACCCTAGGGGATATGGCCGGCCAGATGAGCGGTGAGCCGCCGATGGGACGGCCTCAACTCCCCGTTGGACCTAACGATGCCCTGGCGCAGGCCGCCTGTACTCTTTTGGATACTGTTCCGATGGAATTGATCGCTGTCTCGGATTTGAGTTCCGCTGGGCAGGTGGTGGTGACTCCGCAGCCTGAAACAGCTTTCTCTGTCCGGCTACCCGACTCTGGAATTGGTTATTTTACTCTCGAAATACCCGATTGGTCGGTCACCATCAGTTCGTCTTTGACCTATCAACAATCCCTGATGATTTTGGATGATAATTGTGATGTCGAGCAGACTCAACGTCTGAGTTGGAATGGGGCCTGCGAGGAATCCGGACTCACCGAACAGCGCCATCTGTATCATGCTTGGGGCTCATTCACAGTTCGAATCACCGGCGAAGCCACTGAGCCAGTGCGCCTGTCCTTTATTAAATTAGATTAAGATTGCCGATTGTGCGCGACAGATCATGCTGAACTCGAGCTCACCCCTTACCTTTTCTGTTTTCTTGCTCTTGATCCTGACCACCGGATGCCAGACCGAGGCCGGTTACACCGTCGACCGTGTCTCGTCACCGCTCATCGAGCTTGGGCGACATTTGTTCTACGAACGTCGATTATCCCTAAATAACGACCGTTCATGCGGAATTTGTCACGAGCAGGCCAAAGGTTTCACCGATGGGTTTGTCCGTGCTGTCGGCACGACTGAGGCCGTGCACCCCCGAAATACGTTGACCTTGCTCAATGTCAGCGGACGCAGGGCGTTGAGTTGGGTCGATCCAAATCTCATTGGTCTCGAGCGGCAAATCTTGGTTCCTCTTCTGGGCAGCGATCCCGTTGAAATGGGTGCCTCTGAGTTAATCGATGAGATGCTTGATGAACTCAATGGAGACCCTCGATATCAAGAGTTGCTCGCGACCTTGGATAGCCCCGCGTTAGACATTGAGCTACTGGCACTGTCAATCTCAGCATTTGTCTCTACGCTGGGCACGTACGATGCACCATACGACCGTTACCTGGCTGGCGATTCAACCGCCATTGGCGAGTTAGCAAAAAGGGGTGAAAGACTTTTTTTCTCCCATCGGACATCATGTTCGAATTGCCATGGTGGTGTTGATTTTGATCAACCGACTCATGATCGTCACGGTTGGTTCAACACAGGTCTTTATTCTATCGACGGAGGTCTGTACCCCAATTCTCGACAAGGCTTGTACGAGCTGACTGGCGCGCCGGCGGATATTGGCCGCTTTCGGATTCCAACACTTCGTCATCTCGCGCTCACAGGTCCGTATTATCACGACGGTACTGGGGCGACGTTGCGCGATGTACTCAGTCACTACAATGCGGGAGGCCGGTTGATCACATCCGGTCCATACATCGGAGACGGCCGATTGAATCCCTATAAAGACCACCGCATACAGCCCCTTGACCTGACCCAACCGGAGCTTGATGAACTTGAATCATTTCTTTTGACCCTCACAGATGTCACCACAGTACACAGATCTGAATGGAGCGATCCCTGGTTGCGCACTGATTGAGACTCACTCGGTGAGCGCTCAGCGGGTTAACTGACGTCCCATAGCATAAAGGACGCTGAATGTTTTGCCGAAAAGACACGAACAGAGACATCATGTGAATCGATTGAATGCTCTAGGTCATCCAAACCCAAAATCACGCGTGTCGGGATTTACTGATGCTCGCATCGATTGACCTAGTCCACGGACTAAGCTAACAGCCATGACAATAAATCTTTTTCGAGGAGGCCCTTTGAGACCCATCCATATCGTTCTCGCTATCGCTTTCATGCTACCACTCCAAGTTCAGTCAGCCGACAGTCAATCTGGAGTCAAAGTCGCGACTTCGAAGACCGACGCGTCACACGGTGACCAACCTAAAATCGATGTGGAGACATGGGTTTTAGACAACGGTTTGACTGTGCTTCTCAGCCGAGACACTCGCTTACCTGTGGTGGCCGTCGAAGTCCGTTATATGGTGGGGTCTGCCCACGAGAAACTAGGTCGAAGTGGTTTCGCTCATTTATTTGAACACCTGATGTTCCAAGGCTCTCAGAACTATGATGATGAGTACTTCAAGCCTTTACAGCCCATCGGCGCAGCCATTAACGGGACGACCAACGTCGATCGGACAAATTACTACGAAAGAGTGCCTAGGGAGTATTTGGAACTGGCTCTTTGGTTAGAGTCAGACCGCATGGAAAACTTGCTGCCGGCATTGACGCTGAAGAAACTGGATAACCAACGAGACGTTGTCAAAAATGAGCGACGGCAATCCTATGAAGACCGGCCTTATGGGCGAGTGTGGTTGCACCTCTATGAGCAGCTTTATCCCAAACAGCATCCCTATGGTCATCCGACCATTGGGTCTCATGCGGATTTAACGGCTGCGAGCTTGGATGACGTCAAAGCATTCTTTAAGCAGCATTATTCGGCAACCAATGCGATTTTGACTATTGCGGGTGATTTCGAAATAGCCGAAGCCAAGGCGCTGGTGCGGACGTACTTTGGTCATTTACCCAAGGGCTCGCGTACACCCTGGCCCGAGCATCAGGCTGGATCTTTATCGGCCAACAAACAGATCGTCGACCGGGATGAAGTTAAACTGCCCATGATCGTCATGGCGTGGCACACGCCGGCTCTATACGCGAAAGGTGACTCGGAAATGGATATTTTGGCGTCGGTTTTGAGCTCTGGTAAAACCAGTCGCTTGTATAAACCCCTCGTTTTTGACCAAAAAATCGCGACGCGGGTGAATGCGTATCAAGTCTCTATGGCCTTAGGCAGTTTCTTTGTCGTACAGGCAGTCGCGGCACCGGGCAAGTCAGTGGATGAACTCGAGCAGGCCCTGACCCAATCTCTCGCCGACGCTCTTGCAACCAAGCCGAGTTCCAGCGAAATGGCCAAGGCCATTAATGCCTATCGGAAGTCCTTCTATGGGCGGGTTGAGAGTGTGCTCTCGCGAGCGCAGCTGCTGAGCACGTACCATCATATCAAGGGACAGGCCGACTATCTTGGAGCCGATTTGGCCCGATATACCGAGTTGACTGCCGACGCTGTGTTCACGTCGGCCAACACATGGTTGAAAAAACCGCACCTCCGGATCGATGTCTTGCCCGTCGAAGCGCCAGATATTAAGACTCCGAAAGGAGACTCGAAATGAAGTGGACGACATCTTTGGTGACAGTCTTCGTGATCTCCATGGGCTGCGGCGGCGTTCAGTTGCAAGAGCCAAAAGGGCCCGATCGTTCTCAACTCCCCGGACCAGCAGCGGCCTCACCTTGGAGCCAGCCTGAGATTGAGACCTGGACTCTTGATAATGGACTCAATGTTTGGTTCGTACGCCAAACCCAAGCACCGCTCTTGGCTATGCAGTTGGTTTTACCGAGGGGGTCGGCAACAGATCCGAGTGGTCGGGCTGGCACAACGGCCTTGATGGTTGACCTCCTTGATGAAGGGGCAGACGGTCTGAGCGCGCTCGAGATCTCAGATGCGTTTTCGCAACTCGCGACCGACTATGGAGTGAGTGCCGGTATCGACGCGACGACGGTGTCTATGGCAATGCTCGCAGACAAACTCGATGCGTCACTTTCACTCTTGGCAAAGATTCTGACCAAGCCAGAGTTTGCTGAGGCTGATTTCAATCGGGTCAAGGCTCAACGAGATGCTCGGGCGTTGACGAGCGAGTCCAATCCATCTTCGGTTGCGTTCGTCGTTGCAAGACGGGTGATGAACGGCACGGGCTATGGCGCTTACTCACCCAATGGTGTTCGCAAAACACTTGATCAGGTCACTCAGGACGACGTTCGAAACCAGTACGAAAAACTCATTAAACCCCAGGGGGCGACCGTTGTGATCGTTGGTGATGTCGAGAAGGCTGCGCTGGAAGCCGCTTTGGAGAAAAATCTGGGTCAATGGACCGGTCGTCAAGATCAGAGTCCCATTGAACCGGCCATCAAGCCGACCAAGGTTGGCATACGGCTTGTCGATTTTCCTGGTTCGTCTCAGTCGATGGTCATCGCCATTCGGCAGGCAGGGGGAACGACGGCGCCCGACTATTATCAGAGTGAGGTTTTCAACAAAGCCTTCGCGGGCGCGTTCACCGCACGCGTGAACATGAATCTCAGAGAAGACAAAGGGTATACGTACGGGGCACGGGGCGCATTTATGCGCTTGTTAGACGATGGCGCCTACCTCATCTATGCGAAGGTGAAAGGCGAGACGACCAAAGCCAGCATCGATGAAATTCTCAAAGAGATTAGACTTGTCTCAGGCACCAAACCGATAACCGAAGACGAAGTCCAAAGCGCGAAGAGCAGTATGGTCAAAGGCATTCCGGGTCGTTTCGAACGGATGGCGAACGTCGCCGGTGAATTGAGCGGTATCGTGGCCAAAAAGCGCGGCCTGGCCTGGTATAAAAGCCGCATCGATAAAATCGGCAAAGTGACGCTTGCTCTGGCCCAAGACGCCGCTAAAAAGTATGCTGCCGCCGATAGTTTTCAGATCATTGTTGCGGGTGATAAGGCCAAGATCTTGGATGGGTTGAAAAGCTTTGGTCTGCCCATTTTCTTGTATGACGCTCAGGGAGATTATTTGGGCCCGCTGTCTGCTGATGCAGCTAAATAGAGTGGGTTTTGGGTCTTTCGAATGAGTCTTACTGAACGGGCACTCTTGGAGATGACCCAGTCGACATGTGGCCACTACAATTCAAATGCCGAGGATTTCTGGCTCGGGACCAAGGACCATGACGTCTCCCAAAATGTCGATGCCTTACTCAGGTGCCTCGGTGATGCCCAAAACCTGCGGATTCTCGATTTTGGATGCGGGCCAGGTCGCGATCTCGCCACTTTTAAAGCCATGGGTCATAAGCCCGTTGGACTCGATGGTGCCGAGCGTTTTTGTGAGATGGCGCGAACACTGAGCGGATGTCCTGTTCTGCACCAAGATTTTATCTCCCTCGACTTACCAAGTTCAGCCTTCGACGGGGTTTTTGCAAACGCGAGCTTGTTCCATATCCCGAGTCAGGAATTGGTGCGCGTTATGAGTGAATTATTAGAGGCACTCAAACCTGGCGGCATACTTTTTAGCTCGAATCCTCGTGGGCAAAATGTTGAGGGTTGGAATGGAGATCGGTACGGAGCGTATTATGATTTGGACCACTGGAGACGAACGCTAGAATCCGTCGGTTTCAACTATCTCAGCCATTATCGAAGACCGTCAGGTCGACCCATTGACGAGCAGCCCTGGCTCGCCACTCTGTGGCAGCGACCACTCTGAGGCAGGCCACTAGAACAGTTTGGGAAACATCCAGCCGGATTGTTTCTTATAGGTTTCAAAGTCTGGATATCGAGACAACGATCGATCTTTTTTAATCATGTTTGGAATCCAAATGACGCTGACGAATAAGCAGAGGACGGCCATGGGAATCCAATGCATTGCAAGGCTGCTAAAACTTCCATAAATGAGCAGCTCTCCGAAGTAGTTAGGGTTTCGACTTCGAGCCCATAACCCGTCCATGAACAGCCCTTTCCTCAGAGTCAGCGTCACATGTTTTTGCATGTCTGAGACGAAGTGGTAAAACACGCCGATTACGAAAATCATGCCCGCAACCCCGAGCCACCAAGGTGGCGCTTCTAGGTTGCCTGCGATGATGAGCCATGGGGCGATCCAGTATAGTGTCAGGCCGGCCCAAATAAAAAGCCCGTATGGGGCGCCGCATGGGCTCTCCCATTGCCGGTCGCCAAAGGTCTTACTCTTCAGAACCCACAGGATGCCGTAGGTGCCGTGAGTTGCAAAGTAGACCCACGCCGTTGTGTTCTGCCAATTGTCGTAGAGATACATCAAAACCAATATCGCAATGGGCGTCGCACCCTTATGGCTGTCTATAAAATGTTTTTGTTTCATGGTTTGCCAATCGTTGTGGTGGTCTCGGCCTATCTAAAGCTGTTCATCAAAGAGAGCTAAATCAAGTCCTATATCGCGTAAGTCCGTTTGAAGCGATCCGCGACAGATAAAGCTAGACTCCGGCCATATCCGGCCTCCTCTAGCGCCATAATGGCGATTATTCAAGAGCGGAGCTGATAGGTCCCTTGGGCGATGGCGCAGGGTTTTGCTTCATCATCGACCCAGACGTAGACGGTCGCCACAACGGATGAACGACCATGGCGTTCAAGTTTTGCGCGTCCGTACAATTGAGGACCACGAGCGGGGCGCAAAAAACGAATTGATAGTTCTTGTGTCACAGCGGTCGAATCGATGCGCCCCAGCACCCCATTGATAAGAAACCAAAATGCTGAATCGGCGCAGCCGAAAATCGTAGGACCTGAAATGGTGCCGCCTGGACGCAATTCGGCCTTCGCGACAGGCCAGATTGCCAGAGCTTGGGTTGAATCGACCTCCTTGCATAAAACAGGCGTGTCAGGCCAAATTTTTTTCAGCATTTCGTTTATATCGTGTGGTGTAACCATGCATCCATCCCATCGGACTCTATGAGATCATTCAATGAGTCCGTATTTCCTTTGATATCACGCGCGACACGTCTCGAATCAAGTCAAGATATCGGATAGGCACAGCCCACCAATTGCGACTGTCTCTATCCGGTCTGCCGAATGGATCAGGCCCAGATACCCTTTCATCCGTGCTCGATCATGCCTCGAATCCATAGCCTCAGCCTCATGGTTGCGGTGGCGGTCCAGCGATACGTGCCACGCTTATCTTTAGCTCTAGGTTACGGAGTTGAAGAAGGGTGTGCAAGAGACTCATATAGGCTTATTCAACGAGTCAACAAACGACGACGTCGCCCGTAATCGAGTGTTTTTTGTCCAGTCCTGTCCACCATGGATTTCGTTAGTAGATGGATTAAGACGCCCGGCATACCGTCGCTACTGACCTGTTCTGGAACAGTCGGTCATTGCGTTTCAATGCGCTATCGGCTAAGCCCGTCCAGTCTGTATTGACTGTTCAAAAGGACATTATCTACATGTCAGATAATATGAGTCGTAAGCTGTCTCTGCATCGAGAGCCCTATCGAGAGTTTACCATTGAAGCCCTGTTAGTGGGTGCTTTGATCGGTGTCATCATGACCTGCGCATTCGTCTACATCGGCCTGAAGCTCGGGTTTACGATGGGGGGCTCAACGGTTGCTGCGATTCTTGGATTTGGTCTGCTGCGCGGTGTCCTGAAGAAGGGGACCATTATTGAGAATAACATCAATCAGACCGTTGCATCTGGTGTCAACACGGCGTCTGCGGGCATCGTGTTCACCCTGCCTGCTTTATTCTTATTAAGCGCGACCGACACGAGCATTACTGTCGAGCCCCTGCCCGCTATTCTTGCGGCGATTGGAGGGTCGTTTCTCGGGGTTGCGGTCATCATTCCGCTTCGGAAACAAATGATCGAGTTCGAGCGACTCAAGTTTCCCAGTGGCGTGGCTGTTGGTACCTTACTCAAGTCGCCGGGCGCGGGTATTCATCAAGCAAAGATGCTTGCCATCGGCGTTATTTTGGCAACCACAATACACATTCTGTGCAACGTAAAGATCCTGCCTGATGAGATAGACATCGGTGGGCCACTTGGTCTCCCTATGTCAGTCCCGTTGATTGTCTATGTCAGTTTTGCGAGCTTAGGGGCTGGTCTACTATCTGGTTCAGGCGGCTTACCCTTTGTCTTCGGAGGTGTGCTCGCATGGTGGCTTATCAGCCCCATCGCCATTGGTTTGGGTTGGGTTCCGAGTCAGGCTGCGCTTCCAGCGACTGACTGGGTCGGACACGCCGCCTGGAGTAATCAAGTTTTATACGGTGAGATGCTTCGACCCCTTGGCATTGGCGTGCTTATCGGCGGTGCATTTGCGGGCGTTGTGGCCAGTTTTCCTGCATTGAAGAGTGCCATCAAGAGTTTATCACAGGCCGCCAAAGCCGGTGGGCAAGGGGGAAGCGAAGAACTCAGTAGCCGCGTTCTGTACGCGGGCATGATCGGATCGGTCATTATCTTGTTCTTTGCTGCGATGACATCGAGTCCTGATATTACTGTCGGTCAGGGTATTGGAATTGCTTTTGTTGGCACAATTTGGCTCGCCCTTGCCGGATTAATTGTTGCTCAAGCAACTGGAATGACAGATATCTCCCCACTGTCTGGCATGTCGCTTATCGGCGTGACTCTTATGTTCTTTATGTCTGGCGGAAATGCTGTCTCAGCCATTATTCTCGGGGTCGCTGTCTGTGTCGGCATCGGTCAGTGTGCCGATATGATGGGTGATCTGAAAGCGGGCCATCTAGTCGGTGCTCAACCGCGTAAGCAGCAGCTTGCTCAATTCGCTGTCGGTTGGCTCGGTGTTCCGGTGGCCGTCGGCGTTCTATTTTTTCTCTGGAACAGCGTCGGATTTGGCTCGGATATTAATCCCGAGCTCAGTGCGCCCCAAGGAGATGCTTTAGCCCAGGTTATAAAAAGTCTCGGAGAGGGAGCAGCTCCGCTAGATAAGTACTTAGGTGGCGCGGCCATTGGTTTAGGCCTCGGCCTTTTCCCTGTGCCCGGTCTTGGCGTTTTGATCGGACTGGCCATGTACCTTCCGTTTTCAATTACACTGACCTACGGCATCGGCTGCTTAGGGTCTATTTATCTCAGCCGGCGTAAAGGCCAAGAATGGATTGGGTCCACGCTTGTACCCATCGCCGCCGGATTTATCATCGGAGAGGCCGTCACCAATCTTGTCGCGGCCATGATCATGGGCCTCACGGCTGCTTAGGAGGTCTTTATGAAGCATTTCGGGACAGTGCTGTTCACTATAGGCGTTGGTTTATGTGCTGCATTTGGGGCTCAATTGAGTCAGCCGATGTACGACATGAAAAAGGAACAGGGCCGACTGCTCAGTTACGAGCAGGCCACGCTCAAATCAAATTATGAGTCGGCCCTTAAAAAAACGGTAGCCACGGAGACATCCAATCAGAAACTTAAGCCCAAACCCCGGGTTAAAGATTACGATTCGGAGACTGCATATCTCAGCGCTTTGACAGCTCACCTTAACGCCGATGTCGCGTCGATGCACCAACACAGCGATCAGACGTTGGAGGGTCTGCGTAAGAGCTGGCTCGCTGCCCGTAAGGCAGCCCTAGCGCAGACGGCAAAACTTGCATTTATGGAGACGCCTGGTCCAAACATCAGGCTGACTAAA
>PCCS01000032.1 GCA_002731825.1 Myxococcales bacterium
AATACAGCGCGTGTTGCCTCCGACACATTGCCATGTGCCGACAGCGCAACTCGCGCTCAGACCCGTTGCGCATTCCCCAGGGACAACCACTGGTCGTCCGTCTAGGTGCATATCGATAAGGCCATCGCAATCGTTGTCACGGCCGTCACAAACCTCAGGACCACCATCAGGCGTACAAATCACGCGGTCGCATGCGTCGCCCTGACCATCGTTGTCGCGATCACCTTGTTCAGGATTCGCGATCTTCGGACAATTGTCGCACAAATCACCAACGCCATCACCATCATCATCAGCCTGATCTGGATTAGGAACAGTTGGGCAATTGTCATTCTCAAGGCAAATCTCATCCACATCTTCATCGGAACATGGCAGACCGACGCCCCACTGGGTTGCGAAGCAAAATTCGTCGGTACTTTCGTTTTGATTGAGAGGCCCGAGATCGTATCGAAGAGCCAAGGTCACATCAAAACCTCTGTCGGTGATCAGATTGTTATCCAGATCGATGTTGTTCTCACGTTGATTGATATCGTTTCTCAGCTCTGTACAGCCAAAGGCCGAATTCGCAATGCGATTCTTCTGGTCGGAAAAGGACCCGATTTCCCATGAGTTCAGAAAATCATCACCGCCAAACATGGCATAGAGACCCACAAAAGTACTGGGTTCGGCTGGATTATCCCCTTCGTCAAACTCCCAAAGGGTTTTGGGCCGCCCAACGCTCGTGGCACCGTAATCGTTGCCAATGCCGCCATCTCCGAAAAATAGGTCACCGTCCATATAATGGGTCAAGGCAACAGTATCCATGACCTGACCGCTCACATTGGTCAGGGTGTAACATTTCTCTAAAACGGTGCAGTTGAGTCTGAAACGCCCTTCGACACGAAGGCCATTCAAGGTGAACTCACTCTGAATTTCACCATCGACAATCCGCGTCTCGATTGCGAGGCCGCGGTGATCTTCCGTCTCGAGCCACGCACCTGTCGTCTGCTCACCAGATGTGGCGCATAAGTAGGCCATCGATTCAAAAATCGTTCGTACTAAGCCTTCGTCTGGTTGATCATCAGCTGGGTTGAAGCATGCTGGTCCTCCACCCGTCGCTGTACCGGTCGCTCCCATATTATCGAGCCCCAATACAACTTGACCGAGTTCCGGATCGCATTCGGCACCGGTGGCAAGCCGGTTGGCGCCATTATCGGGTTCGCAGTTTTGTGCGTATGCCACAGAAGATAAGCCCAGCGCCAAGATGGCTAGACTTGTAAGGCCTCTGCGGAGGATCTTTATTGAGAAGTCATTCAAGGCGGCTCTCCTGTTCATTTGCTCTCATCGGAATCGCCCGTATTCCAAGCGCCAGTCTACACAAAGATTTCATAGAAACGCGAGTCATATTTCTACGAGAGATTACTGGCTGGCAGCGGGTGGCAGCGACTCTGAGTCGAGATGCAGTGTCATTCGATTTGCTCTGTCCCCATTGGGATAACGCCCCGATGACCCGACCAGTGAAAAACCGTGCTTAAAAAAGAGCCTCTGAGCCGACGCATTCTTGTGGGACACGTTCAGTTCAATACAGGTTGCTCCAACGGCTGCGGCTCCCGATTTCAGGGCCGTGACGGCCTGCTCGAACAAACGCTGTCCGATCCCACGTCGACGGGCTGAAGACGCCACGGCCAAGGCAATAATCTCACCGTAAACTTGGTCCCTAAGCCGACGATAAACATAGGTAATAAAACCGACTGGTTGCGTGTCTTCGACTGCGCAGAGAGTCACTGCGTGGTCAGATGTGAGCCAGTGATCGATGGTTTCGCGATAGGATCCAAAATCTGAGAAAGCTGACTGACTGAGCTCACGAAGTGCGTCGACCAAACCTAACTCAGATTGAGGGCAAACAGGAACCAGCCTAACAGCGTTACAATCGTCTCTGTCCGTCAATCGTCAGGCCCATCGTCGAGTGCGGTCACGATGGTCTGGTCATCGTCGTCGAAATCATCTTGATCACCCGGCCAACGTCGCTGTTCGACGGTCTCTAATATGATTGGCAAGCCGCTCTCCTCAAAAGCAGTGATATCTGGAACAGGCTGAACGATCGGCTCATAAACCCGAAATGTCTGCGTTTCGGACTCTTTCAAAAAACCAAGATCGGCGACCGTCTGTCGGAGTGGGTCCGCTACGGGGTCGTCGAATTTAGCCAAGACTGCGTCTAATTCATCAGCTCCGCTGGTTGATTGATCTGAGCCAGCAGCAGAATTCGATGTTCGTAAGCCCTCAAGAGCGATCACGCCTTCAAGAAGAGCAGCCAGCGTACCAGCCGACGGAATTCTATCCTCCGGTTTGATGGCCAGACAGGCTTCGATCACGGCCGCCATAGAATCAGGGATCGAGGCATTCCTTTTCTGTATGGGTGGCAGCGGCGCACCGTCCAAGAAACGGCGAAAGACCTCCGATGTGTCTAAGCGGTCAAAAGGTACATGACCCGTGAGCATTTCATAGAGGGTCGCGCCGAGTGCATAAATGTCCGCACGACCGTCTAGAGTCGAATGGGAAAACTGCTCTGGCGGCATATACCAAAGGGTGCCAACACTCGCGCCGACAACGGTCAAATCCGGACTGCGTTCAGGCGCCTTCGCAACACCAAAGTCAGAGAGTCGCACCGATGATGGGACATTAGAGTTTTTGAAAAGGACGTTGGCTGGTTTGATATCGCGATGAATGACGCCTTGGCCATGAGCGCATTCGATCGCCCGTGCCAGTCGAACACCGACGTCCAATACAGCGGCGGCATCCAGTCGCCCACCACGTGCCTTGAGTAAATCCTCGACGGAGCCTCCTGCGAGATATTCGATCATCATCGCTTGATAGCTATCGGTCTCAACGTATTCATGAATTAAAGCGATAGCGGGGTGCCTTAATTCTGCCTGCAAGCGGGCGCCTTGTGAGAAGCGTTCCGCCAAAACTTTCTCACCGGACCGACTTTCCCTGTGCCGAAGTTTAACGGCAACCTTACGCCCAAGGGTAACGTGAGTCCCGAGGTACACGATGCCCATGGACCCATTACCGATTCGCTTCCCCAGCTCGTACTGGCCAATTCTCTGCGGTATGGCGAACCCACCAAGCATTAAGGGTGACTCCTAACCTTCACTGAGTTCGCGACGAACGGCACGACTGAACCGAATCGCGTCGGTCTTCATCGACGGGCTTGTAAACATAATTGATGCGCGACCAAAACCAAGGGCTAGATCCAAGAGGGCATCCATTTCGTAGTCAGAAAAGCCGGCCCGTAGTCCACGCCGACCCATCAAACGCCAATAGGGGTTTTCCTGACGAGGTAAATCATCAATATCGTCCATACCAAGGGGATCAAAAACCGGTGTCAGACCAGCGGCGTCTGCGACCTCAGCAAATTCGTCAGCTTGCGACTCCCAAAGACCCTCGGCCCACCAGACCGCTTGGCGGTCACCTAACTGGGACTGAAAAAATTCAACAACTGCGTTTTTGTTGGTTGGTGTTGGCCGGAAATTGGCTGGCGTTCGAAAAAGAATGCGATGCGCATCCAGTTCGTCATAGAGGGCCGCAACTCGATCCCAATGGGCTTTGGACGCAGGGGTGTTTAAACCACCGGCCGCCCCATCGACTCCGAATCCAAGAACCAGGCCATTGGTCGAAATTTGTTCTTTCCATTTTCGAACGGTTTTGTCCTTCACCGTCGAAACCAGTTTTTCATCCAATTCCATGATCTGAAATTGATTCCAATAGACGCGTGCTGCATCGGTAAGACCAACACAACCCACAGAGATTGACGGCTTTGGCTCCATCATTGAACTCCAGTTCAGTTTCAACGTCGGCTGGGCGATGGACACTCAGACGATTATTATTCCATGGCTCAGATAAGGCTTATACGTTAGCACCGACTGCTACCTCACTCCTACCCCATTTCACGAGAATCGACATTTCAGTTTGCGATTGACTCTATATTTTGACATACAAAATTTGAGGATAGAGTCACCGGGAGATTTCAATGACAGATAATGCACACATCAGAGCCGTCGACCCAGACGTCGCCAACCTCATCGATCAGGAGATTCAACGCCAACGCGATGTTCTGCGTTTAATTCCATCTGAGAACTATGCGTCCGCTGCCGTCCTGCAGGCAACGGGTAGCTGCTTGACCAATAAATATAGCGAGGGGTATGTGGGCCGACGCTACTACCAAGGCCAAGACTATATCGATGGAATTGAAGGGCTGGCTATTCAACGCGCAAAAGAATTATTCGGTGCCGAACACGTGAATGTTCAACCCTACTCGGGGTCACCCGCGAACCTTGCCGTCTACCTTGGGCTACTCAATCCCGGCGATGGCATTCTCAGTATGAGCTTACCTCATGGCGGGCATCTGACCCACGGTTGGAAAGTCACAATTTCTGGTCAATATTTCAACGCCGTCCAGTATGGCGTTGACAAGGACTCAAAGCGCATTGATATGGACCAGGTCGCGGCGATGGCACGCGAGCACAAACCGAAGCTGATCATCTGTGGCGCTTCCGCCTATCCCCGAATCATTGATTTCGCTGCATTTGCCGAGATTGCCAAAGAGGTCGGCGCTTATTTGTTGGCCGACATAGCCCACATATCAGGACTTGTTGCCGGCGGTGCGCACCCCTCACCAGTCCCATATGCCGACGTGGTCTCAACGACCACGCACAAGACGCTGCGAGGCCCCAGAGGCGGTATGCTGATGTGTAAATCTAAGCATGCTAAAGCCATCGATCGAGGTGTATTCCCAGGTCTCCAGGGTGGTCCACATAATCATACGACCGGCGCCCTTGCGATCGCGCTCAAAGAAGCCCTTCAACCTGAGTTTAGAGACTACGCAGCACAGACTGTTCGAAATTGCCAAGCGCTCGCAGACGGCTTGCTGACCCATGATTTCGATCTTGTTTCCGGTGGAACGGACAATCATCTGCTCCTCGTCGACCTATCCAATAAGAACATTTCTGGAAAAATTGCCGCAAAAGCCCTCGAAAAGGCAGGGATTGTCTGCAACGCCAATAGTGTTCCATTCGACACGAGAAAACCCTTTGATCCAAGTGGTATTCGGATCGGAACACCAGCACTCACATCACGAGGGATGGGCCCCGATGAAATGCACCAGCTTGCAGATTGGATTAACTCGGCCATTAATTTGCCCGATGATGAGACAGCACTAAGCGAAATTGCCAGAAGCGTCAAAGCTCTGTGCGATCAATTTCCAGCGCCCGGTATCTAAAGGGCGTCTGGGCCGACCCGTGCTGCTGGACGCTTAGGGCCGAACTGGCCCGGTGCAATAGGGCCAGATGGGTGGGCGGTTCGTTTGTTTATTCCGTCGGCGTCTTTGGACTAGAAGACGAGCCAGAGCCTTCGCCTCTCGACCCACCGCGGCCACCGCGACGGCGCCGGCGACGGCGATTTTGGCCACCACCTGAATCACTGTGATTCCCCCGCCCATGATGATTACCGCCGCTGCCGCTGCCGCTGCCGCTGCCGCTGCCGCGGCGCCTGCGACGATTGGACCCACCTGAACCGCGCTTGCGATTACCAGACCGGCCATTCCCCATGCGATCGGCAAGCGCTTTCATTTCAGTGATCGCTTCGAGGTCTTCCTCGGTCATCTCTGGCAAACCGTCGAACTTCGAACCGTGTCCCTTGGAACCGCGTGCCAATTCTGAAGCAATGTCTAGATCGTCTCCAGTCAACAAACTTCCACACGCGTCCTTACATGAATCACAGCGAACGCTCTGTCGTTCCTTAGGCCAGCGGTCCAAAGACACAAAAACGCCACAAACCGCGCATGCAAATTCGATAGGCCCCTTCCCTTTGCGACCAGCGGTCGAATCATCGGGATCAATACCAAGTCTCGCATTTGAACGAGCCCAAAACGTGGATGGATCATCACCTTGCTGGTACTGACCTAAAGCCGACTGATACGATACGCCGCGCCCTGATGACGAGCGATTAGATGACCGTCCACCTGAACGACCACCACGACCACGACGCCTTCGATTAGAAGAATTTTGACTCAACACTGTCTCCGATCTGCTAAATGCCGGCACGGTTTTTAATTTGAAAGCCAGCCAGATAAATTGGGTGTTTCGGGCAGGGTGCGTCGGACCCGCACGCGCCTGGGACAGGCGGAATAGCATACATTGATTTTGAGTTCAAGACGCGACGTCCTTAAATGCCCATCAGAGCGATTCACAAAGTCGGCAAACGGATTGAAAAGACCAATCCCGGACCAGTGCCGTAAAAATTTAGCGGTTTGATGTACCAGTTGACCCTGACGAGTGATAGATCATAGCCATGACTGCTTGTCCTCATTGCTCCGAGCCAATCGCGCCAACACATCCTGTATGCCTCTCATGTGGACAAACAATTCTCGGCGATCCGAACGCAGACCCTTGGTTGAATAGAGAAATTGCAGGTCGTTATAGACTTGAAGGAAAGTTGGGAGACGGCGGTATGGGCGAGGTCTATCGCGCCGTTCAAACAACCATGGCCCGCACGATCGCCTTGAAGATACTCAATGATGAGTTGGCCCAAAAGACCAGTCAAGTTGAGCGTTTCAAGCGTGAAGCTCAGGCAGCAAGCCAACTGACCCATCCGAACACAATCGTTGTCCATGATTTTGGTCAATGTGATGACGGCACGCTCTTCATCGCAATGGAATATCTTGAAGGGCAGGCGCTCGCTGAAATCCTCAACGACTCCAAGCGACTGAGCCCAGGCCGCCTCGTTAATATTCTCGCTCAGGTTTGCGATAGTCTTCAGGAAGCGCACGAACAGCAGGTCGTCCACCGTGACCTCAAGCCTGAAAATATTTTTCTGACCAGTCGAGGTGATGAGACCGAGTTCCCTAAGGTTCTCGATTTTGGCATCGCGAAGCTGACGAAAGCGCCCGATGGTCAGATGGTCGACCGCCTGACGCGAGCGGGCACACTGTGTGGCACACCACACTATATGGCACCCGAGCAAATCCGGGACGAAACCGTAGACTGGCGTGCCGACATCTATGCTCTCGGTGTACTCATTTATTACGCGCTCGCAAAGCGAGAACCATTCAACGCCGATAAGCTCGTCGACGTCCTCACGATGCATTTGCATAAGGACCCACCCAACATCGATTGGGGCCCCGATGGCGTAGAGCCGACCTATTTACGTCTCGAGGCGGTCGCCCGCATGGCTTTATCCAAAGACCGTGAGGACCGTCCACAGAGCGCAAGAGAGCTGAAGGCAATGCTTCGAGCTGCCCTACACGAGAATGGGACAGCATCGACGCTCAATTTAAATCCGGGACGATTCGCAAAACGCCGTGTCTCGGACGCGCTTAGAGATTATTTTAGGAACCGAAAAAATCGACGATGGGCCATTGGTCTCGCGTTTGTCGTCCTATGTATCATCGTCGGTCATCTGAGTGAATCGGACACGCCACCGCTGGCGCAAACCAATGAGGTCGAACAAGACGAATCGCTCGAACCGAGTGAGCGACACCAAGACTTGGTACAAGATGTCTTCAAAAAATTACAATTGGAGAATGAAACCCTTCGAGCACAGCTGATGCGGAGTGAAAACGAGTCGCTGAAAAGCCTGATTAAAAAGACCCAAGAAAACGATAGTTTGAAGGCTGAAATCAATAAGCTGAAACAAAAGAAGACGCAGCCGGCAACCAGGTCTAAAACCAACCTAGCCCCCGGTCATTCCGACGCAGGGGTTGTCCCTCAAAAACGTGATCCATGAGTGTCTTGGTTAGGCAATTCAATGTCTTGTTCTTTGCGATGGTTTTAATGCCGGCGTCCATTTGGGCCGAATCAAAACGTTTTACGAGTATCGATGCCAGTCGGCGCATTGCTGTGAAGTCATGGGGTCCACACTGCGGTGCCAAGCCTCGGTCTCGCGGAGTCGCCAAGAATCGCGCATATACTTTTAAGAAGGGCCGAATCGTATCTAGTAAAGGACGCAGTGTGCTCTTTGGTGCCGGTGTCTGCCACTCAGCGACGGGCCTGCCTAATTTGAGCGAGTCTCGAGTTAACTCTGGTCGAATGACCTGTAAATCCGCGGCCAGCAGTAGCACATCCGTACTCGGGCGAATCGTTAAGAAAACCAAAGGTAAGACGACCACAGTCATCCATCGATTAGAATACGAATGGCGCCTAAATGAGTCCCATTGCCATACTGTAGACCGCCTGACATGGACTCTAAAAGAACAGGGGCCAGGGGAAGACAAGAGAATGACGCCCGCATCTACAGGACCTTGTGCCTCTCTGGGACCGCCCAAGTCTTTGGTTTACAAGACCCCAAAACGAACCAAAGCCGCGGTCGGTGACATACTCAACTTCAAGGTGGTGGTGATGGATAAAAACCGCTGTTCTTTGGATTTTCCCGTTAAATGGTCAACACAGCGAGGACGGATCAGCCGCGCGGGGCGTCTCGATACCACCGGCCTGGAGGCCGGTCGATTTCGTGTAACAGCGCGGTTTAAATCCCTACGAAAACGGTTTCGAGTTCAATTAGTACCCGAACGAACGTCCGACCCATTGACTCCAATGCATGAACCGCTTCGAGCAAACGCCGCATTACAAGACAGCGATAAAGCGCCGAGATATAATGGTGTTGTGAGCATCGAGGCGGACCTCGGGAACCCTCAGGATTCGCCGCCCTGGTTATTCATTGGTGGCATATCTATCCTCGGCGGATTATTGTGTATTGTCATCGGCTATACACGAAGAGCGAGTTACATTGACCCAGCAGACTAAATCGCCACTCAAAGTCGCGCTTGTCTTAATCGGCAATGAGCTCTTAAGCGGAAAAATCCAGGACAGCAATGGATATTACGCATCAAAACGGCTTCGGGGTTTGGGCGTCGAATTGACACGAATCTCAATTATTCCGGATCAACGCCCAGTGATTGTACGTGAGGTATCGAAGCTAAAAGCTGACGTCGATTACCTTATCACGAGTGGTGGCGTGGGTCCGACCCATGACGACATCACCCTCGAAGCAGTTGCCGACGCATGCAAGACGACGACCTTTCTTGAACCAAAACTGGAAGGTTTGATTCGCCGGTTCTTCAAGGACCGGACCACGGCACATCATCTCAAAATGGCACAAATCCCTGTCGGCAGCACACTGATCGATGTCGGTGAAAACACATGGCCAGTCGTGCGGATCGACAACGTGTTTATCCTTCCCGGTGTACCGGAAATTTTCCGAGCAAAGTTTGAAGCAATCGCGTCGACCTTTCGCTCTGGAAAATGGTTTCTTCGCTCAGTTTATCTCAATGTTGAAGAAGGCATGGTGGCCACCCTGCTTGAAAGATTAGAAGACGCATTTGCCGTCTCGGTCGGTAGTTATCCCAAATGGCGAAATGCGGATCACAAGGTCAGAGTCACTATCGAAGGACGAGCGGTTGAACCGGTCAATGAGGCAACAGCGTACCTGGTCGAGCAAATCGACGCCGAGCAAGTTGTGCGAGTCGATGAGCCGGTTGTAGAGGACTGAAGTCACTTACTCGAGAAGTAATCCGCACGGTCTTGAAACAAAACGTTGAACGTCGTCAGCGAGCCAAAGCTGCGCCTGATATAGGATGTCAGTTTAGCCGTTTCAGCCTCGGTAAAGTTACGATTATCTTGAATCGACGCGTCTAATGACAGCAATTCATCGCGCATAATTGCCATGCGGCGAAAGAACTCTTCCATAGATTCGGAATAAGAGCCCGCTTCACCATAGATGACGTGCCCACCAACCCATCGTTCGCCAAGCGCAGGGGCTGTCACCTTGAGATTGTGCCAATCAACGGCGCGACTCAAGTCGTCAAGCATCGTGACCACCTCTTCGGTATCAGATTGGTAGCTTCGACTCGAGGCGAACCCACAAAAGAAGTTGAGAACCACAGCTTGAATCCGAGTGAGCTGCCCCTGCAGAGCAAATAAACGCATGGGGCTTAACTTATCCGATGAATTGAGCTTTTGCTCTAAGACTCGACAGTTATCTCGGATACTCATCGCCTTTCCCAAGAACTGCTCGACCGGAATTTCTTTCGCCTGCAATTGGCTATCTGCGGGCTGCATTACGACGGATCCTGTAATCCCCATCGAGGACCTCGGTTGGGGAATCTCAACCCGTGTCGAAATGACGTCATTCAAACCTTGCTTGACCTGAGATGGAGATGCAAAGCTGAGGATTTCAGCAACCACACTCGACGCCACACTAAAATGCAGACCCGATGAACTTGGGACAGCCCGTCTGGTACCAGTCCGAGGGGTGTTAAAATTAGACATACAGTCGACTCCATAGGGTGAGCTTAAGAAAGCATATGCGAAACAAAACGCCCGTTCCGAGACCCCCGCGAACCCGCAGCTGTCAGGCCGCCTTTTCTGACGCGCCCGCCGCTTAAGCTCAATAGACCCCTCAGACGCGGATTTCTATCGCTGCACAAAACCTAACATACTCCGTACCCGTGCGTAAGAAATCCGTCTGAGGGACATGCACTGAACAAAACGTACAATCAGCGTTCATATTGGGCGATTTTCGGTTGCCTAAATGGCCAAGCGAGGGTTCACTGCCATAAACAACGGAGGTCACAATGGATCAGCGACAAGAACTCATTCAAACAGCGTACAACGACCGCAATCGCCTCGGTGAAGCAAAGGACGCAGTCCTGAGCGTCATTGAGGATCTCGACAAAGGTCGGCTTAGAGTCGCGGAGGCGACCTCGGGCGATTGGGTTGTCAACACGTGGGTCAAGCAAGCCGTCTTGCTCTACTTCGGAGTTGCACAAATGGAGACCCTCGAGGCTGGGCCTTTCGAATACCACGACAAGATTCCAACTAAATCGAATCTTGCAGAACAAGGCATACGCGTCGTTCCGCCCGGAACAGCCCGATATGGGAGTTACCTTGAGCCTGGAACAATTCTGATGCCTGGTTATGTCAATATCGGCGCCTGGGTTGGCCGTGGCACAATGGTTGACACCTGGGCAACCGTCGGCTCCTGCGCTCAGATTGGCCGAGATGTTCATCTGGCTGGCGGCGTCGGAATTGGGGGCGTACTCGAACCAGCAAGCGCCCAACCGGTGATCATTGAAGACGGCGCATTTATTGGCTCTCGCTGCGTGGTCGTCGAAGGCGTACGGGTGGGAACGGAAGCTGTACTGGGTGCGAACGTCGTTCTAACAGCGTCCACACCAATCATCGATGTGACAGGGCAAGAAGAAGTCATTGTGCGGGGTCATGTCCCCCCAAGATCAGTCGTTGTTCCAGGGGTGAGGCCAAAAACCTTCAATGCGGGCACATATCATTTGCCCTGCGCGTTGATTATCGGAGAACGAAAAGCCTCGACGGACAGAAAAACATCATTAAACAATGCACTGCGTGATTTTGCTGTCTCCGTTTAGACAAAATTGTGCAGAATCGGTTTGTAAGTGTAGACTCTGAAGTGAACTGTACTGAGGATTAAGCTTGAGCGACGACCAATCCCCTGTTGACGATTTGTTCGGTGACGAAGGATTAAGAATTGAAGACGGGTCAGACGAGCGCCGTTTGCCTCGAAAAACCATTCCACTTAAAGGCTGGATGGTGGGCACGACGCTACTGGTGGTCGCCCTGGTTTGGTGGTGGTCTAGTATTCGTCATAATCAGTTTTACTTGGTTGTAGAAGACCGCAGCGTTAGCGTAAAGCGTGGTTATTTCTTTCCATTTGGCGAGGGTGATTGGGCTCCGAATCGCGCCTATGAATCATTTCAACTTCCACCCGATATAAAGCCCGTTAAAGACGGCAAAATGTCAGCGAAAGAGCTGGACAAGACCCTTAAGAAACTGTTTATGGACGTTGCACAGAGAGAGCTGAACGACCTCAAACAGGGGCGGATTGACGTTGCCGAAGACATGCTATTACGAGGCCAGAAACTCAGGTCGACGAGCGTCTCAGACGACCGGGTATTGCTGCGTTTATTGGGCGATGTAGCCTTTCGACGAGGCCTGACAGAAGTCCGTGGTTTACAGGCGCGCTTCGACGAAGCTTTGGCTCAGTTTAGACTCGCACATCGCCGGGGCGGCAATGTTTTTAATGGCGCCCAAAAATGGGTAAAAGCCATTTCAAAACTGAGACTGGAATTTAAGCGGCTGTCGCTTGAGAGCGGAATAGACCCGGATTTGCTCCTCAACTCAGCTCAACTAGACCCGCAGAAACCGGTAAAAAACACGCCGCTGCCCGTTCCAAACCAATCCAAAAAATCCGAGTCTACACCCAATCCAAAAGCCATCAAGAAGGCTGAGCCGGGTGAAAAGCAGTAGAGTCTAGCGGACCAAGACCTGCTTAACGCTGGCCCTCACATTCAATCAGATCACACATTTCAAGTGGTATTTGGACGCGAATCGAATCATCGCACGGTCGGGACAGGAAAATATCTCTATCGTATACGATGCGGCCATAGGCTATGCCAATCCCCTGTCTATCCAATCCCCGAACTGAAATCGCTAATTCCCCGAGCGGTAAGTCATCGCTGATGAGGGTCTCAAGGCCTTCACATAGACTGAAGTACGTACGCTCAAAAAGATCGGCGACTTTGATGGTCAAGGCCACCTGGTGTACTCCATTCCCTAAGCAATCTAGCTGATTTCCGAAAGACCAATTGGCTAATATATCTCTCTGTCGCCTGAGCAGTGGTAACTCTTCCAGGCGACTTACAGAGCCATTGGGAACAGTCACATCACGTCGCACCTCATGGGTTGCGCATCCATCCTGGTCTAATCCACGCAGCAGCAGCGTATAATCACCAGCTGGAACAGCTTCTAACTGAACGTCGCCCTTGACGCACTCGGTCATCTGCGTGGCACGTGGAGCGCTCTGTTCATAATCATACACGGATGCTTCAACACTCCGAACAGCGGCCTCATTGCAGGTCAGAGCACCCAATTTCCACGTGATATAGAGCGCTCCGTCGGCGGCTTCATCACCACACGCAAAGAGCGCAATACCTGCAAAAAACAGGCTCTTTTTAATCAACCTATGCACAATGACACAGTACGCTCGGAAAGGGGCTCTGACAAGTTGATGACGCAAGAAGATTGTGACAACCTGACTTGGCAGCTCTTTGGAGAGCCTGCACTGATAGAGACAAACGTGTATATCCAAAAGCCAGGAGCCTACGCTATGAACAGTCTGGACAAAACTCAAAGTGGGCCAACTCTGATCGGTATGATCCACTTGGACTCACTACCCGGGTCGCCTGGCTTTACTGGAGATTTTCAACACATATTGACTCACGCTTTGGCCGACGCCTCGACTCTCGTCGATGCCGGATTTGATTCGCTCATGGTGGAAAACTACAATGATGTGCCATTTTTCTCTAATCGAGTACCCGCGGTCACCGTAGCGTCGATGAGCCGATGTATTTCGGCCATTAGAATTGCGTTTCCCACAACACCAATCGGGGTCAATGTCCTTAGAAATGATGCTCTTTCTGCGCTGTCTATCGCTCAAGCATGCGGTGCGCAGTACATTCGAGTCAATGTCTTAGCTGGTGCCAGTGTGACCGATCAAGGCTTGATTCAAAGTCAGGCCGCAGACTTATTAAGGGCACGGGCAGCATGGCAATCTAAAGTCAGAATCTTTGCAGATGTCGGTGTCAAGCATGCGGCACCCCTCGGCTCCAGCGAACTGGCTCCAGTCGCCAGAGACACAGCATATCGAGGTCTCGCCGACGCGTTAATCGTCTCCGGACTCGCGACGGGTTCTCAGACGTCAAAAGCGGATTTAGACACTGTGAAAAAGGCCGTCCCTGATCGGGAAATCTTTGTGGGCAGTGGCGTGACACTCAACAATTTCGACCCAGATGTCGCCGACGGGTTTATTATTGGAACATCAATCAAAACAGACGGTCGGGTCTGCAGTAAAAAAGCCCGCCAAATCGTTGTTAGACGCAACCATGGTTAGACCCGGCGTTCTTACTCCAGAGATTGATTGCTAAAGATTCCTGCTCCACCCATCAAACCACCCATAAGGTCAACGTAGCCAAGACGCTCGAAGGTGCTGAAGGTCTCATCGCAATCAAGATTGCCGTTCGCCCGAGCCGTAAAGTGCGCACCAGCCCCCTCACCTTTACTCTCAAACGTGTACCAATAGAAATGCGGATCGGACAAACTAAAGCCGAGCTTATGCCAAGTTGAATGTGAAAACGCGGCTGCATTGCCCTCGCAACGGCCGTTATCGGGACTGGCCTTGCAACATGCATTAACCGCGGGTGTCTCGGGAGATGTCAACGGAAACTTAGGGGGTAGAACGGCCCCATCTCGTGTGACTTGCTCGTCTTGATAAGACGTCACCGCACCATCGAAAATCCGGCGCAAATTAACAACCGCTTCAGACGTTTTGCTTCGTCGTACAGACCGATTAAATGCAGGGATAGCGATAGCCGCAAGAATCCCAATGATGGTCACGACAATCATCAACTCGATGAGTGTAAACCCTTTTCGACGGGTAAATGTCTTAGAGGTTGATTTCAATTTAATCTCCCTTAGGCTGAGACCATATTACTTCAGATAGAGTCCGTAAGCCATAACTTGAACCGTAGTGGGTAGCCAAAGCGACATCGGTTGGTAAATCGACTGCTGTTTTTGCTAGACTAAAACTCAGTTTATACGACGACAGCAGTGATTTTAGCGTTCAGATGAGACAAAAGACGCAGATATCAGATCAAAAGAGGAACCGGAGAACGCGTTCGTCAATGTCCGCAGCTCTGCTTCTGTCTGCATTTGCGCATGGCTTACTCTTACTGCTCATGGCACACTCGAGCTTTATACAAAGCACGGGCTCAAGCCAAGCTCGCACTCAGGCATCGAGCACCATTGTCCCGCTGCTCAGCCAGAAGGCCGTAAAAAGCTACCTGTCGCCCAAACAGCGCGTCCTAGGGAAAAAGGCCAAGCGCATCAAACCGAAACCAAAAAAGAAAAAAGAGCTTGAGGCCCCCCTAAAGAAAGCCCAAGTGGTCGAGATCCTGCCCCCTTCGAAACCGGAACGACCGAAAAACGCAAAATTCTTGGCGGCTTTTGACAGTAAAGTCGATCAACAACAAGTGAGCGCGAAGCGCCGCGCACCATCACAGAAAATGATCAAATCGAAACGGCGCATCCTATCGCCGGGTATGGACGAATTGGGAACTCGATCAGGACGAAAAAAACCGCCTAAAGGCAAGGCTAAAGTGTCAGGAGAGAGCCGCAAGAATGCGCGCACAAAAGCTCAGCCGAAGAGTGCCAAGACAGCACAGCAGAATAAAAGAAGCAAACTTGAGCGTGAAAGCACAGCCAAGCAGACCCTGCCCATGGGAGATGGCAAGTTTAGTCCGAGTGGCAGAGCTGGCCAGCGGAAAAATGCCGATAGTAATCAAGCCGCACAGAAAGGTGGACATAAAGGCGCCCCAGAGAATTGGCGTACATTACTTCCCACTTTAGGGCCAAAGGACATGACCGCCAACGATGGCTCAATCGACCACATAAAAGACGTGTCCAGAGGAGACAAAACGTTTCTCAACACAAGAGCCTATAAACATGCCTGGTTTTTCAATCGAATTAAAAGAAGTGTCCGCAGAGAATGGCGTGCTGCAGAACAGTATCGCCGACATGATCCAAACGGACGTATCTTCGGGATACGTGACAGATACACCATCGTCGATGTCACGCTGAAGCCCAATGGCAACCTTGAAGGCGTATCAATTCGAAAAGACAGCGGTGTGGCCGTTCTTGACGAAGCGGCACTGTCGGCCTTTCGAACCGCACAACCCTTCCCAAACCCACCCGCTGGCCTCATAGATCAGGATGGGCGTATACGTTTCCAATTTGGTTTCTTCCTGGAGATTGGTGGCAGTTCGTTTAAGCTGTTTCGGCCCTATTGAAGAGCGAAGAGATGGCTAACTTTCTGCTGCGACGAATGCGTCATATTCGCTTGCGGACATTAAGGCATCCAATTGGGCATTGTCCGATAAAGAAAGACGAATAATCCAGCCCTCGCCGTATGGATCACCATTGACCGTCTCCGGTGCATCTTCCAGCGCGCTGTTGACCTCGAGGATCTCGCCACCACACGGTGCATATAGATCGCTGACGGTTTTCACTGATTCAACGACGCCGAACTTGTCTTCGGCATCAAAAGAGTCGCCAACTTCGGGTAATTCAACAAAGACCACATCACCGAGGGCGTCTTGTGCGTGGTCTGTAATTCCGATGATTACTTCCCCATCACCCACCAGTTTGGCCCACTCATGCTCTTTGGTGTAACGTAGTTCACTTGGACTCGACATCACTCATTCTCCTCAGATCACTCCGCCTCTTATACATCTGATCCCGGCTTGACGAAAGGTGGCTTAACGATCGTCCCCGATTCAATACGATTGCGCACAGCAATTTTAATGTCACTGCCCACACGATGGACACCGAAAGGCACATAAGCAAGGCCTATATTCTCACCAAGAGTCGGTGAGCGCGTGCCACTGGTTACATGACCGATGACATGACCCTCAGCGTCAACGACATCATACCCATGGCGAGCGATGGCACGACCAGACATTTTAAAGGCAACTAAGCGCCGTTCGACCCCGGATTCCTTCTGTTCGACAAGAATATCTTTGCCGATAAAGTCTCCTGCATCCAACTTGGTTATCCATCCGAGACCAGCCTCGAGAGGCGTTGTCGTTTCATCGATGTCATTGCCATAGAGGGCATATTTCATTTCGAGTCGAAGCGTGTCCCTAGCGCCCAACCCAACCGGCTTCAACGCGTCGCCGCCCGCTTCAAATAGAGCATCCCAGATAACGCCACCTTTGTCCGCAGGACAGTAGAGCTCGAAACCATCCTCGCCCGTGTAACCAGTTCGGCTGATGATGGTGGGTACACCACAGACGGAGCCATCTACAAACCAGTATCGCTTGATATCGGCGAGGTTTTGCTCCGTTAAAGTTTGAAGAATAGCCGAAGCCTTTGGTCCCTGAAGAGCCAATTGAGCAAACTCATCTCCTCTATCGATCGCCACGGCATCTTCGAGATTTTCAGCGATCCAAGCGTAGTCTTTTTCCCGATTGGCTGCATTGCAACAAATGAGAAGCCTTTGCTCGGAGTATCGATAGATGACTAAATCATCAACGATGCCTCCAGACGGAAGGCACATAGCGGTGTAGCACGCCTGCCCATCGTTTATACGCGTCAGATCGTTGGTCACCAGGCGGTTCAAGGCATGAACAGCGTTTTCGCCGGTCACGTCGATCTCACCCATATGGCTTACGTCAAAAAGGCCTGCAGAGGTCCTAACAGCATCATGTTCAGCTTGGATGGTGGTCGTATACCGTACGGGCATCTCCCATCCACCGAAATCAACAAAACGGGCCCCCGCAGAGGCATGCCGTTCGTATAAAGGTGTTCTCTTCATTGTCTTGCTCCTACCGATTAGCGCGTCGCGCAGCTGCACGGGTCACATTATCAAGTAAGTAGGCGATAGTCATCGGGCCAACGCCGCCGGGTACTGGCGTAATTGCACCCGCAACTTCAGCGACTTCATCATAGGCCACGTCCCCGACCAATTTGCCATCAGCCGTTCGGTTGATGCCCACATCGATCACAGCTGCACCCGGCTTAACCCAATCTCGTTTAATAAATTCTGGTCGACCGACAGCCGCGATGATGATGTCGGCTTCGCGCACACGGTCAGCCAGGTCCTGCGTGCGGGAGTGGCAAATTGTCACGGTCGCATCAGCCGCCAGCAGCAAATGCGCCATTGGTTTCCCAACGATGGTACTTCGTCCAATTACAACGGCGCGCCGACCTCGGCAAATGACGTCTGACTCCTTGAGTAAACGCATGCAACCAGATGGGGTACATGCGACAAAACCAGGCTCTCCTGCCAAAAGCCGACCCAAATTCAGTGGGTGCAAACCATCCACATCCTTCGCCGGGTCAATCTCATTCAGAATAGAGGTCGCCAAGGCCGCATCGATATGGCCTGGCAGTGGTAATTGGACCAGTATGCCGTCAACTGCTTCATCCGCATTCAAGCGGTGGATGGTCTCCCGTAACTGACTCGGTTCAAGGGTCTCCGGCAGCCGTATCGTTTGGGCATTTATCCCAACTCGGCCCGCCATCCGTTCTTTATTTCGAACATAAACTTGGCTCGCAGGATCATCCCCTGCCAAAACCACTGCGAGACCCGGTACTACACCCTGTTTCGACAAGGCCTGTACGCGCACATTGACCTCGTCACGTACTTTTGACGCGATCAGTCGTCCATCTATTTTAACCGCTGTCATGCCCCACTCCAACGACGTGTTTCACTGAATGGTCGACTAACAGTTCGGCCCTTGGAGATCAAGCAGTGAAGTGACGCAGCGCGCAGGATGGCTTTCTTTAAACAGCCTCATTGGAGGCCGCGTCATAATCGGGTTCTAATTGCATGTAGGCTGCCCTTTTGCTGAAGAAATCAGCGTTTATCGGCAGGTTATGCCGACGACGGATCTCGCGAAGACCCTCATTCAGTTTCAGAAAAAAGTCGAGGGTGTAAATCGGCTCTTGCCCTCGATTCTTACCCGTCATTTTCCAATGCAGCGAATAGACAGCATGAATGCCTCTAGCCGTTAAAAATTCGCCTGCTTCAATGGCGCTTTCGAGAGCCAGGTCTGGAGATGCAAAACAGCCCTCCCCTTCTAGCTCAGCACCACCCACGAATGCACTCATCACATGGCCGCGACCGAACACTTCAACGGCAATTTCGAGTGATTCAATCCATGCGTCACGGCCCACGATTTCATGCTTACCAGGACAGACTCTTTGAAACTGCTCAGGGTCCCAGACTTCAAGATTAAAGCACGCGCCTCGAACGCCAAGTTCTTTAAGCTGTTCCATAGACCGCCTAGGGATCGCACCGGAACCGCAGGCCACGTAGTACCGGTCCATTAGACCGGCTCGCTTCAAATGTTCGGCGATTTGTACGAAGCGGTCTCCTTCAGCTTGCATGTCTAGCATGCTGCCACCGACGAGATATAATTGCTTCGCGTCGGTCTTCGGATGGATACAGGCCTCAACAACGCGCTCAAGGGTCGGCTCAGGGACATCGATGATGTACAGTTCTTGACCCAGCGGATCCATCCGTTTGTCCGGAAGCCCGTAGAGGCAAAACTTACAGCTGAGGTTCCGCGTGCGCGTCGAGTCGTCCTGAGGAACGACAAAATATTCACAGCCGGGCGCTACGTTCAGAACCAGCATGTCGCCGTGCTGACTCAAACCCGTGGCTTTCATCGGTGTACCGTCGGCCGTGATCAAATCAGCCCAAGGCTGGCGTGTCTCGAAAGAGGTCGCTGTGACGCGCGTGCCATCTATAAAGAGTTCATATGGACCTTCGTCCGTCCGCCTGACCTTGAAGGGACTCTGCTCCTTTATCCTCAATCGGGCCTGGGTGTCGTCCGGAAACCGAAATAGGTAGGGGGTCTGAACGACCCGTCCTCCTCCAATGGCCGGTACGCCGGGCGGCAAGTGATATGGCATAAAATTAGGAAAGGCCCACGAGGCTGCATCGACAAGGCATGGGTCAAATTGAACCCCCTCGAAGAGAAGCGCCGCTTTTAGACGAACGATCTCCGGCGTGGTCGGGTAATCACGTTCAAGGCGCTCTAGAATATTCAAATTTGACGAATCCATTGAGTTGCCCCATCTCGGCCCACCGGAGTGAGCGCTGGCTGTATATCGGTAATTAAAGCAGAAACTCTTAGGTGCGGCGAGTCCAAATCACGCAATCGAACAACGCGAGCAGCAGGCACAGAAGTCCGGCCCAAATCCCATAGAGTGGATCGGGACGTCGTCCTGCGGCCTCTAGGACGGGTTTAATTTCTGATGGAGAACGAAGGGACAGCCCACCCGTCACAGCCGCTTGTAACTCCAATGCTGCCTTTGCAACCCCTGTTGTGGCTAGCTCCTCAGGATACGAGCGACTGATGACGTCGGTGATTGCGCCCGACTGAGTCATCGTGCTGACAGCGAGAAGACCCGGTCGGCCTTTGGGGAGTTCGGTCCAAGACCGCCCAGGCCCTGACGGAGTCCATGTCCTCTGTAGTCGTCGACCAGAGTCATCCGTAAAGATAACCTCACCGACAGCGGGCGGTCGATTGGATGCGGCTTCGAACCACAGTCGATTCTTTTCGACCCTGAGTCGGGGGCCGCCGGTTGCCGGTAAAAGCGCATGACCGAAGAGATTGGCCCATTGCTCGGCTGACAGGGCCCATCGGTCTGTTGCCAAGCTAACGACACGGCCACGACCCAGCTGCCATTCTGCCAAGATCGGTTCGCCACCCGCAGTGGCCAACGCCCTGGCACCGATGCGAAGACTCGTTCTGATTCGCCCATCGATTGGCGGGGCATTGCCTCCGACACGACTTGACCAGCTCGGGTCTGCCAAGACCGGTCCGCCCTCACGTAAAAGCCCCTCGCCAATGGCATCGGAGAGACGGCCCAGAACGAGACTATGAACAGGTCCGCTCGCCTGGATTGCCGTTCCACCAAGTGTCTCAGCAATCCAATTCATTGTTGATAATTTAGCCCGTTTCCCTGTGGCGAGCCCGATAAAGCTCACACCGTCAGACGACAATCTATCCACATGAGACCGAAGCTGTTCAGCGTCTGCAAAATGCCCATCAGAAATGACGATAATCAGCTTTTTGAAAAGCCCAGGTCGATCGAGCAACTCCCTCGCCTTGGACAGAGCTGGCCCGAGACGTGTACCGCCACGAGCCAAGGTTGGAACTGGTAATTGGGCATTCAGAGTCTCTAGGGGCGTCAGCGGTGTCATGACACGGGCGTCACCCGAAAATGCAACCAAGCCGACCAAATCTCTCGCCTCAAGTGATCCGGAGAGCCCCCCGGCGATATCAGCTACGGCGCTTAGACCACTGCCACCCGACGCTTGAGATTGGCTTCCACTTCGATCCACCAAAAGCACGACTCCAGCAGGCTCTGGATTTGGCCGTTTCGGCCGACTGTTTAAGGGGGACATCGCGTCTAACTGACTCCCTGTCCATCCCCCATTGCCAAAAGCGTTTGATTGGCCGGCCAAGAAGAGTAGGCCGCCGGCATAGACCCAGCGCCGAATATTGGCCTGGACAGTCTCAGGTATTGCAGCCGCGGGCACATCGATCACGGCCAGTGCCCGAGCATCAGAAATCTCCGCTCCGCGCTCCATAAGTTCATCTGGTGACACTCGAGTCACATTCAAACCAGCACTCTCCAGCCAATCTGCATTTGAGCCGACAACCACGCCTTTAGTGGATCGAGGTTGTCGTACATGGACGAGCCATCGGTTATTGTCCTCCAGCCGATCACCATCAACAAACAATTCGACCTCCACGACCGAGCTTGCATCCTGCCCCGAAACCGTTCGAACCATTTGGATTTCGCCAGCCGAAAGAGTCACGTCAACGAGTTCACTGCCAATTTGGAGTCTGCCTTCGACGGTCTTGTCGCTGATGAGTTCAACACGGATAAAACGAACTCCACCAACTCGAATACCAAAGGCTGAGGCGATTCGAGCATCAGGCCGATTGGAATTTGCAGCCAAAGTGAAGACCCGGTTTTTGACAGGTACGGGGCCATCGGTCGCCTGCCCATCGCTGAGCAAAACGATGACGCCATCTGGTCCTGCAAGTTCGGCCGCCGTACTGAGTAGCGGCGCATGCTTCGTTCCGCCCCGAAATTCAGGAAATGGCGCGTTGGCACGCACAACTTGGTCTACTGAATCACTCCCGTCCACGCGGGCGGTTAGTCGCTTGGAAAGTGTCTTTTGTACAGTGGCTGCCCGTGCCAACGTTTCTTTTTTCGGCATCGAGCCCGAGATATCGACAGCCAAAACAATCGGTGCCTCTCGATCACCAACAAACTCGGGGATAAGTGACAAACCAAGTAGCACGACAATCACCAACATGAGCCAGCGCCGACGGCCATCAGCCGGGATAAGAAAAATCCAAAGACCGATCAAAATCCCCAAAATTTGCCAGACGGTTCGATCGACCTCGACCACGGTATCAGTCGGCATCTGTACAACGCCGCGCCCGTCGGTGACGCCGCCTTGAACGGCTAGGTAGGCAGAGATGCCCTTGGATTCAAGGGTGTACACCCCTTGTTCATCAAGTGCTGGAACGACCACAATGCCATTACGGCTTTCCAGTGGGGTCACTCGGCCACCGGGATGGCTCAGACGCACATCATCGGGCGAGCTGAGGACCGTCGCGTGGCCGGCCCTGATCTCCAAGCAACGCGACCGACGTTCACGGTCCTGATTGAGGGCGTCGAAAAAAAGCACAGGCCACGCCGCTGTTTTCGGGATGTCTGTTTCATCAGGAGAGAAACCGAAGCGACGCGTCTGGCCAGATGGCCCCCGAATCAAATCCACAACCGGCGCTTGATTTGCGAGTAAAATAGGCTGGGATGAATCACGGAGTGGCGACCAGCGCTCGAGAACCACCTCCGGCGGCGGGAGTTCTTGTTCAAATCGCAAGACGGCTGGCTCTAAAGTCTCCCCTTTAAAATCGAAAGTGAAATGGGTCAAATGGGGCGCAAATGGTGTCCAATGACGCCCATTTTCCAAGGCTGGCCCCATACGCCACTCAGCCTCATTCCGGTCGACTAATTCGACGTTTGGAAGACCAGCTAATAGGCTCGCTACGGTTTTGGGCCAGCCCGTCTTAGCAACCTTCAACGGTTTGGCGTCGGGAATGCAAATCGGATACGGCTGGTGACCCTCAATTTGAATGAGGCCACCACCGGATTCGAGGGGGTCTCGTAAAAACCAATCTGGACTTCTCTGCCTCAAGTCATATCGGGTCTGACCGATCATCAAGGTGGGTGGTGACACCGTATCTGCAACCACACTCACAACAACGGCGTCCCCCACGAGTGCGGCCCCAGCTCTGATTTCATTTTTTTTCTCGCGAGTGTGCCGCAGTAAACGAACAGTACCGGCCAAAGGAGTTAAGTTACGTCCGAATGACACAGCGGCGGCCCAATTTGGTTCGGCATCAACACTGCGAACCGTTTTTAGATCGAATGCTTGAGTCGGTGGGTAACCCGCCCGCACGATGGTCAATGGCCGCTCCCAATCTCCGGCCTCAGGTATGGGGCCATCAACCACTAGAATAGTACCGCCATCGCTGGTCCAGTTAATCCCAGCCAGTAGGGCCGTAAGACACATAAACAGGGCCAAGCGCGCAACGAGTAAATGTTTGCTGTAGAGACGCCGAATGCCTTTAATCTGCTGGTCTATATGCCCACGGAGTAAAACAAAGGCACTGTGGGGTGGGCTCTCATGACCTGGACCACGTAAGTGAACGTAAAGAGCCAATAAACAGCCGGCAAGCGCGAGCAACGCAATGGGGTGAGCAACAGTCAAATATCAAACCGCCTGAGGTTGAGTTTTACCCGTTGTAAACTGGGCCATCATGAGAGTACAGGCGGCCTGGAAGTCTCCAGCCGTTTGCAGATCCACCAAGGCCACGCCCAATCTGCCCACGGCCTGGTGGAATGCCCGTTCAAAATCATTCAGGCGAGATTGAAATAAGCGTCGCTCACCGTGAGCAAAAACGTGGCGTTGCGAGCTTTCTGGATCAGATATCTGCTCCATTTTGACCCTAAGCTCATTGGGTTCGAGTATGCGGACCAAAGCGCACCGCCCAGCGAGACCAACCAGCCAAGACAGGCGGGCTCCTTGTTGAGTGTCCGTCATAAAGTCAGATAGAAAGACAATACGACCATATTCAGCAGGCGCGTTTATGGCCTGGACAGCTTTAGATAAATCTGCTGCACCCGTTGGTTGCGTTGCCGAGAGATAAGAATACAAGTCCGCTGCGCAATTTTGTCCATGGAATGGGCGAGAAAAAAACAGCTGGCTGTCCTGACATATCGCGACGATGACTTGGTGGCCATCCTGCAGGGCTGCAAATCCCAGCACAGTTGCTAATTGACGGGACCAAAGCCACTTTGTGCCGTCATTAAGGCCCATGGACCCAGATGCATCGACCACCAACATGATTCGACCGAAACTCTCGTCTTCGTACCGCCTCACAAATAAATTGCCCGTTCGAGCAAAAACAGGCCAGTCAACATGCCGGACGTCTTCGCCCGCTCGGTACGAAACATATCCGTGAAAGTCACGGCCCATTCGACTCTGTGTATTGCGTTTTTGACCCGCTTGCTGAACACGCTGTGACCGTCGAAGACCAAATGGATATTGGCTGGCAAGCTGCCATAGCTCGGATTCGGTGAGCTGGTCGACCAATCCATCTCGCCGGTTCATGCGGTCGTACCCAATCACCTAAACACGTTTTAGGATGTCGGCCACGACATCACTCGGGCTGACTCCCCCAATTCGAGCACCATAGTCCAAAACCAAGCGATGCGATAAGGCCACTGAGGCCATAGAACGCACATCATCTTCGGTGACGTGCAGGCGACCGGACATCGCAGCTCGAGCTTTTGACGCAGCCAGCAAGCCTTGGGCCGCTCGCGGACTCGCACCCAGCTTAATCCATTTGCGGCCATCAACAGCCTCTGAATCCGGCTGGGTTGCCAGTATGATATCGGCGACAAGTTCCTTAATTCGCGTAGAGGTCGGCATGTGTCTGACATGCTCTTGAAAAGCGAGAAGTGTTGTCGAATTCAAGATCGGCTCCGCTGTCTCAAGCGCATCATTGGGCGTCACATCTAAGATACGAATGAGAGTCCCCCGGTCTGGCGCATTGACGATAATCTTCAGTAAAAAGCGGTCCGCTTGAGCCTCTGGCAAGGGATAAGTGCCTTCCATCTCGATCGGATTATTCGTTGCCAGAACAAAAAAAGGCTGTTCCAAAACCTGGGTCTGACCCCCAAGGGTCACTTGGCCTTCAGCCATGGCTTCCAGCATGGCTGACTGGGTGCGGGGATTCGCCCTATTTATTTCGTCGGCTAAAAGGACTTGTGTGAATATTGGACCTGGCTCAAATCGAGTGGTTGGCCCGTCGGGCGTCGTCTCAAGAATCTGTCCTCCGAGGATATCAGACGGCATTAAATCTGGGGTAAACTGGATACGCTGTACTTGGAGTCCAAGGAGTTTAGCCACCAGTTTAACCAATAAGGTCTTTCCTAAACCAGGGCCACCTTCGAGCAAGACATGCCCCCGCGCGAGGATCGCCGCGATCACATTATCAACCAACGAGTCTTGGCCAACGAAGCGACTGCCCAATTGACTCCTCAGATCGAGCACCGCGTCTCTTAGCTCGCGTGACCGTGTCTCGGAATCCAAATCCGAATTCATTGTTTTTGTCGCCTGAACCACGTCTCGATCACCTGATGATATTGTGGGGGAAACGGCCTTGCCGGTTCCACTATCCTGCCATCGATCTTACCACTGGATCGCGACGTCTGACTACTTCCCTTAATTTTCAGTGTCGGACTCGCCTCTTTAGATTCGATGGCAACAAATTTCACCCCCGTCTCGTCGCCGGATATTGAGCCTGTTTTCTGGCCCATTTGCGGCTTCCTCTTAGCGCTTTTCACCGTTGGTTTTGCCGATTTAGTAATGGTGTTTTGGACGACATCCTTACGCCCATCCACGGCCGTTTCGGCCTTTTCCTTTGGCGGTTTCTGTCGGACCAATTTAGATTGCTCCGGCTGCGGTTTCATGACTTGCACTGCCGAACCAGACCTCATTTCATTGTCACCTTGGGCCGTCACGGACTGTCCGTAAATGGCCACGGCAATGACCGAAAGGACGGGGAGCCACCAAAGTGCACTCGGGGCGGGCGCGTAGTCACCAACTTTTGTGTCGCCAATCCGCTCCCATGCTCTCTTCCGTTGTGCGACCACGATGGCTTCTTCGCTTTGCAGATGATCCAGCGCGCATTCAATAAGGCCAAGATGACCTCCGAGTCGGTCCATAACCCTAGCCGTTGTCGATGGACTCTCCAGAATAACGACAGCGAGTACCAAGACGCCGAGTAACCAAATGGCGATGGGTGGCCAATAGCCTATATAGATTCCAACGGTAAAGACCAAAGAGGCAATGGACAATTGGCGCAGCGTTCTCCAACACGCCCGCCGGGCACCCACGCGTTTGATATATCGCCTCAACAGGTCTCTTTGATTGTCAGACATAGGCTCGAACCCAGACCAAAGCGATAAAACCAGTCGCCAGTATAAAGAGATGAGCGACTTTGGGAGAGACCAGTCGAGCGACGCCGCCCCCAAGCATACATGGCACTGTAAAGATACCAGCCGCCAGTAGCAGTGATTGAACCATTCCGGTCAGGTCAATATTCCCAATTCGTGAGAGCCACACCGCGCCAGGCAGAGCGCTCATGATCACGGACAGCAGGCCGATCATAATGTAGATAAGGTCACCGCGTAGTCCGCGACTGGCCTTGGCAGAGTAGGCCGCCCAACCAGATAGAATGAACAACAGGATACCGGCCCAAAGTACGCAGCCCCATGGTTTCACAATCTCGGTCCAACCATCCGCGATCGGACCACTTTGCCAGTGCTCTAGATGGCTGTATCCCACCACAGCCCAGAGTGGAAAGAAAACAGCTGATGCGAATGAGATGACCGCCAAACCATCTGCTCTTTCGCTCATGAGCTGCCTCACGTTCACTCGGTCCACCCCTGCGAGCGTGCAATCATTGATTCGAATTCATCTTGTCCTCGACGCACCTCGGCAACAACGGCTCCGTCCTGGAGGATAAGAGCACGGTCACATACGGCCACCGGGAGATGAGGCGTATTAGCGGAAATAACGAGGGTTTTCCCCAGCGATTGTGCACGCTCAATGGCACGATTGACCAAATTCAAGCCTCGGCCATCTAGGCCATCTCCAGGCACATCGAGTAAGATAATCTTCGCATCGCTAGAGAATACCCTCGCTAAATCGACGATGCGTTGTTGAGTCCTTGAGCACTGCTTCATTTTCTGATTGAGCCAATCGATTTCAAATCGGTCCTGCAGAAGGCCTAAACGGGTTTGCTGTGATTCTCGATCAAAACCGGCCATATCCATCCAAAAGCATAGCCAATCTTGGCATGTCAATTCGAGTGGGCCAGGAACCATCTCAGACAGGTAAGCACAGGCGCCAAATTGATGTTGTCGCTTGTAGACCACTTTGCGACCATCCAAGCGAATCTCGCCGCTGTTTAAATCGAGTTGTCCCGCCAATGCAGCCAAAAGACTGCTTTTACCGGAGCCCATAGAGCCAACAACCCCTAAAACCTCACCAGAGCGTACCGACAAGCTGCAATAATCAAGGCGGACACAGCCTGCATGCGCAGCATATAAGCGAATTGCTTCGATCAAGGTCTACCCTCCTTTGGAACCGGACCGGCAGTCGGCACGTCTGCTTGAATACTAGCCTACACCAGCCGCAAGTAAACCACTACGCTACACACACAACAGGCAAAATCTGGGAGATTCGCACGATAACGCCGCCGTCGAGAATAAATGCGACGTTATCATGCGAATTACCTCCCCGCGCTGAACACAGGTCAGTAAAAAATTGCAACGGGTCGTCAGAGTTGACGAAGTGTTTTTCGTTCTCTTAAACCTGACTGATTCCCGAGGAAGACGATGCAAAAAAAAACAGCATTAGACCAAAAGGCCCAGATGATTCCAGATGAGATCTTAATTTGTCAAAGTGCCGTCATGATTAAACTCGGTTATCGAATTCGCCGCTATGCGCCGACTGAGGCGAATATACTGATTACTGGTGGTTCCGGCAGCGGCAAGGAACGTGTTGCAAATGCTGTGCATCGTTTGTCTAAACGAGCCGATGGGCCGTTTGTGGCACTCAATTGCGCGGCTTTACCGCCCCAATTGATCGAGTCCGAATTATTCGGGACGACCCCCGGTGCGTTTACGGGCGCCCGCCACAAGCGCGGTTGGTTTGAACGAGCCAATGGTGGCACCCTATTTCTAGATGAAATAGGTGATATGCCGCCATCATCTCAGACCAAACTTCTTCGGGTTCTTGAGAGTGGGACCGTATGGCCCGTCGGATCAGAACGGAGTCGCACGGTGAACGTGCGTGTCCTGTCTGCGACCCATCAATCCCTCGAACACTCGATCTTGAACAAAACCTTTCGCCTGGACCTCTTTCATAGAATCTCCACCCTTCATCTAGAGGTACCAAATCTCAAATCACGAAAGGACGACCTCAAACGATTGGCTGAAGTCCTCTGCCCTAACGCTGCGCGTCGCTTGACGCCAAGTGCATGGCGAAAACTAGAAGGCTACCACTGGCCTGGAAATGTTAGAGAATTTAAGAATGTATTACTTAGGGCGAGCATTGAAAACCAAACGTGCCCCATCTCATCGGATTCAATCCGAATCAAAGCACACCGATCCGCAAACGAGCCTCAATGGAGCATCGATGAGCCCAATTGTGATGACACCCAACCCCTAAACATCACCATCGCCCGCTATATTCAACATGCCGTAGAGAGACACCGGGGCAATGTGCGAGCCACATCGAGAGCGTTAAAGGTCAGCCCCACAACCGTATACAGATATTTGAGTTTGGGCTTAAGACATACCCCGCCTGAGAGCCGGCCATCGGACTGCCTTAAGCCTCTAGGTCGATTGGCCCATCCAGGGGTTCCCATTCAACATCCTGACGGATCACATCTTCCATCAGAGCCAATTCACGACGCTCCGCATCACCGGCCATAAACGCATCTAGAATCTCTGCGCCCGCCTGGGTATCGAGAGCGATGGTGAACGCCTCCGGGCGACTGCTAAAAGACAAATCAACGACAACTGAGTTTTCATTTCTCTCGCTGATTCGGGTCATCGCCGCATCGAAGACGATCCCCAAACCGATGGCTGCTCCACCAAGAATGGCCAGACTAGAGTCCGCGCCGCGAAGACCAACAAATAGCAGGTGGCCGCCCACAACACCTGTAAAAACCAGACCAAGCGCACCCAAGACAACATAGAATAAGCGCAGCCGGCGTTTCACATTGACTGCCAATAGATCATCGAGTGCGTGGCTGTCGCCCGTACGCTCAAAAACCCGCCCTGCCAAGGTTCGCTTACTGCTGACAACCAGCTCCCGATCGGTCAAAATAATGGTGCCCTGTCGGGTCAGTCCCAGGGAACGAAGCAATTTTTCTTTGAGGTGCGCCAAAAGATCGAGACCAAGATAAGCCCGCAGAACTGATTTCATGTTTGTTTGGCGGCGGTCGAGAACTTGAACCGGGGCCATCAATGGTGAATCCCGATCCGGCTTTCTAAGTATGAGCGCGCTTACGCCGGTCTTTTTACGCGCTTCATCGTTCTCAAGAGCATCTAAGTCTTCAAACGCACCAAACTCATTCTCAATTCGAGCCATGACGTGGGATGCATCGATGATGTCACCAATCTCGATTTGCTCTAGGCCTCGAGACATCATTTCCGGAAAAAGCGGCTGCAGTGAGAAGGCTATAGCGCCGAAACTGCTGTCCCCTTCCAGCGCCTTATAATGCTCGAGATAGACCTTAATAAGTGTTCTATAGAGGTTGCGGCCTTGTTCTGCCGTCTCCTCATCGGAGTGCAAGACTCGCGCGACCGCGAGCACCGTCCTGACATAGAAGATGGCGAAACGGGCCAGTAGTTTTCTACGGACATGCTCCGGAACGTCTTCGCCAGTCCACCGCTCAACATGATCGGACAATTCAAGTCCGAAGGATTCCAACCGATCACGAATTCGGCCGGCCCCGTGCTGAGTCATCGCCTTTAAAACCCGAACCATGGCGTTTGCGAAAATCTCATCGTTGAAGGGATGGTCGATGGCTGCGGGTGTAAAAGACTGAAAAAATACGGTAACAACGCGGTCCAATAAGCGTTGCCCATGAGGCCGAGTTCGGAACTCTTCGACTTTGCTTAAGTCGGCGATCAGCAAGCAATGCCGCAAGGCACGGGTGTCATTTGCAACGGCTTGGGCAAGACTTTCCACTGAACCACCGCCGGCAACGTGGTCAAGAATGACTGAACGCAGACCAACCGTCAGATACTTAAGATTGGCATTTGGCTGAACTGGCAGAGAGAGCTGAGCGTAGATTTCAGTCACTCTATGAGCCACCTCGGGTAGTGGTCGCGAGCGATAATGCTCAATTGTCCGGGCGACCACATGATCAAGTTCACCGTGTATTTGCAGCGCAAACAACGCGCATGAAATCAGCTTTTCTTCGCCGCGAACTAAGAGTTGATGGAGAAGCTGTGAATCACTCACGAACCCAGGTGAGGAACAAACATAGTGTAGAACGGCCATGTCATCGACGGTCTCGAGCAGCATCCGAATAAATTGCGTTCGATTGCGGTCAATTCTTAAGATCCGTCTTATGTGGCGGCGTAAGGTGACCCAGGCTCGGCCTCTGGTCTCCGGTAACCCATGCCGATGAAATCTGAGGAGATGGTGGAGCAACCAGGGGATTTCTTTATCCGCTGATTCCTGACTGCGCTTATTAATCTCCGTCGCCAAGCGCTCCGTATAAATTTGCCAGAAGCGAACTGCATCGTCCTCTGCGCAGACGAGATCAAGATAGTCACAAAACGTATACGGACCAATTCTTTCGATCCCAGGTAACAAGCCAACAATACGAATTGTAAATGACTGACGATCGACATCTTCCAGCGGCTTAAGCTTACCGTTAAAGCCGATTGTGAGAAGTGCATTGACCACTTCAACATCATCTAAATTGTTAGACTCCGTAAGCAAGGGCACAAGCTGCACTCGGCGGCCATTCGGTCGCTGAACAACAACGTCCTTGGCATCCAACTCATGTCGCCACGCGAACGATTCAATGAGCTGTGCATCGAGATCGATATCGGGGTTGAGCGCTAGATGAACGAGAAGGTCAAAGACGACCTCTGCAATGACGCCCGTTCGCAACTGCCCTTCAAGATGAGATAAGACGACGCTGCGACGTTCTCGCAGGGATGTATGAAATTCACCCGCGGACCATTGGCCCATAAACTGGCGGGTTTTCTCAATATTTTCAGTTAGCTCTGCCATATCTACTTGATGCTATGCTGCTCCTGCCAAACCTGGCAAGTTTGCTCTTAGATTCGCCAAAAAATAATGACCGAACAGCCCCCGCACTGGCGGTTACCATTTACCCCATTGAATTCGCAATTTCTTGAGTACAACTTCGGTTCGTGGGCGGGTTTGAATCGCCGGGACACGGGCGATTTTTGCCACCGTTTTCAAATTACGACACTCGCCAAAAACAGCGTGCTTATTATCCAACCACCGGGTTGCCTTCTCGGTTATAAAGAATTGGCTTCCGCCCGTGTTGGGACCCCGGTTGGCCATGCTCAAGATGCCTGGTTTATTATGCATCAATTCTGGGTGGAACTCGTCTTTGATATTATATCCGGGTCCCCCCGTTCCCTGCTTGAGTGGGCAGCCACCTTGAATCATAAAGTTGGGAATGACGCGGTGAAAGATCTGGCCATCATAATAGGGTTTCTTGGACATCATCATTGTGTTGGCATCTCTATATTCTTTTTTCCCTGTCGCAAGTCCCACAAAATTGCGCACGGTCTCAGGTGCGCGTTTGTGAAATAACCGACAATTTATAGTCCCTTGACTGGTCTCGAAGGCCAGCAGTAGGTCAGCCCCCTTGCCGGGGACATCGAACTTGGCCTGCGCGGGTGCACTGGCCTGAGTCTTTTTCGTTGTCGGCTGAGAGTGAGCCGCACCGGCCGCTAGCAAAAGTCCGAAAGCACAGGTGGTCGCTAAGCCTAAAAAGAGTCGCCGTGTATGTCTCATGATTTCATCCTCAATCAAGTCATCGAATACCGATAATCTGCCATCGATGGTCGCGTCTGTAAATCCACTGTTTGTTTGATTCGGATTTAACGCTCAAATTCCATTCAAAAGGTCTCAGGTCCAATAAACGTGGCACTTTTGAGCGGCCTCTCTAAGATTGAATTCCAGACGTGGTTCATTAAGCCCCTCACGCTTTGATGGCAAGCCGTTCCAGCTCCTTGAAACAGACCTAGTTGCATCTGGTCAATGGCGTGCAGAGCCTCCCTACCGCAGGGCAACGAGTCGGTCACATGTACAGCCGAATGCCTAATGGCACCTCCCATTGAGACACTAAAGCTCTCTGGCGGTTCACCGGATTCGATACAGGGCCAAAATTGAAATACAAACCCATTGTGTTTGAGTACCCAAAGCTCCCAGCTCACCAACTCTGCATGATTCGGTGTCTTCTCTTCTAAGTATTGAAGATATTGATCTAAAGCGGCCTCGTTCCCCGTCTCGGCCTGACCTTCGACCGTCAACCGTTCGATCACTTCGACTACATAGGCTAGCTGATAAAAGCGAGCGAGGTCGTGTCTCGCATTGCGCGGCACCCGAATGATATCGCAGCTGGTGAGGGCCTTCAATCGACCTCGATTAGACTGCGACTGCTCTATCTGAAGTCTTGCTCCAATTTCTAGCGCGCCCCCAAAGCGTCGGCTGCTTTTACGCGCCCCGCGCGCAATCAGTGACAACCGACCATGCTTTGCGCTTAAAAAATCGACGATGAGGTCATGGTCACGATACGGCTTCGTCTTCAAAACGACACCGACATCGGTCATGTCGGTGTACCCAGGATTAATGTCGCAGTCCAAAAGTAGACTAAAATGCCCAGCACATCGACAGATGTTGTCACTATAGGTCCCGTTGCTATGGCGGGGTCGATTCTCATCCGGTCAAAGAGAAGCGGCGTGAAAGCTCCGACGGCTGCAGACGACGCCATGCTCGCCAAAACGCTCAAGCCGACGACCAATGAAAGCTGAAAAACCGACCCCGAATCACCGTAAGCCACAGCCGTGTAAATTCCAATTAACGTACCGTAGAGAATCCCCAAAAAGACACCGATTATGGTTTCGCGCCAAAGGTACTGAAGTCCAACGCCTTCGGACACATGGCCGGTTGCAAGACCCCGTACTATGATTGTTGCAGTCTGAATCCCCACGTTGCCACCCATACCGAGTACGATGGGTATAAAAGCCGCTAAAGCAACAGTCGCCTGCAATTGATATTCAAAAGCGCTGATCAAAACGCTCGCGCTCAAGCCACCGAGCCAAGTCGCAAAAAGCCATGGGGCTCTGGTTCTGAAATTGCGCAGCACCGAATGATTCTCGTACGCGGTTTCATCTGCACCCGCCATTTTCAAAATATCTTCTGTCGCTTCTTCTCTAATAACGTCGATAACATCATCGATGGTCACAATCCCGACCAAGCTGTTAGCCTCGTCGACAACAGGAATAGCCAGAAGATTATATCGCGCCGCCAATCTGGCCACTTCCTCTTGGTCAGTATTCGTAACGACAGAGATGACGTCTGAGACCATTAAAGACTCCAACGTGGCGGTGGGCGGATGAGTGACCAACGCTCTTAGCGAAACGACGCCTACGAGATGCCCTGGGTCGTTGACGACATAGATGTAGAAGGCCATTTCAACATCGTCAGAGGCTTGGAGTGCTTGGATGGCTTCTGAAACGGCTGTGCTGGACGGCAGAGCAAAGAACTCAGGCGACATAATACCACCTGCCGTTTCTGCATCATAATGCAGTAAATCTTCGAGTTCTTCTTTGTCTGCAGGCCGTAATGCGTCTATCAGACTGGTGCGTAACGTCTCCGGCAATAGCGCAAGAATATCAGCCTGGTCATCTGCACTCATCGCGGCGATGACCGGCGCAAGCTCGCTCTCCGAGCGATGTCCGATCAAATCGGACACAAGATGATCATCCAGTTCAGCTAAGGTATCCGCTCGAACATCATCATCGGGTAGAAGGTCGAAAACCCGGCCTTGTTGCCGCTCATCCAAAAAACGCATGACGACGGCGACATCGGCCGCTCTGGTGCGAACCAGCAATCGCTCGACATGATTACCCGCGTTACGCCGTAAAAGCTTTTGCAGACTTTCTCTCAGGAGTTGCAGCCTTGGACTTAACACGAAAGACCCATTTCACTGATACACGTCGGTTCAGGGTTGAAGCGAACCATTGTCGCTAGGGACTTGATGGGCTTTCTCGATGGATACACCAGCATCTTGCCCAAGCACAACCTGCCGACCATCCGATGCACCGAACAGCCAAAATGCCAAGACGGCAGCTCCCACGGCAACCCCAGCCGCAATGCCCAGAGTACTGCCCTTAATACGGGGTGCCGGTGGCTTGACCATGAATTGAGGCGTTGAGACAACGTATGGTTCGAGCTGTCGATCGCCACCGACCTCGCGCCAAGCGATGATCAAGGGATCTGGATCCAATCCGAGTTCGGATGCGTAGGCTTTAATGAAACCCTTAACATAGACTGGAGCCGGCAAGGCGGCCCAGTTATCATGCTCTAATGCGCGTAATGATTTTGCAGGTATTCTCGTCCGTGATGCACAGGCGTCTAGCGAGATGCCCAATTTAGCTCTCATTTCGTACAACGTCCGTCCGGGACTCAAATCATCACGTGGTGTAAAATCCATTACTCCATTCCTCCCCCGCGGGGTAGTGTACTTAATCGTTGGTCGCAACGATCACCCCACTTTGAGTCTCCAGCCAGCTTTACGCAACGCTCAAAGTTCGACCGGGCATCGGTAAAATTCTGGGCATCGCTCTGGGTTCGCCCCAAATGATAATACGGTTCAGCATAATTTGGACACTTCTTAATCGCACGGCGTAAATACTTAACCGCTCTCCGCAGGTTTTTCTGCTTCAACATCACCAAACCAAGGTTGTTCTGGGCCACGCACAGCTGAGGCGCCAAATTTATTGCCATTCTAAAGTGTCTGGAGGCCTTGTCTAAGTTACCCCGTTTGTACCACGCCCAGCCCAAATTATTGTGTCCATGACCTGGCGTAACGTACATGATGTTGCTCACCAATGATTCGTAGACCTTGATGGCATCATCCCACCGACCCAAATGTAAATAAGCCGCTCCCAGGTTGTTTGCAGCCTTGTAATAGTTGGGTTTGAGTGCGATCGCCTTTTTGAAATGGCGGATGGCTTTCACATGGATCTCGCGTCCCATGTAGATCATACCGGCCAGCATATGCGCTTCGGCGTAGTTGGGGTCGGCCTTGAGACTTTTCAAGACTTCTTGCATGGCACCATCTACATTGTTTGCACGCCTAGAGTTGAAATAATAACCGTGAGCCAAATTGTAGTGGTACTGAGCCGTTTCTTTTATTTTCCGCTTTGCTTCGGGCCCGGCACCGCATCCAACCGTAAGACAGTTTAATGCAAGTCCTAAGCTCAGAATAAATGAAGCGAAATTTCGAGAGTGTTTGAGCATAGGGCGGAGTACCATAGCATCTCATATTGGTCAATGTGACGCAGCCTCGAGTCGCCCGATGGGCTACACAGGGTCCCGTAAACCGTCAACCGGACGATAGCGGGCTGCTTTTACAGATGGAACTAATGCGGCAGACAAGGTGATAACCATGGCACCTACGCCCGCCAGAAGATAGTCCTGCACATTGAACAGGATGGGCAGGCGATCAATTCCATACACAGTGGGATCGAGGCGTATACCTTGGCTTAAAATGAGTTCAAACAAGACATAGGCCACCGTCATACCACCGAAGACACCAATCAAGGCGATGAATGCGCCTTCCAACAAAAACACCGTTCGGATACTGCCATTACGTGCGCCCATGGCTTTCAAGATGGCAATCTCCCGTGTTCTTTCGATCACCATCATGATCAGCATACTGGCGACATTACATCCCGCGAGGATAACCATGACCGCCAAAACTAACAAAATCGCAATCCGCTGCATGGTCAAACTCACAAATAGGTTGGAGTTGGAGGTACGCCAATCAAGGACTCGACTAAACGGCAGATTAATTTTGTCCCGTAGTTCATTGGCCAAGCGAGTCGCTTGACTGGGATCTTTGACTCGAAGTTCAACCATCGCCACGCGTGTACCCAAATCGAAGAAGTCCTGGGACTCGGAGAGGTCGGTATACGCATACAGCCTATCAAACTCATAGTATCCGGAGCGAAAGAGTGCGACCACTTTCATTGAGCGCATTTTAGGCGTTCCGCGAACAGCCCCC
>PCCS01000033.1 GCA_002731825.1 Myxococcales bacterium
AGCGGTGAGATTTTCGGTATTCGCTGACATAGACAAACGCCTCGCCAACGGGGCTGTGACCTTATTATTTACGGTTTTTTGAGTTGACTATGATGCACAATACAAATCGTTTTGTAGATCTTGTTCCACATGCATTGCGGTCCGTGGCCTATATTCATCAAAGTCATGTTTTCAAGGCCTATTGTGCTCTCGAAAACTTGTTTTTCAATCGACCAGAGCGACCGGACCCCGTTTGGGGGTACTGCTGCTCGCTGATTCGAGACGATGAACCAAAAGTCGTTGGTGTGATTGCACCCAACCTACTTTAGATTGACGAGTTCGTTGATGCGACATCTGGTCGAGATTTTGGACCCGATGGGATTTTAAGCCGCGGAGGCACTTTGTTTAATTTGGAATGACTACCTGGACCTACGCCCTTTAGAAGCGATCAATTTAGTGTGCTTCACTAAGGACACTCGACCAAGTCCTTGAGATCTCCCCACCCGAATTAAGACGCAATTTTTCAGTGGTGTGATAGCCGCTATTTTTGCGTCATAAAACCCTAGGGGATTAAAGCTAAAGGGCTGCGTAAACGCCCATATAGTGAGATGTTCGAATCGAAACGATTGCCTGGATATTGCTGCGATGATGGGCAATGATACAGCGCAGATAGACGGTTTCTTAAGCCTCGTCCAATAGAGAATAGGAGTACATATGCTACGGCTCATCACGGGCGCGATGTTCGTTTTACTACTCGGTCCGATGACAGCCTATGGGCAGGATAGAGTCCCGTTGACACTGACCTACCAGGGCAGTCTCAGCGATGCAGCAAATCAAGGGGTCAATGCAGATCAGGCCATGAGCTTTAGGCTCTACACCGAACGCGAGGGTGGCGAGGCGGTTTGGCTTGAGCTGCACGACGGGGTCTCTATCATCGATGGACACTTTACGGTTGTCCTGGGTTTGATTCAGTCCATTGCAGATACGGTCGATCCTCGCGGCCCGCTCTTTTTGGGTGTCACCGTCGATGAGGGCACAGAGCTTATGCCCAGAATGATTGTTGGTGGTGCCATGCGCGCTCAATGGGCTGCGGTTGCCGCCCACGCCGATGACGTTCGAGGCCGACATATCCATCCAGATGCCGTAAGTATCGGCGAAAGCCAGGTGATAAATAACGCAGGCCAGTGGGTTGGTGACCCGACCGGTTTGCGAGGCACCGCAGGACCGGCGGGTGATCAGGGTCCTCAAGGTGGGGTTGGTCCCCAGGGTCCACAAGGGGAGGTCGGTCCACAAGGTGCAATTGGGCCTCAGGGTGGTCAGGGTCCCCAAGGTGCAATTGGGCCTCAGGGTGGTCAGGGTCCCCAAGGTGCAATTGGGCCTCAGGGTGATGTCGGTCCCCAGGGTATCATTGGCCCGCAGGGTGTTCAGGGTTTCCAGGGTGCCATTGGGCCTCAGGGTGGTCAGGGTCCGCAGGGTGCCATTGGACCGCAGGGTGCCATTGGTCCTCAGGGTGTCATTGGTCCTCAGGGTGCCATTGGTCCTCAGGGTGCCATTGGACCGCAGGGTGAGATCGGTCCGCAGGGTGTCATCGGCCCTCAGGGTGAGATCGGTCCGCAGGGTGTCATCGGTCCGCAGGGCGATGTTGGTCCGCAGGGTGATGTCGGTCCCCAAGGTGCCATTGGCCCGCAGGGTGACCTTGGGCCTCAAGGCCCACCTGGCGCTGATGGAATCACTGCCGGTCTCCAATGCGCCGATGGCCAACTGGTTCAGTATGCCAATGGTGTATGGGCTTGCTCCAATCATGGCAATGACCCCGATGCCCATCATCCTGCCGACGGCACAGGCGTCGATATGAGGCCGCGGTCGGTCACAGTGGGTGATACACGGTTGACCGATGGCTCAATTGATCTAGGCCCCAATGCCGATGACCACTTAAACGCACAGATGGTCCAAACTCTGGTGGCGGGGGGTGACGCAGATGCCCTTCATACTCATGCCGCTCAGGCGCAAGCTCCGACGGTCACGTCCATCGGGGGGGGCTGCTATGTTGCCTGGGGGACGACCGACTGTGCCCAGGGCTATGCCGCTGCGTACCGGGGCATCCCGCTCACAAAACATTTTGCAATCAGTGGAAACAGCGCAATGATCGGCCCCTTCTGTGTCCATGAAGCTTCTGTCAGACGACACCAGACGTTTAATGTCAATGCGGATCAAGCGTGGGATCAGGCCAATGTTCAGACCCAGGTGGCCGAGGGGTCCATGCAAGGGCTTGGTCATGGCAATCGGTATTCGTTTCGAGATGAGGTGTCGAGCGTCTGTGCTCAGTGCTGTCCGTCCTTAGGTGCTCCGGCAAATGAGCCATGACGGAGGCCGATGCCTAAGACCGCTCCTGGCAAAGCACACCCCTCAAGCCGTCATCGGCTGAGTTGGCACCAGCCCAAGTCGATTTCTTCATGGGATAAAGCGGGGTCCCACAGCCCGACGGGGTTTACTTGGATGGGTAGTGTGATTCCATCCAGGCGCGGATTCGGGGATCGGCATCGATTGCAGCGTGATGTGCTTTCAAAGCAGGGTGTTTGTCGACCAAGTCCGTTGGCACGCCATCTAAAATGCCGCTGGTAAACCACGCGATGAGTCTCCAGATGGCGAGGTCTGCCACCGTCATCTGTGTCCCGACAAAATAGGCTTGAGTTTCGTTGTCCAGAAGGCGCGTCTCGATTGCAGTAAGCCAGCGGGGGATTTGTTCTCGACCGAGTGCTTGGCGCATGGCGAGTTTTTCCTCCGGGTCTTTCACCCGCATGGTTGGGTAGAGTTCGTAGTTGATTTCCGTAGCCGCATCCAAAAGCTCATCGACCCGGAGCGCGGCGATGGGGTCGGAGGTCGGGTACAGCCCTGAGAGTTGTCCACAAAAGCGCGCAATGGCCCCCGTTTGCGCGTAGCGTACGCCATCGACATCGAGCACGGGAAGTTGGCCATAGGGCAGTGTGCCACTGGCCTTCAGGGCCATCCATTGGTCGCGATCGGGTCGGATATCCTCGAAGGGGATTCCGCCTAAATGCAGTGCCAGTCGGCTGACTTCCGCGCGCCAGAAAGGAAAATTAAAATAGGTCAATGCAAGCTTCATAATCGGTCACTCCAGACGGTCTGTTGGATGGCAGTCTATGTCAGACACGGCTGCAAGAAAAGTCGACGTCTCCACGCGTGCAGAGATCTGTGTCATAAGACGGCCGTAACCAGTCTGTCTACGTCTGTGAGTGGCTAGCCTGGGTCTGGCCATAGCAGGGTCAGCGCAGTGGATTGGGGTTTCACAAACCGATGGTGGTCAATGGGCGGCCATGACTATACTGCTCCGTGCATAGGAATGAGGGGGCCAATGATGTGGCATCGAGCGAGTTTGGTTGCTTTGTTAGTACTGAGTGCCAGTGGCTGTTCTGAAGAGAATACCAACTTAGAGCCGGAGATGACTTCGGATGCAGAGCTGCGATTGGGCAGTGACCTTGGCGAGACGACTGGCGGGTCAGACACAGGGCTACTTGAGATTGATGCGTCCGATGCTGAGCGTCCTGGTGCCGATGCTGAGCGTCCTCGTGCCGATGCTGGTGTCGTTCCAGGCGACGCATCAGACGCCGGTATAGTCATCGATCAAGGACCTATTACTGAGGCCGATATGGCAATGGTGCCCGATGCCATGGTGGTCGTCGACGCAGCACCTGTACCAGATGACCCCATCGAGGCCTTGTTTGCCGAGCCCACACCAGAGGAACTCAATGCCATTCGAGCGGACTGGTCGACGTGGGATGTGAGCGTCAATGATTGGACTGTGCTTGGCGAGGGTGAGGTTCGCCGGATTCCCTTCGCTGTGGTCTCTCATCGCGTTGATGGCAATCTCCATTACGGTGCGGTTCGCTATCCTGCGGATTATCAGCCTGAGGGCAGCTATCCTGTCCTCGTGGTCAACCATGGAGGCGGCAATGGGGTCGGCAGTAACGTTTTTGGTGGCTATTCAGAGGGCTGTTATCGAGAGTTCTTTATCGTCGCAGCCTCTTATAGAAGCGAAGAACTCAGGACGGGCATCGATGCTCTGGGGAATCTGGTGAGCGAAGGGACCAGTTCGGTTGTCGACCGTGATGTATCGGATGTCATGGCCCTTTTAAGCGGCGTGTTAGCCAATATGCCCGGCGCTGATCCTCAGCGCGTCGCAGCCCATGGAGGCAGCCGAGGCGCGGGGGTTACAGCCTTGCTTGTTGTTCGCGACTCTCGGATTCGGAGGGCGGGTGTATATTACGGTGCAACCAACCACATTCATCCAGACGTCAAGGCGGCGATTTTGAGACGCATTGAGACGGGCCGGCCTGTTGGCAATCCCGTCAACCAAACCGCGTCGAGAAAGGTCCAAGCGTTTATCGACGGCGACTTGACCTTCGCAGAGGCCAGGCAAGCCCTTGTTCGGGGGTCTGCCGTCTTCTTTGCAGAGGACCTGCCGCGACCATACCACCACCACCATGGGACCGCCGATCGGTCTGTGCCCGTCGCTCAAGGCCGCGCTCTTGCCACTCGGATGACCGAGCTTGGCGTAGGCCCACCCGACTTTGAATACACGGAATACGAAGGCGGGGAGCATAACCCCAGAACCATGCCCGGCAGTGTCGATGCCATACGAGAATTACTCTGCGGAATCCGCTAAGACTCAAGGCGACGCGATTTCCTACCCTAGGTATTGTCGACAATTAGAGATCTCGGATCCTGTGTACTTTATTTTGACCGGCTTGTACGGCGATGACGGGCGTCTCTGTGCACATCGACCTCAAGCCAAATAGTCCGTTCTGAATTGCGAGGGTCCTTGCCAAGACAGAGATTGAGATTTTATCATCTATCCAAAGAGATTTAATTACAGAAGAATTTGGACACGTTTGGCAGTACCATCAGCAGATTGAATGCTGTTTAGACCGAGTGCTGGAATTTCAACTAAGGCAGGACCATGAGACCAGATTTTGATTTTAAACGGCTGATTTTGTGCATTTCAATCATATCTGTCTTCGCTTGGAGCGGGCCAATATACGCTCAGTCAGATGAAACCCTTGTTTGGGCTCATGCGGGATGTCCAAAAAATATGGACCCGTCTGATGGCGGAAACTCATGCGACTACATTGGCTTTCGTTATAATCGGAAGACTGAGATGTGCGAATATTCCGGCCTTGCCTGTTTAAGCGCAAATGATGATGACGATTATTCGACAAGATTATGCAGACGCAACTCGACTGTGAAATGGAACCAATGGGTCCATAACCCCAATGTTTTCCCCGCGACATCAAATCATTGTGTGAAAGGTGAATTGACAGGTGTAAGTGAAGTTGTCGACATTCAACGCCTCAGTTCGTCGATGTTGGATGAGGATGGGGCCAGTTATCTCGTTATGTCCACCGGTAAGTTTAAACGAGATATTGCCATAGGGAGTCATGTCAAAAAAATTATAGCTGTCGAAAATAATGCGAAGAATGGTTGGGTCAAAACGCCCTTCACCGGTCGAGTTGTGGCGGCCGAGTGTCACGAAAAAGTTCGTTTTAAGCGTATCAAGGGAAATCGGGATGGAGAGAGTGCCATCTTCTCGCAACATATTGATGGAGAATGGATTAAGTGGGACACAACAACAGCCGACGAAGTCGGTGACCAATCTCGTCTTTGGTCTATACAACTTAAATTGCCTAATCCTATTGTTAAACCGCGAATTGAAGATTTTCTAGAAAACCTTGAGAAACCAGAGCAACACCAACCTGAAAAACCACTCAAAGATGATTATCAAAGCCGAGATGACTTTCGCGATGCCATGAGAGATTACAAGGCGGAGGTTCGAGATGCAAAGCGTGAGCACCGAAGTGATATGAAGGCATATAAGGCAGAATTGAAAAGCCAAATGCCCGAGGCAAAGGAGCTGTTAGCGGACGCGATGGAGCAATATAAGATCGATTTACGCGCGTACAAGGCCGAATTAAGTAAATTCAATGCAGACTCGAAACTATTGGCTAAGGCCGCAGCGCAATGTCCCCGTTTTTCAGATGCGGTTTGCGCTTTAACACCGGAGACCTATGAAGCCGGAGAGGTGAGGTGGGATCGTAGCGCCGTCGATTCGGTGGGTGGCCCATTGTCTGGCTGCGTCCCCACAGCTGCAACGTGCAAGAAAGACTGTGTTGATGATGGCCTTTGTACCCTCAAAGGAAATGAGTGTGTGGCGACGATGGCGTCTTGCCGACGGTCTAATTTGTGCAAAAAAGACGGCCTTTGCACTGCCGTTGATGGTGCTTGTGTCATCGGCTCAGATGCCGATTGCCAATTGTCAGATGCGTGTCGAGAGCAAAACAAATGCAATTTGAAAGATAAGGCATGTGTTGACACCTGCATTTTGAGTGATGAGTGTAAAGCCAGCGGTGAGTGTGGTTGGGTCCGACCTAAGAGCCAGCAATGTGAACCTGAAGAAGACCAACATTGTTCGAAGAGCCAACTGTGCAAGAAACAGGGCTATTGCTCCCGACTTCAGTGTAATGAGGTCGGTGGTTGCACTCTGGCGGGTCAGAGTGTGCCTCAAGGACGCGCAGTATGCGGGGCAAAAAAAGACCAGAGTTGCGAGTCGACCCCTGGTTGCAAGGTTGCCGGACTTTGTTTTGCAGATAAGGCAACTGGCCTGTGTCGCGCGAGGGACAATGAGGCTTGCTCTCAATCTGTCGCTTGCTTGGCGACCGGAGAATGTTCAGCGACCGGTAATGTCTGCGCTGTTCTCGAAAACAGTGATTGTGAGAAATCACTCTTATGCCGTGAAGAAGGACGTTGTACCGCGTCGAATGGAGCTTGCATCATAGGTCGGTCCACCGATTGCGCAAAGACTCGGAAATGTCTTGAAAAAGGCCTTTGTTCATTTGGAGGTAAGGCCGGTCTCTGTGTCGCAAAAACGCGTCAAGATTGCGCTTCGTCACTGGAGTGCTGGCAATCGGGTAAATGTACAGCCAGCGATGGCGTTTGTGTCGTGGGCTCCAAAAATGATTGTACAATGACCCCCGCGTGTACGGACCAAGACACTTGCTCACTGAAAAAGACAAAAACAGGCATGGTGTGCGTCGAGCCGACGCTTAAATCTGTGCGTTCCTCCTGCGATGCAGACGATTGGCAAGCTTGTGTTCAATTAGCACGTCGACATCAATTGGGTCGAGGCGTGGCGGTTGACATCGAAAAATCTTCAGACCTTTTAGATGATGCTTGCGATGAAAAAAATGGCGAAGCCTGCTGGCTTCTCGGTATGAATTATCTCAACGGACGAGGCGTTTCATTTGATTTGTCTGACGCACTGGATGCTTTTAAGAACGCATGTCAATATGACGAGATGCGCGGGTGTATCTCGTTCTTCGCCATGACCCGCGCCAAATGGGGAGTTGGTGATTCCCGAGACGAACGTAAAAAAGGTTTAGAGGCGGCAAAAAAAGCATGCAAAGCGGGCTTTTTTCCTGGCAAGGGTTGGTCATGCGGTGACGCGAAAAAGTCATGCAAAAATGTGCTGTTCGGAGGAGATTCCTGTGCCTGGCAGGCGAGGAAAGAATCTAAAAAGCTCGATTCGGCACCATCTCAGGTATTATATCGTCAAGCCATGGCTCTGTATCGTCGAGATTGTGATGCGGGTTACAGTAGTCAATGTGTTTCCCTTGGTCAGTTGGCCGTGTCTTTTGGTTGCAGTCACTCTGTAAAAGAGGAGGTCTGCTCTATTAAAAATGATGTAGAACGTCGCACTTGGGCCATGCAGCGAGCTTGCAAGCTTGGTGATCGGACCGGATGCTCGGTTTCAAGTGAAAAAGTCTATGACGATGTAGACGAAGGCGAGCCACAACGACCAAACTTTAGGTCTATCCGTCGACACCCTAACTAAGTCCCTCATACAGGGACTGTCAGGCCATAAGATCGCTCATGAACATCTCAGAGAGATATCTGAACGTGACGTTTGGGAGTCCAACCTAAGTCCTGACGGGCCATCATCAACCGCTCCACCCAAAAGCCACCGGGTTCGAGGGAGAATTACTGTCGCTGGGGCAGAGTATCTTGGTCTTGAACCTCAGACACGCTCTCATTGGCCTCCTCACTTGGGTTTTCTGGCATAGGGTTGCGTGTCCCCAACACGCGTGCTGGGACACCCCCGATGATGCTGAAGTCTGGAAAGGATTGATTGACGACTGCGCCGGCTGCAACCACGCAACCTCGACCCAGGTGGACACCTCGTAACACGGTTACACCTGAGGCCAACCAGCAGTCAGCTTCAATGACGATCTCGCTTCGTTGATAGCCTTGTGATCGAATGGGGATATCCAGGTCTGAGAACACATGATCTTGCGACCAAATGACGCAATTAGGACCTAACAGGGTATCCTGACCGATGTGGATCTGGCCACGGGCATTTAATTGACAGCCTTTGGCGATTCCGACATTTCGGTCCAATCGAAGACCATCTGGATGATAGACGGTCACGCCTCTTAAGACACGACAGCCGGGTGACGCACTGAAGCCATAGACTGCATTTCGCAGCCAACAGCCAATTTCCCCTGGTATTGTTTCGAGGCTGGCACGCCAAAAGCGGCCACACTCTTTTCGTAGAAAGACGAGAACTTTACTGATC
>PCCS01000034.1 GCA_002731825.1 Myxococcales bacterium
ATTCAGCTCCAATTCCGTCATTGTCAGGGTGTCACACCCGATAAAGTCATTGGGTCGAATCGCACAGACATTGAGTCCATCATAGCTGATGCATGCCTGGGTATCATTTGTGCCACCGGGGCAGTCGCTGTCCGTTTGGCAGCTGTCGATCCAGGCAGAGAAAATCGCTACACAATCGCGGTCTACGTCACAACTTTGGGCGCAAATACCGCCGGTACATGCGTACGTCTCAAGACAGTCATCATCGGTCTCACAGCGTTCCTGACACAATTGGTAGCCATCTGGTAACATCAGGCCGCCGTCTCCACCAGCCCCAGCAGTTCCACCAGCGCCGCCGTCTCCACCAGCCCCGGCAGTTCCACCACCGCCTGTCGCAGCTGTCCCCCCAACGCCGCCAGTACCGCCGGTGCTTTGGCCTGCATCGGGGGTCGTGCCGGTGCCTCCCAGACCACCCGTACCGCCTTGCCCGGCGCCACCCGTTGGCATTGTCGAAGGTGGGTCATCCGAACTCGAGTCACAACCCCAAAAGGACAGGGATAGAATGGACACGAGAGATAGAGTTTTTAGGGAAAATGAGATCTGCATGAAAAGCTCCTGGAGGGCCAGTTGAATCGATTACGTCGACTAGCTAGCACGGGTTTTGGGGATTTGCCAGGTCCATGGTGATGGTATGGCGGCTGTTGGAAAGGTTATTCTTGCTTGGCAAACAGTGCTACACTCGTCGCCGAATCCAGGAGGTGGCCGATGCAGCGTTTTGTCTTTATGAGTGTGTTCTTACTTTTTTGGGCATGTGGGTCCGATGATGCCGAACAGGCAGCGGACGTCGTTGATGAGCCTGCAGTCATTCCGCTGGCTCCGCCCCCCGAGGGGGCCGGATACCAATTAAGCTTTGAAGCGGTCGCCCCCCCGTTTTCGGAAGTGTGGCTGTGCAAAGTTGGACCCATGCCAAACTCCGTATTGGCCAATGTGAATCGGGTCCAAGCTCAGCAAAACCCAGGGACTCATCATCTGACTCTGTCTACCCTTGGCTTAGCGCCGTCAACGCCTGTTGAACACGGCGTCTACGATTGCGATGCCCTCTATGGTGACTCAAGCCTAATGCAGGACCAAATCATGTTCTACGGCAATCAGGGTGAGGCCGAACACGAGTTGATCATGCCTGACGGGGTTGCCGCGGGGATCCCGCCGATGTTGGATGTGATCCACGAAGTGCACTACGTCAATACCACCGACCAGCCAGTCAATTTGTATTCCCGTATCAACGCCTGGACCATGCCTGCAGAAGATGTTGTCGAAGGCATTTGGGGAAGCCAAGTCCGCGACGAAACCATCGACATTCCACCTCGTTCTACAAAGACAGAATGGAGTCGGTGTGTTTTCAACGAAGACGTCGAGATTATTTTCATGGCCTCGCATACACACAAGCTTGGAAAAGAGTTCACAATCGCTCCATTCGATGGACAGGAGACCGGCGAGATCATGTATCGGAACGATGATTGGCACACCCCGAAGATCGTCCCCTATGATCCCCCCTTGGTGGTCAAGGCGGGTGAGGGTTTTGAGTGGGCATGCACCTACGATAATCCAACCGATGTAGCCGTGGGATACGGGTCGACCGCGGATGATGAAATGTGCAATCCAACGTTCGTACATACACCCTTTAGTTTGTCGGCACGGTGTGAGGTGGTGGAGACCAGCGATGGTGTTCTGTGGTCGCCGGACCAGTAGAGCCAGCATCATTCACCCTGCGCTTTTGAGAGCCGCAGTGAGTGTACCGCTGCCTGGACCAGCATACGCTCTCAGTGGGAGTCAATATGGCCATTAACTGGTTTCCGGGACACATGCACAAAGCGCGCAAAGAGATCGCGCAAGTCATGCCCAAAGTTGATTTGTTGATCGAGGTCGTCGATGCCCGGATTCCTTATTCCAGCGCGAATCCGCTGGTGGATGAGTGGCGTCGGGACAAGCCGATGCTCAAAATCCTCAACAAGATTGACCTTGCTGACACCTCCGTGACTCAGAATTGGATCGATTATTTTCAACGGGATTCTGACGTTCGAGCGTTGACTCTCGATGCCCGCAACGCGCAGCAGTGTAGAGAACTCCTTAATCGTGGCCGTAAGTTGGTGACCGCGCCCAGGTCGAGTGGTAAGCCCATCACGGCGATGATCCTCGGAATCCCTAATGTCGGAAAGTCCACATTGATCAACGGGATGGCCGGTCGCATAATCGCGAAAACAGGCAACGTACCCGCGGTCACAAAAAAACAGCAGCGAATCCCATTAGCTCAGGATTTTGTGCTTTTGGATACGCCGGGTTTTCTTTGGCCGAAGTTGTGGCCGGACGGCTGTGGGTACAGGTTGGCGGTCACGGGTGCCATTAAAGATGCCGTCATCGACTACGATGACATCGCTTATTTTGCAGCGGATTTTCTGAGACAGCACTATCCAGACGCCCTCATAGCTCGCTACCGCTTGGATGCCATCCCAGACGACACGATGTCGCTCATCGAGGCCATCGCCGCCCGTCGAGGGTGCATCGGTCGAGGTGGGCTCATTCGGCTATCCCAAGTGTCAGAGCTTCTGATTCGAGAGTATCGCCAAGGCAAGTTGGGGCGCCTCAGTTTGGAGACGCCTAGATTAATCGAAGCAGAGTTAAGTGTGGCTGAGCGTGAAAAGGCTGAGAAGGATGCGGCGAAACAAGCGCGTATCGCTCTGCGCCAACAGAACAAAAAGAAGACCAAGAGGCGATAGCTCGATGAGGCGATATAACCTGATATGCGGTCTCTTTTTAGCGGTCTACATGGGGTATGGCTCGGGCGGTGTTCGAGCTGAAACTAAGACGTTGGGACTGGGGCTATCGCTGGGCGAACCAACGGGACTCAGTGGTAAACTGTTCATCGATGACAGCCATGCCATAGCGGCTGGCCTTAGTTTCAGCTTCATCGATGATAACCTCCATCTTCATGGTGACTATCTTCTTCATTTTCGGAATAGACTGACGCTACTGGAGGGCGGTGATTGGATCCCGTACGTGGGAGTGGGCGGTAAATTTCGGATTTGGCACAACAAAGCTACCGGCGATGATGGGCTTTCGATTCGGATTCCGCTCGGCATCGCTGTCCATCTTGATATCGCCCCTCTCGATGTCTTCTTTGAATTTGTACCTGGTATGAGGCTCCTCCCCGCGACCGATGCTGATTTGGGTGCGGCCCTTGGTGCGAGATGGTATTTTTGAACTGCGCCGTAGGCCCAGTTCAGGATTTCTATTGGTGAGCATGCACCGAGTAGACACTCTGGAGTATCTTGGGGTGGCCTATGCTTGAATTAGCGGGGCTCAGATAAAGTAGACAAGAAGGATGCACATGAATACAAAGACCGATGCCGAGTGGCTGGCCCACCTTGGCCCAGAGGCATTTCGAGTCGCCCGGCAGTCGGGCACAGAGCGACCATTTTCCGGACAATACAACGGACACTATGACGTGGGCACGTACACGTGTATCTGCTGCGGCCTGCCTTTGTTTAAAAGTGACTCAAAGTTCAACTCAGGGTGTGGATGGCCCAGTTTTTTTGAACCGCTGGAGGCGGCTCATTTGGTGGAAGTTGCCGACACCACTCACGGCATGGTGAGAACGGAAATTCGGTGTAAAGAGTGCGATGCGCACCTCGGCCACGTCTTCAATGATGGTCCACCACCGACCGGTATCCGATATTGCATCAATTCAGTCTGTTTGGATTTCGAGGCGCAGTCAGCCGGCTGAGGACAGCAGGCTCTCGTGCGCCGTCCGCCCGCCCATAGACAAGCCTCACTGCTGTCTTTGCAGGATTGAGGATCCGTGTCATAACCAGATTGGTTTTTACAAACGAGCGGTTTATGACGGCACGTGTTCTCATTGTGGGTTGCGGGGGGATTGGTGGTGTTCTGACGGCATCATGGGCCGATGAGTGCATCGATTTATGGACGGTCTCTAGGAATGCAAACGTCCGCGATGCGATTTCGAAGGACGGGCTAATTTGTACGAGAGGCCAATCTCGTTGGCGGTCTACGCCCCGGGTTGTTGAGTCGGTGGGTTCAATGACATTTGACCTGGTGGTCTTGACGACACAGCCCACCGATGTCGAAGCCGCAGCCAAACAATACAGAGCGAATCTGTCCGCCGAAGGGGAAATACTTGTCCTTCAAAATGGCCTGTGTGAAGACCGAGTAGCGCGGGTGCTCGGGTCAGCCGATCGGGTGGTCGGTGGCGTTGTTGCGTGGGGCGCTCGAACTCATAATGATGGCGTTGTCGAGCAGACGTCCGACGGACATATCGTCATCGGAACGCCGTCGGGTCGACGCCCCCGTCAGATGTCTTTAATCACAGATCTGTTCAGCCTCATAGCCACAGTCAAGTGGACAGACAACCTCGCAGGCAGTCGCTGGAGTAAGCTCATTTTGAATTGTATTGTGTCCTCGCTTGGTACACTCAATGGGACTCACCTTGGCGCTGTTGTCCGTGTCCTTAATGGGCGCCGGTTGGGTCTTAAAATCTTGTCTGAGGGCGTTGCGGCAGCCGATGCACTGGGCATTGTTTTAGAGCCGGTATCGGGGACCATCGATCTACGCCAATTGAGTCTTGCACACCACGCTTCAAACCGGGGCCGATTGCGTGCCATTTACGCCCATGCGGTTCTCTTGGCGGTCGGCTTTAAATATCGAAAACTGTATAGCTCGTTGCTTCGAGCCATAGAGGCTGGACGACCACCGGCCATAGATTTTTTAAATGGTGAGCTGGTTCGGGCGGGTCGTTCCGTCGGTTTACCCATGCACGTAAACGCGGCTGTGTGTGACAAAGTTTATGCCTTCGCACGTGGACACATCCAACCGGGGCGTCACACCATCGATGCGTTATTAAAGAAGGCTTTCGACGCTGAAAGTTCGGCGCTCTGAGCTGTACAAGGTAGGCAAGAAATTGCCGCGGTAAGGATGATTCATAGATGGGTAAACTCGCGTGGTTAACCGACCCACATTTTGACATGCTCAATACAGAACAGCTCCGCGAACTCGTTGAGACATGGTCTACACGGACTGTCGACGGACTGCTGATCACCGGTGACATTGCGGATGGTGAGAATTTGCTCCCCGTTTTGACATTGCTCGATGAAAAACTCCCGTACCCAATTTGGTTTATTCTCGGCAATCACGACTATTACGGGACCAGTATTCAGCTGCAACGTGAGGCTGTTCGTCAATGGTGCGATTCTACGAGGGATACCACTTGGCTGGCGAACGCCTCGTATATTGGCCTCTCAAAAAACACCGCTCTTCTCGGACACGGTGGCTGGGCGGATGGTGGCTATGGTGATTTTCATGGCTCAGAGATCGGGCTCAATGATTATCGGCTGATTTCAGATCTCACTGGCCACGACAAAGTTGAACTGGCCCGCCGTCTGAGTGACCTCGGTCGAGACGCGGCTGAGACTATCGAACGTCAATTGACCGGCGCATTTCAGTCCCATAGCCATATTATCCTCGCAACGCACGTTCCGCCCTTTATCGAATCTTGCTGGTATCAAGGTCAAGCCACGGTCAACGAATGGACCCCTCATTTCAGTTGTAAGGCGGTCGGTGACTGTCTGAGAGATCTGGCGAAGTCCTATCCTGAACATTCTATTCACGTCTATTGTGGACACACCCATTCAAGTGGCGTGGCGCAAATTGAACCAAACTTACGGGTGACAACCGGCGGGGCGACCTATGGTCAGCCCGCTCTACAGCCTGAAATACTTTTCAAATAGGGGCTTAAGACAGGTCGAGCGGCTGCACGACCGTTTGAAAGTTTTCTCCATTACTTTCGATGAACACCTCGCCATCCGTGCGTACGATAGACCACTCATTTGTCCGCTTGATCGATGCACCCAGTTGACTCAACAGGTCTCCATCTAACTGAAGACAGTCGACACTCTTCTTTCGATCGTAGTCGAGTTTCTGTACCGTTTCCAAGAGCCGGTTTATTGCCCGATAGGCATAGACCGTGACTCTTCGTGCTGTTTTGGTAGCTTTGTTGAGCCTATCCAAACTCGGACACCCGATGTCAAACCAATGCAGAAAATCACCATTGAGGCTTCGGATGAACAGTGGTGGTTCACTTGGGTCGCCAAGGCCCGCCCGTGAAAAACTGAGGTTCTCTTCTTGATGCAGGGCGTAAATCAAGATGCGGGTCGCCAAAAACGATTCGGTCTCCGATGGGTGCTGCGCCAGTCTGAGTTCGATGGTGTCGAAGTGATTTCGGTCGACATCCGAGATAGATATGTCGAATCGGCGCATGATCGATGGTCTGGCCATAGTTGAAATCCTTATATTTGACTGGAGTCGAACCTCTCATCTGAGCTTGACTGGCATTGGCGGTCAAGTCGGAAATCGTTTTCGGTACACGAGGTTTTCTTAGAACTCAAAAAGACTCATTTCCACCGGTGAGTATCCGTGGTTTGGGATCAACACCAGCACGTATTGCGCTGTCGTTATCGGTTTCTGAACCAATAGACTTGCGTTTAATATACTGCTGACACCTAATTAGTGAGTCAGAAATCGAACGATTGAGTGTGTTTAAATGTCAGCAACGCCCCATGATTTAATTAAGTTCATCGACTCGAGTCCGAGTCCGTATCATTGCGTCCAAGCGGTTGTCCAAAGACTTGTGGGCGCTGGATTCTCGGAGTTAAGCTCGGAGTTGGTGTGGCCAAAGATGGGTGTCGGTGAGGGTCATTTTATTCGCCGAAATGGCACATTGATCGCTTGGAGAAACGGCTCCGGTGATCCGGCTGGTGCTGGTTTCAGAGTCGTTGGAGCTCATACAGACAGTCCTAATTTGAGACTGAAACCGACTCCGGAATATCAGAGTCATGGACTGACTCAATGGGGCGTTCAAGTCTATGGCGGGGTTCTCCTCTACACTTGGTTTGATCGCGATCTTGGTCTCAGCGGCCGGGTTTTTACACAAGGAGACGATGGACTCGTAGAGCATTTGGTTAACATCAGTCGACCCATTGCTCGGATTCCGAGTCTCGCGATTCATTTCAATCGAAGCGTGTCCGAGACGGGCTTCAAACCCAATAAGCAAGATCATTTGCCGCCCCTCGTCGCCTTGGACTGGGACCTTGAACAGAGCGCAGTCGATCATCTCATATCCGAGTCTATCGAACTCGACTCTGACCAGATTGTCGGTCATGATCTCATGCTCCATCCGCTGGCACCAAGTGTCTTGGGTGGTGTCCGAGAGGAATTTATTTTTGCACCACGCCTTGATAACCAGGCGTCTTGCTACACAGCGCTCGAAGGTTTACTTGACGCCAAAGTTGGCGAACCAACCGCACTGATTTCGCTCTTTGACCACGAGGAATGTGGCAGTGGATCTGCCCATGGGGGTGATGGTGCTCTCATCGAGCATGTTATGCGTCGAATTGTTACTCGACATGAAGTGCAGTCGGATGGCGGTTTTGAGCGGGCTGCAGCAAACAGCTACATGATCAGTTCAGATATGGCTCATGGTGTTCACCCGAACTATTCTGCGTACCATGATGGCGCTCACAAACCCCTGCTAGGTGGCGGGCCAGTTATCAAAACCCATACAAATCAAAGATATGCGACGGACGGAGAGACGGCGGCGCGTTTTCGAACGGCCTGCGCTGCACTCGATATCCCAGTCCAAGAATTCGCCATTCGCACGGATTTGCGCTGTGGCTCGACCATTGGACCCATCACCTCGTCTAATTTGGCAATACGAACGGTCGACGTCGGCTGTTCAATGTTGTCGATGCACAGCATTCGCGAGCAAGCCGCTTCCGCGGACGTGGCAATGATGGCCGCCGTAAAAGCCCATGTACTTGGTGGGTCTAATTAATCATTCAGGCTAAGCGTTCTGTCTCGATGGATGGGGTTGGATCTCGGTGACCGGTCCGTGTCTTGGGTAAGCGAAGGTCTGTTTAATCCGCACGGGTCAGACACCGCCGCAAGAATTTACAGCCAGAACTTGCGCTGTGTGCATTCGGATCCGTATTCTCCCTTCAGATTGGTCATCAGCCCTGAGCATGCATTATGGTTCGTAAAATCAAAAAACGCCGTAAATCTGCCCCAAAGGGCCGCCGCGATGTACCCGGTCCAGGTCCCAGTGAGCGGTCCGTTACGACGACCCCCATCATGTCGCCACCCGTCAGTGTTCAGCTTGCCGACCGGCGTGACCAATTCTCAATATCGTTGTGCATGATCGTAAAGAATGAATCTCGTCTGATTACAGAATGTCTACGCCGAGCACGGTCTATTTGTCGCCAGATGATCGTCGTTGATACAGGGTCTGACGACAACACGGCCGCTTTAGCCGAAGCGGAAGGCGCCGAGGTGTACCATCACCCGTGGCCGGGTCACTTCTCTGCCGCTCGAAATATCTCATTAGACTATGCGAAAGAAGACTGGATTCTGATTTTGGATGGAGATGAGTTGCTGGAGCCGCAATCGCTTTCGGCGTTCACCGCCACCGACCTGACAGGGGTCTCGAAGGCAGCCGTCGAATTTGAAATCGTCAATTTTCTATCGGATCAAGCACAGCATTCCAACGCACATTTCCAGAGGCAGATCCGACTTTTCAGACGGAGTCCAAATCATCGCTATGAAGGATTGATTCATAACCAGTTGGTCGATGCCGATACGGGCGGACCTTTGAGCGCGGCATTTAGGCAGATTCAAGTCCTTCATTACGGGTATACGCCAACTGTGTGGGCCGCTCAGAACAAAGCGGAGCGATTAGGCATGTTGGAGACAGCTTTGGTTGAAAATCCTGATTCACTATTTTGTCATTACAACTTGGCGAATCATTTAAAGATTCTCGAAAAGTTTGAACGAGCAGTTGAGCACTATGAGAAATGCTTTGACGGAGATCTTGGGCAAGAGTGGATTAAGATTGCCCACTTCAGTGCCGCTTTTTGTGCAAACCAGCTGGGGCGATTTGAGCAGTCCACTGAAATCTGCGAGCGTTTGCTGGCTAGAGAACCCTATGTGGCTGACGCGCTGCTGAGGTGGGCCGAAGCCCAATTGGGCTTGGGATTGCCTGAAAATGTGGTTGCGACCATCGCTCCAATAATCAACCATCCATCATTAATGGCCTACAAGCAGCAAGCGCTCGAATTTGCGCTGCCCTATCGCTTGGCACGAGCCCATTTTGAATTGAATCAGCACGTCGAGGCCCTCCCGATTTTTCAGACCTTGGCTGATTCGAGTCTCGACCCCACCGTATTTACTCATCTCTGTTTATGTGCATTGCATTGCGGTCAAATTCAACTGGCAAGAGACGCCTACATACGCGGGACAGACATCGCCCCCGATGACCCCGATTGGCCCGGCTTAAAATCAGTTTTTGATGCCAATGAAATTCCGGTCTAGACGGAGCTTTGGACGATGCGAACTCAGAGATCGACAATATCGATTGCTAAAAGCGCTTCGTTCACGAGCGCATCGACATCCAAACGGCTCTCCGCTGTGTCAATCACTGAATGTCGGCCACGGGTCACAGGATGTTTTGGTACGAAGAGCGAGCAACAGTCATCGTAGGGAAGCGTTGAGGTCTCCAAGGTGTCGATCTGTCGAGCCAGTTTAACGATCTCGGCCTTGTCATATGCGAGCAGCGGTCTCAAGGTCAGCATGTCTGTGGCCGAGTCGACCATGTGCAGATTCTCTAGGGTTTGACTGGCGACTTGAGCAAGGCTTTCGCCTGTACAAAGCGCGTAGCAATCGGCCTGCTTTGCGACCTGAGCTGCGATTCGGTACATAAAACGGCGGTACAAGAGTACTGTGAGTTTTGGATCACACGCATCCCGAATGGCTTTTTGGATATTCGTAAACGAGACCACATGCAGACGCATCCCATTCTGCCGCACCGCAAGGCGTCGAGCGAGTTCTTCTACTTTTTCACGACTGGCTTCACTGATGAATGGAGGCGAGTGAAAATAGATGCCATTGAGTCTGCAGCCTCGTTTCTGCGCAAGAAAACCTGCGACAGGTGAATCGATGCCCCCGCTCAGGAGCAGCATGACCTTACCGGTCGCGCCGATGGGCATTCCGCCAACGCCTTCAATAGATTCGGTCCAGATGTGGGCGAGGTCTCGTTTGTAGGAGATGTTCATCACCACCTGGGGGGCCTTCAAATCGACCTTTAGATCCAGTTCGTCCAAGATCCCGTCGGCGACGTATCGGTTCATCTCCGGCGATGTCATTTTGTAGCGTTTGTCGGCCCGTTTTGATTTGACAGAAAAGGTGATTTGTTGGCCTTGCCAAGTGGCGACAGCGAGTCTGGTGGCCGTCTCTCGAATGAGGTCGGGGTCAGTCTCGACTCTGATCACTGGACTACAACTCATCAGGCCTGGCGTATTGGCACAGACGTCGAGAGCGGCCCGGAGCTGTTCATTTGATTCAAGACGAATGAACAGCTGCCCCCGGGCCTCTGTGATCGTGCAGGCACCGACGGCGATGAGTAGGTTTGCTTTCAGATTGCTTCGAAGCTTTTTAACGAACCAACTCTGGTTTTGTCCTTTGAGGAAGAGCTCTCCCATCCGAGCAAGAATGAGCGTACTATTAAGGTCGACCACACGTGTCATCACACCCCCCAGATTTACTCATAGACGGACCGCAGCTCTTGGACGACCGCTGCTAATTTATCAACGACGACCGGGATTTCGTCCGGTCGATTAAAGCGACCCAAAGTCAGTCTTAAAAAGGCGCCATCTTCCGGCCTGCGTCCAAGAGCCTCCAGTACGGCGCTGAATCGTCCCGAACTACATGCGCTGCCGCCGCTCACGAAGACGCCAGCTGAACTCAGGGCATTGATGACGGGTTCGGTGGGTAGTCCTGGAATGCAAATGTGGATATTGTTGTAGATTCGCGTGGGGCCGAACGGGCACCCCGTCAAGGTGATGTCAGGCAGTCGCGCACGCAGTGACTGCCAAAGCTCATCTCGAAGCATTTCGATGTAGTCGGCATCGTGCCTTTGGCGCTCATGAGCCTCGGCCAACGCCCAAGCCAATGCAATGGACGGCGTGCCGCCCCGACGTCCAAACTCCTGTCCACCGCCCTTCGCGATGGGGTGTAGTTCGTGCCGAGACCAAAGTGCGCCGCAGCCCTTGGGTCCATGCAGCTTGTGGGCTGCGATAGCAATGCAATCGGCGCCGAGATGGGATGCACTAAACGGGATTTTACCAAACCCCTGAACGGCATCGACAATCAATCTGGCTCTTGGAGCAGTGGCTCTGACAACTCGACTGACCATGCCGATATCATTGATGCTGCCAATTTCATTATTGACCATCATGGTCGCAACGAGTCGAGTCTCCGTGGTGAGTGTGTCACGCAATGCATTTTCGGTGACTCGTCCGTCAAGACCCACCGGTATTTCATCTATGTCCCAGTTGAACTTGTCCTTTAGCCATCGAGCGGCTTCTTTTACGGCCGAATGTTCAATCTCTGAGTATGCAATTCGGCCTGGGCTGTCGCCTGCACTACCAATCATGGCCAGTGTAATCGCCTCAGTGCCGCCACCTGTGAAGGTGATGTCACGCGCTTTAGCCCCCAGTGCGTGTCCCAAGCGCTGTCGCGCATTATCGAGCGTCTTACGGGCGTTGATACCCAATTGATGAGCCGAACTGGTATTGCCATAATGCTCTGTCTGAAGGGCGATCATCCCTTTTAGGATATCTGGGTCGGGCGGTGTTGTTGCACCGTTATCTAGATAAATAGAATTAAACATCGTTCAATAAAATCGCAGTCATTGGTCGTTTTTCGTCCAAATCAACTCTGTAATCCTACTATGTTACCGCCAGAAGGTCATCGCTTGTTGAGGCCCGCCAACCGATGGAGAGCGACCCGCCGTGTCATTTGGCATTTACGTCCATTATCCCTACTGTGCAAGGGTTTGTCCGTATTGTGACTTTAATGTGGTCGCCAGACGGTCCATTCCTCATGTGCGTTACGCTGATGCCATCTTGGCCGAACTTGATGTCAGAGCACCCCTGTTTGCCGGCCGAGGCGACGTGGTCTCCATCTACTTTGGCGGCGGGACGCCCGGCTTGTGGCCGGCGAGTCAAATCGCTCGCGTTCTGGCTGCATTAAACGCCCATTTTCAGGTGTGTCCTGATGTTGAGGTTACAATCGAGTTCAATCCAGAAGATGCCTCGGAAAGCACCTTTCGAGACCTCAACGAAATCGGAGTCAACCGACTCAGCCTCGGTGCTCAATCGTTTCAGTCTGATTTACTCGAGAAGCTTGGTCGGCAACATGGCCCAAATGACATTGTCAACGCCGTTAGGTGGGCTCAAGCAAGTTTGACCAACAACATCAATATTGACCTCATACATGGCTATTTAGGTCAAGGACTCTCGGATGCTTTAGGAGATCTTGAACACGCTATTGGACTCGGCGTGAAACACATCAGCAGCTATCAGCTTACAATCGAAGAGAAGACCGTTTTTGGACGCGAGGTCCAGGCAGGGGCGCGCTTTCTGCAGCCTGAACTCCGTCTACTTGAGATGTTTCGGTCCATTCGCAGTACCCTTATCAACGCCGGGTACTCCACCTATGAGATCAGTTCGGCTGCTTTGCCTGGTTATCGGTCTCAGCACAATCTCATTTATTGGACAGGGCGAGACTATTTAGCGTTGGGGGCTGGTGCCCACGGGTTTTATCAGACGGAGTCTGGTGGTGGGGTGCGATGGGGTAACCTCTGCTCTCCTGAAGGCTATATGGAGGCCGCTCACGCGGGTCGGCCGGCGGTACAGTTCAACCAGCGGTCCACCGAAAAAGAGCGATACGAAGAGCTGCTTATGATGGGCTTAAGAATGGAGGATGGCCTCGTTGTGACCGAACGGATGCAGAGTTATTTCGCAGACAATGCTGCACGCTGTGCGCGTCTTGGACTCCTTATCATCGAGGGCGGTCGTTGGATGGTCAGTCCACGCGGACGCGAGATCCTCGACGCCGTGACATTAGAAATGATCGCTTAATCTGCGGTGTTGCTTATGCGGGGTCGAGTCCTGTCCGGCAGTCGTCTGCTGCCGACCCGGATACAGATTAATGTTGCGGGTCGTCATGGACAGGTCTGCACGGGCTCGGCAGACCGGATCAAAAAAATCCAGCTTAGGGTTGTCATTGACGAAATCGTGTACATTGTTGGCACGCTCGGCCAGGTCGGGCCTTTTTTTCGTCTAGAAGACAGTCGATGAGCGACTATCGGTTGACCCGAGCGTCGATTTGTAGAAGAGAAGTACAAAACAATGACAGCAGAGAATCACCATGTCTGAGAACGAAGCACCAAGCATCGATGAAATGGCCGCCAACGGGGACGCCAGCGAAGAGGTCGATGCACCCATCGACGCGGCTGCAGCCGATGAGATCAATTTACACGAAGTGACCACGGACGATCCCAAAACTGAGCGGATCACTGAACTGGAACGTGATGTTGAAGATTGGCGGACTCGCGCGTATCGATCAGCAGCCGACCTAGAGAATCTACGCAAGCGTTTTCAGAAAGAACGCGACGAACTCAAAAAGTTCGGCGTTGAAGGCTTACTCAAGGATATCTTGGGCGCTGTTGATAATCTTGAACGCGCGCTCGGACATGCAGAGCCTGGTAATAGCCTCGCAGAAGGTGTCGAAATGGTCCTTCGTCAGTTCGTCCAAATGGCGGCCAAATACGGCGCGGAGCCTTTCGAAGCCGCTGGAAAGCCGTTTGACCCACAAATGCATGAAGCCATGACCCAGATTCCGACCGATGAGGCAGAGCCCGGAACGGTGATGGACGTTTTCCAACGAGGGTGGACCTTGCATGGTCGATTGGTCAGGCCTGCTATGGTCACCGTCGCTGCCGCGATGCCACAATCAGCCAGTCAAGAATCGGACGTCGCTGGAAATCCTGAGCAAGAAGCGTCGAATGATGTAGACGCGGAGGGCTAGGCTGGAGACAATAGAGACTGTAACGTCTCAAATACGGGCTCTGACGTCGTGTGACTGCGTCCAGAATGCCCTTGGAACGGCGCTTTGGGGGACAATAGGCAATGATCATTGGTATCGATTTAGGCACAACCAACTCCTGTGTATCGTACATCGAGGGGGGGGATCCGGTTGTTATTCCTAATGCTGAAGGCAGTAGAACAACGCCATCCATGGTTGCGATTACTGAAAGTGGCGAACGACTTGTGGGGCAGATCGCCAAGCGGCAGGCCATCACGAATCCCGAGCATACTGTTTTTGCCTCCAAACGCTTGATCGGTCGTAAAGTCGACAGTCCGGAATTGGCCGCTCAAATCGATCGCTTTCCTTATGAAATCGTTAAGTCAGATAATGGCGATGCGTGGGTCAAATTACGTGACCAGGGCTACAGTCCTGCCGAGATCGCGAGTTTCATACTCACCAAGATGAAGCAGACAGCCGAAGATTATCTTGGGCAAGAAGTGACAGAGGCGGTGGTTACGGTCCCGGCTTACTTCAATGACGCACAGCGCCAAGCCACAAAAGACGCGGGTAAAATCGCAGGCCTTGAGGTGAGACGGATCATCAACGAGCCGACTGCCGCGGCTTTGGCCTACGGACTAGAGCGTGAAGCAGGACAACGGGTTGCTGTTTACGATCTGGGCGGGGGCACTTTTGATATTTCCGTTCTCGAATTATCCGATGGCGTATTTGAAGTCTGTTCGACCAGTGGCGACACGTACTTGGGTGGCGAAGACTTTGATTTTCGCCTTGTTGAATATTTGTTAGAGGAATTCGAAAAATCCGATGGGATTGATCTTAAAGGCGATAAAATGGCGCTGCAGCGCCTCAAGGAAGCCGCCGAAAAAGCCAAGCATGAATTGAGTTCGGCCCTCGAGACGGATGTTAACCTGCCCTTTATTACCGCAGATGCCAGCGGACCCAAGCATCTCAATTTAAAAATCACTCGGACTCGATTCGAATCGATGGTCAGTGACCTCATAGAGCGAACATTGGAGCCGTGTCGGATCGCATTGGACGATGCGTCGGTCACGAACGATGAGGTTGACACGGTTCTCCTGGTTGGTGGGATGACACGTATGCCGCTGATTCAGCAGCGTGTCGGAGAGTTTTTTGGCAAGACGCCGAGCAAGGGGTTAAATCCCGACGAGGTTGTCGCCGTCGGTGCAGCCATCCAAGGCGGCGTCCTGACCGGTGAGGTCGAGGATGTCATCCTTCTTGATGTCACGCCACTGTCGCTGGGTGTCGAAACTCAGGGCGGTGTTTTTACTCGAATCATCGAGAAAAATACAACCATTCCTTACAGTCGAGCACAGGTGTTTAGCACCGCGGTCGACAACCAGCCGATGGTGTCTGTTCACGTTCTCCAAGGTGAGCGGGAATTGGCGAAAGACAATCGATCGTTGGCTCGATTCGACCTGGTGGGTCTACCTCCGGCGCCTCGTGGTGTACCGCAGATTGAAGTGTCTTTTGAAATTGATGCCGATGGCATTTTACATGTCAATGCCAAGGATTTAGGTACGGGCCGAGGCCAGCAGGTCGAAGTCCGTCCGTCCAGTGGTCTATCCGAGACAGAGATCGACCGTATGGTCACTGAAGCTGAGCGTCACAGAGAAGTTGATGAAGAGCGCCGAATGCTCATCGAACTACGGAATTCAGCAGAGGGACTGGTTCTCACGACAGAACGCTCTCTACACGAATACGGAGATTTGTTGACGCCCCTGGATATCGAGGACATTCGTACGGATATCCAAACGCTAAACGACACGCTCGATACCGTCGATCCAGAAGAATTACGCCTAGCGATTCAGAATCTGGAGCAGTCGGCCTATCGGATTGCTGATGCCATGTATGATGATGCAACCGGTGACGAACCCGAAGAGGACGAGGTTGACCCCGAGGAATAAGGGGCCCATGCGCCTGTGTTGAGCGCTTGGGGCACGGCACCCGGGACCGAATGCCAATATGAGGTAAGCTGAATCGTGTCCGCCAAAAGAGACTATTACGAGATCCTCTCGGTACCACGTGATATCGATGCAGCCGGTCTGAAGCAGGCCTTTCGTAAACTGGCACTTAAGTATCATCCAGATCGCAATTCAGACCCGGATGCTGACCGTATCTTCAAAGAGGTAAATGAGGCCTATGCCGTTCTGTCAGATACGGAACGACGAGCGAATTACGATCGCTTCGGGCACGCGGCCGAAAATGGCATGGGTGACCCGTTCTCGGGTGGTTTTCGGCAAGAGGATTTCCGGGATATCTTTGGAGGAGATGTCTTTGAACAGCTCTTCGGGCAGTTCTTCAGACGGAGCGGCACTCAGCACGGTCGCGACTTGCAAATCAGCCTTGGTATCTCCCTCGAGACAGTCGCCTTTGGCGATGATTACACGCTGTCCTATCGCCGCAATGCGCCGTGCGAGACCTGTAATGGGTCAGGGTGTCGTCCTGGCACACAGCCCATTCGATGTGAAACCTGTCATGGTATGGGACAGGTTCGGGTATCTCGCGGCTTTTTTTCATTAGCGCAATCGTGCCCGGATTGCTCAGGCACCGGTGTTACGATCCCGGATCCATGTCCAGCGTGTTCGGGCCAAGGCGTTGCGTCGCAAGACGTGACCATCGAAGTTCCCGTACCCAGTGGCATCTCTACCGGTCAAAAATTGAGGCTTGATGGTGAAGGCCATCATGGAATCCAAGGTGGTGAGCCTGGTGATCTCTATGTCTTGATCAACGTAGAAGAGCATCCATTTTTTCATCGAGATGGTGACAACCTGATCTGCGAAGTCCCCATTTCATTTGCCCAAGCGGCCTTGGGGACAACCATCGATGTACCCACGCTCAAAGGACGTGCCAAGGTCAAGGTTCCGGCCGGGACTCAGTCGGGCAAGGCATTGCGATTAAGGGGAAAAGGCTTGCCGAATATCGGCCGCTCCGGTTTTGGTGACCAACACATCCGTTTGCAAGTCGAGACCCCTACAAAACTCAGTCCGGAACAGCGTGACTATCTCGACCAATTTGAGTCCGTTTTCGGTACTGCGACAGGAACAGCTGAGCCCCGACGTAGCTCATTTTTACAAAAGCTAAAAGACTTCTTCGATTGAGGTGGCTGAACTTTACATCCCTCGCCATGGCCCTGCCCTTACTGGTTGGACAAGGGGGTGTAGAAAACAAAGAAAGACCTGACCCCATACGCCGGTGCTTTCAAGCGGCCTATCCTGCTGCAGCGGACTCTTTGACGCCGATAAAGACTGAAAATAACCCGGGGTTAGTCATCGATGATGGCCTAATCAAGTCCCGTTCACAGCTGTTTGATAGGCCCGATTTACAGGATACATTGCATTGGCCTTACCCCGTCAAAAGGAACATTGAGCCGCCACCGGAGGGGGCCGACCCTGGGCGGATTCGCCATCTTGGATTCTTAAAGCTTCTGTATGGTGCTGATCGCACGGTCGTTCGCGAACAACTCGTCGACGTTCAATGGCTGCCCGGTTTATCGAAGCGGGTTATCCAATTCAACGGCCGTCATGGTGCAGCGGCTGCATTGCAAAGCGTCAGTAATGAACTCGCCAAGCTTCCCCGCAGGTTCCATACGTACATATTAAAGACAAACGGGACATTTAATTGGAGATACATCAAGGGGACCAAACGCCTGAGTGCGCATGCCTTCGCAATCGCCATCGATCTCGATATCCGTCATACGGATTATTGGCGCTGGGCCCGGGACACGCAGGGTCGCTTCAAATTTAGAAACCGGATCCCCATTGAGATCGTTGAGATCTTTGAAAAATATGGTTTCGTATGGGGGGGGCGCTGGTGGCATTTTGATACCATGCACTTCGAGTATCGGCCTGAATTTTTCACGCCTGAGTGCGTGGTACAACCTTGAGCTACCGAGATGAGCTCTGTCCGCTGTCAGCCTCTCCGGTCAGCCCTGTCATATTCCATCGATTTAGATAATATAAGAGGATCATACCGGGTCCTGCGATCAGCGTTGTTGCGCAGAAATAGAATGCCCATCCAATGGCCGTCGGTGTTCCCAGCGACTCGAGGGGTAATGCGGCGGCCAGGGTCTTAAAGTATTCCACTGCGTGCCCTGCGAATGCCGCTAATCCGACTTTAACGAGACCTGAGGCTGACATCAGCATCGCATAATGGGTGGCTCCGTAGGCTCTGGAACAAAGCGCGCTCAAATAGGCCACAAACGCAGCTGCGGCAATCCCAACTGTAAACTTCTCGAGAAAAATGGTCACGATAAGCACCCAGATATTGTCACCGATTAGCGCTTGAGCCGAAAAGGCTAAATTAAGAAACATCTGCCCTAATCCGCCAAGCCACAACGCACGGATAACCCCCAGACTTTTGACCATAGAACCGCCAACGAAGATGCCCGCGATGGTCGCCGCAATCCCAAAACTCTTCACGACGTTTGCGATCTCAAGCTTGCTGAAGCCAATCTCGCGCATGAATGGATTTGTCATGGTACTCAGAAGCGCTTCGCCGAGTGTAAAAAGCATAATAAATGTGATGAATAGAATTGATCCATGGCGACGGAGCATTTCGACGTAGGGCAAGATTGCGCCCTCAACAAAACTACGCCATAGAAAACCACGAATCGCTTCATCATCTCTCTTGCCGAGATGCTCCCCTGAGCCGGCGGGTTCTTTGGCATAGAGACTGGCAGCAAGGCTCGGTAGCAGAAAGAGAACCATCACAAGATAGGCAGCATTCCAGCCAAATGGGCTGGTGTAATCATCGGCTTGAGTGCAGAAACCGCCGACTGACCCAAAATAATGCGCAAAGTAAAGTGCACCAGCACCAGAGACGATCATGCCCATTCGATACCCAAGGACAGCCACGGCTGAGCCGGCCCCTTGTTCATTAGGCTCAAGCAATTCGACTCGATAGCCGTCCACGATGATGTCGTGGGTCGCGGAAATAACCGCGAGTGTGGTGGCCCAAAAAATACAGTGCATCAAATCGTTTTGGGGGTCTGTCATGCCCAAGGCTATGATGGCGCCGATCAAGGCCAATTGAGTGAGAATCAACCAGCCACGGCGAAGACCAAAGATGGGGATGGGCAGTCTATCGACTAATGGAGCCCAGAGGAATTTCAGCTTGTATGGTAAGAGAACGGTCGACGCGACACCAATGGTCTTCAAACTAATACCTAGCTCAAGCATCCAAAGGGAAAGCGTCGAGAACACAAGCATAATTGGCAGGCCACTGGAGAAGCCAATGCCCAGCAGAATGAGCATACGGCGATCCGTGTAGACCGCTAAAGACCTCTTCATGTACTGGATAAATCGAACCACATTATTCTCTTACACTATACGACTTAAACCTACACAGTAATCGGTGTGCGCGACACTGAAATCGACAGTGTTTTCCTGATTTTAGCTGGTGAATTGAGCCAATGCCGGCTCTCCGGTGCACGGGGGGCGAGTGGGCAGACACACGGCCGTTCTCGCTGCAGAACCCTAGAGAGGAGCCTCGACCATGTTGACCACATCAAGTATGATCCGCTCGCTCTCATCGGTGCTACTGAGTGAACCCGCGACCTGATTGCATTTGATTCGATGGGCCAGTGTGGGCACGGCAAGTTGTTGCACATCGTCTGGGGTCACATACTGACGGCCCTGAACGAGGGCGTATGCCTTAGCTGCGCGCTGGTAGGCGACAGCCGCGCGTGTGCTGATGCCGATCTTCAGTTCAGGGTGGCGCCGGGTCGCTGTAACAAGTTTGACGATGTAACGCCGCAGCGTATCGCTTACAGTGATCTTGTCCACGAGCTGGCAGGTTTGCTGTACAAACGTCTCATCCGCCACCGGTCTCAAAGTCGCAATCTGATCGCCGTAGCCGTCTGACCCCAAAATCTCGATTTCGGTTTCGGGGTCCGGGTATCCCAACTTTAATCGAAACATAAAACGGTCTAACTGGCTCTCCGGCAGGGGGTAAGTGCCTTGAAAATCAGTGGGGTTTTGAGTCGCGATAACCGTAAACGGATTCGGCAACTCATGGGTCTCTCTATACACAGAGACCGTTCTTTCGTTCATCGCTTCCAGCAAACTCGATTGAGTTTTCGGTGTCGTTCGATTGATTTCATCAGCGAGAACGAGCTGGGCAAAAACCGGTCCTGGTTCGAAGTAGAAGGCTTCCGATGACCGACGGTACACTTGAACGCCCACGATATCACTCGGCAAGAGATCACTGGTGAACTGAATCCGACTAAAACTCAGGTTAAGAACGCGGGCTAATGCTCTTGCAAGCGTCGTCTTTCCGACTCCGGGTACGTCTTCGAGCAGCACATGACCGCCTGCAAAAATCGCAGTCATGATGGTCTCGACGACAGGGTCTTTACCGCGAATGACTTGGCTAACCTGTGCCGAGATAGCCTTGATAACGGACTGCACTTCGGCAACTTTTTCGACGGTCTTTTCTTTTTCAAGGTCGGTATTCATATCAATTTTCCGCACGATATTGAGTCAAACTTGGTTTCATTTGTAACCAAGTTTGAGTGTTTATCCTCTGACCGATACAAGTAAAAATGACCACGCTCCTACAAATAAAAATCACTAGGGGGCTTGATCCCGTGGCATTTAGTGTTAAGTCTTCAGGCTAGAAAAGCCAGCAATTTGATTGGAGCGACAGATGACAGAGAGTTCTGCAGCCGCAACGAACGCACTTGTCATTGTGGAATCACCCACAAAGGCCAAGACCATTCGACGGTACCTCGGCGAAGGGTTCACAGTAGAGGCCTCCATGGGCCACGTTCGGGATTTACCCTCGTCTGCTGCGGATTTACCTGCGGCTGCACGTGGCCAACCGTGGGCGCGCCTCGCGGTCGACGTCGCCAACGGCTTCCAGCCGCTATACGTCGTTCCAAGTGACAAAAAGAAGATTGTATCCGAGCTTAAAAAAGCCCTAAAAGGCAAAGATGTGCTCTACCTCGCAACCGACGAAGACCGGGAAGGGGAGGCCATCGGGTGGCATCTTGTTCAGTTACTCAAGCCGAAAGTACCAACCCATCGTCTGGTCTTCCATGAGATCACCAAGGATGCCATCAAACGCGCCATCGATACACCCCGAGAACTCAACGAGCACGTCGTCCAGGCGCAGGAGGCGCGACGCATTCTCGATCGCCTTGTCGGTTACGAAATCTCACCGCTCTTGTGGAAAAAAGTCGCACCTGGTTTATCTGCCGGTCGCGTTCAAAGCGTCGCGGTGCGTCTTTTGGTCCTTCGAGAGCGAGAGCGCCAGCGATTTGTCACCAGCACCTGGTGGGACCTTCGCGCCAAATTTGCTGCTGCCAATAAAACATTCGACAGTAATCTGATCGCGGTCAACGATTTGGCAATCGCCACAGGCCGTTCGTTCGATGAGACGACGGGTGAGATTAAATCCGGCGTCAACGTCCGACTCTTAGCTGAGACCGACGCGCAAGCCCTAAAGACGCGTATCGCAAACCAACCCTTCGCCGTCAGCGACATCGAGCGCAAAGTGCAAGCGCGGCGCCCGTATCCGCCCTTTACGACGTCGACGTTGCAGCAGGAAGCCAATCGGAAACTTGGCTTCGGCGCGAAGCGAACTATGCAAGTCGCGCAACGCTTGTATGAAAATGGTCACATCACGTACATGCGGACGGACTCCGTCAGTCTATCCGAGGAAGCCATCAAGGCCGTCAGAAGCATGGTCAGTCGTCGTTATGGAGATGAGCTTCTCTCTCCCAAAACAAGACGCTTTACGACCAAGGCAAAGGGCGCACAGGAAGCCCATGAGGCCATCCGGCCGGCTGGTACGTCTATGGCAACGGCGAAAGAGCTTCATCTCGCCAGCGATGAAGGCAAGCTATATGACCTGATTTGGAAGCGGACAGTGTCCACTCAAATGGCTGATGCGAAGATCGCGTTGACGACAGCCAAGATCAGTGTGACTGACCCTGACACCAATCAGCAACTCATCTTTAGAGCGTCGGGTCGCGAGGTGGTCTTCCCAGGCTTCTTTAGAGCCTACGTCGAAGGCTCTGATGACCCGGACGCTGTCCTAGAGGACAAAGACCAGCCGCTGCCGACATTGACGGTTGGCCAAGCTTTAGAGTGTCGAGACCTCGAGGCTCAAGGGCATGAGACACGGCCGCCGTCACGCTACTCGGTTGCATCGCTGGTAAAGGCCCTCGAGACCCAAGGGATCGGGCGTCCGAGTACCTATGCCAGTATCATTGAGACGATTCAAAAACGTGGATACGTACGTGACGAACGGAAGCAATTGATACCGACATTCACGGCCATCGCAGTCACGCAGTTGCTCGAAGAGACACTCGGCCAGGTTATCGATGTCGAATTTACCGCGTCCATGGAGGCCTGGCTTGACGAGGTGGCAGTCGGGAAGGACGCCCAAGAGTATCTTGGCAGTTTCTACCACGACCAACTGCTCAATTGCATAGAACAAGGTAAAGATATCGACCCTCGCTCTGTGTGCACTCTTCGAAATGAGCGCATTAAACCGTATCGGATCCGGGTGGGTAAGTTCGGACCTTTCATCGAATATGATGTCGAGGGTGAGGAGAAAGCACGGATCGTCAACCTACCCGATGATGCAGCCCCCGCCGATGTTAATCTTGAATTCATCGAACAATTGCGGGCCGACGCGCTCAAAGCAGAACAGCCCATAGGAATCGACCCTGATACCGGTCTTAATGTCTATGTCCGCAAAGGTCGATTTGGTCCCTATGTACAATTAGGTGAGCAGGGAGAGGGCAAGGAAAAGCCTCGTAGGGCGAGTTTGTTACCGGGCCTGACTCCGGCAGACATAGACTTGGAGCTGGGTCTTAGGTTGCTCACGCTGCCTCGCGAGGTTGGTCGCCACCCTGAGGACAATGAGCCCATCATGGCCAATGTCGGTCGATACGGACCCTATGTGCAGCATTTACGAACGTTTGCCTCTGTCAAGGCACCGGAGTCGATTCTTGATATTGAGCTCGACCGAGCACTGGTTCTTCTTGCCGAACGAGCTAAGCAGACCAAAAAATCGGAGCCATTACGCACTTTAGGTGTGCATCCAGATGATGATACGCCCGTCGTGGTGATGGACGGCCGCTATGGCCCTTACGTAAAACACAAGCGCACTAATGCGACGTTGCCCGACGGCGTTGGTGTTGAAGCTGTGACCTTGGAGCAGGCGCTTGAACTCCTTGCAGCCAAGGCCAAAAAAGGCCGTTCAAAGTCCGGTGGTCGTCGTCGGACAAAAAAATCGTAGGCTAAACGTATCGGCCGAGTTCACAACCTCAACCTGACTGTCTTGAAGCGGGCAGAGTACACTGAGTAATCGAAATGGGAGTGTGATGAAATGCGACGCTTCGTCGCCATCTGCATCTGCTCTCCACGCTTTTCGGACCGACTCTAGCGCCGCTTTATCTACACCCGCACTCTTTAGATCGAGATGAATTCCGATGCCATCGGGCTCCTCTCGCACTGTGATGTTGAGGCATCCGTTGGTGACGCAATCGCGGAGTATACCCATACATAGAGCGAGTGCTCGTGCGCTTTGCGTCCCGTCGATTTGGAGACGGTTTTCGTTGGGATCAGCCACAGCGTCTTCGGTGGTGAACTTGACGGTCGCTCGACCCATCGGGTCATCTCTGTATTGCTCCTTGATCATTCTGAGCAGCGCATTGACAGAACACGCCCTGATCCGAATCGCGGCGACATCAGAATGGAGCGCTAAGTCTTTACGAGTCCCGTCCAATTTTGATACGTCAAGTAATGCAAGAATGAATCGGAGAAGGGCATCGCCCCGATGCCAAATTTCCAGTATATCTCGGCGTTGATACTCATTGATCGGGCCTTCAATTTCAGTGACCAATAATTCAGAGAAACCCAGGATGCTGTTGAGGGGACTTTTGAGTTCATGGCTGATGTGCGCCAAAAATCGGTTTTTTTGCGTCTCCGCTTCGCGGCGTTTTTCTGCAGCGCTTTCGATCTTCTTTTGCTGTTGTTTGAAGCCTTCAGCCGCCCGTTCGAAATTAGAAAAGATCTCTGCACACTCTCTGAGTCCCACAGATGTTTTTCTATCATCTACCGGAGCGGGTTGATCCACCGTCACGAGGGCCGTGGTAATTGCTTTCAAGTCCGTGGCCACGTCATCAGCAATCGCCCGACATGTCCGATACGAGAATAAGAGAACACCCAGCACCAAAAACAGGGCTGTTGAGTCAAAAGAGGATGCCTCCAAACCACTGACCAGTTCAATGGACTGTTGAGGCACTTGTATGCGTATATTGGCTGCGAGTTCTTTCTCAGCGCGACGGGCAACAGTTGCGTGCATTTCCCGAAAGGTTGTCTCCATCTCTTCGACGCTATTGGTGTCGCCTAGATGCTGAACGAGAACCATGCCTAAGCCGCACATGACAACAGGTAATTGAATGACGAATACCATTCGCATCCGGATGGATTGTCGCACACCGCCGAGTGTACTGCTTCCGGGCCCGGTTTGAGTCATGGGACGCAACAATCTTCGAAGCCACAGATAGAGCAAGAGGTTGGGCAAGGTTGTAATCAGATAGGTCAGCACACCGGTTGCTATGGCCTCGCCCAGGTCCCTTGATCTAAGAGATTGAAGGGCGGTGATTAAGAGAGCGGCCAGTAAAGCGCCAACGAAACAGAACCGCATCACACTGAAGGGATATGAATGAGCGGCGGCTCGGCTTGTATCGGAGTCGCCCGTCGAGTCGAGACCTGTCGTTTTCGGTGTCGTCCAGAGGGCGAGGAGGACAGCACCGATAAATCCAAACCCGCATAAGGCGAGTTGAGTTGTCGCATCGAATTGGTCGCCCGGCACTACATAACCCAAGATCATTGAGGTCAGGCTTGCTGAGATGCAAATCCATGTGAAGACCCACACCCGAAAGGAGGCCGTCGATCGATTCATATCGAGCCTCTCAAATGTGATTCCAATGGTAAGAGTAGATGGAAATTACTGCCTTCGCCTTCAACGGAGACGACCCATAGTTTGCCCTTGTGTCGGTCGACCAAGCGTTTGGCAATGGCTAATCCTAAACCGGTTCCAGGCCGATCTCTTTGTTCGTTGACTCGATAGAATTCATCAAAAATCGTCTCTTGTTCGAGGCTTGGAATACCCGGTCCACTATCCCAAACAGAGACATGTACAGCGGCGCGACCATCATCAAAGTGGTCCCTAATTGTTGTCACTCGGACGTATCCTGAATCCGTATACTTAAATGCATTTTCAACCAGATTACTCAGGACTTGAAAAATCCGTTTTCGATCAGCGTATACAAGTGGCACGTCGTCTGCTGCCGCTATCTCTGCTTTGATGCTTGGCTTTGCACGGTCGGCTAAACGCGTCATCACCTCTCTTGCCAATTCATTCATATCGAAGGCGCTGATTTCAAGAGGGATGTCCTGCCAGTGGTCGAGTTCCGATAGCATGAGAATATCTCGAACATGGTCGTTCAACTGTTCAGCGGCTTGGTCGATCACTGTTAAATCGTTTAATTGGTCTTCATTGAGGGCCTGCGATGAGAGTTGGCTGCAGGTCCGTCTTATCTGCCGAAGTGGTTCTTGTAGCTCATCGCTGGCTGAGCGCAGGAAAATATTTTGTGCCGCATTGCTTTGAGCCGCCAAGTTTAGCTCTCTCAGCAGCGCGCGTTGCACCGTCGTGTGGACTTGCATTCGATCGTTTAAATGGGCCGCGAGGTCTCCTGCTTCATCATTTCCAGGTATTGGGATTTCCCCCAAACTGCCGCTATCGGCGATGGGTGTACTCGATGAAGCGGCCACTGAGACATCGCCAAGACGACTGAGGCCATCTGAAATCGAACGAAGTGTATTTCGAATTTCCAGAGACGCGAGCCAAGCCGCAAGCGGCGATCCAAAGAGTAATGCGATTAAAAATACCAACGAGAAGGCAAACTCTGGTGCAGTTGCTGGGGGCGCCAATGCGCCTGAGACACCGAGCCAAAGGACCGAATCTTGGTAGGGCCGCTTGATGATGTGCCACCGATTGCCATCTGGGCTGAGCGCATAGAATCCATAGGTGGTCGACTCCATTGTATCGGTGTTGCCAAGCCATCCCGGTAAGGCATTGCCTCGGATGAGTTCGGGAAATATGAATTCAGTCTGACGCCAGATGGACAGAATTCTATCTTGTTTTTGCGACTCTTTCGCCAGAGCCAGTTGAGCTCCAATCCGATCGGCGATATCGATGAGGGCGGCCCCCTTTAGCTCGCTCAAACGGCCGGCTGAACGCGCTGTGAGACCCACACCCAATAAACAGGCCAAAATAACGCAAATCACCGTTGCATTAAGGGTTGTGATGGTATGAAGAGCGGGCAGATGGCCTGAGGCGATATCCTGACGTGCACGCCTCAAGCTCCGCCGCCCTTCGAAATACGCTGTAACCGCGATGATAAGCCCCGTGCCGATTTGGCAGCTCAGAATAGCAAAGTTCTCAAAGTTAGGGAGCCTGTCATCACCTAGTCCCGATAACCAGCGGCCCAGAGCAGCAGCGAGAACAAAAGCGATCAGATCCCGCGCGGTTCGGTACGGAAACCCTCCATCCAAGCGCTGTCTCAATCGAACGAGCGAAACCCCACACCAGCCGGTGGCCGCCGCGAATCCGGCCACCACGCTGGCCGCCCTGCTCGACCCTGTTGAGATGGGGTCCAAGGCGAGGAACCACGGAACGATATACCCCCACAAAATAGGGAGGGTCACCACCACTCCCAGCAGTTTTGACAGCGGGATACGCGTGACCGCATTGGTCGTCACCTTGACCGACTCATTCGTCGTCATCGTTGGCTTCCAAGTAGACTTCCTGAATGGCTCGAGCGCTTGCACGGCGTACTGTCAGTGTCTGGCCATTTTCGAGAATCACAGTCTCGCCCACCCGTGGTATCCGGCGAAGCATTTCAAGAATAAAGCCGGCGACCGTCTCGTATTCAGTCGATTCAGGGATCCCCGCACTCAGCTCTTGGTTGACCATTTCAACGGTTGCTCTGGCATCGATGGCGATGCCGTACTGGAGTTGTCGCCATAAGCCCGTTCGAGAATCATGCTCATCGTGTATTTCACCGACGATCTCTTCAATGATATCTTCGAGGGTCAACAGACCAACCGTTCCACCAAATTCATCGACGACGATCGCTGCCGATGCGGCTTCCCGTTGGAGAACGACCATCACTTCATCAACATCTTGGGTCTCCGGTACGAAGTGGGCAGGACGCATTAGTTTCGCAACATTGATGTCATCGCTGGTGGCCGTAAACAGATCGAGATGATGAAGGATGCCGACAATATTATCGATTCTCTCGTTATAAACGGGCAGTCGAGAATAGCCTGCCCGGGCGATCAGCTCGACCGCATCTCGAACCGTGCTTTCATGGCTGATGGCAACCATTTCTGCTAGGGGAACCATGCTGTCTCTTGCACGCAATTCGTTAAAGGCAAAGATCCGGGAAATCATTTCCCGTTCGTCTTCCTCTATCTCTCCTGGGTCATCGCTGGCCTCCATAAGAAGAATAAGTTCTTCACGGGAAACCATCGCTTCATCTGAAATTTCCTCTAGCCCAAGTAGTCGATACAAGAGTCGAGTGTAGGTTCGAACAAGCACAATAAATGGGGTAAATAGCCTATTGACGAAGTAGAGAGGCGTCGCAAGTACACCGGCGATGGTATCGGCTCGGCTTTGCCCGATGCTCTTGGGGATAATTTCAGCGCCGATGAGAACCAGCGGAGACATCAGCAACATGGCCCACCATTCGCCATTAGCCGGATCGAGTTTAATCAATGTCAGCGATGCGACAGTTGACCCGGTGACCGTCGAAAAGTTGGTTCCAAGCAAGGTGGTGCCAAACAGCCTGTCCGGTCGTTCTCGAAACCAGAGGACTCGCTGAGCGGAACTGCTGCCCTGGCGTGCGGCCTCTTCCAAGCGAATTCGATTGGCCGAGACAATGGACAATTCGGACATAGCGAAAAATGCTTCCGCAAGAATACAGGAGCCGACCGCGATCCAAGGGAGTAGAGAGACGAAGACGTCCACTAAGCCCCCCCTCGCTCGTCGGGGTCATTGAGGCCTGGATGAGCATCCGTAATTGGGCCAAAAAGCTCTTCTAAAAGGTCCTCCATTGTACAGAGACCGATCGCCTGACCAGACCGGTTAATGACGATAGCCATGTGTGTACGCGATGCACGGAATTCTTCCAGCAACTCCGCTGCCGGTCGCCGAGCAAATGTAAAAAGGGGGTCGCGTCTTAAATGATTGAGGGCACGTTTTGGTCTAAGCCCCCATCGAATTGCGAGCAGATCCTTTGCGAGAAGTAGGCCGACCACATTCCTTGGATGCCTTCGCCAGATTGGAATGCGGCTGTGAGGTTCCCCCGATACGAGGGCAATGGCTTTTTCGATAGGGGTTTTGTCCTCTAATGAGACAACTCGGTCCCAGGGCCGCATGACGTCGCCAACGGAGAGGTCGCCAAAGTCCAGCACATTCTTGATCAGTTGGTGTTCTTGAGCTTCGAGAACACCTTCTTGTTCTCCAACCTCAATGAGTGTTCTAAATTCACTTTCGTCAATTGTTGTATCCGCTTGTTCGACGACAGGCTTATTCAAATTCCGATCGATGGCAAAGTCAGTCAACGCGCGCAAAAAGCGAATGATAGGCCCCGTGACCTTTATGAAAATCATAATGGGCCGTGCCACTAAAGCCGCGATCAGTTCCGGCTTCTTCGACGCGACAGTTTTCGGTGTGATCTCACCTAAAATTAGGAGAATCGGAATGACCATTGCAGCTGACAATAAGGCTTGTTTCGTCAGAGAATAATCGCTGAGCCACTGACTCGTGATGCTCGCACCGACGATGGATAACGCAACATTGGTCAACTCGTTGCCTAATAAGACGCCGACCAATAAATCTTTTGGCTTTTCAAGGAGAGAGCTTATCACTCGCTCTATTTTTCGCTCGGATTGTTGCAGTCTGGCGTGGGCGACTTTCCCGATGCTGAACAACGCTGTCTCAGACCCCGAAAAGAAACCGGACATGAATAGTAAAACGCCAAATATTAGGTATTCCACGTTTAGTCTGTTCCTCGTAAAAAGTGATCATAGCCGGCTGCATGGACAGGGCGATCGTCTAGATAGACCCCGCTGCCAGGCGCGCAGCATCCGATCCGCTTAGCCCAACTTGGCAAGTTGGTTTTCGGAGAGGCGGTAAAGAGTAATACGTAGTCTTCACCGCCTGTAATAGCTGTATGCAGATCACCAATGACGGGGATCAAACTCGACTCTAATTGGATCGCAACCTCGCTAGCAGCCGCCATTCGAGACGCGTCTAGGAGGAGTCCATCAGAGATGTCCATACACGCGTGTACGCCATCGGTGCTGGCGAGTATAGCGGATTCGGCGAGATGCGGCCGCCATCGATGGCGCTCTCTTCGGAAAGCCACTGTAGGAGAGAGGAAGCCCCTCGTTGCCCGGCCAAGGCGACCGGTTACGAAGATCTCATCCCCGGGCATTGCTGCTGTTCTGAGGAGTGGTTTTTGACCTGTCAGATAGCCGGCAGCCGTCACTGAAATCACGCTTGGTCCTGGACTCAGAGTCAAGTTTCCCGCGACGAGTTGAGTCTCATGGAGACTCAGTTCTGCGGCCATCCCCTGAGTGAGTTCATAGACATCGTCTAGGCTCCATTGCGGGTTTAGATTCAAAGTCCAGCTTATCCAGGCGGGGGCAGCCCCACTCGCTGCTAGGTCGCTTAAATTAACGACGGCTGCTTGTCTGCCGATGTCGTAAGGCCGATCAAAGTTGCGATTAAAATGGGCGTTTTCAACTAAGGAATCGGTGGTTACGATCTCTGATGGATGAGGCGTTAAACCACAATCATCGGAGGTATCGATATCGAGTCCGTTTTCTTTGAGCGCCTTCTTAATTACCCCGACAAAATCGGCTTCATTGAGCGCTTTTCCGGCGATAGCCTTCACTTGCTGCGGACCAGTCAATTGCCCTACACCTGCGTTAACGGTATCGCGAAGGAAAAGGTCGATCCTTGCCCAACGCGACTAAAAACTTCTATCCGGCCGCCATGAGCTTCGACAAAATTTTTAGCAATCGACAGCCCAAGACCTGCTCCACCGTACTCCCGGGTTACGCTGTTGTCCACTTGGTAGAAGGCATCAAAGATCCGGACTAGGTGTTGTCGTTCAATCCCTTTGCCTGTGTCCTGAATAGAGACCTTTATTCCATGGTTAGCAGACCGATGTGACTCCTGCTGGTCGCCTCCCGGTAGACGCGTCCGGGCCAGCGAGACCGTGACCTGGCCACCCGGCGGGGTGAACTTGACAGCATTGCCGATGAGATTCAGTACCACTTGACGAATTTTCTGAGCATCGATTTGGACATCGGGTAGCCCAGGTTCAATGGATTGATCTAATTGAATATCTCGGTTTATGGCCGTTGGCCGGATGGTTGCGAGTGCATCTTCGACGATTGTCTCCAGTGTGCATTGTTCGAGGTCAATCGACGCGCCACCTCGCTGAATCACCGAGATTTTCAGCAAGTTGTCGATCATCTCCAATAAGGTCTGGCCCCGCTCTCGAATGATTTGGACATATTCGGATTGCTCCGTATTGAGGTCACCACCATATCCGTCGAGTAACATGTCTGAATAGCCCATCACAGATGTGAGCGGGGTCTTCAGTTCATGGCTCACCGTGGCTAAAAATTGACTCTTCAAGTCATCGAGCTCTCGAAGTCGATTCAGATTTGCGGCGAGCGCAGCGTTTCGAGTCTCCAGTGCTTCGTTAGCCACTTTCAACTCATCTGCTGCGACTCGCGCGGCCACTGCGTGCTGCTCGCGCTCTTTGACGCGACTCGTTCCAGATTGATAGGCCAGAATGATGCTGGACTTAAGGGTCGTCTCGATGTGTCTCGTGGCGAGTGATGGGATGCATGGCTCGGGGACCGAACCCACGGATGCACCAAGATGCGCCGGATCAGCCATTTCGGCCCCATTGCCTAAATGGGTGATAGACACATCCACTACATGTTCATTTTGATAGATAATGGGTGTCAATGAGTGAGCATCTGAAACCCGCTCGTCAGGCTCTGCCAGTCGAGACTGAAACGCCTCGGGATAACAATCGACGATGGTTTGTCCGCTCATGGTTGTCAGTTTGATGCGTACTGTAAAGCACTCTGCAAAGATCCGACACATCCCGACCAATTGGTCACGCCGGATGATGTCATCTATGGGTATAGGCGTAGCCGCGTTTTTTGCCGTCATCGGTCGAACTGCCAAGCCGTTTGAGACTGCGTGATGAAATAATAAGCCAGAGCAAATAGAAGCAGTAAAAAGGCACCCGTTAGAATGGTCGCCAGACCACGCTTACTGCCCGCCGCCATTTGATGCAGTTTTTGATCCATATGGCCTGCTTCGACAAGTGCTGCCTGGATGACTTTTTGACGATAGTCTTCAGCCTTCTCATTCTCTGGATCTTGATCTAACGCCTCTCGGTAACAGGAACCAGCGTAAGTCAGTAAACGCTGGCTGGCGCAGAGAGCAATGAAATGTTTGTGACCGTCCTCATCGTCCCAATTGTGTGCTAGGGACGCCCACAGGGCCGGCAGTTTCGCTTCAAGAGGGTGGCCACTCAGGGGGTTTTTCCATTTCTCGAGTTGCCTTGGATTGGCTGATTTCGGCACTAGGCCGCAGCGTGGACAGGCCTCATCCACTGATTTTTTAGGCCACTTGCATTTTGGGCAGATGGCGCCAAGAGTGGGCTGAGACTGGTCGCTTATCGGTGCTAGCGGGTCGGCTTGCACCACGTCCTGTGTTTGTTCAGTCTCAGGGCGGTCGTCTCGAGTTGGTCCGCGATACTGAGGGACAGGACCGATAGCTGTTTTATGTCCACAGGCCTCACACACCAGCACAAAAAAACCGTCGAGGGCCTGGCATTGACTGATGAGATGGCTTTGGCCACATGCTTCGCATTGAATATCCACTCCACCATTGTGCTAAATGCGCGCCTCGGGTCAAGCCTTGTTCGACCTGTTTTTTACCGAAAAAGTTATCGTCGATGCATGTCTGCGTTGCGCGCGGCGCATGTCCGGCTTACATTCGACACGTCAGAAGCGGTATTTTGGGAGAGAAAAGAGTGAAGATATCACGCAATGCGCTGTGCCCGTGCGGCAGCGATAAAAAGTATAAGCACTGCTGTCTTAAGAGTGGTCTGTATGAGTTTGATCAAGGTGCAGCTGGTGACGCGAGCGGGGCTGGAGGCATGGTCCGCACACGGAAGAAGACGAGTCAGGTCGCAAAGATGCTTGGCGCCAGCGGTCTACTGACGGCCATTGGTGTGGGTATTTGGCAAAATGATGCGTTCACAGGCATTGGCGTTGCAGCGGCTTGGACGTTGGCCAGCGTTGCGTATTTGAGCTTTCGCGATCCACCACCCCCAAATGAGAATGCGGGCGATCCAGCTGCGCTTAATTTCGGGCGGCCAGCCGATCGGAAGTAAGTGCTTTATTCGCTGATCTCTGGTCTTTTCTGTTTGGCGGTTCGGCTTTTCTACCGATGCCGACATTTAGGCATTGAACTCCCAATTGATGGGCCAGTCCTGCTGGTTGCAAATCATCCCAATGGACTCATCGATCCGGTCATGCTGATGGATCGAGCGCATAGGCCTGTTCGTTTCTTGGGTAAAGCGCCGCTATTCAAGATGCCGGTCATCGGCTGGTTGATGCGCCAGCTGAAATGTTTGCCGGTGTATCGGTCACAGGACGGGCAGGGGACAGGCGGTAATCAAAACACGTTCGTCGCCGTAAGCGACGCTCTAAACAGTGGTGGGGTCGTCTGTCTTTTTCCTGAGGGTATCAGTCATGATGAACCCCAGTTACAGCCCTTGAAGACCGGCGCTGCCCGAATGGCTTTTGATGCGCTCTTCGCAGCGCCTGAGGGTCCTCCCATCCGGATTATACCCGTTGGATTGCGCTATGAGGATAAATCAGTCTTCCGTACCGAGGCGATAGCGCTTGTTGGACATAGCATCGCGATCGATGACGCTTTGATGAACACGTACGCGGACGACCCTCGTGGTGCGGTGCTTGACTTGACGCAGCGAATTGATGCAGCCATCAGGGATGTCACCCTCAATCTGGACGACTGGGCTCAACTGCCTGCGCTCGACATTGCCCGCCAGCTTTATCCCGCAGGTGAAGACGTTGTGAGCATCCTGAACGTCGCACAGGCGGAGCGGCTTTTGGCGGGTGAACAGCCTGCTCGGCTCAGCAGCATCAAACGTCAATTGGTGGAGTTTAAAGAGGATACGGACTGGTTGGGCCTGAATCTCTTGGACGTAAAAACAGATTTAGGTGGACCGAGTCCATTGATCATGACGCTTTCCGCAGCCGGTCGTCTCTTTGGCCTTGCTGCTGTGTCTCTGGTCGGCATCATCGCATATGCGGTCCCATACCTCTCGGTTCGATTGGTCGAGAGGGTAAAACCGGTTGACCGCGATGTTGTCGCCACAGTGAAACTGCTTTCAGGAATGCTGTTTTTTATGAGCTGGCAGGTCCTCCTGAGTTTTGGTTGCGCGTGGGTCGGTGGTCTGTTTGGTGTCTTTTTGAGCTGTCTTCTTCCAGGTTTTGGCTATCTGGCTTTGATTTGGATCGAACGAAAAGACATTTATTGGAGACGCTGTCGCTACGCTCTATTGGCTTTGCACAGACCCAAGCTACGCTCGAGTCTCCAAGCGCGTCGCCGACAACTCGAAGTGGAGCTTGGCGCACTCGTCCGCCAGCTAGAAAACGGGTCTCGATCCGTTTGAGGGCCATGGGCTTTAGGAGTCGATGAGACCGCTCTGGGCTTTTTTTAGCGAGTCATATATTCCAAGCGTTCCTGGGCGGCTCAGTCATAGCGGTTTGGATTTCGCCGCATCGATTTTTTCGCACTGTGCTTTTTCTTACTGGTCAAGCGGCGTTCCTTAGAGCCCTTTGTGGGTTTTGTTGCCCGACGGGTGCGTCGCACCGTAAGCGCATTTCTGATGAGCTCTGCCAAGCGTTGCCGGGTATCCAGTTTATTTTTTAATTGGCTTCGGCTTAAGTCAGAATGCAGTTGTAGATAGCCGTTCTGATCAAGTCGACTGGCTAAGTTTTTTAGCAAGCGGCTGCGGGTAGTCTCATTGAGCGCTTCACTTTCAGCGAGATTCCACTTCAAGGTGACTCGAGAGCTGGTTTTGTTGGTTGCCTGACCGCCTGGCCCCGATGTTCGACTGGCCGAGTAGTCTAATTCATGGCCCGGGATAATCAGGCGACCGGTCACGTGCAGGGGCTCTTTCATTGGGCGGGTCGGTTCTTGAGTCTTGGTGCGATCTCTGTGATAGCGAGATAGATTGCTAGGCCTGAAATAGCCAACCAGCATTCGATTGCATACAAACGTCGCCGAGTCATCAGATCTAGATCTATGAATTTGGCTTGTTCCATGAGTGGACCACTGATTTCATCGGGTTTGAGAACACTGAAAATAATGTAGCTGGCGTATATGATTTCCACTAAGAAATTTAAAATAATAAACCAGTGCAGCCCCAACAATCCGTACCGTTTGACCATAGCTCAGCCCTCCGGTTTGGATCCTCCCATGCTCCTTAGTCGTGAGCAAGTGACACGAGTCGATTGACCTGATTGCACACTTAGTGAGACTCATAGGCCATGGCTTTGATTAAAGGTGAGGACTGGGCAGCTTTTCGTGTTCTGCGTCAACGTTTGGGCTTATGGGCTGCCTTTCGAATCGCTTGGCGAATCGAGATGGGTAAAAAGCGGGGCGAGCCTTTCCATCAATTAGAGCCTCCGATGGATGGAAAAGAGTTGGCCAGCCGTAAGCAGATTGGGGCTGCCATTCTACTCTACCAATCGCTGAAAGACTCTCGGTTTAAAGCCAGTGCGAAAGACATCGCAGCCGCGGTCATCGAGGCCTCAGCTCATGTTTTTCTTAGAAAGCTGATCGGACCCCTTGCGCGGGACGAACTCGTCCAATTAGACGAGCCGCAGAAAAATAACTTTTTGTCTACGCGCTTAGAGAAAATTCCAAATGCAGTGACTCAAATCGATCACGTAGGAGAGGAGAGGGTGCAATTTACGGTGAGCCGTTGTCATTTCGTCGGCTTGTGTCAGCGGACGGGTGTACCGGAATTGGCAACGCTATTTTGCGCTGTAGATGAATCTTATTTCGGCCATGTAGACTCGGGGGCACGGCTTGTGCGTCCGTCGACCATTGCATCGGGAGACGATCGATGTGTCTTCATTCTGGACTTCACCGAGTGAGCTGGTTCACTTAAAACAGGTCTCTCTAAGTCGTTGAACGGTCGCCCGTCCGAGCACTCTAAAACGCTGAATATTTCTCTCTGGAATCAGCTCGACATCGGGATAGTCCAGGCCGGCCGAGGCAACATCGGCAGTTCGTAAGAAATGAAGCATGGGCAGTGGTGAGCGATTGGTCCAATTCGCAGGGTCATCGGCGTCAGAGTCTGCGAATTGATACTGTGGATGAAAGGTAGCGATTTGAATTTCATCGGCAACACCGGTTTCGTCGAGTACGGCATTCGCTAGGTCAGCCAGGTCCAGATAGTCCTCAAAATCATGACCTAAATCTTTCATAATGAGTATTGATGTGGGTCGGTCATTGGCACTGTGGTCCAGCAAACCGAGAACATGTGACACCACCGCGTCTATGAACGAATCACGAGCCAACCCGGTGAGAACAGTGAGAGTGAGACGATCAAGAATAGGTCGGGCGAATGGGCACAAATTCTCCCCGATCACAACCTGTTGGATCCACTTGAGCGTGACGTCTTTAGGCGATGGCGTATCAGCAATCTTCATGTCCTTAGTTTAGCTGAGTTAGTTAGCCATAACCACCTGCTATGGGTTTTAGTCGATGGTTTTCGGACGGGATGCTGGCACTTAGAACTGCTCTATTGAGCCAGTGATTGGTTTTATTTGACGATTACGTGTGTGGTTAGAGACCATGGAGTAGGCTGTACAGGACTGTCGATACAGAAAGGCCGAGATGACACGCCATCGGAACCACTTCAAGACTCTACAGGCAGTCTATAAAACAGCCGTCTGGACCCAGAGCTGGCCCCGTGAGCTGGTTGAATCGAATCGTCTACATGAACCGGGCAGGCGCCCTTCTCAGAGCCTCGTTGAGACATCGATTTGTGAATCCTAATGCGAGGATAAATGCACGGCGCAGGTGGTAAATTAGAAGTCGCAATGATGGCATGGCCACTGGCCATTGGGCTTTTGTCATTCACCCTCATGGGGGTAACAGACACGATTTTAATGGGCCAAGTTGGCACTGAAGCCCAAGCCGGGGTTGGCTTGGGCGCGACGATGATCTTTTTCTCGGTCGCATTCTTCCGCGGACTGACCTCCGGCGCTCAGAGTTTGATCGCAGCGGCGGATGGTGCGGGTCAGCGGACGAGAATTCTACAGGCGGCGGGCAGCGGCTTAATTATTGGTTTATTAAGTGGCCTTGCGGCCATGATTCTGACCATGGGCCTTACAATCTGGATCATGCCCTTGCTCAGCGAGAGCGTGGCCGTCATCGACAGTGCATCCGGTTATATGTGGATTCGCGCTTGGGTGCTGCCAATTTCACTCCTCTCTTTTGCATTGATGTCGATTCTCCAAGGCTTAGGCGACACCAAGATTCGCATGTGGGCGAGCATTTGCGGGAACGCGGTCAATATCATCCTAGATTTTATCTTTATATTCGGCTGGGGCTGCATACCGGCCATGGGCGCCGAGGGGGCAGCGCTTGCCACAGTGGCTGGTTCAGCGACCATGTGCATCTTTTATGCATGGCGTTTCTTTGTCGTTGTCGGGCGCGCCCGACGACCAAGCATCGAGGTTTTAAGGAGCAGTATTGCCATCGGTCTACCGGCTGGTGCGCAGGCCGGCCTTGGCGCCTTAGCTTTCGCGACAATGACGGCTGTTTTGGCCCGTGTTGGGCCAGCCCACCTCGCTGCGAGCCAAATCGCCTTGAACATCATTAGCATTTCATTTTTGCCTGGCTATGGTTTGGGTGAGGCGGCTGGTGTTCTGGCTGGTCGATACCTAGGGGCTGGTAAACCACGAACAGCGGGACGTGCGATTGCGTCAGCGAGGGAAATCGCGCTGTACATCATGGGGCTTTGTGGTTGTCTATTTCTCTTTGCAGGCGCGCCTATCGTGAGCTTGTTTACCCATGATGCAGACGTCGAAAAAATCGCTCAAACCTGCTTGCTCTGCGCGGCTATATTCCAAGTGTTAGATGCCGTTGTTTTGGTCAATCTCTGCTCCCTAAGGAGCCTTGGTGATACCCGTTTTACATTCGCGGCGACGTCATTCGCGGCGTGGGTCATCATGCTTCCATTGACCTATTTTCTCGCGCTGTCGTGGGGTCTGGGCGCTGTGGGTGCCTGGTTTGCGATGATCATCGAGTTTGCCACCCTTGCCGTATTGACCACGAGACGTGTATCCGGCGTCCGAAAAGGGACGATTGGCCGTGTTGACCTATTGCTTGGTTCACCTGCAGGGCATGGTTTTGAACAAAGTCCGACTACAGCACTGCGTCCCACCAATAGGTCAGCTTGAAGACGAAGCGCCGATCTTGAGACTCCAATGAATCCGTGTGCTTGATGTCTTCTTGGTAGACGATAAACAGGTCGCTGCCGGGCAGATATCGCCATCTTATCCGGGAGAGGATTCGACCTGATTCGTCTACACTGACCCCTTGCAAATTATTCTCCCAGAAAAGATTGGGAGAAAATGCAGTCGTCAGACCGCAGTTGACGGTCATGGTCTCCGACCGGTCAAACTCAGGCAATTCAAACATGGTTGCGTAAATGGATGTTGTGAAACGAAAATGAGGCCCTAGATTAAGTCCGCTACCCAGTCTCATTCCGTGCTTGTATCCACCATAGAAACCATTCGTCCAATCATAGGTAAGTGACACGTTTGGATTACGAATCCAAGGTGTACGGAGGCGGACGAACGCACTCAGTCCCGAATAGGTGCCTGCACCCACAGTCTCACCGGTCGGTAAGTCGAAGTCGTCATCTACGACATCCTCCTCGTGGCTGAGGCCGCCCACCAGTGACCATCCAGTTCGCGTGCGAAACCCCGTCTCAATACCCGACTCACGCCCCAGATAATCCGACAGGTCATCGTTCATGATCGTGTTGCTGTAGGTCTCGATTTGGATTTGGCTCAGCAGGCCCGTACCGTAACGAGCGGTCCATTGGCTGACAGCTTGAATGTCCACAATATCTCGCCTACGAACAAAGCCGAGCGCCGGCTTATAATTCTCGTCGACTCGTGTCACGAACAGTCTCGGCTGCCAGATACGACCCCGATAATCGATACCAAGTTGCGACGCGTTTCCCACTGACTGCTCTTCATCTGCCTGAATTGAGAGATCGATGAACGTCGATAATTCAAGACGGTTTTCAACCAAACTAAGGCTGCCATCGATACCGACGGAATGACGACCAGATGACTCGCCACTGCCGCCGAGGTCGTTGCTCGACGTGGCCAGAAGACCGGCCGTGTTGCCGCCTTCAAAAACGTGCCGAAGCCGCCCGACCGAATGATTTTGCGTGTCTTGTTCTGCATTCGCTGCCGTCGTAACGTTCAAAAGGCCAACACCCAATTGGTCGACTCGGCCATAGAGCTTCGCACCCGCCCAGATGGGGATAGTCTCCGTGTTACTGTCGAGTCCGATCCGTCGAGAGAAGAAGGGCTGTGCCCGTCCTCGCGCTCCAAACTCAAATATACTTAAGCCCGATAGGAAAAAAGGCCGTTTCTCTGGCAGGAACAGTGGGAAACGGCTGAGATTCACCAAGGGGTCATCCAAATCGACCTCAGCGAAATCAGTCAATGCGGTCAGTTCCATCCAGAGATCGTTATGCAGGCGGGTCTTCGCGTCCAAGCCGGCTCGAATATCTGCATCTGGACCACTCCAATTATCTTGACCGGGGGCGCGCACCAGTAGGTACGGTGCAATGCGAACGGGCTCGCCCTTGATGCCGACATTTTTCAATCCGACGATGTCGCCATATTCGCTTGCAGCGGATGGCCCAAACTCAGGGGCAATGAGACTCCAATCATAGGTGGCATTGCGCGAATTGTGGTCGCGAGACACGTTGAAACCGATAATTCGGTCCAGGTCATCGGTCGCTGTCAAGCCCAGCGCAACATAGGGAATAGCATACTCGACGGTCCACCGATCCGGACTGATGTGTGACGCAGACCGCCAGACCGCATCAAACTCCTTTCTAAATTGGCGCCCATTATTAAGAGCGATACCATCCACTTGTGCATCGGCTGCATTGACGCCGAAATTGATGGATGTGCGTTTATCGTGGGTGACATCGAATTTCAGCGTGATGGCATCATCAGCCCAGATGCGTCCACTGTCCCGTCGCAGTTCTAGAATTCGAGGTTGCTCGCCCGGCGTCATGGCACAGTCAACAGCCACGTAGATATAGTGGTCGTCATACAAAACACGAATCTTGGTCTTGACCGGGGGGCGGTCTCCCGGATTGGGGACTCGCTCCACAAATTCGCTGCCGACGTCCGCATTGGCCCACCCAGATTCTAAAAGTTGGCCGTCCAATGTGATGTTTTGGTTGTCGATGCGGCTCGCCATGATCTTTTTAGGCGGCCCGGTGATTTGCTCCGGTGCCGCGCGTGCAAGGCTCAGGTTCAAAAAAATAAAACCGAGGATTGGTCGATACCATTGACCGCAGCCGCTTACCGTGATCATCTTTCGTTATCTCCTGTACGTCACGCGAAAGGCCTCATGGATTGGCAAACCGCCCTCTCTAACCATTCAGATTTAGCTCATGCTCTGGATTCGTGTATTGAAACCCTTGAGATGTCGCTTGCTGACGAGCCAAGCATCATTTTCGTCTTCGTTTCGATACACCATCAGGCCAGCTGGTCGCTGGTCGGACCGGTCTTACTCAAAAGATTCCAAGGCTGTCAAGTCATCGGCTGTTGTGGAGCGGGTATCATCGGTGGCAGTCACGAGGTAGAGCAGGGGCCAGCACTGACTTTGGCTGGCGCTGTTCTTCCAGGTGTCGATTTAAAGACTTTTCATTTCAATGACTCCGACGATGGCATGGACCGAGACGCTGAACGTCAAATGCTTCTCGATTTGGCAGACGACGAGTTGCCGCAGGCAATGATGGTTTTGCCAGACCCATTTTCATGCAACGTGAAATCATTCCTTCGTATGGCCGACACTGTTTATCCACAGACTGCGATTTTTGGAGGGATAGCATCAGGTGGTCGGGAGCCTGGTCAACACGCATTATTCCGCAATGATAAAATTTATAAGTCGGGTTGTGTGGGCGTAACATTGACTGGAAATCTGACGGTTGAAAGCATTATTTCTCAGGGATGTCGTCCCATTGGACCCCCGCTCTTCGTCACTCGTGCCACCGAGCATACCATCCACGAGCTGGATGGCATGCCGGCACTCGACGCGGTCGAAAGAGTGTGCAAGGCGCTGCCGCCGGAAGAATTGGCTCTCGCACGAAAAGCACTCTATCTCGGATTGGCGATGGAGCCTCATGCTCAATCCTATGGCCCAGGAGACTTTCTTGTTCGAGATCTTGTTGGTGCCATGCCGGAAGGCCGGGCGCTATTGGTGGCCGCTCGAGTCGAGACTCAATCCGTTGTCCAATTTCATGTTCGCGACGCACGTTCTGCTTGGTCGGAACTCGACGATTTATTGAAAGAATCCGCCGAAGGGGAGCGTCAACCCGCTGGGGCTCTGATGTTTTCATGCGTTGGGCGAGGGAAACGGCTTTACGGTGAAGTAGGCCATGACAGTCGTGTTCTCTGGCAGCATTTCGACGCATTATCGCCCAGTGGTTTTTTCGGTAATGGCGAAATCGGCCAGGTTGGCGGGCGAACCTGGGTACACGGCTATACCACTGCGATAATCCTGTTTAGACCAGGCTCTGACGCGTAACCTATATGCCAGCCGCAGCATCCCCTGCCGCCACAGATTTCAAAATCGGGTTGAATGTCGTAATCTAGTGGTTATGTCAGACGTACTCACAGTACGGACATTGTTTAACGGGAGGACAACATGATGACGTCGTGCATTCGATTCGTATTCGGATTGAGTCTGGGTCTCGCTTTATGGGCCAGTCACGGCCACGCCACAGTCGTCGAACCCCTGTCCATCGGACAACTCGCCGCTGAGTCCAATCGGGTTGTGAGAGCGGTCGTAGACCACGTGTACACGGTCCCGGAGCGTGGGCCGCGCGGTGAGATCTACACCAGGACTGAATTGGTCATTGATGAGTACATCATCGGAGATGGGCCCGACGCCATCACGGTTCAGCAGTTGGGGGGGCGCCTTGGCGAGTGGACGATGTTGTTGTCGGGCAATGCAGACTTTGCCCCCGGTGCAGAAGTGATTGTCTTTCTCGATTACGAGCCAGCTAAAGACGTGCATTACGTTGTTGGACTGGCACAGGGCATGTTTACCATCGATCGAACCGGCGATTACACCTCCCTCAGCCGTAATTTAGCGGGTCTCAGCTTTTATTTGGCCGAGCCAATGCCGTTCCAGCCGGGGCATGTCGAGCACACCCTTGAGAGCCTACTGAATGCGCTGTCACCAACCCCTCCTGTTCTCGACGGTTCGACTTTGAGGGCCGTTCAATGACTGTCAAACAGCTTCGGCTCCTGACGGGGGCGATCGTCGTCAGTAGTCTGCTCTCGGCGGCCTACGCGTTTGTGCCGACGGGCTTTCGTTGGCGGTTGCCCGTCCGCTATGAAGTGAACACCAATTCATCCCAAGAACTCGGTCAGCAAACGACTTTGCAGGTCGTTCAATCGAGCTATACTAATTGGGCTCAGCCTGCATGCAGTGGCTACACCTATGAGTTTGACGGCGAGACGAACGGCTCATGGAACTCCAATGACGGGATGAATACCCTCGTTTGGTTCTATAACCCCCAACAACGGCCTCGAGAGATTGGAGGACGTGCCACCATTGGTGTCACGCTCAGTGTCTTCAGGGGAAACTCTGCATTTGACGGAGACATCCTCTTCAATGGAATCGACCACTCTTGGACCACCAATGCAGTCCGAAACGGTCAAGTCGATTCGGTGTCCATTATTACTCATGAAGTGGGCCATCAGCTTGGGCTCAATCATTCCCCCTTTCAAAACGCCACAATGTACGCTGCCTACCTTGGAGGAGACGGGGCGGCCAGCCTGGCAGAAGACGATATCAACGGCGTCTGTGATTTGTATCCGTCCGGTGCTGATCCGGATTGTCAGGCCGACGATGACTGCCCTAATGGACAACAATGTGTGGGTGGAAGTTGCGTCGATGAGCAAGCTGGAGGAGGTGCAATTGGAGACCCATGCAATGGCCAACAGGGTGCTTGCCAGGACGGATTATTCTGCGTGTCTGGAGGCGCCGGTAATCCATTCTGTACTCGGTCATGTAATGGGGAATGCCCAGATGGGTGGGACTGTACGGCGGTTAATTTTAACGGTCAAAGATCACAAATCTGCCTGCCAGGGAATGGCGGAGGCGCCGGTGGAATGGCCGGTTTCGGTGACGCGTGTCAGTCAAATAATGACTGCCGTGTCGGTTTCTGTATCAGTGATGGTCAGCGCGCGTTTTGTTCACAGACCTGTAATAACGATCAGGACTGCCCAGATGGCGGTCAATGTGCCGCTGTACAAGGCGGTGGCGGTGCATGTATTCCGGGCACTCCGGGTGCAGGCATGGCCGATTTTGGTGACCCCTGCCAACAAAGCACGGACTGCAGAAGCCAAATTTGTCTGAATGACGGTGAAAATCTGTTCTGCTCAGAACAGTGCGGAGGCGATGCTGATTGTCCACCGGGTGGTCAATGTATTCAGCTCCAAGGCGGCGGTGGCGCCTGCATACCTGGTGGCGCACCGGTTGTGGACCAGGGCGTCGGGCCCAGCCTGCAACCAGACCAGGGAGGCGGTCCGATGGTGGGCGGTCGAGATACAGGCGTTTTTCCGGACCCCAATATGTGGTCTGACGCCGGAACCAATGGAAATCCAGGTGGCCCAACTATTAGAGTCGTTGAGGTGCCAGCTGAGTCAGGTTGCAACTGTTCTGCAGCTGCTCAGAAGCCCAGCCCGCTCTGGCTGCTTGTGGTCGTAGGTCTACTCGGATGGCGGCGTCGCTGGTGAGCAGCGGCCATCGCGGTCTATAATTCGACATAGGGACTCTACTCCGAAGGTGTCCCGACAGTAGGCATCGCCCTGTTCGCTGGGCAAACAGCAGTCGGCATTCTCACACCCACTGCTCGGATTGCAGATCCCCTGTAGTCCACAAAACCAGTCGGCACCGAATTCTTCGCGACAGCAAGAGTGTCCAGCAGGGTCGGGCATACACCCAGCACAGGGCGGCGGGGCAGACATAACACATTGTCCGCCATTGCCTAGCTGTGTGCAGCTGCTGCTTTCGCCAAAAATACGAACACACTTTGCATCACCTCCCGGACCAGGAACACAGCACTCATCCTGTTCACAATTCGTAACCTCCTGGCAGCGTCCACCTCCACCACAGAACCAATTCGCGCCGAGTGCATCGTAGCAGCATATATGACCATCGCCATCGGGCTGGCAGCCCACACATGCCCGTTCACCACACCGGCCCACATCGCCGTCGAGTTCACAGGCGCTGCCCGGTCCGTTCAGCTCCAAGCAATAGTCATCCCCCATTTCGCCTGGGGCGCAGCAAGATTCGTCTTCACACGCACCCAACTCCTGACATGCACCGTCTGCATTACAAAAAGACCGTTCACCGTAGCGCTGTACGCAAAGCGCGGTGCCGTCTGACCCCGTTTGGCATTCGGGTCCTACGTCAACCATCGCGTCTACGACAGGTCTAGGACTGTCTTCTGAACAGCCGGATATACAGGCAATCAGTAAGAACAGTCGGGGTATGAATTGGTTTGAACACGCGTTCATATAACATCTCCAGTAAGTCAATTTTGTGCCAGTCTAACCACGATCTAGCGCTTCTGTAAAATCTCAGTTTTGAGCCAACTGTGACTGAAGAACGGCCCATCGACGGACTGACGCAGCGCGTAATTGATTATCAGCTGGGCGACGCATCTATTTGAAGGGCATACGGGCTTCGAGGAGATTTAAGGCAGGTTACGCGTTGTGCTAATTTTTTGGCTTTGGTTTTGCCTTCTGTGAAGACGACTTTCGCGTTTTGGACTTTTGCTTAATTTTGTGCCGGTCCATCGCTGTCTTCCAATGTCTGATCGCATCAGTTCGGGTCGTCTTTTTTTGAACTGTTTTCGGTCCAAGTTTCAGTTTACCTGACTTGATTCGACGTTTGATTTCAGCCAGTTTCATCCGTGTTCTACATTTGGTCGACTTACGTTTGGCATTTCCCCGATAGCGTTTTCGAATTTGACGTTCGACCGAACGGATACGTTTCCCAGTGGCGGGGTGAGACGAAAGGAATTCCGGGGCTGATGCGCCTTTTTCAGCCTTTAACAAAACTCGAAAAAAGTCAGCCAGGCCATCGGGGTTGTAGCCTGCGCCATAGCTGATTTGTAAACCAACCGTATCGGCTTCGTTCTCATCATCGCGACTAAATGTTGTTGATGATAAGAACTGCCAGATGAGGACGGCCGACCCGGCCGCGAGCCCGTCGGACAGGAATAAAGACACGATTTGTTCCACCGCGAATGAACTCTCGATAGATTTGGCACCGTGTCGCTGGGTCACGTGGGCAAGCTCATGACCCATAACACCGGCGATTTCTGCACAGGTCTTACTTTGGAGTATCAAGCCTGTCGATAAATACGTGTAACCGCCAGGCGCGGCGAACGCATTGACCAGCTTGTTATCTGCGATCACAGCGACCTTATAGCCGCCGATTTCCTTCGGGTCTCGAAAACGGACGGAGGCTCTTTGCAGCGGAGCGACAAATTCTTTTGCCCATTTGGCGACCGGATCATTTGAATGGACCAAACGATACTCTTTCTTGAGTTGCTGATCGACACCAGCACCGATTTCTCGCTCCTGCTGGTTGCTGATCAATGCCCCACCACATCCTTGTAGTATGACTAGGATTACGATCCATAAAGTGTTACGCCGCATAGGAAATCCCAATTTAGTCCGGGTTGCAAGATCGGCTGACTCAGTCCCTGATCGAAGCCTTAGCTCAATGAAGACCAGCCCATGCGTCGGCCCTTGCCAATCCGCTGTAATAGTGCATTTAATAGCATTTCTGTGAAGTCGTTAACACGTGCGTTCAAACATTTTCGAACGTAATTGAGAAAAAGAGGGATGATTAGAAATGAGTGACCAATCGGATGTTCAAATTATTGTCAGTAAGCTCTTTGGACCGAATGGGGATAACCTGGTTGGGTTATCTGATGTGACCTTTGATGGCTTTCCTGCCATCACATTGTCTGTTGAAACACCCGATGGGCGATGTGAAGACGTTCACTTAAGTCCGATTCATGGCGATGCACGTAAGCAAGGCTACACAAATATCCCGGTGGGTACGCGTTGCCGCCTGATGTGTCCCGTCTCGAAGCAGCCTTTAAGGAAAGTCGAAGAAATCGATGACTCCTTTGGAGCCGGTTATTACGCGCTCTATCGAACCGCTGATTTAAGCGAGGCCTCGGTTGTCATGATTTCAGATGTTTGGGGTCACTATCATTCCCGAGTTGTCGATAACTTTGAGCTCATATCCGCTTGGGGTGAGTTGCATAAAGACTTGGCGGGCGAGTAAGCACGAGCACAGTCTTTTTTTATGTCCGGCCACCGTAGAGATGCTCTATTTGGTGTCTGTGTTTGAGCTCAAAGGCCTGTCGCGTATAGACGCTAAATCTATCAGCCCAAAGTAGAGCGTATTTCGGACACCTAGCGACCCATCTTTACTGACACGAACAGGGCTGGTATTCGCTACAGGGGCATCTCGCCTTTTAAGTGTGTCTAAAGGCGCAGTCTCCATGGGTATGATCGACGGTGTGATTCAGCGTGTTCGGTCAGTTTTGAGGGTGGAATTAGGCGATGTCAGAGCCAACGGCCTATAGTCAAAAGAACGGTTTAACGAAACTGTTCTACCGCATCACTCAGTCATTGCACGCTCACTCAGAGGATATCGCCACAGCGCTCGATGAAAGTATGACTCATCTTGCCGACTACGGGTTTGTTCGACCGTCAATCGGCGTCTTTGATGCCATTCGAGACGAAATCCGTATTGATTTCGCCCATGGCTTGACGGAAAAACAAAGGCGACGGTGCCGATTCCGACGCGGTGATGGAATTGAAGGACAGGTTCTGGCCCGTGGTGAATCCATGCTTGTCGCTCAGATGTCCGAACAGACTCAGTTTATCGACAAGTCTGGTTCACGAGACGCTGAGGTTCAGCGCCAGATGGCGTTTACATGTACGCCAATCCACGGTTTGAATCATGAGGTGATCGGGACTTTATCCATTGATCTACCCGCACTGAGCCCGAGGCGCCTAAAATGGGAGAGCCGGGTCTTGGTGACGGCGGCTCAGTTGATCAGTGGCGGGGTCCGAATTTGGCGCGATCGTCTTGAAGAAGAAACGGCATTTGATGATATGTCTCGCCGATTGAAGGTTCGGAGGGTGTTGAGGCCCCGGAACCTCGTTGGGCGCAGCCGATTAATCGAAGAGACATTTCAGCTGCTCGACCAGGTCGCCCCCTCCGAATTACCTGTGCTGATTCGAGGCGAAAACGGAACGGGTAAAGAGGTTATAGCTCGCACAATTCACCAAGAGGGCAACCGGTCCAGAGAGGCCTTTATCAGCGTGAATTGTGGCGCTTTGTCGGAAACTAAAATCGAAAGCGAGCTTTTCGGCCATGTTCGCGGCGCATTGCCCGGTGCGCTACAGGACCGTAAAGGTCGATTTGAAATGGCCGATATGGGTACGCTTTTCCTTGATGGGATCGGCGATCTCCCGGCATCGATCCAAATGAAAATTCTAAGGATATTGCAGGATGGAGAGTTAAACCGTCTAGGCGAAGAGCGCGTTCGCCATGTCAACGTTCGCTTGATTGTCGCCACCAATGGGGATTTAGCCGCCCGGGTCTCAAACGGTCAATTTAGAGAAGATCTTTTCTACAGACTGAACGTATTTCCCATTCATGTCCCCGCATTGCGGGAACGCAAAACAGACATCACTTTGCTGGCTGATCACTTTGTTGAAAAACACGCTCGCCAGCAAGAGAAGGACGTCGCACGGATCAGTACGCCGGCCATTGATTTGATGTGTGCCTATCACTGGCCAGGGAACGTCCGAGAGCTTGAGAATTGTATCGAACGAGCCGTTTTACTGGCACATGATGGCGTGATTCGGAGTCACCATCTTCCTCCGACATTGCAGACAGGCTCGTCTTCGGGAACAACGAAGCAAGGGTCCTTGGATACCGTGGTGCATGCGTTTGAACGCGAGGTGTTGATAGAAGCAATGAAAAATGCCCATGGTAACATGGCCGCGGCAGCGAGAGCTCTGGAGACCACGCCGCGGATTCTGGCCTATAAGCTCAAGAAACATCACCTTCATGAACGTCTCGCGTTGAGACGAAGGCGCTCGGAATGAATAGCAAGGGCCTATTCAGACAGTTTTTTTTTTCCATCGCTTTGTTGGCGCTCATTGCGCTTCCTATCTGCTCTTTTCTATTTGGCTGTGGGTGTCGGCATTTGTTTGCAGGTGGTGTCCACCACTGTGAATTATTGCCAGTCGCTGTGACACCGAAGCACGCCTGCCCCTGGTGCGATTTAACACCTTTTAGCCTCGTCTGTGTTTTTACTCCCACAGTCCTGATCTCAACCAGCTTTGGCGCTTGGGTTCGGATACGAATTGGCTCGATGGCCGGATACGTCAGTAGCGCCATCGCGTGCTTAGTAATTTTACTGGCGACCGGACTTCTCATGGGTAGACTAACGGGATTTGAACCCACTGAAGACCGATTCTCTCTGTGTGGATGGGTCAGCGAATGAACGGGCCTGCGAAGAAAACCGTAAGCGTGCTCAGCGTACTGATATTACTGGCGGTTTTGGCTAAATTTATCCCATTTATCGACTGGCTTATGACTGGGGTTACTTTGGTGCGTGAGCTGGGGCCAGCCGGACCTATTGTCTTTGGGTTCCTGTATTTTTGCGCTGGGCTGTGCATGCTTCCTATGCTGCCAATTGGAATTTTAGCGGGGCTCACCTTTGGATTTTGGACGTCGTACTTGGCCCTTCTTCCAGCGGCCGCGTTGTCGGCGATGGTGGCGACGTTTTTAGGACAGTATATCTTTCGACAGACCGTCTTGGACTTCGTTGAGACTAAACCCGCCTGGCGTGCCGTCAGAACCTCTTTGGCTGGTCAAGGGACTCGAGCAGTTGTCCTAAACCGCCTGGCACCGGTCATGCCATTTGGTCTACAAAATTATGCCTTGGGTGCCATCGGAATCAGCATGAAAGACCAGTTTTTCGGTACTGTTCTAGGCATGCAACCCGCGCTGTGTGTGGCGCTTTACATCGGTGCTGCGACTCAGAGTCTTGCAGATGCTGAGGCGGTTCTTGGACAGAGTGTCTTCCAGGGGCCTCGTCTCTACCTGATTGGAGCAGCGGGCCTGGCGTTAATCACTTTGATGGTTTGGATAGGACGCATTGCTCGACGAGCCATGAAAACGGAGGTAACCGAGTGAGGGGATTTAGACTCTGTTTGACTCACACCGGAAACTTCACTTAACTAATGAGTTTAACGAAACTCACTTGAATAGGCAGGTCGCGTGTTAACACAACGCATTACACCCATTTTGTACTTTACAATGTTGTGTCTCTGCTGCGTCGGCTGTTCTGAAGCAGCAGACGGAGATGTACTCGAATTCGACCCCATCCTTGAGAGCGACCACGGTGGGGGCAACGGCATGCATTCAGCTGACTTTCGGCGAGAAGGCCCTGTTCAAGACAGCTCACTGGCCCAAGGCGAGCAAGACCTGGATAGCCCCGCTGATATGGCGTTTGAGCAGGCCGACGTGGATCCAATAGTTAACGCGCCCGACGCGGGGCTAGACGTTGCAAAAACGTGTCGGGAGAATGTTGATGAGGGCGGGGTCTATGGCTTTAGCGCCTTGAGTCTGACAAGCGGCATGGATGTCGCAATGTGTGAGTACGCAGGAGACGCGCTCTTGATCGTCAATACGGCCGCCAATTGCGGGTTTACGCCGCAGTACACCGGATTGGAAGGCCTCCATCGGCGTTATATCAACCGACCGCTCACCATTTTGGGATTCCTGAGCGATGACTTCGGCGATCAAGGCGGAAGTTTAGCTGAGGTCGAGGAATGCAATGAACGGTACATGATCACATTCGAACAGTTCTATCATGTCGGCGTCACCTCAACATCGAGAGATGGTCAACACCCACTCTTCGAATGGCTGACCAATCAACCTGAATACGGGGGCGAAATTCCGTGGAATTTCTCCAAGTTTCTCGTCAGTCATGACGGGCGTTTACTCGGCCGATGGGACAACTTGACGACGCCTGACGACCCGACCTTTCAGGCCGCCGTCGAGTCGGCGGTCGGCCGCGCCGAACTCTGGCAGCGATAGACTCGCTCAGATGATCGCAAACTGACCCGCCATGCTGTAGACTCTAGGACGATGGAGCCTAAACACCCAAAAATGCGGATGCACGAAGGGCGATGGCCGCTGGCATCTCTATGCCTATTCGCCTCAATAGTCTATGGGGCAGGCGAGGTTTTAGCAGAGCGGCCCGTCGTTTTTATCACGGCGACGACCAATGACCGGGATGCAACATCCGAACTCATATGGTGTCTTCGAGAGCGCATCCACCAATCAAATCAGCTCGACAGTCGCGACCCGGCCGGTCTGCTCGATGGTGCTGCAGACCAGAGTGTGACTTCGGCCACACGCACACTTCGTCGCGGCGTTGAAGCTTTTTCGGCATTTGAACTCGATGAGGCAGCCCGAAAATTCGAGCAAGCAAGCCTGGTTCTGGTTGGCTGGAAAAGCCATCATGACAAGGCTATCCAAGCACTGTCTCTACTTGGACAAACCTATGCGGCTCTCGGCGAGATAGCCATGAGAGATCGGGTTTGGAGGCGTCTTTTGATGCTGAGTCCTGACCACCAGCTTCGTGATGCGAGCGTGTCTCCATCGACCCGAAAAAGTCTTCAAAAAGCGCGTCGTGACTTGAGGGGGCTTAAACGCAATGGGCGGATTGATGTTAAACGAAGCAGAAAAATGCCGACGGCCGTTTTTCTAAATGGACAGTTTGTTGGGATGGCACCGCTCCAATTGAAGGGGCTCAGCCGGGTCACCCATCATCTGCGCTTGTCCAGTGATGGTTACAAGCATGATAACGCGTTTATCGACCTAGAGCATCGACGCCGTGCAAGACTGACCTACACCGGTGCCTCGACAGCCCGTCGCCAGTTGTATGCCCAGATACATCGCCAACTGCCGCGTCGAGTCTTTGGCTCTGAGTTTGAGGGTTTTTTGAGAGAATTAAAGGCCCTTGTCGTCAGCGATCAGGCCATTCTTCTCTCACGGATTGATGGCCACTACGAGGCCGCTCTTTTTGACTTGAATAGAGACCGTCGAGCGAGCCAAATGCGGATACCGGTTGACACTTTTTCAGTCCAAGATGCGGCCTCACGGATCTTTAGCGGCCTATATGAACGCATCGATCTTGTCGCGCCGACCGCACCACGTGCTCAGACGCTCCCAATGGCCGGTCATACGTTGGAACGAGCGGGGACCAATTGGTGGCTCTGGGGTGGACTGACAGCTGGACTGGTTGCAGCCATTGTCATTCCCATTGTGGTTTGGCCCGAGTCGAGTTCAGGGTTGGATCGTAAGGCAGGAACAGGGGCCGTTATTTTTCGCTATTGAAGCGTGCTTTCCTATAGATGCAGACCAGTTCTTTCCCAGTGGCTACATGAACGTTGAAAGAGCCCTTGAAAACGGGAGGCGTTTGGCGTTCGAGTAGGACTGAGTGGTATCCTGGCGCGACTCGTTTCTTCACAATCGGAGCCCAACCCAGTTCTGCCCCATCAATGAACACGCGTGATTTAGGCCTTGAGTCTACACTTAGAGTCGTCAACGAACTGTCGCGAACACGGCAAAAAGATGGGTTTCTATAGTTCGTTTCCCGTTTACGTGACTCGCTGGATGCTGATTTCGCAGCATTGTTTTTTTGACGCGCGCCCCCTCGACTCGATTGCCAGGCCTTAGACGTACGCGGCTTCACTTTTGCTTCCAGTGCGATAATTTCTTCATGCCTTAAAGTAAAGACCTTTGGTTGTAAGCGTTCGAGTGTTTGATAGCCTGGGGCCGAGACGCGAATGCTGAGCTGTCCCGTATTTAGGATACCCGGTACTGTTTGGGGCGACTGACCCAATGTTCGCCACGGTTCGTTGGCATTCTTGACCGCAACGGTTGCTTCGGGCGGTTCAGAGACGAAAATCAGAGTGACCTTTTCCGGGTAGAGTCGAATGGGATCGATCCGCGCTGATGTCCCCTCTGCAATATTGATGGATCCCTGGTAGGGACTGTAGCCGCTCTTCTCGAGTCTTAATTGTCGTTTCCCAGGTGTTATATCGGGGATCTTTGCAGGCGTTTCATCGACTTTTTGACCATCGATGTAGACCGTAGCACCGGCGGGCAATGTTGTGAGAGTCAAGCTGGTTTTCGGCCTGTCAGATTCAAGAGTCAGACGAATCGGGCGCTGCACACCGGGCTCGATGACCACGCTCTTACTGACGCCTAAGTACCCCTTCGCTTGAATCGATAGCGCGTGGCGACCTGGTGCCAGTTGGTCGATGACAATGGGGGCCTGTCCCTCATGCCTGAGCCGGCCATTGATATAGAGTTGGACTGATTTTGTATTGGTCTCAAGGCGCAGCGAGCCCGGGGTAAGTTCATCGATTTCTCGCATCACTGTCAGCAGGCCTGCGACTATGGCGAGAGCGGTGACGATGAGTAACCAAGCCAACCGGCGACCCGTATCGACTTTGACCGGTTGGCGCTTTGGATGAGGCTCTACAGCGGCCGTCTCTTGCTCGACGTTTCTGGGAATTGTTACTGCATCGCTTGGATAGGCGCCGGAGTCAGTATCCGGGGGGGCCTTTAGTCTCGGCTGGCTTTGCTCGGTTGTTCTATCGAGGAGCGAGATATCTCGATCCGTATCCGTATCTGAATCTGATAGAACCAGCTCGGATACATCAAGTTCAATGGAGTCGACGAGCGAATCCATTGATAAGTGTTCTTCGGGAATACGCCCATCACGTCGAGCTTCGCTAATATTTTCTTTCGCATAGCGTCGAAAACTGGCCATGTCTTCATTCTCGGCATTGAGTTCGCGAGCGAAGGTCTCCTTCATGAATTGAGAGAGGTCTTTGCGAGAATAAAATGAACCTGATTGATAGAGATATTTTTGAAGGGCATCTTGGAATTCTGCGGCGGATTGAAAACGGTCTGTTGGATTGCGAGTCAGACCGCGATAAATGATCCGTTCAAGCTCAGGAGGAATGGCTCGATTCAGCAGGGTCGGTCTTTTGAAGTCGACCTTTCGCACTTTCTCCAGTGTGGAAAAATCGTCTACGCCCTGGAAACAGCGTTCCAAAGTCAACAGTTCATAGAGAACTGTCGCGAGACTAAATAAATCTGAACGCCCATCGATGGGTTTACCCCGTATTTGTTCGGGACTCATGTAGCCGAACTTGCCTTTGAGTATGCCCGATTGGGTTTTATTGGCCTTTCCCGCAGCTTTAGCGATGCCGAAATCGATCAGCTTCACTTCACCTTCATAGCTAATCAAGATGTTTTGTGGCGAGACATCTCGATGGATCAGGTTCAGTGGTTCGCCAATTTCATTCCGTTTATTGTGGGCGTATTCAAGGGCCTCACAGACTTCTTTAATGATATGGCAGCACATTGATATATCGAGTCTCTCGCCTCGCGAACGCATGCGATCAAATACGGCACGCGTATCCTTTCCAGACACGAACTCCATCGCAATGAAATAGGACTCTTCGGCATTGCCTAACTCAAAGACTTGACCAATATTTGCATGAGATAATTGAACGGCGATCTTTGCCTCATCGATGAACATATCGATGAATTCTTGGTCTTCGGCGATTTGAGGTAAGACGCGTTTTACCGCGAAAATACGTTCAAAGGCTTCCACACCGTACGACGCGGCTCTGAAAACTTCAGCCATACCACCGACAGCAATCCGCTGAAAAAGATAGTAATCACCGAATTTAACCGGTCGTTTCAAGTACGTTGTCTCCACCGATTGGCAAAGCGGTCTGGCTTTAATCTACACAAGAATGAAACGAATCGCGCCGCTGAAAATAGCCTAAGTCAAGGCCACTTGTGAGTCAATCTGGGGGCGATTTATTATTTGAAAAGAACGGGCGTCTATTCTGTCAAAGCAGCGGCCGGTTCTTGTCTTGCAGCTGTATTTGCCGGGAAGAAAGCGCCGATTAAACAAAACACGACGGCGATTCCTATGGCCGTTGGCCAAACCCAGACTGGGAAAGAGAAAAATGTATCGGGTTTATAGGGGAATTCGGGCGCTTGCTTCGCAAGAAAGTCAATGAGTCGCGATGCGCCGTACCCGACGCCTGCTCCAAGGATCCCCCCTAATGCGCCTATGGTGCTGGCCTCACCAAGTATGATGAGCCTGACATCTCTTTTACTCCCGCCCAACGCTCTAAATAAGCCTAACTCTCGCTTTCGCTGATAGATGAGCATGAAGAACATCTGACTTATATTCACTGCGGCAATACCAACGATCACTAGACTAATGAGAGCAAAAACACTTTCCACTGTTCGGAGAATGTTCGATGCTTGTTCAGCTCGGGTCGTGCTCTCGGCTAAGGCAAAACCCTTGTCTTCTACGGCTTTGACAATGGCCGGCACACGCGTCTGGTCAGAGACTTTGAGAATCATTGAATGGTAGGTCAGTGCAGCTTCTTGGCCACTGAAGCGTGCATTGAGTCGTTTAACATAATCGATAGGAATCGTAATGCCTAAGGTAATGGCTTTATTACTAAACCCGGACAATTTGATTCTGCGTGTGATCGGTTTTGCTCGTCGGGTTGTAAAACGCCTGCCCAGCATGGATTTTCCGAATGTTACATTGAGTTGAAAGCCACGAACCATCGCTTTTGAAAGGGTTGGCATTTTCGCCGATGTACCGCCTTGGCCGCCGAGCGCCGTCGCGAGACTTCCATTGTATAACTCGAGCAGGTGGTGACTGACGACAAATGGGATCGGCATTTCACAGCGTCTGGAATCCTCAGTACAGTAGCTTTCACCAGCACAGGCCGAGAGGCGAGTGTCCTCGCTATACTCACAGAGGTCACGCTTACAAATACCGTCATCACATGAGCGGCCTGCTTGGCAGTCAGCAGTCTTTGTACAGGCGAAGACACAGCCCCCATCAACGCAGCTGAGGCCGTCGTTGCATTGCCCGTTATCTTCACATCGGGGTCGACAACGGCCAAATTGACATGTTCCGAGACGGCACTGGCTGTCGTCTCTGCAGCTGGACCGGATATCGCTCAGGTCGCCATCGTGATCCAGGAAGCCATCTTGTGAGTCTGAGGCATCTGAACGAATCAAACCGGCATCGATGCCATCCGCAATAATTTCTGCATAAAGGTTTTTCTTAAAAAGGGACTTACCACCATAACCGCGCGTCGGAAATGTGAACTTCATCTTTGGGTAGACGGCCTCTATGGACCCCATACTGCTGAATTCATCAGCAACTGAATCATCTAGGGATCGGCCTCCCCCGAATTGGCCGAAGCCTGTGTCGAAGGTTTTTGGGACCAGTTCGACTTGGTCGATGATGAACACCTCGCCCAAGACGACGTTTTTAACGCCCTCAGCAAGCCCGATGAAAAAGACAAATGTAGAGATGCCGACAATTATCCCAAAGCAACTCATCACCAGATTCTTTTTTGAACGGCTGACGTTTTGGCTGACAAGCGAGACGAGGGCTGGAAGTTTCATTGTGTCCCGGCTCCCGAATCGACGATGCATCCATCTTCGATTTGAATGACACGTTTGGCCGCATCTGACACGCGCCGCTCGTGCGTAATGATGATGATGGTGTAACCGTCCTTGTTAAGTTGCTCAAAGGTCTCGATGATCTGGTGTCCTGTCTTTGTGTCCAGGCTACCGGTCGGTTCGTCACAGAGTAGGATTTTTGGTTGAAAAAAGAGCGCTCTGGCAATCGCCACCCGTTGTTTTTGACCACCGCTCAAGTTGTTTGGCTTTTCCTGTGTTTTTGCCCCCAACCCAAGCACTCTAAGGGCCTCTTCAGCCTGTGTGAGTGGAGTTGTCTTCCGATCTTTTGTAGGGGCGAACGAGTTTGGAAGAGCCACATTTTCTGCAGCGGTCATGTGGTCTAGCAGGTTAAAGTGCTGAAATACAAATCCGACGGATTGGTTTCGAAATCGCGCCAGTTCTTGATCCGATAACTGACTTAAATTTTTACCGTCAACCACCACAGTCCCTGAATAGTCACGGTCCAGTCCGCCCATAATATTCAAGAGTGTGGTCTTGCCCGAGCCGCTCGTACCGACAATTGCGACAAATTCCCCCGCGTCTATGGTCAGGTCAACCTCTCGCAGCGCAAACTCATCTTGTGTCGCTTGCTGGTATCTCTTACTGACTTGGGTGAGCTTAATCATGGGACGCTACTTAGTATGGACTCAGATTTCTGTAAACGATCGTGCAGATCCCATTGAATGGGTGCGGCTTGCCTTCGAGCTTGCTAGAGTAAGCTGCGGTTGATCAGAGGACAAGTTGTGATGTGGTATTTCGAAAAATTAAATCGGTCATTTGGCCGGACTCTTCTCTTCTTTTTACTGGTTTTAAGCGTTCAATTGATCTCCGTTTCATCGGCGCGGGCGCAATTTGAGGAGGGTGATGTACAAATCTCTGCAGGTGGGGGAGGCAGCTCTCTTGGCTTTGGTTTGAGCGGGACGGTCGGGTATTATGTTTTGGATGGCGTCGAGGCCTCCTTCGGCCTTGGCTATTGGTCTCTCGACGATACAAGCCTAGTGCAAGTCACACCCGGGCTGCGTTACGTCATCGACGCTGACTCGTTCCGGCCGTACCTTGGCACATTTTATCGTCGTTGGTTTTTCACCAATGACATTTACGAAGACACCGAGAGCGTAGGCGCTCGGGCCGGCACCTTCTTTTATGCGGGTCGACGAACCATGTTGGGTTTAGGCGTGGTGGGTGAGAAAATACTCGATTGCCCGTTTGCAAACGACGATGACTGTACATCAATTTATCCAGAGTTTTCCCTCGCGTTAAGCTTCTGACAGGGTGGAGATAAGAGCATGTTAGTTTGTGATTTGCGATCGGATACGGTGACACAACCAACGACGTCGATGCGCCAAGCGATGTTTGATGCAGTGGTTGGTGACGATGTTTTTGATGAAGATCCAACCATACATCGATTGCAGGAACGTGTCGCTTCGTTAGCGAAAATGGATGCGGGTCTCTATGTTCCGTCTGGCACCATGGCCAATCAAATTGCGCTGCTTTTGCATTGTCGAGCGGGTGATGATGTTCTTTTAGGAGAGAATTCGCACATTTACCTGTACGAGAGCGGTGCCGGGGCTGCCATAGCCGGGGTTCAGTTTACATCTGTCGGTCATGGTGGGCATTTTACTGCGGCAGAGCTGCGGGCGGCCATCAAGACCACAGATGCCGCAGGCCACGTGCCGCCGTCGACATTGGTCAGTGTTGAGAATACGCACAATCGAGGTGGTGGCTTGGTGATGTCCATTGAGCAATTCGCCGAGATCACGGACGTTGCGAGAGAGTTTAATTTAGGCGTCCACATCGACGGTGCTCGAATTTTCAACGCGGCTGCAGCCCTCGGTTGCGGCATACATGAATGGACCGAGCGGGCAGACACTGCGTCCATTTGTTTGTCAAAGGGCCTCGGGGCTCCGGTTGGCTCTGTTCTCTGTGGATCTGACCGATTGATTGGTCGAGCTAAACGCTACCGGAAGATGCTTGGAGGCGGTATGAGGCAGGCCGGCTTGATCGCGGCAGCCGGTCTGTATGCCCTTGAACATCATATTCCAGTCTTGGTCGACGACAACCGGCGTGCCTTTGAATTCGCGTGTGCCATCGACTCGATGCCGAAAGCACAGATTCACCCCGATTCGGTTCGATCTAATATTGTCATTTTCTCGGTGGACGGGTCCGCACAAGCCGTCTGTGATGCAGTCGCAGACTCGGTTCGCGTCTTGCCTATCAGTGAGAGCCAAATTCGGGCCGTATTTCATCACCAAGTCGACGACCAAGCATTGGCCCATACTGTCGACGCGTTTCGACGGGTTTTGAGCTGACTGGTATTGAGTTTTGAGATTTTATGCATTGCTCTGGATGGCGCTTACATCGATCGGTTGCGGTGGCCAAGGTCCCCAAGTCGACCCCCATGAGTCCGCAGCGCAAACCCGTTTAGAGACGGCGCGGCAAATCGATAAAGAGCAGACCTTCGACAGGGTGACGGCCTTGTTTAATGTCGCCTGTGCCTATCCAAAGACTCAGTATGCAGCCATCGCTTTACAGCAAGCGACCCGAACGGCCATTCATGCCAACCGAAGAGATGTGTCTTTGTGGCTTGGCTCCAAATTGGCTGAATTATCAGAGACCGAACGGGGATTGAGTGCAGAATCCATATGGTTAAAAGCACGACTTATGGTCGATGGATTTGGAGATTATCCAGCCGCCAGACAGCTTTTGCGTCGCTTGTATACCCACCACGCAGGCAGTCCAAGAGCTGACAACGCGCTTTGGATGCTGGCTGATCTGTACCGTGTCATAGGTGCGTGGAGAAAGGCCCACGAGACCTACGGTATTCTCGCTCAGCATCGTCTTGATCGCGGATGGTTTATTGGCAGCCTCCGAAGTCCGTATACAGCTAAAGCGGCTTTACTCAAGGCCGATATCGAAGCCTATATACTCGATGACTTTGCTGCGGCAGTGGCGTCCTATCGGTCCTTCACGAGTCACTTTAGTGACAGCCCGCTCATAGATGATGCATTGCTTTCGCTCGCATTTTCCTACCTGAGAAATCATAAAAAAAACGCTGCGAATGGCATACTGTCTCAGCTTGGTGAACGCAAATTAAGCACCGACCAACGCAAAATGTATCGCCTATTGCTCGAGACGCCTGACTCTCAGATACCCATACCGAAAAGGCTCTACTCGACAGCGTCACCCAGGCCCAAGAGGCTTCGATGATCGAGTTTGAAAATGTCTCCATGGGATTTGATAAAGCCGTACTCAATAACATCACATTTAGCCTGCCCACAGGCTCGATGCTTGGCCTTATCGGCCAAGGCGGCGTTGGGAAAAGCGTTCTACTGAAACTGTGTTGCGGCTTGCTTGAGCCGAATGCAGGGCGGGTCAGTCTGGGCCGCGAGGCGTTGACAGGCCAGAGCGAAGAGCATTTGGCCAGAATGCGACAAGAGATCGGTATGGCGTTTCAAAACACAGCTTTGTTTGATTTCATGAGCGTTGGCGAAAATATTGCCTTTCCCCTTCGTCAAAAAGGGGGGCTGTCTGACATCGAGATCGATGCCCGTGTGCTTGATTGTTTGACTAGGGTCAGTCTGCCAACCATAGCAAACCTGGCTCCATCGGCCTTATCGGGTGGAATGAAAAAGCGGGTGGCGCTTGCGAGGGCGATGATTCACCGGCCTCCCTTTATCTTTTGCGATGACCCAACGGCAGGCCTCGACCCAGTGACGTCGAGTCGGATTTTTCGCATGATCGACGAGATGCGTACGCAGTATGGCTCAACATGCGTCGTGGTCAGTCACGACACAGGCGGCCTTTTCAAACGATGCGATTTTGTTGGGCTATTACGTGACGGAGCCATGGCCTATTTCGGCCCGACTCAGGACGCGATGTCACATCCAACCGTCGCCGAGTTCACACTCGGGAAAGCCCGTACACAATGAGTTGGGGGTCTTTCGTGCGTTCAGCCGATGAAATGCTGACCCTCATTCTGGCCTTGGTCACGGGGGCTTTGGGGGGGCGTTTTGACGCGCGTGAGACCTGGCAGCAACTCTACCTTGTTGGCGTTCGTTCATTGCCCATCGTCATCGTCACCGCCATCTTCGCTGGCGGGATCTCAGCGATCCAAGTGAGTGCGCATGTGGTTCGATTTCAGGCGTATGATGCGGTGGGGTGGGGCTTTGGATTCGTTGTATTCAGAGAGCTCGGGCCATTGCTCATCGGCTTGATGTTCAGTGGACGTGTCGGTGCTTTTAATGCGGCTGAGCTTGGGACAATGAAGGTCACAGAGCAGCTCGATGCACTCAGAGTTCTCGCCATCAATCCACTGAATTACTTGGTGGGGCCAAGGATCGTGGCCATGGTCGTCATGATGACGGCTTTAGTGATGGTCGGTAACGTATTTGCACTGCTGGGTGGCATGTTGACAGCTCAGGTCTTAGTCGATGTCGACCCGATGGTTTTCTGGATCTCGTTGACAGACTATGTCCGTCCCGTTGACTTATTCAATGGTCTCGTAAAGGCCGGTCTCTTTGGGTTCGTCATTGGATTGGTCAGCTGTCGGCATGGTTTAGCCGTGGATGGTGGTGCACCTGGGGTCGGCCGGGCAGTTAATCAAGCCGTTGTGGCATCAGCCCTGGGCATTTTCTGTTTTGATTATCTTGTCACAGCGATTTTACCATGAGCGCCCAAACCCGTGTCTTCCTTGGTAATATGGCATTCGTCATCAAGAAAATGATGGGTCGAAAAAAGACCGACCGGGCATCAAGATTACGGTTCTGGAGCGCGTTGAATGATGTCGGCATCAACAGTGTGTTTTTCATTGTCATTACCCTAGGTTTTGTCGGCACCATCATGATGCTCCATGGCGGTTATCAAGCCGCGCGTATCATTGGGGACTCAAATCTGGTGGGCCCTCAGATATTACCGTTGATGATTCGTCAACTCGGACCAACTCTGGCCGGGCTAATGGTTGCGACCAGGGTCGGGACAGGGATGGCGGCCCGCATTGGCAGTATGGTCGTAACCGAACAGGTCGATGCGCTTCGCTTATCCAATGCTTGCCCGGTCAATTATTTGATTACACCATCTTGGCATGCCGCGTTGGTTATGGTGCCCATCTTGTCAATCTTCGGCATTACCGCTGCCTTCTTTTCAGGAATGTTGACAGCATATGTCGTCTTCGAAACGGCGCCCGGGGTCTATGCTGACTGGAGTTTCGTATCAGGTCTAGATGCTGTTGAGGCACTCATTAAATCCATCTCATTTGGAGCGGTTATTCCGCTGATTGCCGGTACATGTGGGTTATCGACTCATGGTGGGAGCGCTGGCGTTGGCCGCGCGACGACCAATGCCGTGGTTCTCTCTAGTTTGGCTGTTATTATTCTCGATTTTTTTATCGGTGCGCTGATTTTAGGACTCAGATGATCGAATTTAAAAATGTCTCAAAGGCCTTCGGAGACAGGCAGATTTTAAAGGGCGTATCACTCACAGTCGACGCTGGCAAAGTCCTCTTCGTGATCGGTAAGAGTGGGGCTGGGAAGAGTGTCTTGACCAAGCATGTAGTTGGCCTTGTTCGCCCAGATTCCGGCGCTGTTTTATTCGATGGGGTCGATGTTTCAAGTTGGACAGAAGAGCAGTTCTATCCGTTGAGGAAACGGTGCACTATGGTGCTTCAGCACAGTACTTTGTTCGACTCTATGACCATTGTAGAAAATGTGGCACTCCCCATCCGAAAACACAGACAACTTGGTTGGAATGCTGCCTTAGAGACGGCCACGTCTTATTTGAATGATGTGGGGATGGCTGAGTACGCAAAGCGAATGCCCGACACTTTAGGAGATGGTCTTCGAAAGCGAATTGCCATCGCCCGTGCATTGGCTCTACAGCCCCAGTGCGTGATTTTTGATGAACCGACGACGGGGCTTGATCCCCAAAGTGCGATTCAAGTAGACGGCCTCATTCGGTCACTTGCCGATCGGTTTTCTGTGACCTGCATCGTCGTCTCTCATGACCTTAGAAGTATCTTCTCGATTGCAGACCGGGTTGTCATGCTATACCAAGGACAAGTCTTATTGGATGGGCCCGCTGACGTCTTTAGACGCTCGGAACACCCTGTGGTGAAACAGTTCATGAGCGGTGTGCCAGATGGGCCAATGGAGCTATAAATGAGTGAGAGCGGCGTGAAGTCAAAGGTGGTTTTATTGATCATTGTCGCACTGGCTCTGACCGCAGCCTTCGGTGCGGCTTTAGGCGCCTTTGACTTCCGTGAGACCACAGTGTTTCGCGTCGCCTTTTCGGACTCGGGCGCCCTTCGGGTGGGCGCTAAAGTACGCATTGCAGGTATCGAAGCGGGCCATGTCAGTTCCGTCGAATTTATTGCGCCGAGTGACCCGCGGGCCGTACCGAACTCTTTCGTACAGCTGGGCTTGGATATCGACACAACGATGTCTGAGGTCATCCGGGAAAATGCTGAATTCCACATCACGACGCGGGGGGTGCTGGGAGAAAAGTACGTCGAAGTTGTGCCAGGAACACAGACCCGCGATGCGTTATCAAGAGAGCAGGTTGCACGTGGATTTGACCCGCCACGAATCGACCTGTTTTTGAGTAAGGTCGACAGAATACTCAGTCAGTTTGTCGCTCTTATGGGTGAGGATGATGGCGATATGAAAGCTCTGGCGACGAGTTTGACCCGCTTAATTACTCGGCTCGACGAATTCATGGGCAATCACGGTCATCAATTTGGTCAGGTCATTGAAAATGCGACCGGTGCTAGCAAAGACTTTAAATTCATTTTGAGCCAGTTGAGTGATGGCATGCCCACTGGCAAGACTCTGGCTGACTCTCTGGAGAAAGTCGATCGGCTAACGAACACCATCCAACGAGACCTGCCGGGGGCAACTCGGACCGCTCGGAGAGCCATGGTCGACTTGAGGGCGGCCGCTCAGGCGGTTAAAGGGGTCGCTCAGCAGGTATTAGATGGCAAGGACTCTTTTCAAAGTCTGATCGACCGCATACCGATGCTGAGTCGCTGGGCGGAAGACAGTTTGCGTGATCTGGCCGCAATTTTAAGCCGCATGGTGGCGGGGCAGGGCAGCGTCGGCTTGCTTCTAGCCAGCCCAGAAATACACGACGAAGTGAAGTCCGTGTTGAGTGAATTGAAAAAACGACCATGGCGATTGATGTGGCGAGACTGATATAGTCTGTCTTTCGGGCCTGTCTTGGAGAGTTGCATGTGCAGATTAATTTGGGGTTTTTGCCTGGTTACAGTCCTATCTATCTACGGCTGTGGAGACGGGACACAATCGAATGCCGCTGAAGGTGATGTTGTGAATCTCATCACTGAGGGTCAGCCCGATGCCACAGTCCCCATGGACCAGGCCGATTCTGATAGACCGGATGAACCAGGAGACATTCCGCCGGCTGATTTACCCACGACAATGAGTTGTGATGAACTCACAGCCCGCTGGCCGTCAGATTGGGTGTCTTTAGAGGCCGCGGTGCTGGAGCTTGTCAACGAACGAAGAGCGAGCATGCAAGATTGTGGTAGCGCAGGGCGCTTTAGTCCCGTACCGCCCCTCGAAGGCCATCCGTTGTTGGATTGTGCGGCTAGACGCCATTCCTTAGATATGGCTCAGCGCGGTTTTTTTGACCATGTCAATCCGGACGGTGACGCACCCGATGCGCGAATTTTAGTCACTGGATACCAACCCAGGGCGATGGGCGAAAATATCGCCGCTGGCGCAATGACAGCAGACGATGTGGTCGAGGGCTGGATGAACAGTGATGGCCACTGCCGAAACATCATGGATGGCAGCTTCCAACAGCTCGGCGTGGGCTATATCTTCGATGCGGACGTCCAATATAACCGCTATTGGACCCAAGTATTTGGCACTGAGCGAAATTGAATTAGGGTGTCTCAACCAGGGTTGCAACACCCTGTCCAACACCGACGCAAAGAGTCGCAAGGCCACGGCCACCACCGCGCTTACGCAGTGCATGGAGTAAGGTGGTCATGATGCGGGCGCCGCTACAGCCAAGGGGATGACCAAGGGCGATAGCACCGCCATTGACATTGACCTTACTCTCATCCATTCCCGCCGTTTGCATGACGGCCAGAGATTGAGCGGCAAACGCTTCATTGAGCTCGATTAGGTCAACCTGCGCCAAATCGACACCGGCCCTATTTAAGCATTTCTCTGTCGCGGGGACCGGGCCAATGCCCATAATTCTTGGATTCACTCCAGCGGCTGCGGCGCCTTTATAAAAACCGAGAATCTCCAGCCCTGACGCCTCTGCGCGTTGACGCTCCATGAGGACGAGTGCCGAAGCACCGTCGTTCAATGTACTGCTGTTGCCAGCTGTGACACTGCCCTCATCTTTACGAAACGCGGGCCTCAAACGGGCGAGTTTTTCAAGACTCGTGTCCGCCCGTGGGCCTTCATCGGTATCGATGCTCAGCGCGGGGCCTTTACGCTGAGGCACCTCAACGGTCAGCAGTTCTGCGTCGAATGAGCCATTTGCCTGGGCCGCCAAGGCTTTCTGATGGCTAGACAGGGCAAACTGGTCTTGTGCCTCGCGGGAAATATGATGCCGGTCAACTAAATTTTCGGCTGTAAATCCCATGCCCTCTAACGGGAAGAGTGCTTCCATGGCAGGGTTAGGAAAACGCCATCCGAGAGACGTATCATAGACGGTGACATTGCCTACAGGGAATGCGGCTGATGCCTTTGGCATCACCCATGGGGCGCGACTCATTGACTCAACGCCTCCAGCGACCATCACATCTGCATCACCAACTTGGATAGCCCTCGCGGCTTGATTAATTGCGCTTAGGCCTGATGCGCAGAGTCGATTGACGGTGATGGCTGGGACAGTCTGTGGCAGGCCCGCAAGCAGTGTCGCCATGCGGGCGATGTTGCGATTGTCCTCGCCGGCTTGGTTGGCACATCCAAATATGACTTCGTCGATTGAATCACCAGGCACACCAGCCCTCGTTAACGATTCTGCGATCACGAGACCGGCTAAATCATCGGGTCGTATGGATGACAAACCGCCCCTAAACCGCCCGATCGCCGTTCGAACTGCACTGACAATCGCTACCTCACGCATATTATTCAGCATCCTCAACAGCCCGAAGGGCGGCATGAAACGTCTCTTCTAAATCGCCAAGTTCCGAATCCTCCAAATGCCGAGCTGAGTCGGTAGATGTAAATTCTACAGGCACAAGTTCAGGGGTTGTGGGTGTGATCACTAAGTACGTATTGTCCCCCGTTTCCAATTGCACGAGAACGGCATATTCTTCTTCTTCACCGTCATCAGTTCTGACGCCGATGAAGTCGCAATCTTCGAGAAATTCATCGTCAGGTTCACCAACCAGGAAAAGGCCGTCCGGACGCGATTCACTCTTTAGACCCCAATCTCTGATAGCCGAGTTCAATTCGCCTCGAAGTTTCTGAACTGTGGCCTCATCTACAGGCTCGAGAACATCGGCTCCATTCTCTTGAGAGGTCTCCACGAGATGAATAGGGAAGTCCAAGGGGATTAAGAGGCCATAAGCCCGTTCATCAACATCCAATTCGAGGTAAACCTCCATCTGTGTGGGTTCGCCATCGCCATTGACTGTTACGATTCGATTCTGATCTGGATCGGACATATACGACTCCTCTCATCGTGGGTTGCTGCGCCGAGAGATACCGTGTCGGGCGGCTGCACACAACTGAGAATCGCAGTGTGTTGTATCTTTGACTGGGATGGCGAGTCGCGTTTGCTAAACCAGGTGAGTAATTTTACTCAGCCTTGTTCTTGAGCCCGTCAGCAGACCGATTCTATTTTAGTCCTTTGAAAAGCGCTTCCAGCTTAGATCGGGCATCGTCTGCCTCGGCGGCATCAGTCTCAAGTGTGGCGTTGAATTCGAATGACATGCAGAAATTCGCTTTTTCCCGATCGCGGATATAGAAAGACCCGTTTTCGCGGCACTCATTTTGGTAACTTGGATCCCAAAAACGGCAATTTTTGCAGACGTGTAGGTCTGCACCGCATGTCGTACATTCATCCCGACGCTGAACACGGGCCGACATATCGACATCGGTTCCACAATCGTGACAGACATATTTTTTTTCCTCTAACATGGCTCTTCGATCCCCGCGTCATGCTCAATGTGTCTTTAGCCGGCTGCCTTTTTTTCTAAACGCCGGCGTTCACTGTGGTCCAGCACTCGTTTCCTAAGTCTAATGGCCTCAGGCGTTACTTCAACCCATTCGTCATCATTGATGTATTCAAGGGCTTCTTCAAGGGACATTTTTCGCGGTGCGTTGAGTCGTGTGTCTACGTCCTTAAACGCTTGCCTCATATTGTCGAGCTTCTTTGCTTTACATGGATTTATGACCAAGTCCTGAACCCGAGCATTTTCTCCGACAACCTGACCGGCGTAGACGCGTTCGCCTGGATTGATAAATAAGACACCGCGCTCTTGTAATGTCTCCAGCGAGTAGCTTGTCGTCTGTCCTGTTTCGAGCGCGATGAGAACACCATTATGTCGCCGCTGAAAGTCACCCTTGTACGGGCCGTAATCAGCGAATGTCTTATAGAGTGTCCCTGTGCCCCGAGTTTGAGTCAGAAATCGGCTTCGATATCCGATGAGACCACGACTTGGGATGAGAAATTCTATGCGCACGATGTCGCCATCGATACGCATGTCCTGTAATTCGCCCCCGCGCAGATTGAGATCCTGTATGACCGCACCACTGAAACTCTCTGCACAATCGATTGTGACTGTTTCATAGGGCTCTTCGCGGCCATCTGGACCATCTCTAAAAATCACCCTTGGCATTGAGACCATCAATTCGAAACTCTCTCGGCGCATCGTCTCAATTAAGATACCAAGGTGAAGTTCACCGCGGCCAGAGACGCGAAAAACATCTGATGACTCAGTCTGCTCTACACGTAGACTGACGTTAGATTGCAATTCTTTTGCCAGGCGCTCTCGCAAATTACGACTCGTGACGTACTTGCCAGACTTGCCTGCAAAGGGGCCATTATTGGCAATGAACTCCATTGATATGGTGGGTTCGTCAACGGCGATTGGTGGCATGGCTTCCAATGCGTCCTGACTGCAGATGGTCTCTCCGGGCAGCGCATCTGTAAAGCCTGCTATCCCTACGATATGGCCCGCTTGAGCGGATTTAATATCAACCTGCTCCAAGCCTTCGTAGCCACTCAAGCGCGACACTTTCGATTTTCGCGATTCACCACCAATACTGATACAGGCCAGTTGGTCACCTTTCGATACGGATCCGCGGGTAATGCGTCCGACTGCAATTCGTCCGACGAATTCGTCGTAGGCGATGGTCGCAACCTGCATCTGGAAAGGGCCGTCGACATCGACATCTGGGCCGGCCACTTTTTCGACAATTGCATCGAGGAGCGGGGTGACGTTTTCTTGATCTTCGTCGAGTTCATTGACGGCCCAACCATCTCGCGCAGACGCATAGAGAACACTGAAATCCAGCTGTTCATCGTCGGCGCCAAGGCTTACGAAGAGGTCGAATACTGCATCTAAGACGACGTCAGGTCGCCCATCGGGTCGGTCGCATTTGTTGATGACCACCATGGGCTTGAGGCCGTGATCCAATGCTTTTTGTAGCACGAAGCGTGTCTGTGGCATCGGACCTTCGAAGGCATCGACGACGAGCAGTACAGAATCAACCATGCCGAGGACGCGTTCGACCTCTCCTCCGAAGTCAGAGTGGCCCGGGGTATCGACGATGTTGATGGTCAACCCGCGCCAACGGATGCCCGTATTCTTCGACAAGATCGTGATGCCACGCTCCCGTTCCAGGTCCAGCTTGTCCATCGCGCGTTCCTGGACATGACGGTGCTCCGGGAGAGTGCCTGATTGATTAAGGAGGCAGTCAACCAACGTGGTCTTACCGTGGTCTACGTGCGCAATGATTGCAATGTTCCGAATATCTTCGCGTTTCATATGCTCGCCTGTGAACTTTATTTGCCTGAGGAAGATGTGTTGTGTCTGTTGGGGGCATTTGACACAGGCAGACCGACAATACAAGGACGAATCACGTGTCAACAGGAGAGAATGGCCGAAACGAGGTCCTTTGGAGGTCTCTAAAGGCTTAGTCTAGAAGGCGCCAGTCTCTCTAGTTGTCAATCCCAGCGGCAATGGACTCGGCCTTGTGAAATGGCATATCGTTCGCGCATGACCGAATCGCGGCTGAGCTGTATTTCAGCCTGGCATCGGTTATCGAGGCTCACCGCTGGATAGCTGATAGAATAGGTTTCTACACCCTTTAACGGCTTACCGTCACTGGAGCTGAGGGTCATCAAACCTGCTTCTTGTCCAATGAGGACTCTGATGTCCAGCGGGCCGGCACCACGAGAGCGAATGCGGCTGGAGAGGTTGATCCGAGCCAGATTATTGGCAAGCAGAGGGTCACCTCGGTCAGAACTGCCTTTCAGACTCGTGTTTGCATCGGTCAGTTTATCTCGGAGATCTGCATATAAAATAGCCTCTTGTCTTCGTTTCCTGGGGTTCCAAATTTCGATGTATAGATAGGGCGCTTGGGCCATTGAGCCGGGACTCAGCAAGTTGAGCACGATGTTGAGTTTAAAATGATCATTCGGTTTGACGACATAGGCAGAAAGCGCGGCGATCATGTCATCTGATGCACCGGCCTTCTTTAAGTTTAAGAGCGTCGGTGCATCAGCGACAGCCATCACCCGGCGTGTCCGCATCATTTCCATCAGCGTCGGGCTTTTAACGCCGGCTTTTTGGAGCTGAGTCAGTTCGTCCAAGGTCAGGGGCAAGGCATCACTTTTGCGGTTAAACCGCTCGATTCGATCAAACTCGTCGGCCTTTACGTCCATCAGATTGATAACTTGAGCAGGCGGGCTCGCCTGAGTCGTCAGGGGCAATGTCAAAATAAACAGAGGCAATAGTTTTTTAATCAGCATCTGAAAACTCCGGAAATGGTTGACGGTCGACGTTTCGCAAAGTTCGAAATTCAATCGACCGAAGCGTCGGCGATTGTTGCGGCTGAATCTGATTCGTTTGAGATAGCCTGATCAGGACTCAAACGTGCATCGACATCGTCCTCGGTGAGGGCGCCGTCCGACGCCATTGGCAGGCCATCTGATTCATCATCTTGCGATGCGTCTACGGGCTGTAAACCCATATCCAGCGCACTCATAGGCGCAGGGTCTGCCGTATAGACAGGGACCTCCTGAGCAGACTCTTTGAGCATAACCCGGCTGAGTTCATCTCCGCAGCCGGTTCCAAAAAGACTCAAAATAACAAGTCGCCACACGAGCACTACTCCCCGAATTGAACCAGATGCTGTGTGTATACCCCAATTCCGATTTCATAACCACGCGCATAACGATGGCACTGGGCGCTTTGTCAGTAGCACATGTGATAACAGACGGTTCCAATCTGGATTCAAGCGAGATACCATCAGATTGGGTGCCTGATTCATGGAGTCACCCGTTTTGATTATTGAACATTGATTCTGCTTGGCTAAAACGTGAGCCAACAAACCTTATGATGAGTAGTTTGCAAGGATGATAGACGCAACCAACTGTCCTCAATGTGACGCACGTGTCGCTCCGGGAAATCGATTCTGTGGCCGATGTGGATACTCACTCATGGCTGCTGGAGACGCTGCCGAGAGTCATGAGTCGGATCCATCCGTCGGACGCAGTTCGGCGTCCGTGCACGCGCGCTTGATTCGCATCCATAGCGGTGGTGCCGATGGTGACATCATAGAGATTGGTTCAAAACCAAAGACCATCGGTCGAATCGATGCGGATATTTGTTTCTCTGAAGATGCGTTTGTCTCCCCGCTTCATGCATCCATTTTCTTCGATGACGACCGACTCATGGTCCGAGACGAACAGAGTGCGAACGGTGTATTCAAACGTTTGTCTGGAAGCGTGATTCTCAAGTATGGCGATGTTTTCATGGCCGGTGAGGAACTCATGCGGATTGAAGACAGAGGGCCCGACCTGTCAAATCATGATGCTGAAGGGACCAGTTTTTTTGGGAGCGCGCCCAATAGCCACCCATACGCCGTCCGGCAAATTCTTGAGGGTGGCTTGGACGGCCTTCTCATGAGACCTCGGGCAAATCGACTGACAATCGGTCGCGAACGCTGTGATTTAGAATTTCCATACGATCGATTTATCAGCAGTACACACTGTCGGCTCGAATTCGATAAAACCGGTGTTCAATTAACTGACTTGGACTCGAGGAATGGGACGTACACCAAGGTCAATAGCGAAGCAGAATTGCACGATGGAGACTTTATCTTTATCGGGCGTCAATTATTGAGAGTTGCGTTTAATGTGCCGACGAGCGATTGAGCCTATTGGGAGAACAGCACGGTGATTATCTGTCAAAACTGCGGCGCACAGAACGAAGACCACTACAAGTTCTGTCTCAGCTGCGGAAGTGAAATCTCCCAAGCAGCAGCCAAGGTCGCTGATCGGCCATCGACGCCCGCTGTATCAAATGTGGCTGCTGATGGCCCTCAAGAGAACAAACCTCGGATTCCGAATTTGAAAGCGCGGCTACAGGCCTTGCGGACCGGGCGAGATGCTCTCGTCGAACGACAGGGCAAAGTTCGGGAACAGACGTCAAAAAAAGAACAACAGTTACCCGGTTGGACAGCACCGCCGATGGTTGCAACTCCGGTCACCAGCACGACATCGCCTATCGAATATGGACGGCCAGGTAAACGCGGACCTGAATCCCTAGAAGATGAGACTGAAAAAGCTGAACTGAACATCGGCTCTCCCCTTGATTCGGTTGACGAGCCATCGCCGACAGCCCAGGCAGGGCCCGATGGTTCGGATCCGGTAGCCGAGGCGTCCGAGCGGCCTGACTTGACGGCAGCTGATGCGAGCGATGCAGACGATACAGCCGCGGCGCTCACCGATGAACCGCAGGCCCCCGCTGACCACGCAGCGTCTACAGCCGCTGAAGATGAGGCTGCGACTGATGCGGTCGATGAATTGGCTCTCGACAGTGAGTCTATATCGCCCAGTTCACAATCTGAGCCGCAAGTACAACTGCCTGCACCCATGAGTGCCGGCGGACTCAGCGGCAGTGAGTCGGACCCTGAGTTTGATGTGACGAGTTTGGCACAGACTCAACCGGCGATGGAGCGACTCGTCATCCAAAATGGAGATGAGTCCGAAGACTTGCCTGCTGAAACGCAGAGTTTGCGCGGTAATGACGCTGATATCGGCCCAGAAGCGGACCAAAACCAACACGTCAATCATGAGCAAGCTCAACCCGACATAAATGAGTCTGATGGCCGGGAAACTGTGGTCGCGCCCATGGTCTCAGATGACATGAGTCCGTGTCCGGCGTGTGGGGCCATGCAGCCCCATGATTTCAAGTTCTGTGGCACCTGTGGCGCTCGCCTCCAAGTCTCAGGCGAGGATGAAAAGTCGGACATAAATGCCGATGTACAGTCCATTGGGCAGATAACACTGATTCATTCCGATGGCAGTGAGGGTGAGAGTTTCGATCTGGGAGATGGTAATCTGGTGCTCGGGCGAGAGCATCTGAACCCGCTGTTTTCAGATGACCAATGTTTGTCGCCTGTCCACGCAGAGCTCGTCTATTCCGATGGGTGGCTGACCATTAAAGATCTGGGTAGTCTAAACGGGATTTTCGTCCGTCTCAGGGGAGATACACGTCTGATTGATGGCGATCGATTTCGCATCGGTCAGCAACTGTTTCGATTCGAAAGTTTGGAGGCTTTATTCGCTGGCGTCCGTCCTCAGAATGATGGCACTCACATGCTCGGTTCTCCGACCAGTGGCCTTTGGGGTCGATTGGTTTGTATATCGAGTGCGGGCGATGAATCGATGGCTTGGACTCTTAAAACTCCCGAAATTTATTTGGGCCGCGACCGAGGCACGATTTGTTTTCCTGAGGATGTGTTCATAAGCGGCTCCCACTGTCGACTTCGCCGCGACAATGATGGCGTTCAAATCAGCGACCTATCCAGTACCAACGGCACTTATGTGCAATTGAAGTCCGACTTCGCCGTATCAACCGGTGACCTGATTTTGCTGGGGCAAAGGTTGTATCGATTCGATCTGTCAGACCGCTAAGGGCTGAACTCAAGAGACTCAACAAAGCCACAGATTCGGGAGTTTATCATTGATGGGAATTCGATGGGCGCCGTATGCGTCCCGTCCGGAACCATCAGTAGATGAGCATCTGGAATGCGTTCGGCGATGGTCTCCGACAAGCGACTTGGGGTAAATTGATCACCCCCTGCGGCAACCACGAGTGTCGGTACATTGACCTCATCGAGATAGTGGTCGGCGGAGTGCTGACTGGCCCCGGTCAGCATCTCAAAAAACAAGCCTGGCTTGATGTCGGATAAATGCTCCAAGTAGGGCTCAAAGTCTTCCCTACGAGTGAGATCCGGGTGTACCTCGGTTAAACGAGCAACATGAAAGGCGATGGGTAAACGGAGCGCCGTTCGCCAGACAGAACTGAGAGAGCGCCCCCCCAAGCGCGCTACGACTCGAAGGAGGGGCAGAAGGGTTTCCATCGCTGAACCATCATGGAAAGTCGCAATTGGATTTTGGTAACTCCCGCACATTAAAACCAGGGCATCAACATGTTGTGGGTGTCTGCGCCACAGCTCGAGCCCCACTTGCACGCCCATGCTATGACCAATAACAATACTATTTCGTCGCCCCAACGCAGCGAGGACGACGCTCCAGTCATCTGCGATGTGGCGGATATGAACATTGTCGACGTCGGCGGGTTGTCCACTTTGCCCATGACCGCGCATGTGCATGTGAATGACGCGCCCACGACTTTCCAGCACGGGTTTTAGATATCTCCAGATAAATCCATCGCAGCCGATGCCATCACAGAGTACAAAGTCTAAAGATCCATGGCCCGTTACAGTGTAATGTAGTGGTGTTCCATCGAAGGATATGATGCGCCCCGATTTCACGGATCGAGACGCCAAGAGAGTTCTGATAAGCCGGGGGCACCGCTGACGGTTAGGCGTACTTTCTTAGGCTGAGTACCGCTGTAAGGGAACTCGACTAAATAACCGGTTTTCAAACGGTCCGCGTACGGGAAAAATGGGCGTTTGTCAGCCATCTCATTGTCGTTTAAAAATTCGAGTTGTGTTGGTGTTATTGCCTGTGATGAACCGTTTACGTAGAGCCTGGCTATCAACGTTGGTGACCGCTGATCAAGGTCGTTCCAGTGTGAATCTGAAGTGGCTACGGCCATGAAGACTTTAATTTTCTTATTACTCTCGCTCAGCAAAGTCGCCGCATGTTGCCGAGCCTGCTCTTCTGTCAAACCTGCTCTTTTGGTCAATTCCTTGGTGAGCCGTTTGCTAAAGGCGGGCGATAAAAGTGTGGCTTGCACAAAAATTTGGGTTTGGAATTCATGATAGGCCACCGACGTTCGTGTCCAATCTGCCAGAGCAAACCGGTATCCACGCTTCGGGTTATCTTCCGTCCAACTAATCGATTTTGGAACAGCACATCCAAGGCCGAGGACCAGGCAAAGCAACCCAGCAAAGCGGCCGATCATGATGCGCTCATTCGCGGAAATCCGACAATTTAAAGAGCGCTTGCGCGAACAAACCCTGCTCCTTGAGGTTGGTCATACCACCGACCTCACGATCAATGATCACCGCGACCCCAATTGGATTTAGACCCGAGGCGCGAACCCGCTCGACAGCTTTCAGCGTACTGCCACCGGTGGTGACAACATCTTCCACCATCAAGACATTGGCACCGGCGGGTATATTTTTAAGCCCTTCCAAGTACTCTTGAGTCCCGTGACTTTTGGGCTCTTTCCTCACAAGGTATGCCGGTAAATGACGCCCTCGATCGTATGCAGCGAGGGATGTTGCTGTCGCCAATGGGTCAGCCCCAATGGCCATCCCGCCGACACCGAGCCCCATTTGACCAACCTGTGCTTCGATGGCCTCGCACAAGCTGAAAAGCTCCGCACCGAGTACTTTGGCACCCTCAGGATGCAGTGCTGTCTGCTTGCAATCGACATATTCGTTGCTGGCTGAACCAGATGCTAAGACAACATCTCGATTCTCGTAGGAAAGGGTTTTCAGAAGGTCGAATAAGCGCTTTCGATTTGAGGTCTCAGCCGTACTCATCTCTTTTTGACACTCACACGACGTTTGCTAGCGGACCCCGGCAATTCAGGCTCATCCTCGTCAGCATCTTGTGCGGCTGGCGGCACTGTTGCGGCTGGTGCAGTCGCGCGGGTCGTATGGGGCTTCTGGGCAGCTTTCGTGCCGCCTGTCATCTTCACAAAGCCTCTCACTCGAGCGCCGTCATCGATGATGATTTTCGCCGCAGTTAAATCGCCGGCAGCCATGGCTTTTGATGTGATATGAATGGTCCCTTCGGCATTCACATTGCCGACGACAATGCCATTAATGAAAACTGAAGCGGCCTGAATCTCTGCATCGGCACGCGCGTTCGAATCGATGGTCAATGAACCGCTGATTTCGACGTGGCCTTCGATACGGCCCATTAGATCGATGCTCTCATCGCCCTGTATGCGCCCTCGGATAATCGTGCCGGATGCGATGGTTGTTGCTGACTTCGCCATGGCTATTGTCCCATATCGATGCTGCCCTTATAGCGGGCACCATCAGCGATCAGAATACGCGGGGATTTAACATCACCAACCATGCTTCCCTCGGCTTTAATTTCAACACGAGTCTGGGCGTCAACATTTCCGGTCACATTGCCCGAAACTTCGACCGATTCTCCGGTGACATCTGCTTCAACAGTCGCCGAGTTCTCCACAAATACAGACTGACTCGTCTCGATTTTACCCTTCACCGTACCCTGTACGACGACGGCTTCTTGGCTTGTGATTTCGCCTTCAATCACGATACTGCTGCCGATTGTTGTGTTGGCCATGGTTGTTATCCTCCAGCGCGTTGGTCTTGGTTGCTATCTTTGTTTCTAGTCAATTGTTGGGATGTCAAAAGGCATGTCGATTCTGCCCTCAAAATGAGCCCCGTCCGCGATGCTGATGCGTGGTGCCGTCACATCACCTGTGACACGTGCACTGCTGTCGATCCGAACTTCCTCATCAGCTGTCACCTGTCCACTTAATTGGCCAGAGACCAGAACACGAGCTGCTTCAACAGTTGCATCAACCGTTGCGTGCTTGTCCACGGTTAGCTCCTTCGAGATCTGGACACTGCCTTCGACAGATCCAAGGATCGTCAGGTTTTCGTCGCCGGTGACTCGACCTCGTATTGATGTGGTTGACCCTATCATTTTGGCCTCCTGTGAAGGACGTGAATTCCCAGCTGTCATAGCTGCATCGAGCTACTCTGTCAACGCGCTGAATTCCGAATTTTGCGTGTCGTGGCTTGTCATGAAGTGCTAGCGGCTCGAAGATGTCTCGCTCAGGCCCAAGTCAGGCGGGCGTCGCGTCGCTGCTTTTGTGAATAATCTGCATCGGGAATGGCTTGAACTCATCGCCGCTCACGGCCAGAGCATGGATGTTGTTTTCGCCGAACATAACCAGTCCCGTTTGCCATTCATGACTGAAGAATGTGTGGTGTAGCAAGAGTGCATCTTGCCCAATTTCGATGGTTTCAGCGCCCGTTCCGACGTACCAACCCACAATCTCCCCATCGGGCATACTGTGTTGCTGAGCCTGCATGGCCGCTTTCCATTGTGACCTCAGGAAACGCGTCAAGTCTGAGATCTCTGGGACGTGTGTGCCAGAGACAAAACCCTCCACTTGCGCGTAGATGGCACCATCCACTGGACATGTGTAGTGCTTACCGACGAGGATACCGACAGCCATTCGGTCTGTTCGCCATCTCGCATTAAACCACAGCTCTTCAAGAACGTCATCTTGTACGTAGATACTGGCCTTTTCGGCCTCGCTTTGCGCCTGGAGCGGGCGTGGTTTCGTCTGTGTTTCCATAGTGTGTTAGGGTGTCTCACGAACGGACCAACAATACAAGTCCTACAGAAAGACTTTCGGCCGTTCAGCCTTCCATCGTATCATGTTCCGGAGACTGTTAAATGATTGGCGTTAAGATGCGATTGCGACCAATACGGCCATTGTTTAGCCCGCGTTTTAATTGGGGATGCCTGTTCGTCCTTCTTTTTAGCGCGGTCGGATGTTCTGACCCGGCCAAAGAACGACTGGATTTAACGCTCCGATTACCCGCCGAATTGAACACATCTCATTTTGTTGTATTCACTCGGATTGGCGATGGACGACGCTATGCAACGGGTGCAAGCGTGAATACGGCAGAGCAACTTGGACTGGCAAATGGCGTCCGAGAGACGACCATTAGTCTCGAGCCCGCCGACGGTTTATTAGGTCAAGTTATCATCGCTGTGGCCGCGTGTGATGGTGTTGCGTCTTGCAAATGCCAAACGACGACCTGTACACAGGCTGAAAAAGCCTTGGGTCCAGACTGCAGCTGCCAATCTTTGGTCGGGTTCGGTGCGGGTGAGACCCGCATCAATGGTGTAACAAGCATTAAGATTAATGTGGATGCAATCGATGGACTTTGCGACCGAGATGGCGACCTGATTCCGGATTGTAACGCGCCCTCTGGGCCGGGGGGCTGTTGCCAAAATCTGCCCGAATCCCTTGCCGCCACAGTGACTGATTGCTGTGACGCCCCGACAGCTGAGTGTAATGCGCGGATGGCGCATCCGTTTCGCCCTCCCGAATTGACCATCGAAGAGGCCCGTTCGGAGACGGCAAGACTTCGGTATAGGCAAGTTTGTGGCGATGAAACGGATAATGATTGTTCCGGGACCGACATACCCTGTGGTGACCAGGATGGAGATGGGTTTTTCTGGCCCGAAGATTGTAATGACGATGACCCGACCATCAATCCCATGGCGGTTGAGGATTGTGATGATCAAATCGACCAGAATTGTGATGGCTTACTGTTTTGCGATGCAGATAATGACGGTGTGTCAAGCGATCAAGATTGCGATGATAACGACCCGAACCGCTTTCCCGGCAATGCTGAAATTTGCGAAGATGGCATCGACCAAGACTGTGATCCGAATCAAGCCGATGCGCCCTGCTTGGATGACTTAGATATTGACGGAGATGGCGTCAGTTGTGCGGTCTCTTTTCTCTGGCGTGTTGGTCAGCCATGCGATAGGGCGGGAGAGGATTGTAATGACCTTGATTCGAGCATTTATCCAGGCGCGACCGAGAGGTGCGGGGACCAAGTCGATCAGGATTGCGATGGGCGTGCAGATGAAAATTGCCCAGGGCCCGACCGCGACCGCGACCGAGATGGCTTCACCAATGCAGCTGCTGGTGGGCTTGATTGTGATGATTCTGCACCGGAGGTGAATCCGGAGGGGGCGGACAGATGTAACGATGGGATTGACCAAGATTGTGATGGGTCCGATGCCATTTGCTCGTCGGATAATGATCTCGACAGTGATGGATACACGAGTGCTTATGACTGTGCGGACCGCGACAGTCAGGTCAACCCGGCCGCCTTAGAGATATGCAATGGGCGCGATGATGATTGTGATGGTCTGGTCGATGAAGGCAACCCGTTGCAAACCGAATCCAATGGACCCGCGGCGGATGAAAAATGTGGTCAAGATTGCGCGCAGGGTGTGCCGTGTACTTGCAGACGGGGTCCGTCAGCCTGTACGACCTTTTCTTTCCAGCCTGGCATGAGCATTGATGCATCCGTTCGTTGCCTTGGGCGCACCTCAGCGGAAACTGGACAAGAAGAATGCAATGGACTCGACGATGATTGTGACGGCGTTGTCGACAATGTGGTGAGCAATCGATGTTATCCCGGTGCGGCCGATGAACTGACACGAGCCGATGGGATTTGTAGCGAGGGGCGGACCGAGTGTCGAACACAGCAGCCGAACGGCCGCATTGATTGTGTGGCTAATGGAGACTGCGGTCCGGGTCAAACATGCGTCTTTTCAACATGCGCGTACCCTGCAGTGCCGGTTTGTGATGGTTTTCAGACGCCCGAACCGGAGGTCTGTGGTGGTAATGGACAGGGACGAGACGAAGATTGTGATGGGCAGGTGGACGAAGATATACCCGCCAACATTTGCGGTAGTAATATTGGTCTTTGCCGGACTGGCCTTGAACGTTGCATCGGTGGCAATTTGATTTGTGAAGGCGAGGTTGACCGGTCTGATGAACGCTGTGATGGCGACGACAATGACTGCGACGGCTCCGTTGATGAAGACTATAATCGGTTGGGCCAGGACTGCAGCGTGGGGCAGGGGACCTGTAGGAGGCGGGGCAATTGGATCTGTCGCGAGAACGGAAACAATACCGTCTGTAGTGCGACCGCTGGATCTCCCGGTCAAGAAGTGTGCGACAATCAGGACAATGATTGTGATGGGCGAACGGATGAATCCCTTCAAAGAGAGTGTGACCCGGTCGGTGGTCAGTGCGCGGCTGGGGTCAGCACATGTCGCAATGGGCGCTGGGGAAACTGTGCTGGGCGTCAAGAGCCGGATGATGAGGCGTGCAACAATCGGGATGATGATTGCGATGGACAGATCGATGAAGATTTAGTGCGACAATGTGGCCAGAATGACGGCGTCTGCGCCTTTGGTGAGCAGCGGTGCCAAAATGGTCGTTTTGGAGACTGTATGGGGTCCATTGAACCAAATCCAGAGTCATGCGACGGACGCGACAATGATTGTGACGGTTCGGTCGACGAAGATTTAGCTAGGCCCTGCGGAAGCAATATTGGCGAATGTCGTCGAGGACAAGAGAGGTGTGTTAATGGTTCGTTTGGTGCCTGTATGGGCCAGCAAACACCCAATGAAGACGCCTGTGATGGCCTCGATAATGATTGTGATGGCCAGCCAGACGAAAACGCTGATGGCCAATGTCCTGTTGGGCAAGTGTGTGTCAGTGGTGCCTGCGGAATGCCGTGAGATTTAATCGCAGAGTCGGGCGGACTCAGGGACAGGCTTCGGGACTCTATTCAGACTCGGTCGTCGTCTCCGCGGTCTTCGGATTCTCGATGGCGTACTTCTTCATGAGTTTACGGAAATACTTGCGATCGATTTCTGCGTCTCGTGCCGCATGGCTGATATTAAACCCGTGTTTTTCCAGTAAACGCACAATATAGTCGCGCTCGAAACTCGATACCCACTTTTCTTTCGCGTGCTTGAAATTGCCCATTTCATCGACGGTTTGACGTCCCTGATTGGTGATTCGGGCACCAAGGGTTTGCAGTCTTTGCATGTGATCAGATTCCGCTAAGTTAGCGGGTAGGTCAGCAAGAGTGATGGTGTCGCTATCCGCGAAGCTCACGGCTCGTTCCATTATGTTGAGCAGCTCTCGTACATTGCCGGGCCAATCGTAGCCCCTCAGCGCTTCCATGACCTCGCGTCCGATGGTTTGTACCTTACGCTGACCATCGTCACTTCGGTTAAAACGCCCCGTATTGAGGAAATGCCGAGCCAAGAGTTGAATATCTTCTCGCCTCTCGCGGAGTGGCGGTAAACTGAGCCGGACGACGCTGAGGCGATAAAATAAATCTTCTCTAAAACGGCCTGCTCGCACCTCTTCTTCAAGGGAACGATTTGTGGCAGCGATAACGCGAACATCCACCTTCATTGGTCGTGTGCCACCGACGCGTCTCACTTCGCGCGTCTCAAGTACGCGCAAGAGTTTCGGCTGAAGGTCACTGGTCAACTCACCTAACTCATCAAGAAAAACCGTGCCACCGTGAGCCAATTCGAAGAGGCCAGGCCGCGCCATGATAGCCCCGGTAAAAGAGCCCTTTTCGTGACCGAATAGTTCACTTTCGATCAGGTTGGCAGGGACAGCGGAACAATCGAATACGATGAATGGCTTCTCCGCGCGTCGCGACTTCTTATGGATGGTATTGGCGACGACTTCTTTACCGGTACCGGTCTCGCCTTCGATGATGACCGTGGCATCTGACGGAGAAATTTTCTCTAAGATTCCAAAAATCGCACGCATATCGCGACTGGCGCCGATAATGTCACCGAACCGTTCATCGGATAGCGGATTGATGTGAACTTCTTCATCAAAACTTTGGAATTGAATCCGCGTGTTTCCAAGCTCAATTGTGCATCCTGGTTTCAGATAGGCTTCCTTGATGCGGACTTGATTGACAAACGTACCATTGGTGCTACTAAGGTCCTGGACCAAGTATGAGTTTCCTGCTTGGTAAATCCGACAATGGTTACGACTCACCGTGTCGTCGGAGACGGTGACTGTGTTGTCTTCTGATGAGCCCAGCGTGATGTCTGACTGCTCAAACGTGTGCTCTTTTCGCTTTCCGTCGATTTCGACGATAATACGACATTTACGCAGGTGTAGCGTCGTTGCGCCATCGGGTTTGAAAGCAACTTGAGTGGGCGGAACGAAGTTTGGGAATTTTTGATCCATGGCTCCAGTGTTGATCGAGAGAGATGTTTCGTCAACCGCGTGACTATTTTCGATGACAATATTGATGGAGCTATGTAGACGTGAACCGACGTAAACCGTAGAATCTGCTCACATGCAAGAACGTTTTGGTCCATATGAGTTAATCGATCGCATCGCCGTAGGCGGGATGGCGGAAATTTTTCGCGCAAAACGGACCGGTGTGCGCGGTTTTGAGAAGATTTACGCAGTCAAGAGGCTGCATCCAAGATATAGCCAGGATGATGACTTTATCGAGATGCTCGTTGACGAAGCTCGGATTACCGTCCAGCTGACGCATCCAAATATCGGTCAGACGATCGACCTTGGTCAAATCGATGGCCACTACTATATCCTAATGGAGTTCATTGACGGGCGTGACCTGTATCGCGTCTTGCGTCGCTTGCGAGAGGCAGACCAGATCATGCCAATCGAGGCAGCCGCTTTTCTGGCGATGGAAGCCTGCCAGGCGCTCCAATACGCACACGATAAGAAGGATGCAGACGGTAGACCCCTCAAAATCGTTCACCGCGACATCTCACCGCAGAATGTTTTGGTGTCATTTGAAGGTGAAGTGAAGTTGATCGACTTCGGGATTGCCAAAGCTGAATTGCGTGCCTATGAGACAGAAGCCGGTATCATCAAAGGGAAATTCTATTACATGTCCCCCGAACAAGCTCGGGGTGAAATTCTCGATCATCGAACTGATATTTTCAGTCTGGGCATCGTTCTCTACGAAATGGTTACGGGGTCTCTATTATACAAAGACGATGACGAAATTACGCTGCTGAGCCAAGTTCGCCGCGCCGATATCGACCCACCGAGCCTGATTCGGCCGGACATACCAAGCCGATTTGAACAAATCATCATGCGTGCATTGGCAAAAGACCGCAGTGAGCGATACGCACATGCCGGACAGATGCGCCGCGAGTTGGAGCGTTTTCTGCGGAGTTATGACGCAAGCTTTGACCGTGTCAAACTCGGACGAATCATGAGAGATTTATGGCGGGACGAGATCGGCATTGACCATGCCGGTGAGCGGGATGATTCACTGGCCATTTTCGACGCAGCAAATACGACAGGTTTGTCTGACTCAATTGCATCGTTTGATGATGCGAGTGACCCGACCGTGCTTGAAGGTGAAAGTGCGCCACAAGGAGAGAGCGTTTTCGAGATCAATTCGGGGATCGTCGAATTGGCCCATGACTCAATTCCGACGGCTGAGTCAGTCGATATGATCGAAGAGCCCAGCGCGGTCGACGAATTGCAGACTGCCAATAGTGTTGATCCGTCCGAGGACTTTTTTGAAAACGAACCGACGCGCGCCTTCGATCGAGAACGATCTATCGACGAACCCGAAGAGCCATCGGTGATTTATAAGGATGAACAACCGGCTGAGAAGCCGGCTCCGGCGCGGCCGCGCGTCATTGGAACGAAACAGCGTAAAATACCTGACGTGAAGGTGGATGAACCCGATGAAGTCGATTTTGCAGCTCAAGCGACATCGATGCTATCGGAAGCGGAATTAGCGTCTCCCCATCCGGCTTGGAGTCCGCCAATCGAAGAGAACAAGAGCGCGCCGGCTGTGGAGCCATCAGTCCTTGTTGAAAAGGCGACGCGTTTCGTCAAGGCCAGAAAAGACTGGTTTGTCTTTGGTGCCGTTCTCTTCGCCATTGCCTTGTTGACCATGGTGATCACGCAGCTCGTTGTCAGCGATTCGAAGGAGCTTGAGTCGCAGCTCGGTCGAACTGCTGTGCCGATTGGAAACGCGACACAGAACGCTAACACCAATCGCGTACCCACGCGCCCCGCTGCACGCTCAAACCCAGGCAACGCCGGGGTTCGCGCTGCAGCGACACTTGAACTCAGAAGCAAGCCGAGTCGAGCGCACATCTATATCGATAATATCAAGCAGGGGACTGAAATGACCCCTGCCAGTATCGCCATAACGCCAGGACGGACCGTTCGAGTTCGGCTCGAAATGCCGTCCTATCATCCGCACCTAGTCGATGTCACACTCGGGCAGGGCGAAACCCGAATCCTCGACGTTGAATTAGATCCAATTCTAGCCACGATTCGAGTCGAATCGAACCCGTCGAATGCAACGGTGTTTGTCAATGGTAAGGAATGGGGACAGACCAACACGACAATTTCCAACCTGTCGACGGATGGTGTGTATCAAATTACTGTCAAGAAAGACGGCTTTGTATCCTATCAAGAAACCGTGAAATGGTCTCGTGACAGTCGTCAATTTAATCAGACGATTAAGGCTAACTTAGAAGAGATTCAACTCGAACCGCTCGTGCCCGAAAAGAGGGTGAAGAAACGAAACAAGAGTCGCCGAGACCGGTCACGGTCGAGAACACGTTCACGGCGAAGCGAGTCTACCCCAAAGCCAAAGGGACGCGGCTCGCTCAACGTTATGGCCAGGCCGTGGGCATCGATTTGGGTTGATGGACGCTTTGTTCGAGAGGAAACGCCTTTGATTCGCTATGGTTTAGGCGCGGGTCGGCATCGAGTCAAAGCCTGCTTTTTGGGGAATCGGCGGAGCTGTCAAACAAAGTCTGTCACCATTCGGGACGGAGAGGTGACGACGGCGAAATTCATCGGCCGTTCAAGGTGAAAGGGCCGATTTTCCTGCGGCAGACGCTGCTGTGCTGCTGTTTTTCTTACATGGCGTGTGAGCCCGAACCATCGGTGAGTTTGAACTCGATCACGGTCACAGCACCAAAGGCGGGTCGCGTCTCGATTAAGGGACAAGAACAGTTCATCAGTCCATCGGAATCGACCACTTTTCAAGGCTCTTTTGGCGATAAATTTGACGTGACCTTTGTATCTGACACCGACCGCATCACCCTTCTGGATGTGCGTACGTCGCGGGTCAATTTTGCGTCATTTCTCGATTCTGAAGACTTGGTTCGAGCTCGCCTGACACAAGTCTTCTTTAGATTGGACCCACCCGACGAGGCCGACATGGTCGTCGTTTCCGATGGAGATATTTTCCATCCAAACCAGGTTGTTGACAGTGCGACCCTGAGCATCGATGTGCCCACCGGCCGCAGTTTTACGGCCATCGCACTATGGCGAGGTTCCGACGGTGTCCGATGGACCGTCCAGCCGTTGGATGCACCCGAGACGTTGATGGGACGCGAAATTATCATCGAGCCGTCCATCAAGCCGGCTCAAGAACTGCTTGTTCAGACATTGAACAGTCCCGTCGGTTGGATGACGACAGAATTGGTTTACAGGGGGTTGAGGACGGGTCTCGTCATCGGAGACGGACATGTCAGTCCCCGTCAGGGAATGGCGGTACCAACACTCGGTGAAGGCGATGCAGAGCTGAGCGTATGGACGACTATTTTGGCTCGGTCGACTGCGTCCACCCAACCCATTGCAACAGCTGGTCTCTCCATTGAACTCGGTCGTTCATCATTAGGGCTCCAGTGGCCTGATGCACCCCAAGTCAGCCCGGTTGAACGAACAGAACTGGATGCGACCCCTCTCGTAGCTGGGCGACGTACATTCGAATTTAATTCGAGCACGGAGTCGAACGGATACTATGACATACAGCTGTCAGCATTAGGCTCATGCCAGCCTTTAGATTGGCGACTCATCGCGCCCATAGGCGGTGCTCTTAGCTTGCCTGAAATCTACGCCGAAAGGATTTATGACGCGCCTTTGTTGCGTGGGCGAATCGAACGCGTCATCACGGCAGGATTGACTCTAAGGGACATGATTTCAAATCCAACTAAGCCCATCGCTTATCCCCAAAAGATGAGTCAGGTTTTAGGCCATGCGGTCGACGGATATTGGCGTCGAGATGAGACCTGTGAGGTGGACGAACTGTTCGGGCGATATGCAGTCTATCGGGCTGACGAGTCTCAATGCCCGATCGCAGGGATCACTGACACCTATATGGTGGGACGCTGCGGTGATTTAATTCGAACAGGAGTCGGAAGCTTAGAGCAGCCGGAACATTGCGGTACGATCTCCCCCACTGGTTTTACATCTTATGTTGGCCAAGACCTTGACGTGGTTGAATTGACTCCATCCGGTTACACCGTTGGCGCCGGCATAACCGGTTTTTTGGTCGTACCCATCGAACCACCCTCAATGACGGCCGACAGTCAATTGGTTGGCGAATGGTTTGAATATGAGATCACTGAGCAGGACGTCCTCGAGACGCCCGACGGACTTGATAGCCCTCAGAATGATCCTGTCCGAATTGCTGTAGGCGGCCGAAAGGGAGGGCCTTGGCTGACTGTAGATGCATCTGGGCGGGCCCGAAGTGTCGGTCACTTGGCGCGGTTTGACTTATCTCTTAGGACCAATGGAGGCACCGAGTTTTTTGAAGTCGATGCGCCAGGGTGCCGGCGTCACGCGCGCCAGCTGGTTCGTTTGCCATCGGACGATGGCGCATTGGTTTTGACCGAACGTCTCCCTTACGAAGCACCGGGTGAGTATCGTACGAGACTCTACACCTTTCGGCGCTAAGCATATGCTGTCACCCAGCGATGACCCGCTTTATGGCCCACAGTCTTGCCCTTGATAGCCTTACTCGAATCGAAAAGGCAAAATAGAAAGTGCTGTTCCCGGTTCGAACTGCATGAACGATGCGGCGAGCGACCGGTAATAGTCCTTGATGAACGGGGGCAGATTGATTGGCATCTGCCTTTGAGACCATTGAGCTTTTGAATACATAAAGGGGAGTGAAGCAAAGCTCCAGCCAATCGATGGTTTTGGTTCGATGCGTATCGTCAGCTCTGACAGCGGTTGGCCCGTCAACCCAGCAGCCTCCTCAAGTGTCTCCAAGAAACCTTTATTTCCATCGAGTAGACCATTTTCTTTCGCATGAATCCCCATCCAAACCCGACCCGCAGCCAGTCCTTTGATTTCCTCACGTGTGAGGTTTTTTCGGCCAGCAGCCACTCGATCTAGAAAGACATCATAGTATGCGTCCATACTCCTTTGAATGGCCGCACGTTCACTTTTTGACCACGGTTGAGTTACACTGAGCATCGCCGCATGCCGCCCTCGTAAGAAGTAGGCACGATGCGCCCCCAAACGATTCAGAAGTGTCTGGCCGCTGACTTTGCCGGCGAAAACACCAATGCTGCCAGTGACCGACATATCATTTCCGTAAATCTTCCTCGCAGCCGCGGCCACATAATATCCACCGGATGCAGCTACATCACCCATGGATACCAAGACCGGCTTGACTTGGTTGACCCGCTGAACAGCGCGCCAAATAGCATCTGATGCCGACACAGATCCGCCCGGACTGTCGATTCGAATCACAACGGCTTTGACGCGACCATTGATTCGAAGTCGTTCTAAAGTCGATACGATGGTGTTGGAACCGCTGCTTGCCGCACCGAAAACTGGATTTTGATTTGATGGCCCATCTGTAATGGTCCCGGTGACAAAAACAACAGCGATTGAGTCCGGGTATCCCCAGCGTCGACCGCTGTCTCCTAAGAACGCAGCTGCCGGCCTGATCAAGGCATTTTGTCCGAATTCCTTCTGGAACAGCGATTCGAATTCATCATAGTGAATGACTCGATCGACGAGTCCTGCATCCAGAGCCCGTTTTGCAGTGTAGGGTCCTTCATCAATGATAGCTTTGACCGCGTCGTTGGTTTTTTTGCGGCCGACCGCAATCTTTCTGACCACGTCATCAAAGAGTGTATCCACCATTTGATTCTGAACCTCTTGTGATGCCGCTGATGGTGCGGGCTTCGTAAACGTTTCTGGGAAGGTTTTATAAGCTCCGGTTGTCACGAACTCCGCATCGACACCCAGGTGATCAAGTCCGGTTTTAATGTGGTCACTTTGGCCAACTACACCGGTGAGTAGGAGTCCACCGCTCGGCGTGATAAAGATTCGATTCGCGCCTGCGACCGCAGCATATGTTCTGGTATCTCCAGCTGGCATCCATACATAGACTAATTTACCTGCCTGCTTTAGATTTGCGATGCGTTTCGACAACTCGCTTCCCTGACCCCACCCAATTTGTCTGGTGCGCATATCGATTAGAACGCCGCGTAGACGCGCGTTCGTCGATAAGTCATCGAGCGTCCGAAGGAGCGTTAGGAATGGCGCACGCGCCTCGGGACTAAAAAAACCGCTCACTTGATATTCATTGGTGTTGGCCACAACAACATGAGCGAATTTAACCCGACTGGTTGGAAGCGGACGAGACTCGCCTGATCGACTGGTTCGCAGAGTAAAGATCGCGTTAGATGACCCTGTATTTAACGCGTCTGCAGTCCCTTCGACGGCGAAACCTGCATCGATTCCAGCATTCCAATTAAGGCCAAAGAGAACTCGTTTTTCATTTGCATTGCTGTGTTTTGTCTCGTCGTAGCGAGCAATCAGTCCCATGGGGCCATAAATTTGCCAGACGCCTCGTACGCCGTAGGCAAGGGCGTCACTGTCCTCCGTTAATTCGGTCAGTCCGCTTAATTGCAAGCGGTCGGTACCCGGTCTGAGTGCAAGCCCCATTCGCCAAATGCGGGGGAGCGCCTGTTCGCCGACAGTGGGCCGATTCACATTCTGTGTTGTAATGCCCGCAGCCAGCCACCGCCACGGGCGAATTTGCAGGCCTGTAGTGATTTGGTTTAGACCGTCGAATGCGCCCCATTGGCTACCCGACAAATGATGCCAAGTAATGCCCAAGCCAATATACGGTCCAAGGCGAATCGCGTTTGCCAATGACCATCTGCCAGGGAGCGATGTTTGTTCACCTGGTAATTGCATTCTTTCATACGCAAGGCCCATAGCTAAACTTAGGCCCAAGCGGCCACTCATCATGAGTGCATAGCCGTGGCCATTTCGATCGCTGTTACCCGTTGCATGCGTAAACGTCAGTTGCAGTGGTTCGCCAAAAATGAGTCCTGCTGGGTTTGTCGTGACGGCTTCTGCGTGGTCACCGGCCACCGGATCAGCATAGGGTTGAATGATGAGTTCATTGTTTGTTTGGCCGAGCGCTGTTCCTAGAGACAGACTGACCATGATCAGAACTTGAACGACCCAAATTACTGATGAATGCTTCATTTTAACCCTCATTGTTCGGCGATTAGGACCGCCGTGACTCCATCACCGCCTTCGTGGCGCAAACCAGGCCGCTGTTCTGAGACGTACGGGCTGGAACGCAGCCAACTGCGCACTTCTTTTTTCAAGGCACCTGTTCCATGTCCATGGATGATGAATGCGCTCCCAAAGTCGCGTCCGAAGCACATATCCAAGAACTGTTCGACCCGAGTGAGCGCATCGGAGACGCGAGTCCCTCGTAAATCCAAAGTATTATCGGGGATTTGTGGCGAAACTGAATCCCACCCTGATGCCGTCGCCCGGCGTGCGGTGTTTTGAGTCCATTGCTCTTGCTTCTTCTCCTCTTTACCAAAACGATTAGAGCGTAGGTCACCTACATCCACTTTGGCCGTCATGATCCCTGCCTTGACCTCACACCGCCCTTTAGCGTCTGGTCCTAAGGTCAGGGTCGCTTGCGCCCGCAACGACACAACCCAAACCGTCTGTCCAACCTCGAGTGTGCTTGGGTCGAGTGCAGGACCGGCCATTGCATGTTCGGCCTCTTGGGCGGTCTGATTAAGCTCGGTGGCGACAACACTGGCTTTTTTCTGAGCGGCCTCAAGCCATTTGGCGTCCCCGGCAACGACTTTTTTTCGGATGCCTTTTCGAATTTGTTTAAGGTCGTCCCGTAGCTTACGCGCGTCGATTAAAGCCGCACTTTGTTCATTCTCAAGACCTTTCTTGAGTCGCTCTTTAAGCTTTTTCTCTCTTGCCTCAAATGATTTGCGTGCGATTTCAAGCCGAATACTCTCTTGCTCGGCAGTGGTGCGAAATTTATGTAATCGATCTCGCTCTTGTTCGAGTGTTTCAATGACATTTTGCAGTGCCTGCTGCTGCGGTCCTGCCAACTCTTCAGCCCGGCTCACAATTTGGTCGTTCAGACCGAGTCGCCTGGCCGTTTGGAGCGCACTCGATGCCCCTGGGGAATCGAGACTCAAACGATACGATGGCTGGCCCGTTGATGGATCGAAACCCATCGCCCCATTTCGAAAACGGTCGTCGGTAAAGGGCAGTAATTTGAGTGTTTCATAGTGTGTTGTGACAATTACTTTTGCACCCAGATCAGCAAATGCTTCCAGAATTGCCTGCGCCAATGCGGCCCCCTGAACCGGATCTGTGCCCACCACCAGTTCGTCCAGCAAAACCAATGAATTCGCATCCAGCTTTCCAAAGATGAGATTCAGGTTTGCGATATGACCACTGAAAGTAGAGAGGCTTTCATCGAGGTTTTGTTCATCGCCGATGTCGGAGAATATACTGGGTGCTAGGGGGATCTTTGAACCTGGTGCTGCGGGGATATGCAATCCGGATAGGGCCATTGTTACACACAGACCAACGGTTTTGAGCGCGACGGTTTTACCGCCCGTATTGGGCCCAGTCAGGACAAGGACGGCATGTTGGCCCTCCAGCTCGATGTCATTTGAGACCACCTTTGTCTCACTCAGCAAGAGAAGTGGGTGACGTGCGCTTTTTAGAGACAATGTCGTCCCTTTGCCGATGACCGGTTCAGAACACGACATGTCGGCACTGAGATGGCCACATGCCCAAGCATAATCGAGCGTACCGAGGGTCTCGAGAGCCAACTCAATTTCATCGGCATGACGACCAACCCTGGCGGATAGTCTGCTGAGAATTCGGCGCACCTCTCGATTGACCTCTGCTTGTGCCAGGACCAATCGATTGTTGGCATCAACGACTTTTTGCGGCTCGATATAGACGGTCGCGCCGCTACCCGACCAACCATGGACGATGCCATCTACGTGATTTTTGTGACCGCTTCGTATCGGCAGGACATAGCGATCTTCTCGGATGGTGAAGTACTCATCTTGGAGCATGCCTTCGAAGCTTGAATCGCTGACCAGTCCATGGACGGTTTCTTTGAGTTGCGAGTGCAGCGTGTCAACTCGATTACGAAGCTCGTATAAGTCACCACTCGCGTGTTCAGAGAGTTCACCGCGATCGTTGAAGCAAATCCGCAACTCGGCTTCGAGGTCAGATTGTTCGACTAGATATTGGGCAAAGTTGAACATCAGTGGTGCTGCGTCACCGATTTCTACCAGTTGACGACGACATCTCCGTATTGATTCCAGGACGGCTCCGATGGCCACAAGCTCGTCGGGACCCAAACTGCCACCCCGGGCAGCGAGGCGCGTTGCAGGTCGTACGTCCTCAGGCTGTCCGATAGGCAAGCGATAGCCTTGGTCAAAGAGCTGACGAGCCTCCGAGGTTAAGGCCAGTGAATCTGAGATCTCCTTCGGATTAGACAGGGGCAAGAGCGCGATGGCTCGCTCGTATGCCAAGGGGGTTCGGCAACGGAGCGCGATCGCGTCGCGGATTCGATTCCAGTCTAAGTGAGCTTGACTTTTCTGCGTAATGGTAGTCGACATAAGATGCCATTAGCTGTGCGATTGGATGCAATATGCGCGTCTTCGAATTTTGGTGCAAGGATGGACTCTGACGTCCTGCCTTTCTGCACAGTAGATTGGAACTTTTCTATGCTGGCTCGCATCCGTCTATGTATGTGTAGTGATACGGAGACCGAGAGTGAGAACTGCTTGAAAAACCGACCGAAAATTATCGTGAGTCGCTGCCTGATGTGTGTTGCCGTCCGTTATGATGGACGTCACAAACGTCAAGAGTGGCTAGCTGAGATCGAAGGGTGTTTTTCTATCGCTGACCGCTGTTCGGAAGTTGATTCTGGGGGGGACGGTGCCGAGACCGGCTATGGATGTCTATCTCACGCAGGCTGGCTCAACGGAACTCCGAGACTCCATAACCGGTCCAGATCTCTCGGTGGGCCTCGTAGCTCTGGGTCTGAAACGCAGTCGGATGCAGTTGGTATTGCCTGTGGACGGCGTCCTTTTGAAAGCGCATTCACCCAGTTGCGCCGTCGATGATGCAGTCTACCGCGATGCTCACTCAGGCCAGACATTGAGACGCGGGCTGGGACTCTTCGCAACAGCACTTTTGGATGCGCATCCGAGTTCGTTCAGGGCCGAAGAGAAAGACTTGCAAACGGTTGAGCAGCGAACTCGTTTTATAGTGGAGGTCCTTTGGCATAATCGGTTGCGGCGAAATGAAGTTGACGTCACTGATCGTGGCGTTCTGCGTAGCTTGTTTGGTCGGCAATCCGAGAGAGGACACGGCCTCGACGCTCTTGGCTACCCCTGACTAAATCCGGCGGTTGAGCGCGTGTCGGCAGCCGAACTACAGACGGTTATCGACAGTTTTCAACGGCCGTAAGAATTCGATCGGTTTGTAATTTGCATGTTTAGGTACACATGGGCGTTAAAAGGTTTACACTGAGATTATGACAGCGTGTTTTAACAGAAGCTTTGGGATACTTTTTTGGGCTCTATGTGTATGTCTGTCTATGGGCTGCGACAACACGGCCTATCAAGACGGTGATGCGTCACTGATCGATGTTGGTGCGCCGGGCTATGACCAGAGCGTCAGCCAACCGGTTGATTTAGGGGTCACACCAGATGCAACCGAATTAGCAACGCGGCTAAACAGCATTTTCCCCAACCGGTCCACCGTTGATGGCGGCATTTCAGTCCGTCTGGTTGGGTCCGAGTTTGTCGCTGGGGTGCAAGTCATGATCGGCTCTGAACCCTGTCGCGCCCCGGAGGTATTGAGTCCGAACCATATCCGCTGCATCGTCCCTCCTGTTGCCGAGTCCGGACGCCGTGATGTCAGCGTCGTCTGGCCCCAAGACGGTGTGCGAGAAACTCTCGAAGACGCGTTTTCTTATTTCATACCGCTGGAAGCAGATCGATTACAGCCTGCGACCAGCCCGGCTACCGGCGGCATTTTGTTGACATTGACTGGTCGAGGCCTGACCGAAGGCACTGAAGTTTTCTTTGGAGCACAGCGAGTTCGCGTCGAGTCTGTCGATGAATCGGGAGAGTCAGCATTGGTGCGTTGTCCCGAAGGTGAACCCGGGACTGTCGACGTAACCGTCAGAAATTTAAATGGGTCGGCGGTCATTCCTAATGGTTTTTCTTGGTACGAAGACCTGATGCTAGAGTCTATTGAACCACCCTGGGGCCCGCTTGCTGGTGGCGATATCGTTCGTCTGGTTGGCATTGGTCTATCGGCTAATAGTCGAGTTTATTTTGGTGAGCAAGAGGCAGTGGTCGTCGAAAGTGGCCTGGGGCGTCGGTCCTTACGCGTGCAGACCCCAGCGGCTCAAATCCCGGGTAACGTTGATGTTCGCATCGAGAACCCGAGCGGTGAATACACCGTTGAAGATGGTTTCCTCTATTTTGATGAAAGTAATGGTGGCTTTGCAGTTCACGGCATGGTGCCGCGCCGGCTGCCTACAGACGGCGGCGCTTCCCTTTTTATCGCGGGTCTTGGCTTCGATGATAACACGCAAGTTTGGGTCGATGACATCCGCTTGAATTGCGTTACAGACAGTCCACAGCGTTTGAGCTGCATTACGCGTCCACATCCTCAAGGCTTGGCGTCCGTCGTGATTAGCCAGGGGGCATCAGAGTCCGATTGGCCAGACGCGTTGACCTTCTACTCGCCCATAGAGATTTACGATGTCAGCCCTGCGAGAGGTGGGGTCGCTGGTGGCACTCGTGTTGCGATTGTCGGTCGCGGATTTGAGGTGTCGACGCGGTTCAGTTTTGAGGACCGAGACCTGGAGGTCATCGAGCTTATCGACGAGCAGAATGTAATCGCCAGAACACCTGAACACCGGGCTGGCTGGATTTCCTTAAAGGCTGAATCTGAGTTTGCGCAAACCATCATGCCCATGGCCTTCGAATATTTCGATCCAACGGCACAGTTTGGCGGTCTTTGGGGTGAACCTATCGATGGCTCCCTTAATGTAACTGTCATCGATGGTATGACTGGGGCTCCACTTCCCGGTGCACAGGTAATCGTCAATAATGTTGGTCAGAACGGTCGATGGACCGCTTTGACCAACGAGCAGGGGCAAGCCACAATCTCGGAGCCAGATCTCCGTCTCCCCGCCGCCGTTACAGCATCGTTAGAAGAGTACACGACGACGACATTCGAGCGTTTGACAGTCGAAAACGCGACCATCGTACTGATGCCTCAAGTGCCTCCGATGGGTATGGGCGACATGGAGCCCATCGAACCGGTTCGGCTATCGGGGCAAATTCGCGGGCTGGATCTATTGGAGAAGCCCACTAATGAAGGGTTTGTCTTGGTCTGCTTCGTGGAGACGAGCCATTCCGAGCCGGGCAATCGATTAGGTGCATCACCGCCGCTCCCCAATGGCCTGCTCGTCGAAGACGGGCCTTTTGAAATCGTCGTTGGTCCGGGCGAGTTTGCTGTGGTCGCCATGGCTGGTTACATTCCAGCCGTTATGAAAATCGGTTATGAGGAAGGCCAAGTCCCGTATTGGACGTTCAGAGATGCACTCCAGCCGGTACGAATGGGCTTAAGACGCTTCGTTACAGCCTCACCGGGCGATGTCTTTGATGATATCGAGATTGCACTCGATCTGGACATGGATGCAAGCGCAGATGTGCGCTTGGGTAATCCATCCGGTGGTGTGCGGGGGGCGCCTGACCTGTTTCGTATTCACGTCATTCTTGATCTGGGCTCCGATGGTTTCTACGACTTGCGTTACCCCATTAGCGGTGACGTAACCCGGTTTGAAGTGGATGCTCTCCCGAACTTGAGTGAATGGCCAGATATGGGTATTTCGCTGCGATGGGAGGGAGAAGCTGAGCAAACCAACCCAGATGAATTGTACCGCTACGCTTGGGCTGTGACATCGGTCGACATCTTGGACGAGGTGATTACAATCGGGCCATTCGTAGGCAATACGGAGATTTTAGAACCAAGGCACCAAGGGCAGATGAATCCATTTAGATGGGTAGAATGGCGTGGGATTGCTGGCATCGACGGCCCGATGGCGCCGACCGAACCCGCGGACTTACATCTATCCAGGGTCATTTCCGGCCAGACAACGTTGTGGACACACTGGGTGCCCGGCGCTGCCAATCGCTTTCAATTTCCGCAATTGGGCGCGGGTGCTCAGCAACAAGATTTACCCGAAGGACCACTCCAACTCAATCTCTATTCCCTGTTGATCGATGGCCCCTTCGAATTTGACGACTTCACATTTAATGATTTGAATCGTCTGAAGGCCTACAGTTTTAGCTATGTTTCTTTCAGAAACTAAGGGGCCCCAAATTGGACGGCACGCTTAGTAGCGAGAGCGTTGTAACGGCCTCAGATCCCGCCGTTTGATTCCAGTCCCTCGTAGTCGGTCCGCCTCGGCCTTAGCTTGATAGTAGCAATTTGTATCTTGCGTTCGTTTACAGAAGTCAGCCAAGCGCACAAAGATGACCGGGTTGTTGGGGAAGTCTATAGCAAGCTCGTCGTAGGTCTTTCGAGCGAGCCGGCTTTGCTTGCCCTTTTCGGCTTGCTCGGCAAGCTTGAGCCTAGCGAGTGCATCGCTCCGCGTAACCTTGACGTGTCTGCCCAGATATTTCGTCGCGAGTTTTGGATGGCCTCGCTTGGCGAATGCGTATCCAAATCGTGAGAAATCAAGACGATTTAGTGCATATCGTTTGTGGGCTAAACGGGCGAATTTAAGGGCAGTCGGAACGTCTCCTATGTCAAGGCAGGCAATGGCGTATTCCCGTAAGATGGGGCCGTGTCGCTCGCCGTCTTTGACCAATTGCTGGAGAACCGAGATTCGCTTTTTAAGTTCCAATTCTGTGTTTACTAAACAGTCTTCCAAAGCGCGGTAATCCGCGATGTTCTTTTGACTGAGTCGAGTTGCATGTCCGATGTGGTTGGCCGCTAAAACGCAGTCACGCCGGCCGAGCAAATCTGCTGCATTGGCTCGATAGGCATTTGCCAGGAGCGCTTGAATCTTTTGACTCTCAGGGCTTTGCTTATGCAGGTCTTGGAACCGCTCTAAGGCCTCAGCATAGCGCCCTTGTCCGAGATCACTTTGGCCACTTTGAATTGCTAGGGCCGTGCATCCAGTTTGCAAGATGACTGATATCAAAACGGCGCTGAGCGCATTGATTTGCTTTGTATGTCTCATCGTTCTCCGCCAAAGCTCGAACTTTGGTTTACTCCATTGCATCTGATGGCCATACTGTACCGGTCTGTTAATTTCTCGCAATGGCTTCGATACCCGTGTGCCTTAAACGACAACTTTTTATACTGTCTTGTTTGCCTCTACTAGCGGCGTGCGGTGCGCCCCAGGACCGAGGTCGTGTACGGCAAGCAGTGCAAGCACAGTCGTCCAAAGCCAAACCTGTCGATTTCACATTGGAAGACCTTGAAAAGAATGTCATCCATTTGGCTGAGCACCGAGATTCAATCGTTCTCATAACATATTTCACGACTTGGTGCGCTCCCTGTGCTGAACTTCTGCCCTTGCTGAATAAGTTGGCGAACGGACCCGAAGCCTTGTCTAATGTGGTTGTGATCGGCATCAGTGTTGACCTCCAACCGAAAAAAATGTTGCCCCCGTTCATCGAATCTTGGGGACTTAATTTCCCCGTCGCCCTGGCTGACCAGGCGATGTTGCACGGTCGAACGCCATTCGGACAATTGGTTGCGGTACCATCAACCTATTTGATAGATCCCAATGGATACGAAGTCGGTCGATTTGTCGGTGCTGTACCTATGACTCATTTGCGTCAGAAATTAGAATCTTTGGGAGCAAAGAGATGACGGAACTTTTCGAATTCTTACAGCGCGGCGGTTTGATCATGTATCCCATCGCAGCGTTCTCACTCATTGCCCTCATGGTCTTCATCGAACGGATTTTGGCTTTGAGAACAGAGCGCGTGATACCACAACAACTGTGCGTTCATGTCAGGCGCAAACTAAACGATGATAAACCTTCAGAAGCATTGGCCTTGTGCGAAGCCGATAACTCATCGATGGCCGCGATTTTAGCTTCGGGTATCCGCCGCCATTCCCGCCCGCGCGAAACCATAAAAGAAGCGTTCGAAGAGGTTGGCCGTCTCGAGGTCACGTATCTGAACAGATTTGTAGAGCTCTTGGGGACTATTGCGGCGGTCACACCTTTGATAGGCCTGCTCGGTACAGTCGTCGGCATGATCGACGTCTTTCGAACGGTTGTCGAAGAGGTTGGTGTCAGTGCGGGTGCTGTTAATCCAGGTAGCCTAGCCAACGGGATTTGGGCTGCTCTATTGACGACAGCAGCCGGCTTGAGTGTGGCGATACCGGCTTATTTAGGGTACCGATATCTCCTTGCTCGTGTCGACCGGCTCGCCATCGAAATGGAAGAGGTCTCACTGAGTTTATTAGATGAGATGGCGACCGAACACGTCATTACTAAGACAATCGATCCAACATGAATTTCCGAGCGGGCTCAATGGATGCATCTAAACGGAAGGCGGTCGTGGTCGACCTTACGGCGTTGATCGATGTCATCTTTCAACTCTTAATCTTCTTTTTGCTCACGTCGACTTATGTCACCCAGCAAGCAGCGTCTGCCGCACAAATTCCTGTGGAACTGCCGGAGTCGAGCTTGTCGGCGACTGCGATCCCACACGAACAGATGACAATCACCGTAACGGCGACGGGTGACTTGCTTCTGGATGTTGAAGAGCTTTCAGGCGTTGATGAGTTGACTGTGCGATTGCTGGAAGTCAGAGCCAGTAATCCTAAAACCATTGTTCTCGTTCGTGGTGATCAAGCGGTCCCATATGGCCGAATTGCATCTGTACTTGGCGCGATTCGAGCAGCTAATTTACCGGTTAGCGCTGTTTTGAATAACGCGGAATGACCCTCTAGAATTACCTGAACGAAGCTGGTTTTACAGCCCTATAAACAGAATTTTGCGGTCACTCTAGTTGACACCAAATGGCTCCCTCACACTCATTTTCTCACATTGTCGGGAAATGTATACTTTAGTGGTTGAATTGGTCGATCATTCGGGATAACTAGGGGATGGGGACGCAGCCGGAGAGACCAGTTTAGTGAGAGATGAACACCCACGTTCAAACCTGTCCAAGATCGTGAAGGGACTTCTCCAGCGGAGCCTTTCGGTTGTACTTATCGGTGGGCTGTGTCTGAGTATTCTTGCCATTTCTGAATGGTCTATCGATCCCCGACTACGGAAGAAAAATGCGGAGTTTCAAGCTCAATTATCTCGGATTGAACTTCGAGTACAGCAGCTGAAGGATGATACACGACGCCTTCGAGAGGAAATCTCAAGGCTCAAGGGAAACCCAAATGAAACTTTGTATCATGCCAGAAACAGTTTAGGCATGGTCCGGCCGGGTGAAGTCATTTATCGATTCGATGATCGTCACTCGCAGTCTCGGGACCCATCTCAATGAACAAATGGCCGTCGCGACTTCAAACTGCATGGTCGACGGTAGAACCTTGGTCGTTAATCGGGATTGGCTTGGTCGGTGCCATGGCCCATCTCTTTGGTCTTTTTGCCACGGGTCAATTAGGCGTACCGGCATTGAGCGTGGGTGTCATACTGTCTATTGCAACGAGCATTGACATTCGCAATCGACTTGGTGAAACGAAGACTCATCGACGGTTTTTAGATTATGAGGGACCGCTATTATGGGTTGTTACACTTTGGTCTGTGTCCGCAGTCTTCGGGTCTGGGCGTGGTGAAGTCTTTGTTTTTTCTGTTGCCGCTGTCAGTTGGGTCTTCGCGACTCAGTCAAGGCGGTCGCGAACAACAGCTTTGGTTGCAAGCGTCGTCTTGGAGCTTGGCTTTGTCCTCAATGGTGTCCATGGAATTGAACTTGTTCTCATTCGACTGGTTGCCATTGCCTCTGGATGCCTTGCCCTAGAGAGGTTTGCATCATCAGAAGCATTCCGAACGCGATTGGGTGAACTTAGGGAACAGCACGACCGAGAGGCCATACAAACGGAGAGAGCCCGAGACTTTGGTCTACTCACAGCGCAAGCGCCAATTCTGGATGCATTACCCGCTCTGGGTGGTATGAACAGCAGCAACGAGCAAAATGCGCTCGAGTTTCTTGATGATTCTTTTGGGGCGACATTAGACGCGTTGAGACTGAGTCTGAATGCGACCTCAGCGGTCATTTTATGGCGCAGCACCAATGGCTTTACAAAAAGCGCTCATTCAAGCACTCGGACCGATGTTATGGATGGCCCCTTTCACATTGGCAAGGGCCTTCCGGCCAGTGTTCAAGGGGAAGTTCGCGAAGTGGCTCTGGAGCATGTTCGTGAAAATTACGAGGGCCTACCATACTACGCCAGGCCAGGTGGTGTCGGCAGCGCATTTGCGCTCGCAATTGGCGAGACCGACGGTGAGAGTGCACCGCCGTTGGGGGTGCTCTGCGTTGATAGAGACGCGTCTGGGGAATGGGTCGCCAATGACCGTACCATCCTTAGAAAAATTGCCCGAAAGATCGAGCTTGATGTGAAGACCAGCCAGCGCTTAAAAGCGGCTGAGAACGAGAAAAGTATGGTACGCCGATTCTGCGCGGCTCTCGGCGAGCTGAATAAATCACTGGGCATTGATGGGACGGCCCAGGCTACCTTTGAAGCTGTTCAAGAAATGGCGAATGCAGATTTGATGGTGATCACGCTGGCTGGGGATAAAGGCCACCGTGTGGTCGCTGCGCGCGGTGTCAATTCACAGCAGCTCTTGCACATGACCTTCGATGGGCGGGAGTGCCTCGTCGGTAAAGCGATCGAAGTGCGGCAAACATTGCCTCTATCGGGTCGATATCGCGGTCACGGAACTGTATTCGGTCCAGGCGAGTCCGTTTCGGACATGCAGTCGTTGATGGTCATCCCACTCTTGTTGCCGACTGAGACGACAGCTCGCGCTGCGGAGGGCCGGTCAGAGGAATCCGCAGTACCGGTCGTTGGCGCCTTGACCGTAGCGGCTCGCCGTGCCGATGCCTTTCATTCGCCAGCAAAAGAAATGATTCAGCTTATTGCACGGCAAATCGCCATCAAGCTTGATCTTGCCGACGCGCACGAGCAGATTCGTGAGATGGCCAAAACAGATTCCATGACCGGCTTAGCCAACGAACGCTCATTCGATAATGCTTTTAGCAATATGTTGAGTCGAGCCGCGCGTCGAAATGATTCGCTGTGTCTTGTCATGACCGATATCGACAAGTTCAAAGTACTCAATGACACCTATGGGCACCCTTTTGGAGATGAGGTAATAAAGGCGGTTGCTCGATGTTTGCAGAGGGCCATTCGCTCAGTTGACCTGGCGGCCCGGATCGGTGGCGAAGAGTTTGCTCTATTACTCGAGGATACCGGTCGCGAGGGCGCCTTCGAACTCGCGGAGAGAGTTCGAAAAGAAATCCAAGATATGGTTCTTCATCATCGTGAAAAAGGACCAGTGCAACTAACCCTATCGATGGGCATCGCAGAATTTCCATCGGCAGGTTTAGATCAGCCGCAGTTGATGGAAATGGCGGACAAAGCCCTCTATCTTGCCAAGAACAGCGGACGTAACCAAGTGCGGCTCTGGTCTGAGCTGGAGACTGTCCATGTTGAGAACGTCGCGCGTACGGCTGCGAGGCATTGATGGAGAAACCTGTGAAAGGACGATATGCGTAAAGTCTATGTCTTAGACACGAATGTATTGCTGCACGACCCCCGTGCGCTCTTCAACTTCGGTAGCCACGACGTAGTGTTGCCCATCTACGTAGTTGAAGAACTCGACCAATTCAAAAAAGCTGTCAATGGTCTCGGTCGAAACGCCCGCGCGACATCTAGAGAACTCGATGATTTAAGGAAGCTCGGCTGTCTGAGTCAAGGTGTACCACTGGAGGGGGGCGGTACTTTCCGGGTTGTCTTTCTCACCGATGAAGACGCAACCGGTTCGTTCTTTGCTATGACGAACCAATATGACAATTTGATCATACGCTGCGCATTACAAATCGCGCGTCTCGAACCAGAGGCCAAGGTCACCCTGGTGACGAAAGATACGAATTTAAGAGTGCGGGCCGATGCAATCGGTTTAATTTCCGCCGATTATGACCCTACGCCGGTCGAAATAACGAGCTTGTACAAGGGCCACCGTGAACTGGTGGTCGATGGGGCTGCAATTCGTGAAGCCTTTAGGGAGGGTCTTCAATATTCGGATGATGATCTCAATGCGAACGAGTACATCACGCTTGTTGATGCGGCCAGTGACACGCACCGTGCCCTTGCGAAATTTGATAAAGAGGACAAGCGAATTTTAGCATTGCCGAAGTTCGATGACCCCGTCTGGGGAATCACACCTCGTAATCCGGAGCAACTCTTCGCCTTGGATCTGCTCCTTGATGATACTGTTAAGATGGTCACTTTGGTCGGCAAAGCAGGCACAGGAAAGACCCTGTTGGCGCTTGCTGCTGGCTTAGCCAAGACGACCGAAGAGCAGATTTATCAGCGTGTTCTGGTCAGTCGTCCTGTGTTTCCTTTGGGTCGAGATATTGGCTTTCTTCCAGGAACGGTCGAAGAAAAGCTCGGTCCATGGATGAAGCCAATCTACGACAATGTTGAATTTCTTATGGGGTTGACGCGAGGTGGACGTCGCCGGGGCCAGGGTCCTGAGACATTGGTCGATATGGGGGTTTTAGAAATTGAACCGCTGACGTACATTCGGGGCCGGTCTATACCCAGACAATTTCTGATCGTCGATGAGGCTCAGAACTTAACACCCCACGAGGCGAAAACCATTTTGACGCGGGCAGGGGAGGGTACAAAAGTGATTTTCACGGGTGATCCGTACCAGATTGATAATCCATATGTTGACTCATCGGATAACGGACTCGTCCATTTAGTTCACCGGTTTCGCGACGAAAGATTAGCAGGTACTGTGACCCTTATGAGGGGAGAACGGAGCGAATTAGCGGAGCGTGCAGCCAACATCCTCTGACCGTCAACTCCATGTCGAGAACATACCGCGGACATCTTTCAGTCGTTTTTGAAGCCTGTAGACCTTTTCGCTGCGCTTCAACCCCTGCCAAATACCGACCGCCAGTTCCAGCGCCACTATGCCGCGCTCGCTTTGTCCCTGACTTATGGCTCCTTGACCACTGCTTTCGAGCTGGATTGCAATGTCCACATCCAGAATACCCGTTCTCACCAACGTCTGTTTGATAAAGTCGATAGTCGAGTCCCATTGAAACCAATCTTCCGAATGGGTCAAATAGGCCAAGAGATTCGTTTTTGCTTTTGTTTCGAGAACTTGGTGGCCGGCGTCTTGACACGTTGAGATGATTCGATCGAGCAAGAGTTTGGCTTCCAGGAATCGGCGATTACCGATGAGCAGGAATGACAGATCCAACTCGACCCTGATGCTTTGTCTTGAGCCCACCAGTTCGTATAATTCGAGGGCCGATCGATAATGTTCCTCCGCATCGGTCACATTGCCTTTGAAACGAGCGATATCACCGCGCAGATGGTCGGTAGCCGCCACACCTGCGCGCGCGCCTGCGGCTTCGAAATCAGACCGAGCCGCGCTGGCCAATTCGGAGGCGCGTGTGAAGTCTTCTTGCTGCCGAGCGACATTCGCGAGCCCGATCAAACAGTAGGCAGATTGGACAACATCGTTGAGTGATAAAAAGGCTTTTTCTGCTCGCGCAAAGGCGTCCTTTGCACCCTGAAGGTCGCCCGTGGCTGCCCGCGCTCGACCCAATTGTTGTTGGCTACGTGCATAGAGATCCGCTTGTTCGAGACCCTGATAGGCCTCCAAGGCTTCAGCCAGCATCGCCAGTGCCGTTTCGTAATTGCCGCTGTCGATTGCAATGCGTGCCCGGATGATGAGGCACTGGCAAACAAGTCCGTTTAGACGTTCTTGATTCGCCATCTTTACAAGGTTTTTCGCTGTGTCATCAGCGACGTCACGGTGGCCTTGCAAGACAGCAACTTCGCAACTGACGACGTCCGTCTCAAGCCATGCCGGGCTGTGGTTTGGCACCCCCATTCTACGCAAGGTGTCGCGCCATTCGACCAAGGCTGTATTGGTGGTTCTATGGTCACCTAAACTGACTGCGAGAGACACCGAACGCCGCAAGGGTTCTAGTGAGCCATGGAGGTCGCCGGACCCGCGTAAATGACGCGGTAAGCGCGCATCGGTTCGGCCTTGGCTTCGTAGCAGTGCCACGCATGTCCGATGATGCTCTTCCAGCCGTCCATTTTCAGCCGCATGGGTTTCGACGGCCTCTCTGAGCATTCCATGAACGAAGACGAAACCGATGTCGATGTTCTCTTCATCGATAGGCTGAAGGAGATGGTCGCGAAACATGTCATCTAAGAGATCTGATGATGGCGTCAGGCCACTCAGGCGACACGCTGTAAGCCATTCGTCCCGGTCGATCTCTTGCCCGAGGACGGCGGCCAACTCGATTGCACTGACATCGTGTTCCGTTCGTCCTGTCATAGCCACTTGAATTCGAGCGCCCCAAACTTCGGATAAATCCTGGGGTAACTCGGTCGGTGCGCCAGGCGCCAGTTCGAATCCACCATCCGTCGAAATGAGATAACCCTGATTAACCCAGTTCCGCACAAGATGAATGGCAAACATTGGGTTGCCTGCTGTTCGTTTTTCTACGGCGTTGGCCAGAGAGGGCTCAAAAGACAATAGGCTCGCGATGAACCGACTGTGACCCGCTTCATCGAGGGGTTCTACGGAAAATTCATCGACATTGTCTAGTTGGTCTAAATCATCTAAGGCCATGGATTCCACGACTCGCTCGCTCAGCGCTTCGTCTCGGACCGTCAATATGACCAGAAATGGCGACCGGCGTCGCTCGAGTATCCATTGGACAAAGTCCAATGATTCATAGCCCCACTGCGCATCATCAATCCACAGGATGACCGTGCGATCGAGAGCAATTCGCTCGAGCTGTTTCCCAAGTACAAGCCGTCGCTCCACAACGCTGAAAAAACGAATCGTATTTTCGGAGGAGGTCTCAGAATGTGGGGTTGGTTTCATCAACTCCGTAAGCGCATCGGCCTCATCGGTCGGCGCGCCTTGAGAGACCATAAGCGCATTGAGCCTCTCCTTTGTGGCCCGTCTATCGAGACCTGTACAGCGTAGATGTCGAGCGAGCATCGGGACCAAACCATCTGTTGAACCAGAGGTCATTGCGTGATGAGCCTTGAGTACTGTCGCCGCACCCAACTCATGTGCGCGCTCGCAGAGCCAACTTGCAATGCGTGTCTTTCCAACCCCCGATGGACCCCGCAAGACCACAGCTTGAGGGGTTGCGATGGTGTGGACTTGACGCAGCGATTCCCAAAGCGTATCGCAGAGGGCTTCTCGTCCGATCAAAGGCGGGTTCCGAAGCCCGAAGAGTTCCAGGCCTACATTCTTCATTGGTGGTTGTTGACGCCGCCGGCCCGCTCGCCAATCGATGGGAATGGGGGCTCGAGTCGCTCTCAGGTGACTGGTTGATACACCTTCATAAGTCGGTTCGAGGTCTTTGATGGCATCGCCTTCTAAGCTTGCATCAGTGTCGAACCCCCCCGTTACGATCGTATCTTCACCGCTTCTTAGAAGCGTATCTTGACCAATGTCGTTGATGTCCTCACCGAGCGACACCATCGATTCTTCCGTATCGATGACAGCCAAGCCTTTCAGCGCCCAAGCCGCATCAGCGGCCCTTTGAAAACGATTTCTCGGCGTCTTCTTGAGTAAGCGTCTGACCCAGCGTTCAAATCCTGGAGGCGTCCTAAAACGAGTCCGCATAATCGGTGGGTCTCGCTCAAGCTTGGCGAGCATCGTACCCATTGGGTGCTCTTCTTGAAATGGAGGGTGGCCACAAGCGAGTGCGAAGGCTACGCACCCCACTGCATATAGATCGGTCCAAGGACCAAAATCGCGCCACTGGCCATGACACTGCTCAGGCGCCATGAATTCAGGCGTACCGGCTGCCCGCAGGCGCTCCATATCAATTCCGGAATCATCGGTTGCAAAGGCGATCCCAAAATCCGAGAGTTTAACGCGCCCGTCTAATCCAAGTAGCAAGTTGTTTGGCTTTAAGTCTCGATGAACAACCCCTCTCGCATGTGCATGTGCCAGCCCATCCAAGAGTGCAATAAGCCACCTTTTTAATGTGTTCCAGTCTCCAAGTTGGCTGTGATGCGCGACATGGCCTGCCACATATTCCATGGCGATATATGGTGCACTCGGTCCGAAATATCTTTCGGCATCACTGCCGGCCTCCAGGAGTCCGTATTCGTAAATTCGAACAATATTTGGATGGTCAAGCCGAGACATCGCGCGGGCTTCGTTCCGAAAAGTCTGGCGAAAGCGGGGTCGCTGCGCCATCCGGCCTGTCAGCACTTTGATGGCAATCGGCAAATTGGATCCCGTATGAATCCCTTGCCAAACCTGTCCCATTCCGCCTTCAGCAATCGCATGGTCCAGAGCAAAAGGTCCGATTTTGATTTGGGTGTCGCCCATCTCTTGCCCGATTATTCGTTGACCCTCACGGGCGTGTTATCGCGTTGTGCGCGCAGCGTACCTAGTCGTTTCGCATCGGTTTGGCCATTATGGACCAGAACAACAGGGCGAGTGAATCCTGCGCTTTTGTCGCGCCAGATTCGTCGAACTCGGTCCGCAACTTTAGTTCGATCAGCCTCTGAGGCTGTGTAATCGTAACCTAATTTCGAGAAGGCAGGTAGAGATTGCAGTGCGTGGCCCGCAATAAATCGAACGGCAGAGTAGGGGTCGTTGAGAAGATCGGCCAAAAAAGGGGCCATCCAGAGCGTGCCACTTGCCCGCTGAGCTGGAGGCCAGCCAAAGTGCCAAGCATATGTGGCTCTCTGGACAGCATCTCCTTTTAGCATGCCAATCACGGCTGCAGATTCACTGGGCTCGATGCCTATGCTGTCGGGTTTTGGCTGTCCATACCAATCGTGCAGAGATTCGGCGATTTCGTAGAGTGATTTATCCAAATGACACAGGACGCATGCATTAGGTCGACCGTGTTCCGATGTCATTTTTGCCGTGGGGCTGTCAATGCGATGGGCCCGAATCAGGCCGAGTAGACCGACGGTTGTGTGGGGCATGTGGCAATTGTAGCACCGACTGGCTTCATGGCCGGCAGGGTGATGGGTATGGGCCGCAATGTCATCTTTGTATTTAGGATGGCAATTCAGGCAGGCCATATCCGATTTGGCATCCATCTTCAGCTGGTCGTTCGGGTCTGAGTCATGCATCGAGTGGCAGGTTGTACATGCCATTGCGCCTTTCGTGAAACACCCTGTGATCGCCATGCCATTATAATCGCGCCCAGCGATCCTCATGGTTCCGTCTTTCCAAAAGCCATCGTGGAGTAGATTGGGATTACCCTTCAGTTCGTCTGCAAGCCATTTGGGTGGGGCATCGGGCAGATATTGCACCACGTGAAACTCGGATTCTATGGTTTGCCCGGGCCGGAAATTATTCGTCTCGTTTTTCATCAGAAGCTCTCCATGGCACTGAGCACACACATGAGACGATGCCCGATTATCGAGCTTCGAAGGATTGACGATATCATCGGGGGGCAGTGAATTTTGTTTGGCCAGATAGCGATTGATCGGATTCTGATTGGCCGCGATGTGGTTTCCGCCAGGCCCGTGGCACGCCTCGCAAGAGATGCCCAATTCGACAACTTCCGCCTCGCCCGTGGTTTTGGTGCCTACAAAGCGATAGCTCGGCTTGACACTGTGGCATTGGTCACATCCATCGCTCCAGTTATCGCCGAATGGCTCTGGTTCATGGTCTACATTTGGAGGTTGCAAGAATGTATGGTCTTCGTGGACCCATTTCTTTTGCTTGATCAAGTAGACGAACGGGAATTGGTGTAATCGACCCGTGTACTGGATCAGTTTCGCAAAATTGAGTGCCTTTGAATAAAGGGGGCTATCTCTCCGAATTTGAGCATGTTGAGCCAGATCAAGCGCGTTCTCGACGTCCTCTGGGGATAGGCGATAATCGACGAGTGACGGAGCCGAAGCACCCTGGCCATCCTCGCCGTGGCAGCCCGAACACATATCGTTAAATGACTGGCGATCGGCGGGATCTATTTTATCTGCAAAGTCGTCGACGGGTATCCAATAGGCTTGCATGTGGTGAGAGCCAGTGGTCATCACAACAGGCCGTACGCTCCGTGTCTGCTCAGATTCGCCTTCGGTTCCCATGGCGGGCATATTGACAAAAAAGGCATCTCCTTTTTTATGAACTTGGTATGTCCGGCCTGAATCGCTCATAACACGGCCGTCAAAGGGGGCGAGCACCGAGGTTGGACTGGCGACCTGAGTCATTGTTCGATGGTAGGATTTATACCACGTCGCATAGGCTTTCGGATGACAGGACCGACAGGCCTTTGAACCGACGTAGTCAGGTTCACTCGATTGGGTCGCATCGATGGGTCGATATTGAGCCAAACGTGTCACTGTCGACGGCTCGCGGATTAAATCCACAAAATAGAATGTAGGAACCCCAAGGCCGACGATAAGCAGCCGGATGCCCGTACGCTGAGCCATGAGCGATGCGACGCCTAGAACGAGTATTACTGTCAAAATCTCCAAGAATTCGTCTCGAAATTGGTGTTCCAAGGCTCTAGTTTATCCACCTGCGCCCTCAAGTCAAAGCCATAGGCCTTGACGGCATGGGACAGAAGCGACTAAATCCAGCCAACAGAACTTGGATACGGCGAGGCGGGGTACATCATTGTGACAGAGCATATAGCGAATCCGCCGGAGGATAGACCGGATGATGTTTTAGTTCGCGCCATGGGCAGTAACCAAACCATTCGATTGATCGCAGCCCAAACCGGCGGCATGGTCGAAACACTCCGGAAAACCCATGATTGTGGGCCACTTGGCACCATGGCCGTGGGCCGTGTTGCTAGCGCGGCCGTCTTGCTCAGTGCCACCCTAAAAGGCCGTCAGCAGGTTGGTTTCCAAATCAACGGTGACGGCCCGTTGCGCGAAGCGTATGCCATCGCCGATGCTGACGGTCGCGTCCGGGCAACGATTTCGGTGCCACGGGCTGAGTTGGCTGGAGATGACATTGTTTTAGGCGCGGGTTTCGGTCAGGGGCGGTTGTCGGTGACTCGGCAGTTGACCGATGAGGCACCGTACCGTGGCATTGTTCAGCTCATTACCGGAGAAGTTGCCGAGGATTTGGCCCACTATCTCCACACGAGCGAGCAGATCCCGAGTGCAGTGTCCCTCGGTGAGACATTGGATGCGTCTGGTGTTTTGGCCGCCGGAGGCCTTTTGGTACAAGCCTTACCCGGGGCAGACAATGCGGTTTTGGGTCCGCTCATTGAGCGGATTGAAAGCCTTCCGCCGGTTTCGGAATATTTTGCCCGGGGTGGGACTCCATCGGATCTTGTCACAAGCCTCATGGACGACGTCGAGATTCTTGAGACCAGGCCGGTCAATTTCGTCTGTCCGTGTACCCGCGAACAATTTGCACGTCGACTCTGCACGATCGGTGAAGAGGAACTTCGAAAACTGACTGAGTCTTTGGAGGATACAGTCGTTGAGTGTCACTTTTGTCGAACTGAATACACCTTTGATAAAGAACAAGTGGGTGCGCTCTTGTACGGTGCTCGCATGTACGACAAGGCCGATTGATGAGCCAATCGTTGGACCCAGTCTCGGTCTTTGCATCCGACTTAATCGAGTGTGAACTGACCTCCGGCGTTATGACAGTCTGTTGGCGTGTCGATCGAATCACCTGGCGAGGTCTAAACGAATTTCGGCACATTTGTGGTCTAATCGATGCCGACGCGCGCGTGCAGGTCGCTGTGCTCAAAAATCGCGGCCCTGACTTTAGCCATGGCGTGGATTTATCCGACAATGAGTTGGTGGAAGCCGTGGCTATGGATGGTGGGAAAACCGTCGCTGAAGTTGGCGCTGAGGCAGTTCACGCCTGGGCCAATTTATCCGTCTGCACCATTGCAGCGCTCGATGGCTACGTCGTCGGTGGGGGAGCATGTTTGGCCATGGCATCGGATTTTCGGTGCGCCACCCAGTCCAGCACCGTTTGGTTTCCTGAGATCGATCGTGGCATGTATCTCTCATGGGGGATTATCCCTAGGCTGATCCAAGAAGTGGGTCTGTCTATGGCTCGACGCATGGCCATTCTTGGCGAGCCCATTCCAACAACAGACTTCTCCGATAATGTGTTTCAAATCGTTGATGATTTGGACCAGGCTGTGCACGGATTAACCCAGCAGCTTTTGGCAAAGCCTCGGGACGCGGCTGGTCTCATCAAACAGGCGTTTCTGGATCAATGTCGCGCCGTTGACGGCTTTGCAGCGAAGGACGTAGAGCGATTTATACAATCCATCGATTCACAAGCATTTGCCGCGCTGATGAGCGCGTGGTTAGACGGACGTAAGCGCTAGCTTAGGTATCGATATGTCCAAGAGCACGACCGGGTGCTAACTGGTCACGGACCAGGCGTTTTACGAGCTTAGCCTCGAGAAAACCATCACTGGCTCGATCCATGATCAAAAGGTCCCCGAGACGAATTTCAAAGACACCTGAATCACTAGACGGGATCAATGCGACTTCCTTCAGATCATCCGAGTAGGTCGTGAGCAATTCTTGCGCGTACCAGGCCGCCCGAGCCAGCCAGCGGCATCCGGGGCAATAGACGATTTCGATTCGTGTTTTTCGATTTATACCCATGGCATTTTTCCAAAAATTTAGGATCTCTGAATAAGATTATGGAGACAGTGGCCCGACTTAACGTATACTACATCTGTTCGGGTTATAACTGGCAATAGATGTCCGGGGGAACGTAGATGAGGGCGAACATGTGGCGTGCTTTAACGCTACGGAATTGTTTTGTTTTTCTGTTAATGCTGGTCCTGTGGGGATGCGGTGGCGACAGCGGTGGTGGGCAAGGTGGAACACCCACTGACCCTGGAGCTGATGCGGGTTCCGACGCAACAACATTGGCGGATATGGGCACTGTCGACCCTGATCAGGGCGAATTCATCATGCGTTGTATCAATGATGAGATGTGTCCAGAGGACCAGTACTGCCGTCTCGCTGAGGACCGCACCCAAAGCGTCTGCGCATTCGGGTGTCGCGAGGGGAATTGTGGCGCTGGGCAAATTTGTGAAGATGAACGTCGTGTCTGTGTGCGAGACCCGAGATGTTCGACGGATGATGATTGCTTTGGTGGCGAATACTGCGACGACGGAACCTGTGCTGACGGGTGTCGTGTCGGCAATGCGGATGATTGCCCCTACGACGAGCTAGGTCGACCCAGAACCTGCGATCCGGCGACTCACACCTGCGAACTGCAGGTGGTCTGCTGCGATGCGCTCGATCAGTGTTCCCTCGAATTGCCCAACAATTGCGACAGTCCGCTGCTGGACGAAAGAGGCTGCTTCAATCCCAACCCGTGTACTTTGAGGTGCATGGATGACGCTGATTGTGAATCAGGCTTGTATTGCGGCGAAGATAATCGATGCACGCAAGGATGCCGGACATCTGGCCAGTCTGGATGTCGGGATGAGCGGATTTGTGACCCGGAAAGCCGGGAGTGTGTGAGACCGCCATGTGCTATCGACACAGACTGCGAAGACGCTTTCTTTTGTGATGGCATTGTGTGTTTACCCGGTTGCCGCCTCGAGCCGGACAACTGTGATCGAGGCGACTATTGTGATGAACGGCGACGCTGCGTGTCTGATGATGTGCCCCGAGATTGTGTCGATGATGCAGAATGCCAGGACGCCAATGGGGCAGGCTGGTTCTGTGACGGTACGGATTGTCAGCCGCCGTGTGCAGGGCACGACGACTGCCCGGCCGACGAAGCGTGTATAGATGGACGGTGTGCCGTTGGCTGCCGCGACGATGATTGGGAACCCAACGATGACCAGGCGCGCGCCCGCGTCCTCAATTTCGATGGCAATACGTATAGCTCAGCGGGAACACCACTTTTTGCCTGCAGCCGAAATTCCGACTGGTTCACCTTTGAGACGCCCACCGAAGGGATGACCATCGACATCAGCGTACAGTTCGTCCATGCCGCGGGTAATTTGGACATGCGCTTATACGGACCCGATGGACAGCTTTTGGAAACCGTAAACAGCCGTGATGATAATGAGTCTGTCAGGCTCGCATCGTCGGCCGGCAACGTGGTCCTTCAAGGCCGATACTGGCTCGAAATTTATGGACGTGGTTTTGACGAGAATGACTACAGCTTTGACGTCACGCTGCTCAGAGGATTAGGGCCAGACGATGCTGAGCCGGACAATGACTCGGCGTCGGCGACAAATCTAGCACTACCAAACGTCGAGCAGTCGGAGACGATTGGGGACCGGACGATCCATCCGGCGGACCAAGATTGGTTTTCCGTTGAAATGGGACAGCGTGATGGCATCACAGTCCGCCTGGAGATGTTGGGCAACGATGTTGGGCGTGACTCTGAACTTGAATTTGCTCTCTTTGGTCCCGGGTTGCCTGATGCAGGCCAGGGCCCCATCGAAGCAGGTGTCACCGATGTGGGTGACCCCTATGTCGAATTTACAGCCCGACAATTTAATTTTCTGATTCAAGACGGCCGGTACGATATCCGCGTGCGCGGCGTCAACGAAGATCAGGTTGGCCGCTACCGCCTCTTTGTCGGCGTGTCGCGGCAGAACATCTTGTGCATTGATGATGTTGCCGAACCCAACAATGTGGGTGAATCATCATTCAACCTAATGGACCGCGATGGATTTGTCTTCAACGGCTTTGATGGTCAGCGAGAGTTGATCCCTGCGCAAGACCTTAGACTCGCGAACCTCACCCTCTGTGACGATGATGATGATTGGTACCAGATCACATTGAGAGAAAACGATGATTTCGAAGCGAGACTAGAACGCTTGGAGGACAATCAGCGGGGCGATACCGAGGTCACGATCTATAACGCCAATGGCAATGAACTCGCGTCTGGACTGAGCGGTGAGCGTAACAATGTCGCCCGTATCGAAGGGGCATTGGCTGGAACATATCGAATCCGCCTGCGCAGCATCGGCATGACCCGGACTGCATACGACCTCGTTTTGTTTAGAACGGCGGGGCCCATCGTGTGTGGTGACGACCGCTATGACGCAGCCGGCGCCAATAATGAACAAGGACAGGCGTCACTGGTTGCTTTGGGACGTCACCGGGACCTATCCCTGTGTGGAGCAGACGGTGATGAAGATTGGTACCGATTTGTGGTTGTTGGTGACGGTGTGTCGACACTAACAGCAGAACTGACCTTTGCCCATGCACAGGGCGATCTCGACCTGGATGTTTATGCCGAGGGCGATGTAGAGCCGCTCAACGCTGGAATTCGCGCGGGCCACAGTGATACAGACGACGAGTTGGTCCGTTTAGAGAATCGTGGACCGGGCACGTATTACCTTCGAGTGCGGTCCGTCGGGGCGGCAAATGTCCGTTACTCCATGAATGTAACCGTCGAGGCTGCTGAACTCGTCTGCCAAGATGACCCCGATGAACCGAACAATGCTTTTGTCGGCGCAACCGAACTGGGTAATGGCTTGGTTGATCGCGAAGACCAATGGATATGTGAGCGACGCCCTGTGGACGACGATACCTTTTATTTCGTTGTTCCGGCCGGCGCTGCTAGAACGGTTTCAACAACATTTTTGTTCGGTGACGACGGCGATCTATTTCTGCAGCTTTTCAATGCGGACGAAATGGTTTTGGCGTCCACTGCAGATATTCAGCGCGGAAATTCAAAACAGTGTATTATTATACCAGCAGCAAATGTTGCGCGCGGCTTTTTTGTCCGTGCTGTGCCGCTGGCGATCAATCGAATCCAGCAGGATGATGAGCGGTTAGATTACAGACTGCGACTCATTGATGGTGAAGATTGCGAGGTGATTCCACCAGAAACGCCTGGTGTGAATTGGCCGGTCGCGGTCGACGAATGATGGGGGATGTTCACGTGGTAAATCAGAGACTACGCTCGACGTTGCTTCTGGGCCTTGCGGTCTGCATGACGACAGCTGCCTATGCTGAGAAAATGCCAGCGCACGTCTTTTCAGGTGGTGGCGGCAAATCGCAGACAGCCAACGGAAGTTTACGTCACTTCAGTGCCGTCGGTGTGGGCATGGCTGTTGGCGACTCCGAAAACGGAACTCATCGCGCTCACCATGGTTTCCTCGGTGGGGCGCGCGTGTTCGCTAATCAAGACCAAGAACCGCCGGTGTTCGACCCACCACTCGCTGATGTTGAAGTCGCTGTCGGCCAAGATAATTGCATTGCTGACGTTGAAATCCCAAACGTTCGAGCAACAGATGACCGCGATAGAAACCCGTCTATAAGTCTGATTCTTGTGATCGATGCGAATCGAGAAATTAACGTCGATCCGGGCGAAACCGTCGGACTTGAGCCGGGCAGTTATGATGTGCTCGCCGTCGCAACGGACAGTCGGGGTAATGAGACCCGCGGATCGTTCATTATCGATGTCGTTGATGACGTCGCACCGGTTGTTGCCGCGCCAATTCCAAATCCGACGCCTGTCGGTGGTGAGGCTGAAGCGACATCTCCAGCTGGAACCCGCGTCGCGGTTAACTTCACATGCCGCGATAACTGCGATCAGAACCCTGATGAGGGTGACGTGCGCGAAGTGTTCCCATTTGGCGAAAGCCAAGTGCAGCTTCTGTGTACGGATGAATCCGGCAACGAAAGTGCAACGCCTGTTACGATTCGCGTTGTCGATACCCAGGGACCAACAGTGGTCGGCCAAGTGCCCGATCGGTTTGAGATCGCCTGTAATGCTGCGGACGGTGCACGCATCGCCGTCCCCCAGGTTATCTGGTCTGACAACGGCAGTTTAGCTCAGGATTTGGTGCAAAGTCTGACCATTAATCCGGGCGCGAATGAGCAATCTTTCAACGTTCTGCCTGACACCATTACCTTGGCGGTTGGCGAACACACACTGCGGTATGTCGCAACGGATACGTCTAACAACAGTTCGACCGTTGACGTGAGCGTCGTCGTGACCGACACCGGCGTGCCGCGCATTGAAGTCTCAGACTTGCCTGAGACGGGTTGGTTTGGACAGGATGCATCATTTACGTTCCGAGTCATTGACGACTGTGGAGCACCCGACAACTTGGATGTGGCAATTGAACCGGCGCCATCGAATATCGTCCGCAACGGAAACGATATTACCGTAAGCTATGAAGATGACGGTCGCTACGCGCTTATTATTTCGGTCACCGATGAAGGTGGGAACACGGCTCGCGACAATTCCGTCTCTTTCGGTATTGACCGTACGGCGCCCGAAGTATCGATTACGTCTCCGAGTCAGCGTGGCGTAGACGGAGACAACACCTTGACCTATCCGTTTTTTGGTCAAGGACAATCTCTGGGCTTGAGCGTAGGCGCTGAAGACGAAGGCGACGGGCTACCCTCGGGTATTAGAAGCATCCGAGTGATTGCTGATCCGGGAGAATTCTTTCAAAAGGTTTTGGCAGAGAGGACCTTCAACGGCGCCGGGCTCCCGATTCGCGGGGATAGAAGCGTACAGAACATTGCCTGCGACAGCCAAGAGCAGATCGCTGGCCAATCTTTATGTACCGATGGTGCAATTTCACTTCGATTTTTAGAGCCGGGCAACCGAATCATCCGAATTGAAGCTGTCGATTTTGCAGGTAATGTTGGGTCGACCAATGCCTACTTTATCAACAGCAACCTTGGGGCCGCTATGCGTCGGGTCCGGGATACTCTGAATAACATTGCCAACCCATGTGACACATGTCCTGCCAACGACGATATTGATGCAGCCCCTCTTTTGCGCTTAGCTCGTAAGCTTGGTGACGGGGCCCATATGACTGATCGAGGCTACGCCCAAGCCCCCTATGGCACGTCCATTTTCCTAGGCGGCGCACTCAAGGCGACCCAATCTGCCATGGCTGACCTCGTAGGCTTAATTCGGGATACAGACGATGCCGCACAAGTGACCGTCTATACCCAACAAGCCAGAATGCTGGTCAGGGCGGCACGCTCAGACCTCAGCCTATACAACGAGTGGATTCAAGGTATGAATCCAGCTCGTGGACAGGCGCGTTACGTTCGAATCGGCTACGATGTTGATATGCAATTTGTGTCGGATAACCTGGATGCGATGAGTGCCGCAATCGAAGGCGATCAATATAGTCAAGCCATGTCAAATGCCATGTCGGCGTTCTTTCATCAGAAGCTTGCCCATCAGCTGTGGCTCATGGATTACGACGAAGTACCCACCCCTCAAGAGGATGTCGATGGAGAAGTGGATCGATTTAGCCCCAACTACATCCAGTATGCTAAAGGACGCGCTGTCCTAGGCGCCATACGCGATGAGTTGACAGAGTACTTAGGCCTCATCAACAAACCAGCCGAACAAACGATGACCCAGATTCGAAACCGACTCAGCGCCGTGGTGCAATCTTTGGACCTATTACTCGACCAAGGCATCGCAAACGGTTTGGAGGACAGTGAATACTTAGAAGCCTTACTGGACCTCAGGTCGGTTGCACGGAACTCATCGTTAGCGGGTAACGAAGGGGCGTACGTACGTGTTTATCAATTTGCGATTATGCAGGTGGTTCGTTGGATGACGCACTTTTCCTTGTCAACGGCCCAGCTGTTTGACGATGCTGCCGCAGGTAATCAGATGTACCAATATGCGCAGAGCAGTATTGATGACGGCATCCAATTGCTCGACAATCGAGAAATTCAGGCCGTTATTAATCTCTACGGCGATACAGAGCGCGCCCTATGTCCGATCATTGGTATCTATCACTGCTGGTTCTTGCGCGACGAGCAAGCCCTGTTGAACCAAAACGACAGAGACGTACCGATCCCCGATGATGACATTCCAGATGAATGTCTCGATATGGGCATGCTCTTACCATCTGAGTGGGCTGCAGCCCCCGAGGGAGACCAGCTTCCCCAATGTCGAATGACACCACCGGACGGCGATTGATAAGAGCCGTCGATTGACGGCGCAAAAAGCGTCATCTCCCCCCCCAAGTCTAGATGACATTTATGTATCTTTCCTATGACAGATTTTGACTCATTTTGTTGACGACTTATGCAATTCGCTGTATCACCCACGATGCCGGGGTGCACTCTTTTTTCTTATAGCCTCGGAAGGAAAACCAAATCGGGGATAACTATGAAGAATTTTCAATTGATTGCATGCCTTTTCGCAGCCTTTGCCTTTGCGTCTTTGACGACAGGGTGTAGCGACGATGATCACGACGACCACGATCATGGTGGTGCTGGTGCCGAAGGTGGCGCTGGTGGTGCTGGTGCCGAAGGTGGTGCTGGTGGTGGAAACGTTCCGGCGAGCCCAGATTGTCCAGCTGAGGGCGACAAATGTCCAGCGGCCTGTACTTACCTTGCAGCCTGCGCTGTCAACAGTGGTATTTGTGTTGGCTATGAGGCCGGAAACGAAGAGACACAAACCGGCATTTACGAGAGTTGCCTAGAGACATGTGCAGGTCTGCCTGTCCAAGCAACACTGGTTTGCGGTCACACTGAGTGTAGCCAAACTGTTGCATTGGCCAATGG
>PCCS01000035.1 GCA_002731825.1 Myxococcales bacterium
GAGCCGTGCCAACCAGATACGTTGTACAATCATCGTCCTGAAGGACGGTTACATTTGGGCCAAGTTCCATAGCGCTGGCACACTACACATGTCAGAGGAGTACGTCCATAGTTGTCGTGAGGATTTGCAACAAGCAAGGCTTTGGCGAACAGGCCCCGGTGGTCGGGGCCAACAACTTAGATAGCATGAGGCCGCCCTAGACACGGTTTTAGGCTATGGACCGTGTCTAAGGACTCACGCGGCGCCAATAGAGGCTGACGGGCGTCACAGTACTTTAGCGGCGCTCACATACGTAGCCATACGGGCGGTCAACCCAATCGTCTGGGCAGCCCTGAGCACAAATTTGGATATCTTGAGCACAATTCGCATCGTTCCATTGCCAATTTTGGGAGCTCAACATTCGAACGCAATCGCCGTTTCCATCAGGCTCACCAACCCGCCAGTTGGTATAATCAAGCTGCAGACCACTCAACCATTCATGGCCATTACCCCGCTGCACAAGCCCAATCCAATACCCATTATTATCTTGGAGTAACGTCTCCACTGCCGCTTGTTCTTGGGCTGAGGTAATGGTCGCTAAACCGTCGAACCCGGCCGCTGCACACGCATCGGCAGCCTGGGCTTGGTTGACCTGATCGCGACAGACTCGGAAGGCGACATTCCCTTCATTTACGTCTCCACAGGCGTCGTTCGCATTGTTGGCGCCTTGGTTGTTATCGTTCCCTTGTTGGTCACCACCTGCAGCACCGTCTGCAGCGTCATCGTCGTCCTGCTCACAGACATCTGGAAGATCGTAGACTGCCGGCGCCACTCGGTTTCCGTCTTGGTCTTCTACCCATGCTGCGGGCTCTGGAACAATGCAGCGGTTGTAGATGTCGATCATCATGCATCGACGTTCGTCATCCGCATAGTATTCCAACGCCAAGGGGTAATTACCCTCATCGAAGATATCGAGACCGATTCTCTGAATGTCTCTTGCCTCGCGAACATATGGAATATTGGCTCCGCAGAGGAACTCAACACGCAAAAGCGAGATTTCAATACGGAACTTCAGAGCATGGGTTAGACACGCTTGCCAATTCCGGACCCAGACGCCCTGTACTTCGGCAGCGGTCAGACTCTTGACCAGCGACATTGTCTCAAGCTCCATATCTAGGGCTTCGCGGTCGGTGACACAGGTCGTCCCTTCAGGACATGGGAATGTAACGGATTTCGCAACGTCGGTGAGAATTGGACCCACCGTATCGACAGCCGAACTCATTTGCTCGACCCCAGGACCTGGGTTTCCAGCTGCCCCTGCTGCATTTCGATAATTCACCATTTCATCTCTCAGTCCGCCAATGGAGTTGGTCACGTGAACGTTGACCGGCTGTGCGGCTTGAGAGATGGTCGCAGGGTCACCAAATCCTTGCGGAATGGGGAATCGACCATTGGCGTAACAGGGGTCGCTTACGTCCTTGAGCCAGTAGTAGGCTTCGGTGGCCAGCGTCAACAAGTTGCTGGTCAATTGACCCCCGTTGGCTTCAAAGGCGTCTGCCTTGAAGTTGGGCTCCAAATAGATGGCGTTGAAGTCGTCTATTTGCGTGTTTGCCCGTGCCATACTTGGGTCATCTGCGCCGAGACCTTGTGCTTCCAACACGGCGCGTTCGTCCCGAATGAGCCGTTGCAACTGTCGCGACATCGCCCATAGCTCAAGTCCAAAATTCACACCATTGCGATGGGTTGCGGACAGGGCTTGTACGATGGGCTTGAGGGCCAATAGCGTGTTACCGGTATACCCGTTCTCTTCGCCCCATTCTGCTTTATCGAAATAATCATCAATGGCGGCCAACGGAATGACATCAGCGACATTGCCATCAGCGACTGCCGCTTGCATCTCCTCGGTGACGCGCACTCGGATGAACTGAACCAATTCAAGCATCGTGATCTCTCGAACCTCGGTCAAGAGCGGCTGATCGAATAGGGAGTCACCGTCTCGAACCGTCACGATCCCGTTGTACGTACCCGCGTCGTGGAACTGGTGATCAATGGTGGCCTCATTGGGTCCCGCAACTTCAGCATCGCCGTCGCCGTCAAAGTCCCATTCGTAGCGCGTGATGGGGTCGCCCGGCGCACCTGGTTGTGCATTTACCTGGAACCGCATACGTGCGATCTCATAAATCTGCGCAGGCACATCGATGCCCTGAACAATCGGGTCGACGTCTCGAACTTCCACACGAACAACCACGCTGCTGCTGCTGTCTTCATCGTGAACGGTCAGAGTCACACTGTAGGTTCCATTCTCAACAAATGTGTGAACGGGCCGCACACCGGCGCCTGGGTCCGTGCCATCATCAAAGTCCCACTCGTACCGCGTAATCGGGTCGGACCCACTGCCAGCTCGACTGCCACGGCCGTCGAATTCAATGGGTGTTCCCTGAGGCACGACGTACGGACCACCGGCATCAGCGACGGGGTCTACATCAGCTATAGTGACTCTAAATGCCTGACTGCCCGTCAGTCCAAGACTGTCTTCCACGGTCAGCCGACCATTAAAGATGCCATCATTTTCTGTCGGGAAGTTCGGTCTCACACCTTCCGCGTCGAATTGGCCATCACCATCCCAATCCCATCGGTATGCGACGATACTATCGGCCGCTTCTGGTGGTCGAGATTCCGAACCATCGACTTGGAGCCCATCTCCTTCTGTGGCTGCGTAAGCGATCTCACCTGGAACCGCATTGGGGTGTCCGTTGGTGATGGCGACGGCCACAGGTGGTCCGTTGACAATGAACGATCGAGTCTGGCCGCGGGTCGCTCCGTTACAGTTGGCGATTTGCAGCGCAACGGAATACTCACCCGGTGCGTTGATCTCAGCTCCTTCGTTATACGGCTGCGAGGCCGCACCAGCTCGGTTTAGAGTGGCCTCGATACGTGACGCACAGGTGTCTGGCCCAACAACGTCCCAACTGACTTGTGCGGAACGGACTAAGCTGTTGTCAGCCGGTCCAGTAATATCGACGCTCACCGGTTCGGCGATGAGATATTCACGAGTGCCAACGCCTTCGTTGCCGCAACTGTCTGTCGCCGTGACTCGGAGAGTGCGGCCACAACCATCGTCCTGGACGGCCCGTATAATGGATGGGTTTGGATCGGCATCCACAATATCGATGGAGGGCTCGGGCACTTGATTCGGATTGTAACAAACACCATCACGGAGTTCGTTTCCAATGGTCACCTCCGGTGCAGTTCGGTCGAACAAGATACGACCACCAGCGGTGAGTTCAGCGGATGCACCGTTGTCGTCCTCTAAGAGAACATCGATGGACTGACGCCCCTCTGGCACTACGTTTCGTGGGTCGACGTCCAAGTCGACTTGAACAGGTGCGCCGTTGTCGGGCGTATCGACCAGTCGGCTTGCGACTTCCTCACCAGCGATGAAGATAGTGACTGTGACTGGGTCACCAGCTGGGTCACTGACGGACACGCTGACAGTGAACGGTGCATTTCCAAAACAGGGGTTGTCTGTCGCGCGCGGTGACAAAACCTCACCCTGTGGAGGAGCCTCATCAAGCACTGCAATTTCCGCTTCGCTGGCAGGCGAACATGAACCCTGGCGGTCACAGACGATTAACCTAATAGTCTGAACCGTGTTGATCTGCCATTCTCCGCTTGTGTAGTTGTCGACGATTTCCCCTTCTCGGTCAGCCGGATTGTCGTCGCTGCCATAGAGTCCATCGCCGTCCGTATCCCACTTATATGTCACAATTTCATCGCACGGTGCGTTCGGATCTCTAGAGCCACGTCCGTCGAGACGCACAGCCAAAAAGCCGTTGTTTGTTGGCCCTGTCGTATACGGGCCGCCCGCATCGGAGATGGGTGGTACGTTTTGTGAGTCGATTGCGACCTCCACAATCGTTGTACCTGAACGGCCGGTTTCGTCGACAACGCGCAGGGCGGCTGACATCACGATCTGATTGTTCGCATCTGGGAGCGCCACGGCAGCACGCGTGACGTTCTCGCCTGTTGCATCGTCATATTGGCCATCACCATCAAAGTCCCACTCATACCGTTCAATTGCGAAGCCTTGACCGTCTGGTCCATTGACTGTGCTATTACCACCGGAGAATGTGACATTATTTGAACAGCCTGTTCGGTTTGGAGTTGCCGTCGCCACGGCGTTTGGTCCGTCGACAACGAGAAGCCGCGCTGTCGCGGTGCCAGTCGCACCGAATCTGTCGGTGGCAGTGAGCTGAATTTCGTAATCGCCGGCGCCGTTAATGCCGAATCCATTGAGCTGTGCCCAAGTAAACTGAGGCGCTGCTTCATTGGAATCTTCAACGCCGTTTCGGTCCAGGTCCCAACTCAGGGCTACAACGGCATCACCGCACGCCGAATCGGGGTCGCTCGTCCCGTCGCTATTGAGTGTCAGGGATTCGCCAACCGCGATGGCATATGGCCCGACCACAGCCCCGTCGGCATCGCGATAGCCACCTGCATTGGCAGCCGGTGAACGGTTTCCTTCTGTGACGGCCACGGTCCCTGTCATTTCATTGGTGTTGTTCCGGCTATCAGTCACTCTCAAGCCGATGACATTGTCGTTGCCAAAGGTGAACTGGGAGAAGCGCATGGTCGTCTGACGGCCCATCGTATCCATCGCATCATCATAGCGTCCATTGCCATTCATATCCCATTCCCAAGACGTAATCTCGATATCGGGGTGAGGGTGGAAACACGCACTGGCATCCAGGTTAATCTGCGCATTACACGCGACTGGATTCGGGTTGATGGTAAATGCTGCCACCGGGTCGACTTCATAGACGTGCAAAACACTTGTGTCGGTGCCGGTTTGACCGAAGCCATCGGTGACTTCAAGCGTGATGGGGTAGGTACCCGCCGCATCGACACCAAAGCCGCTGAGGTCAGCAGCGGACACGTCGATTCTGGCCTCAGCACCATCGCCATTTTCATCCAATTGGGTGACATCGGCCGTAAAATTGTCGTCGGCATCAATATCCCAACGATAGGCACTCACGAAATCTTCGGGATCAGGGTCTGATGATTGAGACCCATCCAGGGTCACGCTCTCACCGATGAGGATATGATATTGCCCTTCCGGCGGGTCCGTTGGGTCAGCGTCAGCCGTCGGCGGCGTTGGCGGAATGTCATAGGCGACATCATACCGAACCCATAAGCTTTGGCGGCCCGTATTATCAGTGACCCGCAGGTAGGCTTGAACCGGTGGAATCTGCCCGTCTTGCAGAGGCAGGTCGAAAACCAGTTGAAAATTGTCGACCGCGTCGGTCGATGTCGGGTTGACGGCTGCACCATCAACGGGTGCATTGTCTGGGTTAAATAGCCATTCGTAACTGGCAATGGTGTTCCCTGGAACAGGGCTGAAACTCTCACGCCCGTCAAGGGTCACATTGGCGACACCTGTTCTTTGGCCGATTGCGGCCGGATTTGGTGTCTGGACAACCAAAGCCGTTGGTCGAGCGGTGTAGCGAGCGACAGTGGTGGTCGCCGTGTGAATGGCTCCGAAACTGTCCGTGACGCGAAGGGTGACCGTATTGTTAGGGAGACCCGTATCGCGATTCGCTGGCCCATCCATATTGGCCTCAATGACAGCCCAAGCAACCGTCGGATTCGCACCTGTTACATCGATGCCAGCATCGTTAAAGTCTCCGTCCCCATTAATATCCCAAGCGTACTCGACGATGGAATCACCGCAGGGCACATCATCGTCCGATGAGCCTCGGCCATCGAGAACTAAGTCATCTCCTTCAAGAACGACGTAGTTTGCATCGGCGACACGTGCAACAGGCGCTCGATTACCCTGATTGACAGCAACATCGATTTGGGTACTGTGAGTTCGCCCCAAATCGTCCGTCACGCGCAGAGTGACCTGGTAATCTCCGAAACGGCCATAGGCATAGGTAAATCGTTCACTCGCCCCTTCAAATCCGGCTTCACCGTCAACATCCCAGTCGTAGTTTGAAATGGACCGTTGGGGATTTGGATGGTAACTCGCCGTACCGACAAAGGTGATTTCTTGTTGGCAGGCTGCGGGATTAGGCTGCGCTGTCGCAACAGCAACCGGATCTCTCGGATAGATGGTCAGGGTTGTCTCTGCTGTTGCGCTGGCACCCGCACTGTCGGTCACGCGGATTCGAACGACTCTCGGCTGTTCCACCGGGAAGTTCTGGAAGAAATTCCAGGCGATGGTTGGCGTCGCCCCCTGGGCATCGTCATAATTACCGTCGTTATCAAGGTCCCACGCAATGCTGATGTTATCGCCACACCCGATATTCTGATCGTTGCCGGACCCGTTTAATTCAAGTTCAGCGCCTTGCTCTAAGACATACGGACCGCCATGGGCCGCCGCTGGAGCCACATTCTGAGCCGGATTGACACGAATCGCGACGGTCGTTGTCTTGGTCTGTCCGATGCTGTCGACGACCTGAAGTGTCGCGGTGTAGTTGCCGCGAGTTGGGTATGTGAACTCAAACGTTTCTGAAAAGTTGTCATTCTCATCCGGTGTTTCAAAGTCAGGGTCTCCATCGCCTTCCCACCAAAGGCCATCATTGGCGTTGACATCCCAGCGATAGGCAACAATGCGACTCTCTGGATTTGGATGAAAAGATTCTGTGTGATCAAAGGTGACAAGACCGGCGTTACCACCAGCACACCCCTCTGAGACCTCGGCTGGTGCAACTTCACCGATGGCGACTGGCTTCGGGTTAAAAATCGAGGGCGTCATAACCAAGTTGCCCATGGGCTGGGCTAAGCGACCACCCGCCCGACTACATGTGACGGAGTGGTCTCGACAGTATGTATCGTAAATCCGTCCATGAACGTCATAATTGCTCATGGGGTTATTATTGTCTGCGTGGCGGTCTTGAGCGCGGAGGTAATAGGTGTTGAATTCACGAACCCAATCGCGATTACCGATGATTTCGATTTCTGGTGTACCGGTTCGAAACCCTTTCTGGAGAGAGTACATGGCGTAGCTACTGCCGCACCGCTCTTGGTTGTAGACACCGCTGGTATCTCCACAGAGGTAATCCCCGAACTCCCACATGCTATCAGCCCAGTGGCTACCCACGCTTCGCTGATTGGTCCAGTTGTTGGCCAAATGAGCGACATATGTATCGTAATTACTGCGCAGAGCACCTCGGCTAAATCCCGACTGACGCGCAAAGGCCGTCGCGCCATCGTTGCTGTTAAATTGATGAATACCAAGCCAACGCGCTGCAACCAAAGAGCCGCCCGTCAGTTTGAAGTCACCCCGACCGGACGATGAGCGATATCCGGCACCGCCATCGCCTCGTTGATTATTGATCAGATTGTCGGCGATTCTGTATTTGTGCTTGTTATTGACGAAGACACCATAGGGACTGCCCGCAATTTCTGCACTTTCAAGTCCGATGTAGGCCCATTGAGACGTCGAAGCATCGCTGGTATTACATCCAGCAGAGCCATCATAATCGCCATAAATCCATCCACCTCGAGCACAGCCACCATCGATTTGTTGCGCGCCCAATTGGTCTGCCATTTCTTGGATGTAATTCTCCCAGTTGGTCCCCCGCAATGCCCCGTAGGACACGGGCGTTCCAGCGAGGGCAGGAAGCACTGTTGCCATCCCGCCGAGATTGACGCCCATTCGGTACACGTTGGCGCTGCCCCGTGCATACCCGCCTTGATTATTGGCTGTTCCAGCCAGTCGGTTACATGTTCGGTCCGTTCCATCGGGATTATAACCGCATGAGTTTTCTTCTTCGCCACCAGGAATGCCTCGGAGCCCACCATTGGCTGACAAGTGATTTGCGAAGCGCATGGCTGTCTCCGCATACGGTGAATTGTGCCAGCGTTCTGAGTTGTCGTCGAACCAGTCTTGGCGAATGTTCTGCGAATTCGGCAAATTAAAAACCGACTCCGGCGGATAGGCTGGCAAGTGGCCGTTTATAGTGAACGCCCACAGAGACATACCGGTCGCTTCATCGAACTGGTCTTGTCCATGCAATTCTTGGTTGGAGCGCTGAATAGAGCCCATGGTTCTGTGGATGTACCAGAGAGATTCCTGAATCGCCATCTGGGTCATGATGTCTAATTGCTCATCGGTCCAATTACGCGGGTCATCCGATGGCTGGAAGTCGTAGATAAACAAGCGGAAGGTAGCAAACTTGTCTTCCTGGGTACACGTGTTCCGGACACGCACATTGATATTGAAGGAAGTATCTTCGCCCACATTGGGAACGACGAAGTTACGGCCGATATCGAGAACCGCATTGGCATCACCATTACGCCCAACATCCCGACGATGCTCTTCGTCGTAATTGCCGTCACGGTCGGTATCCCACCAGACTTGATACGAGCCACAATTGGCCCTCCGAATCATCGCCTTGAGCGTGATGCGAGCCTGTTCATGGGCCGGATGAGGCAAGGTCGGATTGACCTGCGAATACGGTATTGGCTTGACCTCGTTATCCTCAAGGTCCTGCGCACTGGCGGGGACCGCAAACAAGGCCACAACAAGTGCGGCAGCAAAGATGCTGAAGTATCGTTTCATAACCTCCCCCTCTTCCGTGTCGTCACACGGTCTTGGGTCGCAATGAATGGCTCTCTGTTTTCCCCCAAGAAACCATTCAGATCTTACATGTATACATGACCGGCCGAATCACGCGAAGCGGTCGTCCGAGAGCATTGTAGATCAAAGTGCATGATAATTTCATGCTTCATTGAAAAAATTTACATAGAGAGAATGATTTTTTAAGGAGATGAAGTCAACTTGTCATCGACCTTGATGAAAAACTGAGCTTAAAATACTGTCATTTTGACTCAATTTAGTGCCCATGAGTGAGAAAAGGGCCGATCCATGGTTGTCAGAAAAAGCCGAATTATTTTCGACTTTCTGAAATGACCTTCAGTAACGCCGAAGCCAATCGGCGCGCCGCCTCGGGATAGCGTGCTTTCCATTCTGGACTGGTGAAAAACACCGCGCCTAGACTCGGCACAGTCACCGATGTTTTATTAAGTGTCCTATATGTGTCTGCCGCAATCGATGAGAGGCGGTAGATTTGTCGCTTATCGCGACCCACTTTTCTGGTTAGTTTGGGATCGGCGATACTCAAGAGTTTGATCTGGTCACCAAAAGTTTGGTCAGCGGTTGCAAGCGTGTCGCCTCCAAGGCCACTGACAAAGAATAAGCAAGCAGGCTTACTGCCATCGAGGACTCTTAAAATGCCTTCATCGAGATTTTTCTCAACGATGCGAAACCGCTTATAATCTGGGTTGAGGCGACGAAACAATCTCCACGTTATATAGGATCCAGAGCCATATTGATTGACAATGATCGGGTGTTTTTCTGGGTCAAGCTCCGTCAGCGAGTTGGCTTTGACCTTACGGTGACAGAGAAGGTGGGTGTATTCGGGATAAACCGTTGCTGTTCTATCGACCGTGAGAGCCGAATTTGGCTTTTCGAATTGGTGCAGTGCGTGGGCGTCATCCTGAGCGATAATTGCATCGCATCGACGAGGGTTTGAGTCCATCATCTCGAGATTTTCCCATGAACCACGTGTCTCGACGACCACAACATCCGCCTGGTCTTTCAAGCGATCAGCCAGCAAAGTGCCATAGCGGTGATAATTATTGCCCGGCTGAGCTGTGCAAATCCGAATTTTGGGCTTCTTCGGCTTGACTGTCTCTACCTGAGGGCTGTCCTCAACGCTTTTCACCACTGGGGCGTCTTGCGCATGGCCCTGCTGAACAAGGCAGATGACCAAAGTGCAGACAACGGACAATTCCAAACGATTACGAAACATCAAATCCCTCCTTAGGCGACCCGTAAGCGAATTAGTGATCGGAGTAATCAGCCTTGTCAACGCTCGAAACATATTCCTCGAGCGACTGGACTAAGCCGTCAATGGTATATTCATGAGCAACCGCAACAACCCGAAAGCCATTTTCGGCCGCAGTCTGAGCAGTAACAGGCCCGATACAAACAACAACGCAGGTCGAGCGAATATGTTCTAAATTTGTTGAATTAAATTTCGAGACAAAGTTTGTCACTGTACTCGAGGACGTAAAGGTTATGATGTCAAACGCCCCATCGATAAGGCGTTCATGAACACCCAAGTCGACCTGAGCCGGGACCGTTTTATAGACAGGCAAAACAACGACATCGGCCGCTACACGGAGTGCATCGGGTAAGGTATTGCGAGCGATCAGTGCCCTGGGAATCAGAATCTTCTGGCCCGCCAAACTGACTTGCCCCAACGCATCCAGCAAGCCCTCGGCAACGTATCGTTTCGGCACAAGGTCTGCCACGAGGCCGCGCTTGACCAGTCCTTCGGCCGTCGCAGGACCAATACAGGCAATTTTGATCGTGCCGAAAATGCGCAAGTCAGCTCCGGCGTCGAGAAGTTGATCCAGAAAGAAATTGACGGCATTGGCGCTGGTGAAAACAACCCAGTCAAAACACTGAAATGTACTGATTACCTCGGCTATCCCATCAGGTATTGGTTCAAAATCAATGGTTGGATACGGAATCACCTGGGCGCCTAGGTCGCTTAATCGTGTCGAGAGTTCGCCACGTTGCCGATGACTGCGAGTAACGACGATTCGTTGGCCAAACAGTGGTCGCTTTTCATACCAGGAAATTGTTCTTCGTAGGTTGACAATCTCGCCGATGACAATCGTCATCGGTGCTGTCATTTTTTGAGCCGCCGCCGCATCGACCATCCCGTCTAAGTCGGTGACGACCGTCTGCTGGTCCGCGCGGGTTGCCCAGCGAACCAGAGCGACAGGCGTTTTCTGCGGACGTCCAGCCGCGATCAAGTTATCTCGAACCCGCGACAGCCGTTTAGCAGCCATATAGAAAACGATGGTATCAAGGGATGCGAGGGCCCCCCAATTTAAGTCTGTATCAGGTTCATCGTCCCTCGAATGACCAGTACACAGGCCAAGCGTTGAACCGTAATCGCGATGAGTTACAGGGATCCCTGCATAAGCGCAGCTCGCAATGGCTGCGGTAACACCGGGCACGACTTCAAATTCCAACCCGACTTTGCGCAGAGCCTCCGCCTCCTCCCCGCCGCGCCCAAAGACAAAGGGATCGCCACCTTTGAGGCGCACGACATGTCTACCTAGCCGACATTCATCAACCAGACGTTGACAGATCTCAGCTTGGGTCATCCGATAACTGGACCGCCCAGTTGGCACAAGGAGGGCGTCTGCCCGTGTATGTTGTAGGATCTCCGGATTGACCAAATAATCATAAATGACCGTGTCCGCTCGTCTGAGCAATGTCTGGCCTCGAAGCGTCAATAACCCTGGATCCCAAGGCCCCGCGCCGACGAGGTAGACTCGGCCTGCCACTCAGCCCCGCCCCCTCAAACGAGCGAGTATGTCTCGACCACCTGCATCGAGCAGGAGCTGGGCTACGTCTCGACCCAACTGGTCAGCGTCACGACCAAATCGGGTTTCAATAAGCCTCGTTTGCCCATCGGTCGTTGCGATGAATGCCCTGAGTCGTAAGTGGTCGCCGTCGGCTGTCGCATAGCCGCCCACCGGTACTCGACAATCTCCTTCGACAGCCCGCATGAAGGCGCGCTCGGCTGTCACACAATGTGCGGTTTGTTCGTCATGCAGCGCAGACAACACGGCCAATGTCTCCGCGTCATCGTCTCGACATTCAATGGCGAGTGCGCCCTGACCCACGGCTGGAATCCATTTTTCCGGATTGAGCGGAGAAAAGTCATAGCGGTCCTCAGTTTGTGTCAACCCCAGCCTCAATAAACCCGCCATAGCAAGGATGACAGCATCAACACGCCGCTCGCCGGACTCATACAAGCGGCCCATACGCGTTTGCACGTTCCCTCGAATAGGTTCCGTCCGCGCATCCGGCCAGCGCTCTTGGGCAAGGGCCATTCTTCGAAGACTGGCCGTACCAACGAGAGTCGGGTCCTCTACATCATCAACTCGCCGAACGATACAGTCTCGCACATCAGCGCGAGTTGGAATTGCCCCTAAGACCATACCCTCGGGCAATTGAGTCGGCATGTCCTTCAAACTATGCACGGCGCAATGTACAGCCTTGGCATACAAACCTTCTTCGAGTTCTTTGGTAAACAAACCCTTACCACCGATCTCAGCTAAGGGTTTATCCAAGATGTGATCACCCATGGTTTTGTAGACCACAAGTTCTGTCTCGAGACCGGGGTGCTTTTCACGCAGACGGTCTGCGACATAGTTCGCTTGCCAGAGCGCTAATGCGGATCCTCGGGTTGCAATTCTAAACGTCACTATTGGCTCCGTTCGTCTAGACCAAAAATACGTCTGATAATACCGATAGACTGTTCGCTATTGCCCTCGGCTGCCTGCTTTTTCAATTCCGTCAACGCGCCGTGGAGTACCTTGTTGAGAAGTCCATCCGCTAATTGCCCCATCAGCTCTTCATCCAGGGACCCATTCGACGTGAGACGCCGCCGAAATTTGTCGACTTCCGATGCTTTCATAACCGCGATCTGTTCCTTTAATTCCATAATCGTCGGTTTGAGGGCAAGCCCCGAAAGTTCCCCAATAAAGCGCTGCGCTTGCTCAAAAACCACAGCCTCAGCGAGGCGTGCCTCAGTAGCTCTGGTCTCTTTATTCTCATTAGAAATCCCGTTTAAATCATCAACGTCATAAACGTAAACATTATCCATCTGGTTGAGATCAGGGCACACATTTCTAGGCACCGCGATATCGATGAAAAAAATTGGGCGGTACTTTCTCGCCTTCATCACCGTCTTCATCATCTTAACATCGACGAGATGAGTCTTGGACGCTGTCGATGTGATGACGATGTCGACAAGACTCAGAAGTTGACCCAGTTCATTTAGATAACGCGGATGCCCTTGAAGCTCATTAGATAATGCCTGAGCACGCTCGAAACTACGATTGGCCACGTAAAGCTGAGAAATACCGGCATCGCGAATGTGTCGAGCAGCTAACTGCCCCATCTTGCCTGCACCAACCAGCGCGGCCTTCTTATCGTCGAGTTGACCAAATATTTGCCGAGCAAGTTGAATGGCAACACTGCTGATAGAAATGGCATGCTCGCCAATTCCGGTTTCACTCCGCACCTTCTTAGCAACGGAGAATGCGCGTTCAACAGCACGGTTGAGCAGTGGACCGGTTACGCCTGCTTTCCGGCATTTAGAATACGCTGATTTAAGCTGGCCTAGAATCTGAGGTTCACCAACGATCATGCTATCCAGACTGGCCGCCACCCGAAAAAGATGATGAATCGCTTCTCCACCACTGTGTTCATAGACATGAGGTACCAGTTTTCCAAGGCTGGTTTGACCCACGTCTGCCAGGATATGCCCCAGGGATTCCCCCAAACCAGACACGGAATGACCCGCGCCATATAATTCAACCCGGTTGCACGTCGAGACAACAAATGACTCTTGCAGGCCCGCCTGACGAATCCGCTGCGCAGTTGTCGCCAACGACTCATCAAGAATCGAAAACTTTTCCCGCAGCTGAATCGGCGCGGTCTTGTGATTCAAACCGAGAACAAAAAATTGCATCTTAAGCAGTACCTGACGAATACAAACCAACGACCATGAACGCCGCTATACATCCGATGATTGTCAGCGTCGCTGCGTTTCGCCCCCGCCAACCAGCAGTCAGACGGGCCTGTAATACGATGCCGTAAATGAGCCAAGAAAGACTCGCCAGAATATAAGCAAGCTTAATTTCATCTGTACCCGAACGAACCGCTTGAGCACTGCCCAGAAGGAGGGCAACCGTGTAAAACGGAAAACCAATGCTGATGATTTTAAGCGCAAGATTATCGAGAATGCTTAGGGGTGGCAGCTTGCCCGGAAGGGAGAGCTTGCGCTTTATCCGACCAGAAACAAATAAGTATAAAATTGAAATGGCTGCGGCGAGCGCAAAGGCGACGACACCCAAGAACGCGAGTGAAATATGAATCCACAGGACCCAGTCAGCCAGGGGGCCAGCCAATATATCGGAGGCCTCGGCGGCGATGAAAATGCTGATAATCGATAAGACGGTAGACAGAGCAGAGACTAAGCTGCCCAGAGCTGAGATAGGATACCGGCGCTCCAGGAACAGAAAAATAGCGCCCAGTATCCATCCCGAAGCGAGCAGCCAAGGTCGTAAACCCACACAGAGCGGGAAGTAGGCTGCGCCGATGGGAAAAGCGATAAGCCAATACAGCGTCGCCGCTGTGTACAGCCGCCTTGGCAATAACCGCCCGTCCTTGCTCGTAGCGAGGTCGACTAAGTAAGCGAGGGTGGCAGAGGCGTAGGCGACCGCGCCGATAATGAGCATTGTGCGCATGCAATTTTCCCCTACACCAGGCCATGAACCTTAGACAGTGTGCCACCATTCGATGGAATTACGAAATACAACGCACCAAAAGGGGGATGCAATCAAAGGTCGACGTCCACGAGACAGCAGCTCAGCGCTGGAGCAACAGGTGCGCTGCCCACAGCAGTGGGATGACTTAGAGCGCGGCTTCGGCCAGATCTCTGAGGGCACCCAAAGGATTGCCCGGCATGCCATTTAATTGATTAACGACCTGACCATTCTTGAAAACTAAGATTGCGGGAATCCCGCGGATGCCATACGTGACAGCCAGCTGTTGATTGTTATCGACGTTAATCTTCGCGACCTTGACACGACCCTCATATTCAGTGCCGAGTGTCTCGACATGGGGTGCGATTGCGCGACAAGGCCCGCACCAAGGCGCCCAAAAGTCGACAATTACAGGTACATCACTATCGATAACCTGATTTTGAAAATCTGCCTGATTTACATCTACGTAACTGCCCATGATTTATCCTTTCTCTGATCGATTATGAAAGACGCGACTGAAACATGCTCCGCCGGACCTCGATATTCAACAATAATCCGATTGCCACCATCACGGTGAGTGCTGATGTCCCCCCGTAACTGAGCAACGGTAGCGTCACTCCCGTCACCGGGAGAATATTCAGTACCATCCCAATATTCATCAGGACGTGCCAGAAGATAAGCGCACCAACGCCTATGGCAACCCCTGCCGCAAATCTATCTCTCGCTCGAGCAGCCGCCCGTAGAGCAGATAAGACCAGTAGGAAGTAGAGTAAGAGGACTGTAGATCCCCCGACAAAACCATGTTCCTCGGACAAATGTGCAAAGACAAAGTCTGTATGATTTTCGGGAAGAAATTCACCGGCCACCTGCGTACCCGAGCCATGTCCTTTGCCGAGAAATCCGCCACTACCAACGGCGATACGCGCCTGCCTCGCATGCCAGCCCGTCCGGAGTTTGTCACCGTCACTGTCCAATAAGGTCAAGATTCGGTTTTTCTGATAATCATGGAGGACAAAGGTCCAAAGTCCAGGCGCGATGAAAAGCGCAGTCAAAACAATGGAGATAAACGCTCGTCGCTGCAGCTTTTCAAAAATGACCATTGTTCCACCGATGAAAAGGAGCATAAGCGTATGACCCAAGTCGGGTTCTTTGAGTACCAAGAACATGGGTACACCGAGCAATAAGGCCACAGGGATAAGATCGCCAAGACCGTACCCATCGGGACGTGCAACTCGATGGAACCAACCTGCAAGGCTCAGTATGACCGCTAATTTCGCAAGTTCGGACGGTTGAAAACCTGCGAAGCCAAGGTCGAGCCAGCGTCTCGACCCATTGACTTCTTTTCCGATCACCAGCACCAAAGCAAGTGTGATGATGACCGCCACGTAAAAGACGGGAATGAGCTGCCGAATGATGCGTACGTCGATCATGGCAACGACAAACATCAGAACTGAACCGGCCGCCAGCCAAACAAGCTGAGTAATATGAACTTGGCTGTCTGTTCCAATTCCCGTTGAGTGTAAGTTAATGACACTAATGGCGCTGAGCGCGATGACGATAAAAACAACGCCCCAGGGGATCAATCGCCAGGAAAAGTTGTTCATCGATTACGGTCCGACTGCGCTGTTTCTGACTGGGCAAACAAAGTAAAGTTTCGATTATACTGATCTAAAATTTTACGGATGACAGGTGCAGCCTGTTTCCCACCACTGCCGCCGTGTTCAATGAACACAACCACGGCAATTTTAGGGACATCGTACGGTGCATAGGCAGCAAACCACGCGTGGTCTCGCTCGCGAAAATGCCGAATGACATGTCGATTGCGGCCTCGACCCAACTTTCGAACCTGAGCTGTTCCCGTCTTGCCGCCAATCAGACCGTCTTTGACGGCTGCGAGGTGGCCCGTACCAAATTCCTCGTCATGAACAGCTTGCCTCAAGCCTTCGTTAATGGACTCTAGAAAGTCAGCCTGATCGGCCAGTGTATCCACGACGGTTGGTTTGGCTTCCCGTACGATGCTGCCGTCGCTTCGAATGACTCGATTCACAACATAGGGTTTTAAGATACGACCTCCGTTTGCCAATGCGGCATAGGCTACAGCGACTTGAAGCGGTGTTGTGCGCACATCACCCTGACCTACGGCCGTCGATAGCGCGAGTCCATATTGGTAACCACCTGGAGTTGTCTCATCGTGATAGGCTTTGGTCGGCATGAGCCCTTTGGACTCACCATTGATGGATAACCCCGTCCGTCGACCGAAACCAAAACGACGCCCATATTGAGCGAGTCGATCAATACCAATTTGCTCACCCAACTTATAGAAGTAGACATCCGCAGAGGCCGATAAGGCTCTCGCAAGATTGATCCGACCATGTCCTGACCGCTTATGACAGTGAAAGGTACGATTACCAAACTCATATGCGCCGGGGCTTTCGATCAATTCAAGTGGATCGAGCATGCCTAAATCCATGGCGGCAAAGGCCGTCACTATTTTGTAGACGGACCCCGGAAAATAAGCTTGGACGCTTTTATCAACCATGGGTTTGTGCGGGTCGTTATCGATGGCTTGTTTTCGACGCCTTGTTAGGCGACCCGACCACACATTTGGGTCAAAGGTTGGTTTCGATACAATGCCAAGAACGGCGCCGGTTTGGACCTCAATGACGACAGCAGCTCCAGAATCTCGACCCGACATGGCGCTGGTTAACATTCTCTGAATTTTTGCATCGATTGAGAGTTCGACATCAAAGCCACGTTTCGGATCTTCCCTCGGAACAATGCCTTCCATCGCTTTTTTGACCCAAGCGACGTCAGGTTTTTGTGCACGACCACTCGCGCTCACGACGTACCGCTCAAAGCCATCTTTGCCCGCCAGTTCGGATTCGAGGCGTCGCTCCAAACCCGCACGACCCAACATGGAATCAACGTGGTATCTGGGGTTGGCTCGTATCTCATAAGCGGTCGGGCGGCCAAGATAGCCTAATAGATGAGCACCAAGCTTCCACGGCTTGTCATCTTCATCCTCGTATTTATGTTCGTGCTGTGGGTAACGGCGCATGTATCTATGGTCGACCAATATGCCAGAAATCGTTGCTCTCAGGCTCTCGATCTGAGCGACCTGTTTTCGGGTCAAGATCTTCCGTTTACCATCCACCACAAAAGGGACCGGGCGAAAACGATCGGCGCCGCGAGGCAACTTTAGCTGCTTGACCAAATCAAGGTAATGAATCGTGCGTACAGCATCTTTTTTTGAGCTGTTTTTTCCACCTTCTGTTTCATCGAAGATGGTCTTCAGCTCAGTGATCAAAGTCGGGATGTCATCATCTTTGAGGAGATAAGGCTGAAATGCCAAACCAAAAGCCGGCTCATGGACAGCCAACGTTGTTCCATTTCGGTCCAAAATAGACCCACGCTGAGCTGGCAGTCGCTTGGTTCGAACATAATTGTTCGAGGAAACCATTTTCAGCGTTGGTCCTTCAACGAATTGCAAGTACCCGAGGCGGCCGATGAGGATCATACAAATAGCGAGAGCGACCAAGGCAAAACGGACTGCTCTCCGTCGATATGCTGCGACGGGTAATTCCCCCTGTATTCGCACTCCTGCTCTCCCGTAGTTGGACTACCCAAGTGATGTATCCGAAACACCATGTGTAGCACATCTTGAACCATGGGGTTCAGCGTTTAATAGACTCTTGCTTTCGGTAAGGCTAACAGAACCTTGGCCTGGGTCAAACCAACCTGACGAGAACCGCATTCCCGCGGGTAAAAATAAAACCTCAGTCAGAAGGTTTCGAGGGTTGCCCGGTTCCGCCTTAAACCGTGAAGAATGTTCAAGGTTGCGACAAAGATCGGGGTCACCAATGCCATACACATTATGCGTGGGCCAAAGATAACCGCAAATTGAGGACCGACACGGCTGCCTCCACCCACTTTAACAGCGATCAATCCAACCAGGATACTCAATAGACCCGCTAGAGCGCCGAGGACGATGAGGCCGATTCCGCGAAGCTGAATCCGGTCTGTTAATTGCAAAGACGCTAGGTAAATGATTAATCCCATCGCCGCTTGAGTACCCATTGGCCCCCCCGAAAAGCCATCTAACCAGAAACCGGTCATAAAAATGGCTGTCAAGGCCGAAAAACGCTCGCGTTTAGTCGCCAACCAAAGACAAAAGATAAACCAGAGTTGGGGTGTCCACGCTTCGCTACCAAAGATAATCGATAAGTAGACTTGGAGTACGGAGGCAAACAAGCCGAGAACAATCCAAATTAATAGACTCATTTCTTTTTCGCCTTGTAGCGCTTGCCATCAGGCTCTAACCCCGTCTCTCCAAGAACGACATAGACCAAGTCGAGCGCTTCGAAGTGGACGGCTGGAATGACGGAAATCTGACGTCGCGGCGCACGGGGATCTAGGCGGACTGTACCCAGGAGCAGCCCGGCTTGAAATCGGCCATCGTCACCGGTCGTCAAGACGCGTTCGCCATCCTGGGCCGACTCAGCGCGATCAACATATTTGAGTTCGGCACGATACGTTCTCTGGTCACCTGACCCGACGGCGATCCCTCGAGTCCGGCTCTTTTCAAGAACCACGTCAACTGCGCTCCGAGCATCGGTGACCAGAAGCACTTCGGGCTTGTCATTCACAATCGCTCGGATCTGGCCGACAAGACCACCCGATGCGATCACAGACATACCAACCTCGAGCCCTTCAGATGCCTCTAATTCAATGCCGACAACACGGCTGAAAGAACTGGCTGACTTCCGCGCAACCTTCGCCATTCTCAAGCGGAGGTCTTTACGATCTTCGGAAATGCCCAGAAGATTACGGAGTTGCCCATTTTCGTTTTTAATATTTGTCAACTTAGCGCGCTCGGTCTCTAATTCGGAGACCCGTCGAGACAGCGTATCATTCTTTTTTATGATCCCCTGTGCATCAGCGACCGAGGAAGCAACATCCCGAACCGTGCCCCCCCATTCGGTCATCATATTGTGCACCGGCTCAGTCAAAGCCACGACACTACCGTGAATCATAGATGGTTCAAGACGACGGCTGTCGTAACGAATAGAGGCTAAGCAAATTAAGAAAAGGACGATTCCAGCACCGTAGACAGGTACCAGGCGTTGCTTGCGCTGACGCATTAGGCGTCGACGGCGACGTTCTTCAAGAGGTCAAGTTCGTCGAGCGCCTTTCCGCAACCAAGAACGACTGACGACAAGGGTTCGTCTGCAATCAGAACTGGCAAGCCGGTCTCCTCTCGCATCAACATGTCGAGGCCTTTGAGGAAGGCGCCTCCACCGGCGAGTACAATCCCCTTGTCCACGATGTCGGCGCTGAGTTCGGGCGGCGTCTGCTCCAGGGCGATCCGAACCGCTTCAATGATGGCGTTGACGGGCTCTGCCAGTGCTTGCCTGATCTCATCCGATGAGACCGTCAATGTCCGAGGTAAGCCCGCGACAAGGTCCCGGCCCTTGACCTCCATGCTCTTTGTCTCACCAGAGTCATAACAATTGCCGATGTGACATTTGACGCGTTCCGCCATCTGTTCGCCGATGAGGAGATTGTATTTCCGTTTGACGTACTGGACGATGGCCGCATCTAGTTTGTCTCCACCAACACGGACAGACCGCGAGTAGACGATCCCAGAGAGGGAAATCACTGCGACTTCGGTGGTCCCACCACCGATATCGACGATCATGTTACCAGACGGCTCCGTGATCGGCAGTCCTGCACCGATGGCAGCGGCGATCGGTTCCTCGATCAGGTAGACTTCCCGAGCACCAGCGGTCTGAGCTGACTCACGCACGGCCCGCTTTTCGACCTCGGTGATTCCAGATGGAACACCGATGATGACTCGGGGCTTGACCAATGCGCTGCGCTGATGAGCGCGTGTAATGAAATGCCGGATCATGGCTTCCGTGACATCGAAGTCGGCAATCACTCCATCCTTCATAGGGCGAATGGCCGCGATGGCTCCTGGCGTTCGCCCGAGCATTTCTTTCGCTTCGCGGCCCACGGCAAGCACTCGCCGTTCACCACGGGAATCCTTACGCACTGCGACCACTGAGGGTTCGCAAGACACGATCCCCTTGCCGCGCGCATAAATCAGCGTGTTGGCCGTGCCAAGGTCGATGGCAAGGTCATTGCTGAACATTCCGTACACAAAGTCGAAGAGCATAAAAGCTTCGTTCTCATCTCAGAAAAGACCGCGGATGTATAGCAGAGGAGGATCAGAACAGCAATATGAAAGGCGAAACAATCGCAGTAAAAAATTGATCGGGTTGACCAATGGCCGCTTGTCACCTAGGATGCCGCGTCCAAAACGTCATCTAACCAAACGTGTTTTTCGGTTAGTTAGGCGAAAACTGAGCTATATTGAATAGGCGACTAGACAATGCTGACAGACTTACGTGAAAAATCACAAAACTTCTTGGTCTACATCCTTTTTGGGATCTTGATTTTCGTTTTCATCTTTTTCTTTGGGCCGCAAGCTGACGGATGTCAGCCAAATGCGCCCACACCTCGAGCCATTAGCGGATGGGCTGCGACAGTCAATGGCGAAGACATTAGTGTTCGCGAGGTCAACCTGGCAGTCTATCGGGAAAAGCAATTCAACGATGCATTCCCAGACGAACCCAGCGCGATCGCACAGTTAAGCCGCAGTGCAACGCAGCAATTGATCGAGCAAACAATCTTAGCTCAACAGGCCCGAAAAATGGGGATTACTGTCAGCGAAGAGGACATCACAAAATACATCGTGTCCGAGCGTAACGTGCCGGACCGATGGTTGTTCCGCGACCGAAAAGGTCGAATCGCTGTCAAGGATTTCAGAGCCATCCTCACGGGCTCGCTTGGTGTCTCACCAGAAGTCTATCGCCACTCGAAGAAACGAGAGCTCACCATCAGACGCTATCTAGACTTCCTGGTCTCCACGGTCAAAGTCAGCGATGCAGAGATCAAACTAGAGTTTGACCGAAAGAGCCGTTCTTGGAATTTGGAATACGTTAATTTCTCGCCAGAAGCCCACAAAGCCAGCATCGCCGCACCCGCTGCTGATGACATCGCCGCGTTCAAGAACGATAAAAAAGATGACATCAAGGCGTACTACGATAAGAACATCGCCGACTATAAGCGAGACAAAGAAGTCAAGGTCAGCCGCGTCTTGATCCGCAAGCCGAAGGACAAAGGTGACACCGCTGGAATCGCCAAGGCTAAGGCCAAGACATTGGAACTACATGCAAAAGCAAAAACAGAGGGTGCAAACTTCGGCGCCATTGCAAAAGAATCATCGGAAGGCTGGTTTAAAACCAGAGGTGATGGTGGCGACATGGGCTGGCAGACCTCAAAGAGACCAGGATACAAAGTGTTTGCAACTCTTGCGAGAGGTCAAATCTCTGACATTCAGGAAGAGTCCGGCTGGTTTTATTTTGTCAAGGCAACGGATATCAAGCCGGCCCTCGACAAAACGTTGGACAATGTGACTGACGAGATTGCCAATACACTGATCGTGAATGCGTCAGCGGCTAAGAGTGCTAAACAACAAGCTGCCGAACGACTGGCCGCAGCGAAGACGACAGGCAGCTTGGCTACCGTAAAAGCGCCCGTGGCGACTGGGGATGCTGCCGCCGAAACCGACACGCAGGCGGCCGCCCCTGCGGAGACTCCAACGCCAAAAAATGATGTTCAAACAACCGGTCTAATCAAAGAAAACCGAGGTGAGTGGGCGGAGATACCGGGGATTGGTAAAAGCGAACTGCTCGCATCGTCGCTGTCAAAGCTATCTATGGAAAACCCGCTCCACCCGGCCGTGATTGAGGCTGAGGGGCAATTTTTCATCGTGAAATTGAAGGAGCGAATCGAACCAAAAAAAGAGGAGTTCGAAAAAGAGAAAGCTGACCTGAAAGCGAATCTTATGGCGAAACGCGCATATGAGCTATTCGGCGATTGGAATCAGGTCTTATTCGGCTTGAATGGACGGCGTCAACAAGCGAAACGAGGCGCTCTTTTGGCGGACCTTCGAAAGGGATCAAACATCAAAGTAAATGATGCCGTGTTCGCAGCACGTACAAAGCCAACTGCACCGAAAGCCCCGGCCCCTGCAAGCCCAGATACGAAATAGACTGATTGTTTCTAGGTCGTTCAAACGACCATCAGAGCGTCAAGTCTAAACACGCTCGATGAGTATATCCCCAGAGATCACCGAGCGCATCAAGTCCAAAGTAACCGCCTCGAATAAACTCCATCCGCATTTTGCTCAATGCGGTGACTGCATCGATGCGGCCATGCTCAAACTCATGGGAAATGAGTTTGTCGAAGGTTCTTACGATGTGATTTCCATCTTCTCGAGTAAACGCATGGCAGATTTCCTCCCACCAAAGTGTGGGCCGTAAACGATCTACAGCCAATCCCAACCTTGGGTCTGCTCTTTCACATAAAGCCGGCTTATCACTGGCAGACTGGGTAATCTCTAGCGTCTTGGTCCAAGACACGCCGTTTGATCGAGCGCTAATATCAACCGTGGCAAGTAAGTACGACCCAACGTGCTTCCTCCGCACAAGGCAACGAAAAACAAAGTTGATGGCCGGCACATCCTCCGAAAGTGGACCGCAGTGGAAACGATGTGCGTACGGTGTAGACTCTCCACCCAAGTCACGTAAGAACTGAGGAATTTGGGCGAATGAGAAGACATGGACTGGAAGCACTGCATCAGCCCATTGAAAACTCACAGACAGTTGAGAGACCCGCTGATTAAAAAGGGTTTTAGCCCGGGCATTTACACTCTGTGAATCAACAGTACCATCGACGGGCGCTACGAAAACGCCACCCATTAACAGGGCGGCCTGGCTCAAGAGTCGCAAGTCTAATCCGCCCGTCGTGCCAACCAGGTCGTAACGGCTCTGCCCCCGGGATGTCGCATCGATGAGTTGACCAAGCTTTTGAGTATCTTCAGCTCTTTGCTCGTGAATTAAGAGCACAAAGTGACATGCCTCGTAATCATTTTTTTTCAGCCACTCTTCACATTTTTCGATGGCGTCACAAATGCTGTCTTCGTAACTCAGCTGCGGGTCTGTGCCCATAGATGGGTCTGACAGATATGCATTCGAATCGATACCGATCTGTCCGATGGATGCAACCTGACTGGCGTTTAAACGACCGACGTTGATGTATTTCACGACGGACTTCAGAACAGGCGGTACGTCATCAGCAACGAGTCGTATCGTCGTTGAACAACTTACCGTAACATAATCCTGACCGATGGGGACCCAGGGTGGATCCAGCCGGGTCGAAACAACCACCTGCTCTTCGTTTGATACACTCATTATGCGACTCTCATTGAACTCAATTCGTCGAAACGAATGACAATGCACGAAATATTGTCACCACCCCCGCCTCGATTGGCTGCAACCATGAGTTCGAAAGCAGCCACTCGCGCTGTCGGTGCGCTCTCAACGATGTCGGTGATAATTTCTTCCGATGCTTCCTCATCGAAACCGGCGTAGTCGACCACCCCATCAGAACATAGAACAACAGTATCGCCCGGTAAGATCGTCAATTTAACGTGCTCTGGCTCCAATGGAACGGCCATCAAGGTGCCATCATCCGAACGCTCAAAATCACCAACACACTTAACGAGCGCATTGGCACCTTGGGCCTGCACAGCTCGAGCAGGTGGATGGCCATTTCGCATGAGTTGAGTCTTTAGGTTGTGGTCCAAAGTCAGTGGCGCAATATGGCCATCACGGACAAGGTATGCGCGGCTATCACCGATATAGGAAATCGTCGCTTGATTGCGTTCGAGAAACATCGAAACCGAGGTTGCGGCCATGATGCTTTCCAGCGGGCCCGTCGCTGGCGGCAACATGGGCGTCACCAGCTTTCCTATTCGTATGTTGGCTTGATTCAGCATCCCCTCAATAACGGATTTTCGTTCCGCATGCGTTCGACCGGTTTTTTGTTGACTGACGTTAAGATCGTGGCTGCTGTCAAAGGTCAAGGTATCATCGGGTTCAGTCTGCGGACCCGGCCCAAGAATACGGTTCCATAGTTGTGTGGCCGCTTCTTTGACGCAGTGACTCGCGAGATCACCACTTCCGTACCTCGAAATGCTGACGCCATCGCTCACCAAAAACAAACCTGTTCCAGTCAACTCATCGAAGGCTTCGAAAAACTGGTCTTGATTGATTGGACTGTACATCGCTTTGACAAGGCCAATATGAATCTCGCTGCCATAGTCGATCTCGAGCGAACGGACGCCGTAAGTCAGACGTCTAAGTTCCCGCTCGCTGGCTTTTCGCAGAGCGCGTAAGGCGACTTGCATATCGATGTAACGTCTGCCTGGATGGGCGGACGTCGCTTTCAATGCCACAGCCCCCAACATGGGTGGCACATCGTGTTTGTAAGCTTGGACAGGAGGCATCCTGAGTGCGTGCTGCCCGGTCCCTGGACTGGGTGGAACATCTGCCAAAATGGTGTACAAAACCATGCCCGCAAAATAGACATCAGAGCGAGCTGATAGCTGACCACCGCAACGCCCATAGACCTCCGGTGCCGCAAATCCTTTTGCAACATCGACCCAGGCAGATTGCGTGGTCTCACTGTCGAGCCGCCTCAGAATGGCTTTAGGCCCGAGGCGCCAACCAATATTGTCGCTGAAATAAAACCACTCCGGATTCGCATTACCCAAAAAATACCCACGTTTGTGGAGGTCACTAAACAATTCGAATAGTGGAAAGATGTAGCGTTTTAATTGCTCATGAATGCCATCTTTATGCGAATCATTTCGAAGGCGACTCAAGACACTGCTCAGGCTCAGTACGTCCGATAGGTCAAACAGACGATATGGGCGCTCAGACAAATCCGTCGAATGGGCAAAGCCTAGGGTGACCGATTGCAGGTCACTGTGCGCCATTAAGTCAGCGTTATAATCCCCTTGGGTTTCATAGATACACGCGGCCACGCGGCGCCCATCCTTGAGATGACCATATCCAATTTTACGACCTCGCTCGTCGGTCAAAACGTCGTCTAATTGGAGGTCGTCCGACTCGTCGAGGGCTAGGGAAAAATCATTGGACATAGGCACAATTCGATAATCCACACCGCATTTCAGACAGAAACGCGGACCCAATATACCGGAACACAAGTCGCACGTTGATCCCGATGACTCTGACTCTAAACTCACTGACTATACTCGAAAACCACCCCAATGTGTCGAGACTACGATCCCTGGCAGACTCGGGCAATGACAAAGCAGAGAAACCTCAATTACCCGAAGTGTTTGCCCTGAGCATCAGTCGACCGAACCGGGCTTAGCTGGAATCTCAAACTCGCCTGTGAAACTGGTTCGTTCTTGTACTTTGGCAGGTTCTACGCGCCTATCTGCGCGCATCACGGTAAATTTAATTGCGGTCCCGACACCCAATGTGCTCTCGACCCAGATACGGCCACCATGGAGATTAATCAATTCACGACAAATCGGGAGACCTAAACCCGTTCCCAGTGGTCGACCGTCTGAAATACCGTCCACCTGACGAAACTTTTCAAAGATCCCATTCACTTGGTCGGGCGGAATGCCCCGCCCAGTATCGGATACGCTCACTGTTACTGCGAATTCATCGATATCGACAGCCACACGAATTGTGCCTTCAGCTGTAAACTTTGTGGCATTACTCAGAAGGTTTACCACCACCTGGGCCAAGCGATCCGCATCACCCCAAATGGCCGGCACTTCGAAGTCGAATTCGCAATCCATATGGAGCTCTTTTGCCCGCCAAAGCGCTGAGGTGGCGGCGACTGAGCCATTGATCACTTTCACGATATCAACATCGGCCATATGCAATTGCATTCGACCCGCCTCGAGTTTACTGAGGTCGAGAATATCATTCACCAAACGACCCAAGCGTTCACCCTCAGACACCATAATGTCCATATCATCCAGTATTTGCTGAAATGCAACTCGTGCTTTGTGGGGCGCGGTCTCCAGAATCGAGGACAAATGTCTCGTCATTCGCCGGCGATTGAGTTTATTAAAACCAATGATTGATGTCAGTGGTGTCCTGAGTTCATGGCTGACTGCCGCTAAGAAACTCGCCTTCAAATCTTCTAATTGACGTTCATTGGTTACGTCTCGCTTATGGTTCAATATGGCCTTGACTTCACCATTCTTACCCAGGAGGGGATATGTGTTAATTCGTGTGATTGCGTTACCAAAAATTCGGTGTTCAACAACAGTTGACCGCTTATTGGCGTAGGTTAGGCTGGCTGGGCATTCATCACAGACAGCATCGCGCATCCGAAACGCACGGTAACATTTCTGACCAACAAGCCGCTTGCCAAACATCGTGCGAGCAGCACGATTAGCCTGTAGAATTTCACCATTCAGACCCAGAACAGTAATGGGGTCTTCGATGGCATCGAAAAGATTCTGAAAAACAGCTTCCGACTCAGCAACTTTTGCTTGGGCTGCTTCTAAACGAGCCCCTAATTGTTCCACTTGGCTTGGGTCACGAACCAGCAAGAGGACTCGACTGTCTTCAGGTTTCTCATCAAGGAGTACACCGGTCGCCAAGACCTTGACTGCACGTTTGTCGGGCGTGGTGAGTTCAACCTCGATGGCCGCAACAGACCCGTCTCGCTTGATCTGTCGATACCAAGCTGGTGTCTCTTGGCCGACAAGGGTTGTCAAACCGTAGCCAATGGGACCATCTCGACTTGTAAACCGGAGAAGTTCACTGAATCGGGAATTACAAAACTCAACCAGACCGCTGGCATTGAGCACAACCAGCGGATCCGGCAGCGAATCGAGTATCGACTGGAGAAATTGCTGGTCCGAGTCGGCCGCCTTGGCCGACGCGAGAGTGTGACTTACGGTCTTTATGGCCTGATCTATGCTCGGCCCTTGCCCATCACCCCGCCTTTTTATCTCATCACCCGACTCTTGTGCTGTATGGACAATCCATTGTTCGACTTCGTTGAGCTGAGATTCAATGCCGGATGTTTTAATAAAAGCCACTAACGCGATTGGAATCGCGGTCAATGTTCCGACGAATAGCCCTAACAACCAAATGGGCAACTCAATATGCGTACTCACGAAGAAGCCCAGACCAGAGGCGAAAATAGGAGCCAGTAGAGTCAGGCCAATGAGGCTGGGGGCCAAGCGCCTTGGCATCGCATGTGCCTTGCTTTTACTACGCGCGTTGTGACTAGACATAGACGCCCTAATCGAGATCTAAATCGATGCCAAGAATTGCCTGGGCCAATTCGACAATTTGGTCCGGGTCAAAGGGCTTGGTCAGACAATGTTCTGGCTGCGCATTCTCAGGAAAAGTTGGAAGTTGCCCCTTCGCTGTCAGGATGACGATGGGAATATCTCGATAGTCTGGATCTCCCTTCAATTCCAGACAGACTTGATGTCCATCCATCGTCGGCATCATCAGATCGAGAAACATGAGGTCTGGCCTTCGCTCTCGGGCGGCATCTAGACCCGCTTGCCCGTCCGATGCCATCCGTATCTCCACGCCGGCAAACTCAAAGTCTTCCAACGTGCGTCTCAGTAAAAGCCTGATGTAGTTTTCGTCATCGACGATTAGGACATTCTTCGTCATTCTGATCTCGCAGTATTAGAATCAATATCGATACTTGAATCATGGTCTATCGCCCTAGCTGGTGGCAAGTTCACAGTAAAAGTTGTTCCAACTCCATGAATGCTTTCAACGTCAACGGTCCCGCCATGATAATCAACAATACCGCGGACTAAGGCCAATCCAAGGCCTGTGCCTTCTTTGGTATGAACGATATTTTCGACTCGATAGAATTTGTCAAAGATGTTTGGCAATAAGTCCGCTGGAATTCCAATTCCCGTATCCTGGATTGAGACATGCAGACCATCGGTATCCGTCCATTGCCTAATCTTGACCGAACCTGCATCCGTAAACTTGATGGCATTTCCGATGAGGTTAATGAAAACTTGGTGCATCCGGGTTGGGTCAATTCGAACGTCCATTTCAGACTCAATATCGAGTCCAAGGACAATATTTTTTCCTTCGGCCTGAATTTTCAAAAGGGCGGTTACTTGCTGCAAGATCGCGGTCAGCGATTGCCTTGCAAGCCGGTAATCCATATGCCCAGACATCATCTTCGATACGTCGAGTAAGTCGTTTATGATGGCGATCAGCTTGTCGGATTCATCATTAATAATACCCACAAATTCATTGGCGACCTCACGAGGCATGTCCTGGTCAGCAAGCATGGTCGCTGCAAACCCCTTAATGCTCGCAAGAGGTGTCCGTAACTCGTGACTCACGTTCCCGACAAAGTCGCTTTTCATCTGATCGAGGGCACGCAGCTCATCGTTTAAAGTCTCCAGGGCTTCATTTTGTTCGATAAGCCCTTCGATACGCCGACTGTTCTCCAAAGCGACCCCTGCCTGACGTGCGACTGCTCGAATGAGTTTCTCGTCGGCCGCCGTAAAGAAGCCTCGTTTCTTATCAAAAAGTGTAATGTCGCCGATGCGCCCCATCGGTGTCTCAATACCAACACTCATTTTAGACGCCGGGTTCGTCGACAGGCGACCAAAAGTACGCCCATCAGACAGGCGAACGAAAGCAGACCGCGCCCGAACGACCTTTGTGCTCTCGATCATGAGCACACCGCACACGTCCTCGGTCTGCAAACCTGCGCTGAAAACATCACCCAATCGATAGAGTAAATTCACCTGTCGATAGAGTTCCAGGACTTCTTGGGACAGTTGTTCTACTTGCTTTTGACTATTCGCAAGGCTGGTTTCTAGGATGTGTTCTTGCGATGACACGCCACGGGCCTCCGGACTTTCACTCCCGATAGGCTAACCTGAAATCGCCGGCTACACCACTTGCCGCAACGCACTCGGAAACTTAATCAGTCTTCGTCGGGAATAATTGTCAATTTATTTGAGGGTCTAGACCGGCGGTTATCGTGCGCCGCCACCGCCACCACCATGACCTGCGTGACCCTGCCTTCTGTATTTACGCGAGTGAACGTTGCGTCGACTCGATACTCAAAACTTTCTGCAGGTCCACCGCGATCACTAAACCGAATTCCATTAACGAGATAATGGTCTGCGTCATCAACAGCCGCCCATTCAATGGTCGCGATCTGGCCCCTCATGGCTGCGAGACGAATTCGCGGCGATGGCACAAAACCGGTTTCTCTCACAAATCGCGGATCATCGTCATCCTCGTCGATTGGCATAAACCCTGTTTCGCGCACCTGCCTAGGGTCATCAACGTGATCGGACAGGGTCGCAAGACGCCGACCGGAGATAAATGCAACCCCTCTCGATTTATCAAGCGGGTCAACTATCGTGTTATTTTTGGCCGGATTGTGATTACCATCGCCCGCTCTCCGATGAGCCGGTTCGAGCTTACTTTCGATGACCAACAGGCTATTCGCGGACGGCATCTCCTCGTCACCACATCCCATGGTAACAAACAGGGCTAATCCAGCAATTGCATATCGCAGGGCCTGACATCCAATGTGTTGAAATCCCATCATTGTCTACTCCGCCTCCGTCGCCGTGCTACCTGCATAGACAGCAAAGACATCTGAGGCTTGAGACTCATCTGCTTTCTTTTCCATTTCATTGGTTCGAGACCGAATGAATTCAAAAAGGTCGTTGCGAAACTGAGCCATGTCTTCCGGCGTTGCTTTAAAGGAAAAGGTTCGAGCTGCAGCCTCATCAGGTTGGTCCGATAGAAAGCGCCTCCGAATGGTCTCGGTCACCGCTTCCAAATGTTCATAGAGGGCGTCGACTCGTGTTTCCCAACCATCTTCGCTAAACAGGTCATGGTGACGGGCAACGATGGTGTATTTAGCCCGGCGACCTGGTCTTGATGGCAGTTCGTCAATTCGGCCCTCGCGCACGAGCGCGTCCACCGCCAAGCGCGAGCTATCAAATTCATTTGAGTGCGGTAAACGCTCCGCCAACTCTTCCAATGTCATGGGCTGTTGGCGGAGTAAATCTTCCACTCGGCGCATTAAATTGGTTTCGGTTTGGTTGAAAAAGCCGCCCTTGTTGAAACGAGCGGACAGCGCCTTTACGGTTCGAGTCGATTTCCCAAAAATCAAGGAGATGAGATTGATTGTAGAATGCTTTCGCTTTGCTTCCTGCCAGAGGGCCAGCGTCATCATGTCTTTCACAGTGTCGAGGGGGTAGTTATGTTCGACTGCCATCTTTACCGCAGGATAGAAAGACGCATACAAAACACGAAGAACGTACTCTGGGTAGGGGATGCGTTCTTGGTCTATTTCGGGAGCATTACGACCCATGCCAACACCTCACTTGTGTAAGTTTATCAAAGGAAGACGTCGAACTATAGCGGTTTCCGCGTTGAAATGCACTCGTTTAGGATCATTGAACGCGGCTGTAGATGGACAGATGGGCGTATAGGCGAGAGCAACCGGTCGACCGTATGGCTGCCTAAGCGCCCAATCCCGTTTGTAAATTCGCATCGTTTTTGGTTTGACGATATGCTGTGGCGATTTCCAACAGGAGTGAGCGTATGTCGAGGCCGGATCCCAATGGTATACAACGTCAGCCGATGGCGCACGCACGGTCCAGCATTGCTTGGTCAAAAACACCGGATGAGCGAGTGCAACAGGCTCCACTGTTCTCCGAAGTAGCTGTCAACATCGATACCCTCGACCAAATTCTAGAGCGGGCTGAGACCATCACCGAAGGCCGAGTGGACTCAATCAATGGCGCCGATCGTCTTTTTGGCTCAACGGTCATAAGCTGTCGGATTAGAATGGACGATTTGGCGGCCATGGATCGCGGAATAAGTCGCATTGATGTTGTGACTGCGCTGGAGATTGATCAGAGAGTCGCACGTCTAATTGATGACCGAATTTTTCGAGAGCTCGCTAAGCTTCTCGGTGACCAAACATCAGTGAACTTTGAGGCTCAAACACAGATCGATTTCATCGGTAACACGCTGTCTTGGACCGTCGACTTCGAGAGCGCTATCGATGGGAGAGCGGCTACGGCCGGCTGACCCGATTGTCTAAGAAAAGTTCACCACCAAAGCCCCTTGGACAGTACGGGACCCAAGATGTCGTGCGTCTGACAGGGGTCCCTGTAACTCGACTTCGCCGTTGGCACCGAAGCGGTCTTCTGCTCGTCAGCAAAACGAAGTCCGGTCGGCTGTCCTATACCTTCAGCGATGTGGTCGCAGTCAGAGCGGCAAAAGCGTTATTCGACCGTGGCGTCAAAGCTCGCCAAGTATGGCGCCTGGTGCGATCAATCCGGGACTGGCGTCCCGATATCGAACAACCTCTTGCATCCGTGCGGGTTGAGGTGCTTGGATCGCGGGTTTTTATCGTCCTGGATGGTGTGACCATGGAGACGGGGTCTGGCCAGTTAGTCTTCAATCTTGATGCACCAAGCCCGACGCGAACAGCTCGAATTCTTGAGACCCCTAACAGTGGGGCAGAGACAGCCCCAGATCAGGCAAACCTGGCCTTCAATGAAGCCCAAGAAGCCGAGCAGTCAGGAGATGTGGATGCGGCAGAGGTCGGATACCGGCGAGCCATCAGCCTGGATCCGAGCCATGCACGCGCCATGTGTAACCTAGGAAACTTAATATTTGCCACCGGACGATTTCGGACCGCAAGCGAACTCTACCGAGCTGCGACCCGTGCCGATGCGAGTTTGCCTCAAGCTTGGTACAACCTTGCTAATGCCTTGGACGAACTTGAAAAGTACGCTGATGCAATCGCGGCATACACGGAATGCCTCAAGCTCGATCCAGGTTATGCTGACGCCCATTTTAATGCGGGTTTAATCTTTGAAAAACAAGGTTTAAGAGATGAGGCAAGACGCCATTGGATCGCCTTTATCGAACTGACACCGGACCATCATCCTGCTCAGCAAACAGCACGCGCCTTCCTCGAATATCAGGACTAACCATTTTTCCTCATCTGATGGGTCGACTGCAAATTGCGACGGTGCTTTGTCCGTGCTAGATTGTGTCCGATTACTCAAGCAGGGCGTAGCAAGCAGCCGTAGATAACCTACCGCTGATTGCCCTTGCGTTTCATGGAGCGGCATTTAATTTTGAACGGCAATCACCCGTGCTTCGCTGAAGCAGGAGACAACGATGGGGGTGGCGAGCAAAGCATCGCGACCGATCTGAGCGGTCAGGATCTTGGCGGTCGATTTAGGCTTGATGAATTGCGGATAGACACGGCCGCGGGTCAAACATACTCGGGCATTGATACGGCTGGTGACGCACCGGTTTGGGTCTTCGTCGCAGCAGACGCATTCAAAAGTGATGATCCCGAGTTCGCTGCCTTGGAAGACACAACGGCCAAGTCTTTCGAAATCGATCATAGTAATGTTTTAGCCCTTCGCCATATCGATCAAACGGACGATGGTCGCACCTATATCGTGAGCGAAAAGCAAGAGGGCTTGTCATTGGCCGAAAAGCTGACGGCCGATGGTCCAGTTATGCCCCGTGTTGCGGGCCGGATCACGCAAGAACTGCTTCAGGCACTGAACGCGGTCCATGCGACGGGCATGATTCACCAAGGAATACGTCCGGACACAATTTTTCTGGTACAGGACGATGTGGGCGTAGAACGGGCCGTTTTAGGTGGCTTGGGTCAGCACCATACACTGGCATTGGCATTGGCATCACAGAGGGAGAAGTCGGCCTGCAGGGCGCAGCCAGAATACTTGAGTCCTGAAGCCGTCGCTGGAAAAGACTTAACACAGCAGACCGATCTCTATTCTCTCGGGTTGGTTCTATACGAGATGTTAACGGGCCGAACAGCCTTCGGGGGTGGCGACTTTCGTAAGACAGCTCGACAGCATGCGATCACCCGACCATTGAGTCCACGAATTGTCCGTCGACAGGCGCAGATTCCGCGTTCACTCGACGCCGTGGTGATGAAGTTGTTGGAGAAAACACCAACACGTCGGTTTGCATCTACCGAAGAGGTCGCAGGGGCCTTAGACGCGGTTGCCAACGAAGACGACAGCAGCCGGAATCGGACCTCACTTAATTTCAAGCCGGTCGCAAGTCGAAAGCCTGAGCCCGTGAGCGCAAGCAGCACCGACTCAACTGACGCAGCTGATGACGCTGAAATATCGAAGGCGCCGGCTGATGAAGCCCCGAACATGGATGCGGCACCTGATGGCGAACAAACCAAGCACTCCAAGGATGAGGCAGATCACAGCGACGCGTCAACCGAAAGCAAACCTGACCAGAGCCGGGAGCGCCCAAGAACGGAACCCCTGGTTTCCATCAGTTCAAAAATTGCAGTCAGTAAAGCGCCTGAGCCATCAGAACCGCCTGTCTCAGATTCTGATTTAGGTAACCTGGAACGAGAGTCCACAAAGTTCAAGGAAACCGGCCGCTGGTTTGTGGAAAGCGTCGACGAACTCCAGGCGACGAATCCAAATCTTGCAGCTCAGTTTGACGAATACACGATTCCAAAAGACCGGAATATTTTCCCCATCATTATACTCGTATTGGGCCTTATCGTTGGCGGTTTGGTTTGGTCCTCCTATGACTCTGATGACGGGACCGCCTCGCCAGACGACTCGACTGAAATAGCAACCGCCGCTGATAAGAAAGAGCAAGACCGTCGAGCGGAAATCGCGGCCAGGGCAGCGGCGTCGGCAGAGGTCGATGCAAGAGCCAAGCCGCCAGCCCAAGATGTGGGGCCGGTTACACGTGATGCCCAGGTGCCACAGAGCGATGCAGCTAAGAGCCCACTGACGGCCGAAGAGATAAAGCGAAACGAGCAGGTAGATGCCCTTCGGAAACAGGCGTTGACGGCCATCGAAAAGAAAAACTGGCAGGGCAACAGTGATGCCTTGCTTGAGAGCATTCTGGAATTGAAAAAAGTCGATCCGGAAAACGGGTTTGATGGCCCTTTAGCCGAGAAGGTTAAAGACGCAGTGCTGCTCAGCGTGACGGAGCTTACGACTGCATCGGACTTTGCAGGGGCTAAACGAAATGCTCGCTTGGCCAAAACCTTGATGCCCGGGCTACAAATTGCACACACCATGCTCAAGCGTGTCGAAACATTGGAAGCCGCTGCGGAAAAGAAAAAAGCCGCTGATGACAAAAAGCGACTCGCCGATGAGAAAAACAAAGCTGATGAGCGAAGACGCAACGAAGCCGATGAGAAAAAACGGCTTGCCGCCGAGAAGAGAAAAGAAAAGAACGCTGAGAAGAAAAAGCAAGACGCTGAAAAAAAGCGCATCGCTGCTGAGACGAAAAAGCAAGACGCTGAAAAAAAGCGCATCGCTGCTGAGAAGAAAAAGCAAGACGCTGAAAAAAAGCGCATCGCTGCTGAGAAGAAAAAGCGAGACACGGACAAAAAGCGACTTGCTGCGGAGAAGAAAAAGGCCCAGGACACAGAGAGAAAGCGCCTCGCTGACGAGAAAAAACGTCTCGCCGCTGAAAAGAAGAAGCAGGACGCCGAGAAGAAAAAGGTGGTGGCAACTTCAGATCCATATCGCGATGCTCAGAATCATCTGAGTAAGGGGCGTTGGGGCCAAGCCAAGGCCGCCTTTAACAAATCGATTCAATCGAACCCCAATCGTGCAGGCGCTTACGCGGGTCTTGGACGAGTTGCCTTCCAACAGGGGCAGAACAAAATGGCGGCTAAGCACTACGCGAAGGCTGTTCGTCTCAGTAGCGGGAACGTGAATTATCGAATCAAACTTGGGCTGGCGTACTTTAAACTCGGTCGCTATGACCGGGCAAAGAAACATTGGAACAAAGCCTTGTCTCTCAGCCCAGGTAACAAGAAAGCCACACGGTATCTGAAACTGCTGGAAAAAAAGGCACCTAAGTAAGGGCGACTCGGCCTCGACCGACTAAAATGATACCCCAGACCGCTTAGGCGTCGCTGTGGTTGCATGCAAATCAGACGCACTCATGATCATTGAATGAACGCCGACCGCGACCGATGCTGTTGAGCCCGATGCGCTCATAACGTCTGCTGTTTACGTAACAGGTCGGGGTCTAAATGTGGCGTTTTAGACTAAGGCGCACCAGTTTGAGTGCCTAGACTTGCCGCTATGGGTCGCGATTATGTCGTCCAGGTGAGGGCTTAGAATTGACCCGACATTTGGAAGAATGCACCGCCGTCTGTTGGCGCTGCCCCCACATTGATCGTGCTGCTCGACCGATTCATTCGAACATAGTCTTCTATAAACAGGGCTGTGCCAGCACCGATGGCCGCCGAACCCAGACCGAAGGCCAGCAAGCCTAAGCCGTTTGTATTGTACACATATGGACATTCCCGACGGCCTCGGCCGTCGGAACATGTGACTTCACCGTCTAACAGGACCAGCCACGTGCCCACACCGCTCAAAGCAACTCCACCAAGAACCATGCCCAATGCCAGGCCATTGTATGCGCTGCCGACCGATGCGGCCTCCACCGCAGTATCAGCCTTTTCTTTTTGTGCGATTTCCTCAATTTTGGGGTTCTTATCGAGTTTGGGAGCAGTGGGTTTGACCGCTGCCGGTGTCATCGCCAGAAGCGGTGAATTGGGGTCCGCCTTGAGCTTAACTTTGAGACTCACTTTTTTACTTAAAGCCGAGATTTTCCGCTTAACGGACAGGAAGCCTGGTTTTGAAATCGTGAGTGTATACGTGCCAGGCTTTACAGTGAACGACACGGGTGTTTTGCCCTTCCTTACCCCACCGACCAGAACATCCGCACCCTTGGGCACGGACGCGACACGGACCTGAATACCCGATCCCTTGGCCGTCTTCGGTGCTTCTACCTTGGGTGCAGGAACGGCTAACGCCTTAGAGAACGACTTGAAGGTGGCCGCGAGCGTTCCGTTGACTTCTCGGGCGGCGCAGAGTTCGCATTCTTCTTCAGCTTGTCCGGCCCGTTTTTTCAGCGCTGCGTCATACAGCGTCATGGACACTTTGTAGATGTCATCATCATTGACGACCTTAGTAAAAAGAGTGAAACGCGCATCGGCCCCTGCGGCCAAACTCGCTCCGCACTTGTCCGTAGCGCAGCCTGCACTCACACCACTCTTGCTCATCGCTGCTCCGGTTTTCTTCTTCGAGACAACTTGAGAAGATTTGGCTGCGATCTTCCTGATCTTGGCATCGTATTCTTCAGCGATTGCGGTTGGAATCGACTTGTCCGTCTGGACCGGTGCAATCGCGATGGTGGGTCCATTAGCGAAACCTGCTGTGGCTGAAAAAAGAAGTGCGCATTGAATGATAATCGACTTCATCGTGTCCGAATCCTCACTGAATTAAACTGTCGCCAGAAGGAGATTAGATCCAAACGGACCCCATGGCAACAGGGCGAACACTGTGATTACCCAAAACCCGACAACCAACCCCATTTAGATTTCGTCGAAAGACGTGTCTACGGCTATTTTACGGCTGAATTTGGTGACAAATTCCAAGGGGCAGGTAAAACGGGATTCCTGCGTTTTGCTCGCTTTGTTCTTTGTAATTCGACTTCTCGGAACAAAACAGCAGGTGCGCTGGCTGAGACCGGAACATAACCACTCTCCGCACCACAGTACCCGTTAAATGCACCGTAGTCGCGACCAGTGGCGACGATCTTATTGATGGCGGATAAAGGCGTACCGACCATTTCAACACCACGAACCAGGGTTTCGGCACCTGTCTTTGCATCCACCCTGTAGACTTTCCGAGGTGTGCCTTTAAATGCTTGATATCCATAGTTACTGGTATTTGTGGAGCCACCAATAATATCCGTTATGATGAGCCCATAGGGTTTTCCCTGTTTTTTAGCTTCGTCTATCAGCATCTCTTTAAGTCTATTGCGCGACACACGTTTTGAGCTCGTCACCATGAGATTACCCATTCGCGCAACCGGACGTGCGGTCCCCTGCGCACGGCCATGCCCGTTACTTTGACTAACCCCCTCGACAGGTGTTCGACTGGTCAAGAATGTTTTCAGGATACCGTTTTCAATCAGAACCGTCCGCTGAGCAGGAACGCCTTCATCATCGTGAGTATAATGGCCGTTTAATGTTTGAGTATTGAGGACACGTAAGGTCGGGTCGTCGACAATATCGATGAACTCAGGAAGTATCTTCTTGCCCAATTGTCCTTTAAAGGTCTGGCCTTCACTGTCATCGTTTTGCCGCTCACCTTCTAAGCGGTGCCCTATCGTCTCGTGAAAAAATACCCCTGATGCCTCGCTCTCCAAAATCGCGGGACCTGTGTACGGATCAGCCATAGGTGCGATCCTTAAAGCCATTAAATCATCGGCGACTGCATCGACCAGGCCGTCCAGTTCGCCGGGAGACGGCATTTCGTCTAGAGACCGGAAGTATAAAGTTTTGCCCTGTTCAAGAAGCATTCCATCGGGTGCTCTTGTTACAGCATCAAGAACCAATTGATAGAGGCCGTACTCCTTGGCGACACGGGTTCCCTCTGAGTTGACAACATAGGTTTTGAGATGAACGAAACCAAAGCTAACGGTCCCTGACATGAGCGATTCTGTTTTCCTGAAACGCAGGGACATTCCCTTGACCAGAGTCCGCCAGGCTGGACGATCGATCCGCGGACTTAGGGATTGGTTGACAGCCGTTGTAACGGCTTCTTTTGAGAAACTGTCAACATGCGCCTTCTTAACGGAATTAACGGCCTTGGCCTTCTTCTGCAAATACATGCTGAGCGCTTTTTTATACGCCGTATCAGTCAATAGCCAAAGTGTCCCCTGAATGGCCGATTGGTCATCATCAAGTGGAATCTGAGCGCTTGGGCGAAATTGTTCATAATCCAAATTGAGACCGAGTTCCGGATCTGGGCTACTGTCAAATTTGTAATCGCCCACCCTTACATCAACAAATGCCCGGCGGCGCTTGGATTCTGAGTCATGGATGAGTGCGCCAAACGAAGCAGACACGTGAATCTTTTTTTCATCAACGATTCGGTAGCCAATGAAATAAGGGACCTCGAAGTCATCAATTTTGAGTTTAGCGCGGTTGCGCGAAAGCTCGGCTGCCATGGCCGAAATGAGCGTTTGACCGGGATCAGCAAAACTGACTTGAGGACACCCAAGCCAGATGATGCAGAGGACTATAGAACAGGCTTTCATTCCAACTCCAGACGCCAAAAAAACTCTCCTAAATGACAATCGTTCTGGACGATTGTTCTCCAAATACGACCACGCTTAATCAATCCGAAGTCGACTTCTCCGCACGCCATGGCCCGCCATCGTCTTCACTGTCATCATAACCCCAGCGACCGATAAGCTTTTGCCCCCGTGCCGACACGCGCAAGTAGGCGCGACCCCGTTTCAACATGACCGCAGCCTCGCGCTTACCAGGCTTGATCCACTGCAACTTGATGAGATCACCGATGAGAGTGCCTCTGAAACCACCATTATGTTCGGGTCCCCTCGGATCCGCGTACTCACCTTTGATGGCGTCACCTGCGTGCACGATGGTCATCTCACCGAAGTCTTTACTGAACCAGCGACCGGATAAGTTGATTCCAGGAATGGCAGGGCCAGGCTTAATTACGGGCTTTGATGGACCACACGCACTCACGATGCAAAGGAATCCAAGAACCGGTAAAAAACGCTTAAGTCTCAATGTTATACTCCAAAATCTATCCGGTTAAGCATGGGCTAAAAGGCCGTCAAGTAGCAAGTTTTGATAGGGCTTTGACGAGTTGGTGATGTAATCGATGTCCCGATCGATAGGCCGTAAATCGCCCGAGCACCGGACGACCAAGAGCATATAAATCGCCAAAGACATCAAGCCACTTGTGGCGGGCGACTTCGTCGTCAAATCGTAAACCGCCCATATTGAGTGCGAGACCATCATCGAATACAAGTGTATTGTCTAGGGTTGCTCCCAACGCAAGCCCCAATTCGTTGAGCCGCTTTGCATCTTTCAAAAACCCAAATGTTCGCGCATCAATAACGCCCTCCCATTGATCCGAATTGGCCTGGAACCTAAACGCTCCGAGTGACTCGAAATCTACGGTTACGCTGATGGATAATACCGGGTTAGGTTCGACTAATATCCATGACTCTTCATCTCCAATTCTAAATTGTTCATCGACAACAATCGGTGCAGCTGCAGGCCCGAACTGTGACCGCGGTGACATCAAATCAACCCAGCCTCTCGCGCTGCCATCGAGAATGGGGAGTTCTCCATCGAGGGTTGATATAAATACGTCGTCTATGCCCAGACCATGAAGGGCCGCGAATAAATGCTCGACGGTGGAGACCAAGCCATGAGGTGTGAGCAGAGTTGTCGCAAAATCGGCTTGAGCCAGCATGTCGGGCCCAATCGCCGCACCATTGAAGCGCCGACCAGTACCAGAGGCTGCGGGCTCCAGGCGAACTGAACACTGGCGGCCAGAGTGCAGTGAGCGACCGGTCACCTCCACGACTTTCTCGATAGTTCGTCGAGCCATAAGCTCCCCTCTAGACGAAAATATGAGGTAAGGGACAAGACAGACGTGAGAGTCTTATGATACCAACAAAAAAGCAATGCCGACCACGGCTGTGGTCCGTTTCAGCCCAAGCGAGGATACATGAGGTTTGCCCTACCATTTTTTGCCCTAGCTATTTTTGCATGTGGAGAGGCCCAGGAGTCGAACTCGACCGTCGATCAAGGCGTCGCAAACGTCCCGGATGCAGGGTCCTCTTACAGTTGTAATGAAACCACGAGACGAGCAGAGGCAGAGGGTGACTTTAGCTGTGGGGACGCACCGGAGACGGTGGTCATCGACGACAATGGTCGACGATTTGAGATCTTCAAATATGAAGCCAGTCATCCATTGGCTTCGAACTTGTGGGCTTTCCCGTGCGCAACTGTCGTCGGTGACAAATACGAGGCACCAAATCAGCCCACAGAGGCTTGCTCTAGGCCAAATGTAATTCCTTGGCATAGTGTTCGGTGGACAGATGCCAATGCAGCCTGCGAGGCCATCGGCTGGCGTCTATGCCGCCGAGACGAGTTGGTTCGAGCATGCCAGGGCCCAAATGGCCAATTGTACACATTCGGCAGCCAATTCGAAGGCGGTGCATGCAACGTCAGAGACGCATATCGAGATCCTGGTCAAAACTCGAGTACGGTTGCCCCAACGGGTCATTTCGCAGACTGCGTATCACGGGAAGGCGCGAATGATCTCACCGGTAATTTATGGGAATGGTCTAACGATCGAGATGAAGCCGATGGATCAGCACGATTCTATTACGGTGCGGGTTGGAAAACCATCGCAGAGCGCCACCGCGACAGAGACCAAGCATGCGATGTGGAATCACGCATACCTGGGGTCTCAGCGCGTAGTTTCATTAAAGAATATGTCGGATTTCGGTGCTGTAGAAACGCCCCATGAGGAAGCAGATCGAGATCGATCTGAGATGGGTCCTACTCTTCATGTCATTTTTAGGGACATATCTTCTTCGTGGCGATGCTATCGGACTGAGCGTGTTCCTCGGGATATTTACGCTATCCGTTGCGGTCTATCTTAAAGTTGTGCGCAAATACCTGGATCGTCAGTCGCAGCGGCTTCAAGGACATGTTGTAGCCCTCCTCGAACGCCACGAAGATGAGTCTGCCAAAGCTTTGATTGCGGACCAAACAGCTCTACGGATCTGGGGGCGTAAGCATGTAATGGATAATGCGCTCGGTCTTGTGGAAATGAGCCAAATGAATCACGAAACGGCCTATGGACACTTTGAGCAGGCGGCTCGATCAGCCCCCTACAAAGACCGTTTCAGCATCGAGCTGAACTTGGTCAATGTGGACGTTGCACTCAAGCGGAACCAGGCGGCTATTGAGCGCTGCCGACGCCTGCTCAAGCAACGCCCGGATTCGCCAGTTCTCCGTGAAAAGTTGGCCGAACTCCTCATCGAGGACATGGATGGCTAAGGTAACCGGCCCAATGTCATAGCAATGTTGAGTCGTTCGTCTTCCCGCGCCACCAACAAATTGACCACGCGTCCTGGCGGCGTGGCTGCAATCTGCCACGCCACGGCTCTATGGTGGAGTATTCGGCGCCCATTGATGGCTAAGATAATATCGCCCGGTTGGAGCCCTGCTTGATCGGCAGGTCCGTCACCAACCAGGGCCCTGACCCGTGCTCCATATGGTTCACTTAGATCGGCATTCTCAGCAGCCTGAAAGGAAACGGCTTGCGGATACAGCCCTGCAAATCCCCGTTCGAAGCGTCCATGCTTGAGAATTCGATCAACCACAAGCGCAACGGCAGAAATATGAGTGGAAAAAGATAAGCCTTCTCCTTTTTTAGCCGTATTGAGTCCAATGACCTCACCGCGGGTATTGACTAGGGGACCTCCCGAGTTTCCCTTAAATATCGCCACGTCAGATTGAATGAACTCGGCCCTGTGTTGAGTCAGTCCAGGTACATCGAAACGACGCACAGCGCTGACGACACCAACCGCAATGGAATGCTCCATTCCGAAGGGGTGGCCAATCGCTGCAACCCATTGACCGGGCTTGATATTTGGAGCAACCGTGCGCGGGACGGGTTTTAACTGAAGATTATCAACCTTCAATACGGCCAAATCCGTGGGTACGTCTAAGCCAATGATGCGAGCGACAAACACCTTTCCATCACGACGACGAACACGAATGGTTTCGGACTCAGCCACAAGATGTGCATTGGTCACGAGATGTCCATTGATATCCCAGACTAAGGCTGTACCCAGTCGCTTTGCCTTAAAACGGCCCCCATCCGGCCCACCGGCAGCGATACCGACGGTGGATGGACTGATCCGAGCAAATACAGACACAAAGTCAGGCCGGCAGGCTTGGTTGTCGGTCTTCGATGCCCGGTTCTGTTCAACCGATACGGACGGCTGTGGAGCATCAGATGTTTTTGCCGGCGGGGAACAGCCGTTCAAGAGGCACCCAAGGGCGGTTAGTGTAAGGCTTTTATGTAGCAAAGCTGTCTACCCGCGGACGTGGAGGTACTTGACCTTCAATTCATAGAGAAGCGTGTCCAGCAACTTCTCCTCGCTCGCATTGAGGTTGTTCGCAGTCTTTTCTTTCAACATCTTGAGCGTATCGATGATGTGAGCCGCCGCTCCGACATCTCGTTCGTCTTCGGCGATTCCATCGACGTCACCGAGATGGAGCAATGCCATCGCGTTTAGTGATAGGATGTGCGTTGAAAAGTCCATATCTTGGAGTGAACGAGGACTATTTTGGTCAACACTGGGTCTGTCGGTGATACGCGTCCGTCCATCGGGATCCGTCGCAAACACTCGCTGAGAATCTTTGTCGTCTGTCATCTTTGGCGTCTCACGCACGTGATTGAGTCGAGGGCGATCATACCCCTGAGCGCAAAGAGAAACAAAGATCTAATGTTTCAACGTCTCATGACGGTGAGAATCAATCGTTCTCGCCCGTGTCCTTCGCTTCAGCGTGAGCAACACCAACGTCCAACATTTCAACGTCGATAACATCAGCGACGTCTTTGAGGTCTTTTAAGTCAGCAAGATGCTTTTTGTAGGCATCCTGAGTCACTAGACCGTTCTCGATATTGCGCTTGACCAATCGAGTATCCATCAGCAAGTCATCTGTTATCTTCATGAAAGCGTCCCTCTATGAACTGTGAGCCGCGGCATCCTGGTCTATATGGTCTCATTTGTCAAACCCCATTGCATAGATGATGAAAATGCGGAAAAATTTAGCTCAGGGAATAGATAGATCAACGGGATCGTTGACATCCGCTCTATTCTGCATATTTTGCTTCGATGTAATGATCATGAAGGAGGCGATTCGTGACAACGGATTTCCGAGGTGTACAAGAGTTAGTGAGAACAGAGAGCGCGTTTGTGCGTGACGTGTTGCACGAAGTAGAAAAAGTGATCGTCGGTCAACGGCAAATGGTGGAGCGGGTGTTGCTCGGTCTCTTAACCGGTGGCCACGTCTTGCTCGAGGGTGTTCCGGGGTTGGCTAAAACCCTAACGGTAAATACGTTAGCGCGAACGTTGGATGCGAGTTTCCAGCGGATTCAGTTTACACCTGACCTGCTGCCAGCTGACTTGATCGGGACGCTCATTTACAATCCGCGGAGTGGGGAATTCACGCCGAAAAAAGGGCCCATATTCGCTAATATTATCCTTGCGGACGAAATCAATCGCGCGCCAGCGAAGGTTCAAAGCGCCTTGCTGGAAGCCATGCAAGAGCGACAGGTCACCATCGGTGATACAACGTACCCGCTTCAGCAACCCTTTATCGTCATGGCAACTCAAAACCCCATCGATCAAGAAGGGACCTATCCCCTACCAGAGGCGCAGGTAGACCGCTTCATGATGTTGGTCAAGGTTGATTATCCAACCAAGGATGAGGAGCGGGAGATCATCAATCGGCAGCTCGATCCAGCGCCATTAGAGATCCGACCGATCATCACACCAGAAACAATTGCAAATGCGCGTAAGATCATCAGCGATATATACATCGATGACCGAACAAAAGAATATATTTTAGACATTGTGTTTGCGACGCGGGAGCCAGCCAACGTGCCAGAACTTGGCGCTGATTTTTCCCGGTTTATCGAGGTCGGTGCAAGTCCTCGAGCGAGCATTTGGCTCTCGAGAGCCGCTAAAGCGCATGCCTTTATTCGCGGCCGCGGTGCTGTGCTGCCCGAGGATATCAAAGCCATCGCTCCTGACATTCTCAGGCATCGATTGATTCCAACGTACGAGGCTGAAGCAGAAGAACTATCGAGTGACGACCTGATAGAAAAGGTCTTGGACGTAGTCGAAATTCCGTAAATTAATGGGCGAATTATCACGAGAACTTCTGGCTGAAATCAGGCGAATTGAGATCATCACTCGGCGCCTGGTCAATCAGCAAATGGCGGGTCATTACCACTCCGTATTTAAGGGGAGAGGTATGTCCTTCGATGAAGTTCGCGAATATCAACCCGGTGATGACCCACGAACAATCGATTGGAACGTGACTGCTCGAACGGGTGACCCGTACGTAAAAACCTATGTGGAAGAGCGCGAGCTGACGGTTATGATCATGGTTGACATGAGTGGGTCCATGGCATTTGGCACAGTCCGAGACGAAAAACGGGTGGTCGCCGCCCGCTTGGCTGCAATGATGGCCTTCTCTGCAATCAGCAATGGCGACCGGGTCGGGCTGATCGCATTTACAAATGAGGTCGAATGCTACGTTCCGCCAAAAAAAGGTCGAAAACATGTGCTTCGGATTATCGATGAGATTCTCCGCTTCGACCCATCTGGAGCCGGGACCGATCTGAATCAGGCCCTGGAATTTGTCGGCCGTGTCAACAAGAGAAAAGCGGTCATTTTTCTAATCTCGGACTTTTTAGACACAGGCTATGAGCGCGCACTGCATATTACCGCGCGCCGCCATGACCTCATTCCGCTGAGCATTGTTGATCCGGCCGAACATGTGATCAGTCAGCTCGGGTTAGTCATATTTGAGGACCCTGAGACGGGTGCGAGACATGTCATCGACACGGCCAGGTCCAGCGTTCGGGATGCCTTCGCGAGAAAGCAGACAAAGGCGAATACTGAGCGGGACCAAACATTCCACCGCTATGGCTTAAGTCCAATCGAAGTCAGAACAGACGCCAAAGACTATGCAGCCCCGCTGGTCAACTACTTCAGAATCAGGGCGAGGCGAGCATGAGTCCACACAAGGTCTTAGTCTGGGCACTCATGGCTCAAGTCTCTTTGGCCCACGCGGCCGATGGAGGTCTCCCAGGCCTCGGGTCGACCCCGGCGGATGCCCAAGTGCAAGCTGAGGTTAAAAAAGTCGCTAAAGGCCCGCCTCCAGCTGTCAAAATGGAGTGCCTTCCGAACCCAGTCCTGATCGGACAACCGGTGGTGTGTGAACTGATCATCATTCACCGAGAGGACGTCACACTCACCGTGACAAGTCCGGCGGACATCACCCCGCTATCAGCCCCTCCGGCCCAAGCCCATGGTGAGGGTTTACTCAAGTCTGTTCGACGGCTGCAAGTCATTCCTAAATCCATGAAAAAAGTGCATATCCAAGAATTGGTAATCGTCTGGACAGAAGCCGATGGTGGTATAGGAGAATACCCAGTATCCGAGCTGAGAATCCCCGTGCAATCGATGATGACCGGCGTCACTGATCCAAAGCCGAGAACCTACGATGTGCCGGTCCTAGACTCAGAGGCAGCGGACTTACAAAGCGAGAAAAAACGCTTCTTCAACGCACACGGTCCAATCCCATATCGCGTGACCAATTGGCCTTTGCTGATCACCTTGCTGGTTTTGGTTGGTGGAGCGGTCTTCACGCTGCTGGGCATTTGGCTCAATCGCTGGCTCAAAGCACGGCAAACTGAACCGGCTCCATGGGTTGATCCCAGGCCGGCTCACATCATTGCCTATGAGGCCCTTGATCTGCTGCGGTCAGAACGCTTGCCAGACAAGGACCTCTTCGAAGACTATTACGTGCGTATCTCGGAAATTATCCGAGCCTATTTGAAAAAGCGGTATGGCATTAACGGCCTCGAAATGACCAGTGAAGAGATCCGGACCTGGGCTGCACGAACCCGTTTGGGTCCTGACCCTGAGCGCGCACTCACTGATTTCCTCTATGAGACCGACATTGTGAAATTCGCCAATGTAAAGCCCAACATGGTCGAGATTGAAATCATTACAAAACAGGCACATGGACTCATTGAATTGACGCGTCGATCAGAGACTGAACAAGGGGGTGCTGCCGACGAGGGGACACGGGAACAGGCCGCTCTCAATGGAGGCACAACTCAATGAATTTTGCCGACGCCCCATTGTTCGCTCAGATCCTCTGGTGGATGCTGGTTTTCATCAGTCTTCTTGGTGCGATTTTCGGCTGGTTGAAACGCTGGCGGCATACAGCCTCCATGACCTATCCAGCAGATCTGAGAGTCACAGGCTTAAAACCAGGCCTCCGTGCGAGACTCGTGCATCTGCCTTTTATCCTTCGAACGATCGCCATCATTGGGTTGCTATTGGCATTGGCCCGTCCACAGCTTACGGAAGCGGAAACGGCAGACGTTGAAGGTATCGATATCGTGGTTGCCTTCGATATGTCGGGGTCTATGGAACAGGTCGATATCAGCGAGGAAAAGCTAATCGCACTTCAAAATGCCGGCGAGGCACCGGCTAACCGCTTTATCGGGGCCGTTGAGGTGTTGCGCAACTTCGTCAAGACCCGACAATACGACCGGGTCTCCTTGGTCGTCTTCGGTAAGGAGGCCTTTCTGCAATTCCCCCTGACCTTGGACTACGGGGTCATGCTTAATATCCTGTCAAAGATGGCGTTGGGGGATATCGATGGCACAGGGACAGCCATCGGCAATGCGCTGGCCATGAGCGTCGCTCGCTTCAAAGATAGCTCGGCGTCAACTCAGTTAATCATTTTGATCACCGATGGCGAAGATAACGGAAGCAAGATTGCGCCCAACGAAATGGCAAAACTGGCCGCGGAGCGAAAAATTAAGGTTTTTCCAATCCTTGTCGGCAGCGAAGACCAAACCTGGCGCCCAACAGAAGCAGTCGATATTTTCACACGGCAACGGCGGTACGAAAAAGTTGCATCTCAAGTCAACCCAAGTCTTCTCGAAGACATTGCTGAGACAACCAATGGACGCTTTTATCGGGCAGCAGATACCGACTCTCTGGCCAAAGATTTTGTTGATATCTTGGACGAATTTGAGAAGTCACGACTGGTTGATTATGCAGCCGCTGAGAAGACGGAGTTATTCCATTTTTTCCTATGGCCGGCTCTTGGCCTTCTCCTGCTCGAGCTTTTGCTTTCACAGACCATTCTGAGGAGATTTCCGTAATGCGCTGGGGCTTAGGAGACGTATGGTGGCTCATGGTGATACCGATCTTCAGTATTGCCTTGTTTGCCTATGGCCATTCGGTCAGGCGAAGCATCGTGCGCCGTGCGGGATCCGTCCAACTCATCCAAAAACTCATTTCGTCACTGTCTGTCGAGCGCCGCTTGGTCAAGCAACTCCTATTTGTCCTCGCGATCACGCTGATCGTCCTTGCGGCGCTGAGACCTCAATACGGCCGACGTCCCCAAACCCTAAGACAGACCGGGGTCGATATCGCGATCGCCTTCGACATCAGTAAATCCATGCTGGCCAGAGATGTCCACCCATCACGATTAGACGCGGCGCGAACGCTGCTAAGCCAACTCATGGAGGAACTAAAAGGTGATCGAGTGGCCTTGGTTCCCTTTGCCGGAATTGCATTTACACAATCTCCGCTGACAGCCGATCAGGGTGCGGTTAAACTGTACCTCGACAGTCTCGATCCTGCACAAATGCCCGTTGGTGGAACAAACTTAGCTATGGCTCTCGAAGAAGGCATCAAGCTCCTGACAGGTAAACAAGACCGTGGTGATAAAAGCAGTCGAAGCCGTGTTTTGCTCCTGATTACGGACGGTGAAGATGTGGCAACTGACCAAGGCGAAGCGGCCAAAAAAGCGGCCACCAAAGCGGCTAAGGAGGGCATCACGGTCTTCTCTATAGCGGTCGGCACGCGGGTCGGAGAGCCCATTCCCGTCGTCAATGATGATGGCTCTCATGCCGGCTATCAAAAGGACAGTTCAGGTAAACCAGTGTATAGCCGGCTCAACATCGACCTCTTAAACACGCTGACGAGTCTATCCGACCCAGAAGGCAAAAAGAGCCGGCGTGTTTTCGAGTTCGATGGTCAACAGGATACCCTCAGTATGGTCGTAGACGAACTCGACAGCCTTCAAAAATCAGCGCTGCAAGCATCCATGCGCCATACCTACAATGAGAAGTATCAATACTTTCTATTCCCAGCCCTGTTACTGCTTCTATTGGAGAGCCGACTCAGTGAACGTCGGGGCCGCGGAGTAAGATCATGAGAGTGTCGCGCAGGAATAGACGCAGTCACCGCATACGCTACCTGGCCGCGACTTTGTTGCTCGTGGGCTTCGGGCCCTTCACGTGTAACGACACGACCATCGAGGGGGCGAGAGAGCAGATCCGCAGCGCCGATTCCTTAGGTGCTTTGGACCGGCTACAGGGTTTTGGAGATGATGCGCCCGAAGTGCACCTCGTCCGCGGTGTTGCTCACCTGACAAAACCAGAGACTAAAGCGACACCAAAGAGCGATAATCAACCAATTCCCGCTGGTGACGCAGGTATTTCGAGCGATGATGACAAGGCGCCGGCCACGAAGTTCGATGAGTCGAAATCTGCATTGGACCAATCCTATCGGGCTGTCGCCGAACTCGATTCACTTCTCGATAAAAAACAGCAGGGCCAAGACGAATCTGATGTCGACCAAAGACGTCGGATTAAGACCCTCCGAAATCGAATTGCATTCAATCGAGGCTTAGTCGCGATGGAGCAGGGAAACTGGGACGATGCGCAAGTGGAGTTTTTGCGCGTCCTGAGTCTCGACCCGGACGACGATGATGCGCGCTGGAATCTTGAATATGCATGGCATCAGGCAAACCCGCCCTGCCATAAACGAGACGATGATCACGAACCAGACAATACACGTGAGCGTGCTCAAGGGTATGATCCGAAAAAAGCAAAAGACCGCATCCTCTGTCCAGGCAACGCAGATTGGTACACTGTAGAGGCCGAGAAAGATGCAATTCTCTTTGTTACCGTCGACGGTGAGGTTGACACAAGTGACGCCGAAAACCGCGTGATCACCCTGGAACTTTACGGGCCTGAAAATGACCGTCCCATGCGAACGGCTCGCGTAAAGGACGGAAAGGCGATTGTTGGCTACACAGGACTCCGGACGACCGGAACCTATCGTTTTGGCCTCAGCGGTCCAGGTAAAGCCGAGTATAAATACAGTGTTCAAGTAGAAGCTGTACCTCCCTGCCCTGTAGATGATCAGCAGGAAGATAACGACAGCCCATCGACGGCAAAAGAGCTGAAAGATGGAGATTCACCCGGGCTCAAAGCGTGTCCGGGAGACGCGGACTGGTTCAAGGTGACGATCCCCAAAGATGAAGCTCGACAAATCCAGATCGCCTTCGACCCCGACAGAGCACCATTGGATGTGACTCTCTACGATGAAACGGGTGTCATCAAACTCAAAGACGGCCGTCTGGGTAAAGGCGGGCGCCAACTCTCTGTCGATAAAGCCGATGAGGCGCAAAATGTGTTGGTTCGAATCGCCCCATCGACACAGAGAGAAAACACCTACCAGGTAAAAATTAATCCACCCGATGACAATGAGGGTGACGATGAAAGTCAGGACCAAAACCAGGATAAGCAAGATCAGAAAGACCAGAAAGATCAGAAGGACCAGAAAGATCAGCAGAAAAAGCAGGAACAAGAAAAAGCTAACTCTAAGCAAATGGATCTGCAGAAGTTGATCGATGCCCTTGACCAGCACAAAAAAAACCCGCAATTGGAGAAAGCGCTCCGCAACTTGAGGGTCGTGCCTCAAATGGAAGATTACTAGGCAGGAAAGATGTTGGTGGGCTCTTCGATCACATGTACACGCCTTGTTTTGGCGGCCGTCTTGCTTACGCCAATGGTCGCCGCAGCGGAGACTTCACTCAATGTGAGCGTCTCCCCCAAACAGATCGAACTGGGCCAAACGGTCACGGTCAACGTTCAAGTGGCAATTCAGGGCCAATCTAATAATCAGGGTTCCCTGGAAGCGCCAGCCCTTCTCGATTGGACGGTTGTCGGTCAGTTCAAGCGGACGAGCTATGACTCCAGCCGACAACAAAAAATCACAATTCTGGACCTGCAATTGCAGCCGAGCAAGACCGGTCAGTTGACGATAGCACCATTTTCCCTAAAAGTTGGCCGTAAGCGGTACAAGTCAAAACCCGTCCTCGTCACGGTGACTCAGGCTGGTGGTCAAGGCACCGCATCTCCCTCTACAGGCCAAACGCCCAATAAAAATCCATCCGATGACTCAGTGCCCGACGACGGCACACCAGATGAATATGCATTTCTCACCTGGGAGATCGATCGTGACTCCGTCTGGCTGGGCGAACCCATCGAAGCTCACCTCTACATTCACTATCGCCAGGGACTGAGAGTCAGCCGCCTAGACCCGGGGAAGATCGACCTGTCTGGATTTTGGAACGAAGAGTCGAAGGGAGAGTCGGGACGGGCGCAACGAGTTCAAATCGGTGATTTTGCATTCATTAAAGACTCCATTGCACAGTACACCCTATATCCCATGCGCTCTGGCCAACTCAGCCTGCCGCCGATCGAAGCGCAGATCGAACTGTCGTCGGGTGGATTTTTTCGCCGAGGTCGAGCACAGACCATCAATCGAGCGGCGCCAAAAGTTGCTATCGAGGTGCGCCCCTTACCGACGTCGGGTCGGCCCAAAAATTATCGAGGTATTGTCGTCGGCAAGACCCAATTGAGGGGACGCATCGATCGCAGACGAATCAAAGCAACGGAGGGCGTTGAGCTGAGTATCGAACTGAGAATGGAAGGACTCATAGCCAATGTACCGGAATTTAAGTTGCCCGACAGTTCGACCTATCGTGTCTTTCCGTCGCCCACCAAAACGCAAACGATTCAGCGGGGCCGGCGAAAAATTAACATCCGAAAACAAGTCTGGTTAATTCGACCAAACCAGTCCGGTAAAATGGTTATCCCCTCCCTCAAACTTGCCTATTTTGACCCGACTTCAGGCCGCTATAGGACCGCACGAACCCAGCGTTATACGATTCAAGTAACCGGTCAGAGTCAGTCCAAGGCAAATGAGAAAACGGCTGAATCAACTGGACGAAAAGAGATCAAACTACATTCCATCCGAGACGCGATAGACCTGAAAGTCACTGCCATGGGGAGTAGGTCGCCATCCTGGTTTCTGGCTGTTGTTATCGGCGCACCCGCTGCTTTTCTGCTGATGCTGCTGCTGGGCGTGATTCGAAAGCACCGTTACGCGACAGCCGATGAGCGAGCTGCAAAAAATGCCAGCGGCGCAGCAAAGCAACGTCTTGCACAGATCAGTAAGTCTAAAGAGTTGACCGATGGCTACAGGCAAATCCATTCGATCATCGTTGATTTTGTCAGCCAACGCTTTCAAGTGAGCATCAAGGGCAAAACATTTGATCAGATCACGACACGTCTAGTGAGAGCAGGCGTGTCTGAGGCAACGGCGCGGGGCCTGATAGAGCAGATGGAGGCCATTGAGTTTGCTCGATTCGCGCGAGCCGGTGATACCAAAGATCTCCAACAAACAGCACAGCGAGTCGGTGAACTCATCGGTCAGATGGAGGACGAAGGTCAATGAAATACGTCTTGTGGCCCAGTCTGATCTTTGTGTTTTTGCTCGGTGCTGCAACAGCATCCCCAGGCGTCGAGCGCGCTCAAAAGTCTTTCTGGTCGGGCAAATTTGGGACGGCCGCGGCGACCTACAAAAATCTGTTGGAAACATACCCAAGACAAGCTGACCTATGGTTTAACTTAGGGACGTCTGAAGCACAGGCCGGTCGTATGGGACGAGCGACCCACGCCCTGGAAACGGCTCTTTGGCTTCAACCTGACCATAGAGATGCACGATTCAATCTTGACGCTGTCAAAGCATGGGTTCTTGACAAGGCTCTGGCCCGGTCGCAATCCGGGACACTCATTTTGCCAGGGTCTGACGATTTGGGTACAGGTCTACTGTCCGCAATCCCTCTGACACCGATTCGGATTACTTTCGCTGTCTCGTGGTGTCTCTTGTTCCTGTGTTTGTCTCTTCTTCGGCGCACCATCCGCCGACGAGCGAGTCTGAGCCTCTTGCTGATTATCACTGGTTTGGTGGCCACATGTGCTGGTGGACTTTTAATTTCCAGGAGCTACATTATCGATGATTCGCGATATGGAATTCTTCTCGATGATGCAACGGCATATCGCGGGCCTGGTCAACAATACGATACCCAAGCACAGGTCTCAAATAGCGTGAAAGTGAGGTTGGGTGGCGAAGATGGCAACTGGCGGCAAGTGACCTTACCTAATGGACAGGGCGCATGGATTAAAGGCGAATATCTGGCCCAGATCGGGTCCGAGGATTAGGGCTGATAGAGCCCCCCTATTTATGGGGACCGACGCCAGCCCGCTCGAAGCCCCATAAGCATCAGTAAAACAAACCAAGTCAACCCGCCTCCACCTGAAGACTGAAGGTCACAATTACAACCGGAGACAGCTTCTGGCTCAGCCGCGTCAGAATTACTTGGGGTTGGATCCTGTAGACCTGAATCGAAGGAACCTGGGTCATTTCCTATGCTCGAATCAAACGTCGCATCCTGTGGCATACCGGCATCGCGTTCGGGTCCGGGCGCGAGGGGTGGTTCAGACCGATGTTCGTACACGCATTGCCGGCTACCATTGACAACAATGCAGACTTGACCTGGAGGGCAGTCTTGGTCTCGGCATCCATTAAAAATGCATTCACCATCTACACAGCTCTCTCCATCTCGGCACTCAATGCCGGCGCATGGGTCTCCGATACAATCACCCAGGACACAGGCCTGACCATCTGGACAACGGACGCCGCCACAGGGGTCAGGTTCACATGCTCCGTCAACGCAGGCTTCGAATAAGGGGCAAGCCACTTCAGCACAACTCGGAATACATTGCCCGTCTCGGCAAAATTGCCCCATTTCGCAATCTGCCGATGCACACGGGTCTGGTACACACTCAACACCGTTACAAATCGCGCCCTCAGGACAGCCTGTCGTCACGCAATCATCAGGCTCACACTCACCGAGCCAACATCGCTGTCCATCTGGACACTCCAGCCCACCGTCACATGGGTCATTACACTGTGCCGTCAAGGGATCACACACTTGCCCTAACGGACACTCGACGCCATCGCAGGGCCGCGTACACAAATTTTCGGCACGGTTACAAATGAGCCCTTCGCCCAGACACTCATTTCCTGCACATGGGTCCCGACATTCGCCCTCGAAGCACACCTCATTATCAGGGCATGGGTCATCTTCATCGGTTTGCCCATCGCAATCGTCATCAATGCCATTACATAGCTCTTCATCAAGCTCCGTGCACCGGCCACACGCGCCGATAAGGTTTTCATCGATGAGTTGATCACAATCGTTATCGAGTCCATCGCACACTTCTTCTTCTGGGCTGAAATTCGGATTACAGACGATCATCCCATCGATACAAGCACGGGTCCCTTCAGCACACAGACCCGTCTGACCCGTTGCACAAGGACCAGGGGCAACGGCGCCGGCGCCGTTGGGGCCTTCATCAATGCGCTCATCACAATCGTTGTCGAGTCCATCGCACAAGTCTTCCATGCCATCAGGTGTACAGACATATGGATCGCACGCATCACCAATGGTGTCGCCGTCTTCATCCAGCTGGTCGGGATTTTCTACGTCCGGACAATTATCACAGGGGTCACCAACTCCATCACCGTCTTGATCAGCCTGATCTGGATTAGCGATATCGGGGCAATTGTCTTCGACATTACACAGCCCATCATCATCTTGATCGATGATACAAACACCCCCAAGCGACCGCTGGAGGACGAGAATCGAAAACGCTGTCGCTGCTGTGTTATTCCAAGCCCGTGGACTCGACCACCCTCCATTTCCATCTTGGTTATTGACGAGCCACCACGCGAAATCATAGTACCAACGTGGTGATTCTTCGGGATAACCGTCGGCCGCCGGATCTCGGACACCACCGATTTCCTCGGAGAAAAGGAAATTGCCGCTGCCGTCTTCACCGGTCACTTCAAAGCTTTTGGCCGCAGCCCAGAGATAATAGTATTGGCCAGGCCAATTGTTGATCTGAACGATACTGTCGTATCGATAATTATTGCGCAGCCAAGTCAAGCTGCGCTGCACATCACCATCGCCGGTGACCCGGCCAGCGAGCCGGTAGGTCCAAAGACCGGACGCACTCATCGTCGATGTCGATGCATAATTGCCACCGCTTCGGTATTGATGCCCACCATCCCCGTTTTGAGTATTGCGTATGAATTGAGCCGCATTGGGGAGTGTTGAATCGGCATTTGGAATTAACGCTGCAGCCGCAGAGAGCCCGGCCATAGAAAATTGGGCCGTCGACAAATCGCCGCTATTATCGGGCGTGGTGTAATTCCACCCCCCTTGATTGGAGCCTTGTCGCCCCTGAGTGCTCTGAAGCGCATTGACCCCGTTTCGAATGGCCTGACTGACCAACATATTACCGTTTACATCATCAGGCCCACCTGTAACCAGATAAAGGCTCATGCCCATCAGGCAGGAGCCGGTCTGGTATGAGTTGGGCGTGTTATTGTTAAAACCGGGGATTGAGCTCATGCAGTAGCGAACCCCACGCTGTACGCGGTCTTTATCTTCGTTGTTCATCCCCGCATAACCGACCGCAGGTGCATTCCAATCGGGGCCAGCCCGTCGCTCCAGGAAGCATAAGATCGCCAGTCCCGTCGGCTCTCCCCAGCCGCCATTACCTGCCTGAGAGTTACGCAGGTGAGTTAAACCCTGTTCGATGGCCGTATTGACTTCAATGCCGAATGGCGTAAGCAACGCACTCGCCTCAAGTGGCACCAACAGCATCACCAGCATTGCTATCCGGACTTGCAATCGCTTCAAAACCAACTCCCATCCCGACAGTTACCACCCAATACAGGCTGGTCACCGGCGTCTCTCATTTCACGAAATGTGTTCATTCAAACAGTTAGAGTGCTACCCAATACAAGAATAATGCCAGACCAGACGGTCTGCGGCAAATCGAGATTTTATACTGACGCGTCTTTTTCGCAGTACGATAGAGCCTGGGAGTGAGGTCAACAGGACCCACCTGTGGGACCCCGACAGCTGGGGTATCCAGAAACCATCGGCCGCCCACGACACCCTCATCAGCTGTTTTGGTTCGCCATTTGACTTTGAAAATAGCCGACACTGATGCCCGAATTGGTCTTTGGAATGGCATTCGAAATGGATCTAGACACAGGTCTGCTGAACCATGTCTTTGTCACGTCGACATTTTCATGTCCCTGGACTCGGACCGTTAAATCAGGTTAAAGCAAGACTCCTGAGCGAAATGTGTTGAGAGGTCATATATGAGGTTAGTTTCGTGGCTGGCATACATCGGACTCTGTGCTTTTTTGCTGACTGGCTGTCAACCGATGGGCGACCAAGTCCCCGGTACATCCAGCCTACATCAACCCATTGTCAATGGAGATGTTGAACGGGGCTTCGAAGCCGTTGGTGCAATGACCATGAGAGCGCGCAACGGCGTGTACATAGGCCATTTCTGCAGCGCCGTTCTGATTGCACCTCAATGGGTACTGACGGCCGCTCACTGCATCACAGGGGCGCAAGAGCAGGCACGCGAGCTTGGCTTTAGGCTCAGGCCAGGCGACATGTTCTTTATGACCGGCCCAGACGCAAGAGCCAATATCCTGGGCGCCCCAATGGCGAGCGGAACGTTTTACCAAATCGACGAATTCTGGCTACATGAGGGATACGATTTGAACGAGGGTCAAGCCGTATCCATCAGCCTAAACGATATTGCCATCGTCCGACTCACGGACGCTGCAGATGCCGTGCCGTTTCCAATTAATCGAGACCCAATTGATAATCTCGTTGGCCAAGGCATTACCTACGTTGGCTACGGCGTTTCGGATCCCGATGGTGAGAGTGGGTCTGGTGAAAAGAAAAGTGCCGTTCTCGAAATGGGAGGCGTCTCATACTCAGCCTATCTGACCAATCACAATCGACAAGGCGTTTGTTTCGGTGATTCCGGTGGTCCTGGTCTTGCCAATATCGGCGGCCAATGGCGCGTCGTCGGGATTAACAGTTCTGTCGCTGGGACTAATCCACCGTGTCTGAGTCAATCGTTTCAAGCACGCGTGGACGCGTTTCAAACATGGATCGATGCGCGAATGGGACTCGCGCCGAATTGCGGGCAAAGCGACATATGTCTATGCGACCAAGCATGCATGAACAACGGCGTCTGCGACCATGCACGCTGCGCGGACGGCACATGTCGCGACATAACGGAGTGTCTACAGAATTGCGATCGTGATGATGGCTGCCAATTTAGGTGCTTGAATAGCGGGTCTGAAGCGGCTCAAACTCACTACTACCAGTTTTCTCAATGTTTGAATGATCGCTGCCCTGAACCATCAACACGATGCATTCGGGACAGGTGCGGCAACAGTGCTGATCTCTGCTTACCCGAAGGATTTGGTCAGGAGGGCACAGCCAGCTGTGCTGAGCTTTATTCATGTGTTCAGAGATGCAGTGATGCTGCCTGTGCTCAGGCCTGCTTTCAAAACGGACGCTATGCGAGCCAAGATCAATTTCTAGCACTCAGCGAATGCCAAAGCAGTGCCTGCAGCGACCTAATGAATGATAATTTCGCTCGGCAGAGATGTATTTTCGAAACGTGTCGTCCACAATATTTAGCGTGTTTACCACCAGATGATTGTCGGATGACAGGGGGCGACTGTCCACCTCAATTTGCATGTGCTGCCGAACAATGGGGTGCAACATATTGCAAGGAGACAGAAGGACTACCAATCGGTGACACCTGTTTCGCTGGACGCATTACCTGCGTCGATGGATCGGTCTGCCGATTCGGGAACGGAGGCACATTCTGTCAACAGAATTGCTACCAGGAGTCAGATTGTCCCACTGGTCAGCGCTGCCGGCTTTATGACGGATCGGCCGTCGAGTTTGGGCAGTGCGTCGGTGACTTAGAATGCGCTGATTCAGACAATGACGCTGTCTGCGACGAAAATGATTGTGCGCCCCAGGACCCACAGAGACGACCTGGTGCAGCGGAGGCCTGCAATAATCAACTGGATGATGACTGTGATGGGACCATCGATGAAGGCTGTGATGGTTGCATCGATGCTGACCTGGACGGGTTTTGCTCAACTAATGATTGCCGTGATGACAGAGCTGATATTAACCCGGGGACGATTGAGCGGTGTAATGACCAACAAGACGACGATTGCGATGGGCGCGTCGATGAAGGCTGCGGCACACAGTCTGGCATGCCCGATGGGGGTGCACCCAATAATGGCGGATTTATCGTGATCAATAAGCGGCCAAGCGCCTCGGGGTGTGCGGTGAGCACAACCACGGGAACAGGCTCGAACATCCTGCTCTGGTTTTTAATGGCCCTCTCACTTGGCTTTCGTCGACCGCCTATTTGAGAGGACCATCTACCCGTTTGCGATTGTCTCGAACTGTGCCCCAGGTCTGCTCCGCCTTGATAATCACCCGAAAGCGTTCTTCAGGCTTGTTGGCGAGCGGGCTACTATAGACCAACCTGACATCGTGTGGCCCTGCTTGAAGTCTGAGATCGATGACTGGCGTCCAGCCCCGAGACCGGCCGTCAATGAAAACTTCCGCTGCCGGCTTACTATTCAACCGCAACTGACCGAATCCTCGACTCGGACCTGAAATCGCTTGTCGTGTCACTTCGATGGGACCTCGTCTCTGCTCTAAGCGCTGTGTACCGAGACGTGCTTTGTAGCGTCTTTGCCCCTTCTTTACAGCCTCGTCTAACGCCTTTTGGGGTCCTGAGTCTAGGGAGGGCCTCGCGGCCCTCAGGGGCGTGTTTGTGCTGCGATGACCGATACCATTTGATTGTTTTTTCTTTGGGGGCAACGGCATGACGGCTCCGTCGAGAGCGGGCTCTAACCCCGCGCGCTGCCCAGCCTCTTTTGTCGACACGGGTGGGTCGATGAGCTCGGGCTCAGCTGAGACTGGCGCCAGGTGTGTCTTTGAGACTGAACGACCACTTTTTTGCAGCGGAATGGTCTTTGACTGTGTCGGCTCAGCAGACGTCTTCGCCGGCCGGGAGCCAGCAGATTGTCTGTCAGGCCGGCTGTCCTGCTGATCAGATGCATCCAATGATCGGTCAAGCAAAGCCTGATAGCCGACATAGCCCACCCCAGCAAAGGCAAGTGCAGCGCACAAGAAGAGGCCCACGGACGCCAGGGATGCATGGTTTCTTCTACGGTCAAACCTGCCCGAGACAGTGGCCATCCGCTTGGGCGGCGTGGGGGTAGTAAACGAGGGCGGTCTTGGCCGTCTTTCAATGGGTTCAAGTTCAGCCAATCCCTCACCCAGTACCACCAAAAGGTCTCGGGACGCCTGACTGCCTAAAAGGTGTCGAGCGTCATCAGCTGTAATCTCCTCGCCTTCGACAATCAGGGCGAGTCTCTCTTCAGTCAGCTGCTCGTCAACAGACCGATGATCTCTCAACGCCGCCGCCAGGTCACGCTCGAGTTGATTAATGTCCATCAAGGCCCCCCTTCATCGAGCAACCCGCGGAGTTTGTCCAAGATGCGCATCTTACGCATCCGAACAGCTGACTTACTCTGACCCGTCGCAAGGGCCACCTCCGTCGCATTGAGTCCATCGACGTAGAAGAGTTTGAGACAGAGCTGTTCTTGTACGGGCAATGTGGCAACCGCTTGATTAAGCATGGACGTGGACTGAACACGCGCGACGTGGTCTTCGGGCGTGACGGTGTCCGGGTCGGGTACCAGGGAGAGTAAGACATTGCCCCGCCGGTCGCGTACCAGTTTGGAGAACTGACGCTGAAAATATCGAAGTGCGACGGTATATAGCCAAGTGGTGAAGCGTGCGCGGCCCGAGTAGGTTCGCAGCCGACGGCCTTGGTCATCGAACAAAAACCCAATACAATCTTGGACATAATCATCCGCCTCCACAGGCTGCGAAGGCCTCCAGCGCGCGAAGGCCTTATTGAATGCATGCCGGATCACCGACCTGTATTTGGAATCAAATTCCAAGACAGCTGTCGCCTCGCCATCGGATAAGGCCCTGGCGAATGCTAGATCATCGCTCGCTGAGTCGTCCGACGTCATGACATCCATCTAGAGTCGAGAAGGGGCCAAAGTGTAACAGATAGAGTCATCCGCAAACGCGGTGCACTCAGCCCAATTCGCACCAAATGGTCTCTGGCCGGCGACTTGAGGGGATTCGGCAGACTGTCTTTGGGCTTCATTTCAGAGACCTGAACTGCAATAAAACTGCCATATTCAACAAACTGTCCTCGTGTCCAATTCAGTCAATTGATCTCAAAAACAAAGTCGTCCGCCAAGTTCACGGTACCACAAGGTCGGAAGAAAGATGTGGTCAGAGTCATACCGAAAGACATCTTAAGAGGCCGGAGAAACCATTGAAAGCCTGTCGAGAAAAGATGAATTTTTAGCCCCGCGAGTCACTTAGTAACTATATTTTGAGTCACTTTTTAGTCGAGAAGTTAGATTGCGCGGCCACCATACTGGGACTAAGATTGAACGGACTGAGGATTTTTTAGCCGCTAGCGGACAGTCTAGCGAAGTCGGAGAGGCCATGGCTGCAACTGAGGCCCGCATTCGGGAAATCGGAGAAGATTTATTCCGCCGAATGCGTGGGAATACACCCGGCGTCTTTAACAAAGCGTGGTGGAGCGGACAAATCTTAGAGTGGGCCATGAAGGACCCAGATTTCAAAACCGAAATGTTCAGATTTGTAGATGTCTTCCCTGTTTTGACATCGCCGGAAGAGGTCAACAGACACATACGAGAATATCTGCTCAAGCCGGGTATTAAAGTGCCGACAGTCATCAAGCTTGCTCTAAAAAGTGCAAATTTGGGCAAGATGGCCATGCGAATGGCGACGGCTCAGATCACAAAAAACCTTGAAGGTATGGCCAAGAACTTTATCGTTGGAACCGATGCGACCAGTGCGTTGCCAACACTCCGCGACCTACGCAAGCAGACGCAGGCGTTCACCGTCGATCTCCTTGGCGAAGCAACTGTAAGCGAACTTGAAGCCGCCGAATACGCTGAACGCTATGCGGCTCTCATCGATGGCCTTGCGGCGGAGTGCGCCAACTGGAAAGAGACGGCGCTACTCGATCAAGACGATACGGGGTTCATTCCGCGGGTGAATATCTCCATCAAAGTCAGCGCTATGTATAGCCAATTCGACCCGCTGGACTTCGATCGGAGCGTGGAAGCCGCTGCGCAACGCTTGCTACCGCTGTTCCAAAAAGCAAAAGCCAAGGGTGTGTTCCTCAACTTGGACATGGAGCAACACACCTGCAAAGACATTACACTTGCTCTTTTTATGCGTGTTTTAGAGGATCCAAGCTTGGATGGCTATGACCATGCCGGTGTCGTCATTCAGGCCTATCACCGACAGGCGGTCGCGGATCTGGAGTCCATTATCGGCTGGGCCAGGCTGACCAATAAGCGCATTACCGTGCGACTTGTAAAAGGCGCTTATTGGGATTACGAGACGGTTAAGGCCGCACAAGAAGGCTGGGCAAGTCCCGTTTGGTTAAACAAAGGGGACTCCGATGTATGCTTTGAAAAGTGCGCATCGCTCATGCTCAAAAATCATCAATATATACGCAGCGCCATCGGAAGCCATAATGTCAGAAGTCTTGCCTATTCGATCGCGACCGCCGAGGCGCTCGGACTGGCCCCTAACGCCTATGAGATCCAGTGCCTTTATGGCATGGCCGAACCAATCAAGGCCGCATGCATCGAAAGAGGACACCGGGTGCGTGTCTATTCGCCCGTCGGTGAACTGATCCCAGGGATGGCGTACTTAGTCAGACGTCTCTTAGAAAATACCAGTAATGAAAGCTGGCTGCGCCAGGGATTCCAAGACAACCTGTCAGTCGACCAACTTCTGGCAAAACCAAAGGCGACTGATCACGACCCCATGCTTCGGAAAATTCCAGACGGGTGTACAGATGTCGACGCGCCCGGCCCACTCTTAAATGAACCGCTGAGAGATTTCACAAAAGCACGTGCTCGGAGCGAATTCCGAGATGCATTAAATGCGGTGCAAGGCAACCTAGGTGGCGTCATTGGGCCCGTGATTGCTGGCGAGACCGTCGAGACATGTGAGACCCTAGATAGCGTTGACCCAGCCAATCCATCTGTATGCATAGCAACCGTTCATCTCGCTGGAATAGCAGAGGCGGATCACGCTCTCGAAACAGCAAAGGCGGCCTTCCCAGATTGGCAGAAGACACCCGCTCGAAAACGGGCAAACCTCTTATTTAAATTGGCGAATGCCATGCGTCAGAAACGAGACCAGCTCTCAGCATTAATGGTCTTAGAGGTCGGGAAAACTTGGCGTGAGGCGGATGGAGATACGGCAGAGGCCATTGATTTCTGTGAATACTATGGCCGTGAAATGCTGAGACTCAGCAAGCCTAGGCTGATGCAGAATATACCTGGTGAACTGAATCATCTCGCCTATCGTGGACGGGGTGTGACTGTCGTGATCGCACCATGGAACTTTCCGCTGGCCATCTATTGCGGGATGGTGAGCGCGGCACTGGTCACGGGTAATACGGTGATCGGAAAACCAGCTGAACAATCCATGGCGATCGCAAGCGAATTTATGAAAATGGCCCTAGAGGTTGGCATCCCAGCTGATGTACTCCACTTCTTACCCGGTCGCGGTGAAGAGGTGGGTGAATATCTGGTCAAGCATGCAGACGTCTCAAATGTGGTCTTCACAGGGAGCAGAGCGGTGGGTCTGTCTATTTGGGCAGCTGCAGGGCAAACCCATCCAGGGCAGACGGTACTCAAACGGGTAGTCTGCGAGATGGGCGGAAAGAACGCCATTATCGTCGATAGCGATGCAGACTTAGATGAAGCTGTCCTAGGGGTGATTCACTCCGCGTTTAGCTTCGGGGGTCAGAAATGCAGCGCATGTAGCCGGGTGATCATACTGAGTGAGAACTACGATGCGTTCGTACCCAGGCTCATCGAGGCGACACGGAGTCTACACGTGGGCCAGCCGACCGATGCGGGCAGTGCCTTAGGTCCGCTTATCGACAGAGACTCTCAAGCGCGTTTGGACGCCGCCGTTCGAGACGCAAAGGAGCGTGAAATCCCCGTTCTTTTTCAACAAGATACCCAACCCAGAGACGGCTTCTTCTTTGGACCGACGATCATCGGACCGGTCGACCCAAGAGACCCACTCGCTCAAGACGAATTCTTCGGTCCGTTGATCGTGCTGATCAAGGTCGACAGCTTCGAAGACGCAGTCGATGTACTCAACGACACGGATTACGCTCTGACCGGTGGCTTATTTAGTCGCTCTCCAAGTCGAATCGAGATGGCAAGGCAGGCGCTTCAGGTGGGCAACTTATACATCAACCGGAGCATCACTGGCGCTGTGGTCGGCCGTCAACCTTTCGGTGGTGGGCAAATGAGCGGCGGGGGTACAAAAGCTGGGGGACCTGACTACTTAATCAATTTCCTAGACCCCTATACCATCACCGAGAACACGCTTCGTCGAGGCTTTGCCCCGGATGCTGATGAGTGATGCTATACCGAGTGATGAGAGGTGCCTTTGAGTGGATTCGAGGCCATTTCCGCAGGTGTCCCGGCTCGGGCGCATCAAGCAACCTTTCGACACACCACGGCTAAGCAGGCCCGCACCGGTGAGCAAAAGTGTCTCCGCCTTGGAATGCGAAAGCACCTAGTTGACACTCACCCTACGTCTACTGTAAGAATTTCGACAGAAACAATGCAACCACTGAGACGACAGCGGACGAGTTGATGAAATTAAGTGCTGACCGACTTCGCATATTGCGCGAACGCGTACTACTTTTCGATGATTTCCAAGATGAGGAAATCTTAGACCTATTGCAGTTCGCCCAGAAAAAAGGATTCACAAGTGGGGATGTTCTCGTCCATGAGAATGAAAAAACAACCAGCATCTTCATCATAATCAGTGGTCAGGCTGAGGTGGTCCGTGATCATCATGATGGGCCTGAAGTCCTCGCTCTTCTTGAGCCCGGTTCGACGGTTGGAGAAATGGCCATGGTCGATGGCGCTCCACGATCAGCGCGCGTGGTGGCCCGTGGCGATGGTGTCGTCTTGATCGTTGACGCAAGGCTCGTCAAAAATGTCGAGAATCATATTCTTCAAAAGTTCTACAAGAACCTGTCATCTATCTTGGTTCGTCGACTTCGTGCGGCCAATAAGAAAATGGAGGCTGTTGCCGCGCGTGGTTTAACGGATGCCAGTCTAGACAAACTCAAGCAGGCCGATCTGTCTGGGGTTGACTTAAGCGGTCTACGCGCGAAGCGAATCAATCTCGCGGGGGCAGACTTGAGAACCGCTGATCTGAGAGACGCCGATCTGAGGGGGGCAGACCTGCGCGGAGCCCGACTCGATGGCGCTAATTTAGCCGGTGCAAGTGTCAGCCGCGCACGGCCCCTGGATGTCGACACAGCTGACAGTTCAGCTGAGACAGACTTCAATGAGTCAACTGAGCATTATTGGGAACGTTTGATGAAAAGTCTGGCTCAAAGAGCCAAAACGACCGATGGCACCGATCCTTAATTCCCCATTGAGCCTGGCCTTTTAACTGGCCAACAAAATCCGCTATCATTCGCAGACTTGGACATAGACCAAACAGAGAATCCGTTGATGCTCGCTAATAGTCCTTGACGGGACCCATATGCGAGTGGTTCATCAAGTCTAAAATCATTGAATTCTAAGGAGGCGGAGTACCGTGTACGGAGTCATTTCCGCTGGGTCGACCCCAACGGCCGAAACAGGCGCAAAGATCTTGGCCAATGGCGGGAATGCCATGGATGCCGCCGTGGGCGCTTGCTTCGCCGTAGCTGCTGGCGAACCCACTCTGACAAGTCTTGCCGGTGGTGGAATGATGATGGTTCATTCTGCTCGAACGGGTCAGACAATTGTCCATGATTTCTTCGGAAACGCCCCCAAACTGTCTCAGGCCGAAGCGGTCAATCTCGATTTCTATCCCATCAAACTGAACTATGGACCCACGACTCAAAAGTTCTATGTAGGCCGAGGAGCGGCGGGAATTCCAGGGGTGATTCCAGGGTTGTGTAGCGCGCTCGATAGATGGGGTACGCAATCTCTTGCCCAAGTCATTAAGCCTGCCTGTAAACTCCTGAGAGACGGCGCAATCATTGGGGCCGGACAAGCAGCTCTTGCTCAATTTCTAAAGCCCATCTTAACGGAGACAAAAGCAAGTCGGGCCATTTTTGCCCCCGAGGGGGACTATTTGGATCTTGGGACCCGCTTTAAGCTTCCCGTTTTGGCAGACACCTTAGAAGACATGGCCGGCCAAGGATGGACACACTTCTATGAGGGCTACTTACGAAATTTGATTCTCGACCAATTTGGGCCAGATAATGGAGGGTTGATCACGGCTCAGGATATGGACAGCTACGCCGTCATGGAACGCCAGCCCTTGGTGCTGAATGCGGGCGGCGGCCAACTCAATACGATTCCCCTACCGGCTGCCGGTGGACCGATGATCGGTTTGATGCGGCAATTATTCAAGCTAGATGCCTGTTCAAATGCGACGCGCGAACGGCGCCTCTGCGCGGCGATGGCCACAGCGGACTACGCACGACTCCATGGCCGTCTCCAAAACGATGCGGCCGATTTTGACTGGTGCAGCAACGATTATCTGGCACGCATCAATGGGTCTGTACAAGGGCCTAGCCAGCCTGGAGGACCGTCATGCACGACGCACATCAGTGTTGTAGATTCATCCGGAAATGCCGTCGGCGTCACCTTTAGTCACGGGGAGAGTAACGGTCGTCCCATCGGAAACACAGGCATCATGATGAACAACTTTCTGGGAGAAGAAGACCTCTTGCCGAAAGGCCTTGGCACGGCGGCGCCGGGTCAACGACTCGCAACGATGATGTCACCAACCATCGTGTCCACCGACGACGGCTCCATGTTCGTTTTGGGGACAGGTGGCTCCAATCGAATACGAACGGCAATCCTCCAAGTGCTCGGACGGATTCTAGATGAGGACATGACTCCTGCGGAGGCGGTCAAAGCACCGAGACTCCATTATGAATCAGGTGTGTTAAACGTTGAATTATTTAACGAGTCTGAACGCGAAAAGTTCCATGGAATCGACACGAGTGCGTTTGTTCCATTCGACGCACCACATATGTTTTTTGGGGGTGTAAATTGTGCTGCCCGAATGGCAAATGGTCAACTTAATGGTGGGGCTGACTCAAGGCGGGGTGGCCACTGCATCGTCGTCTAAACCGGACAAGTCCGGGGATGCTAAACTTGACCGGTACTCAATTCCACCGAGTGCGAGCAGCGATACCGGCGCCCATCAAACCCAAATAAGGTTCTGTTACGATCCGAATGGGTACACCCTGCATGTAATTCCGATAGCGACCTTTTCGATGAAAAGCATCACGGAAACGCGCTTTGACAATAGGTAAGATCTTCGGCGGGATTCCGCCGGATATATAGACTGAGCCTGCGGCGCATTTGAGAGCCAGACTCGCCGCTTCATCGGCCAATACATCAACGAACATATCGATTGTTTCGATGGCGATTGGACATGCTTTTTCAAGGGCTAATTTGCTGATTGCGGCCGCCGGATTATCACTGTCACTGACCAGCGGGTGGGAGGCCACATCGCCCCTGAGAACATCATAGACATTGACGATGCCAGGGCCACTGACGATGCGTTCGACGCTGACATGGTCCGGCCAACGCTCCAGCAACTTAATTAAAACTTGAATCTGACGCTCATCTTTAGGCCCAAACCGAACATGGCTTCCCTCACCCGCAACGGGAAACCAATCTTCACCGGTCCAGATACACATGGCCTCGCCTAAACCTGTCCCAGCACCAATCACAGCGATATTGCGTCGTTCTGGTTGCGGTATTTCATCCAGAGGGATCCAAGATTTAGGGCTCAGATGAGGGACCGCATAAGCCTGAGCGTGGAAGTCGTTGAGTAAGAGGACCGACTTATCCAGTCTATGGGATAAATTCGTCCCACTCAGTGTCCAATCAAAATTTATCATTCGAACCGTCTGGTCCTGAACGGGTCCAGCGATGCCGATACTGACACCCGCAACATCGGGATTGCGATTGACCAGATCCACGACCAGGTCATCGATTTGTTCAACATCCGTATTGAGGTACAGCTCCAGGCGGCTGATTGACGATCCGTCATAAACAGCGAAACGAGAATTAGTCCCACCGATGTCCCCGACTAAGATGCGCACGTGGCCTCCACAGAAAAACGTCAAACCCAGCCGCTTCAAACGACTGCGCGAGGCCCACATAAGGCAATCGGAGGCTGTGTACAAGTCCGTTCATGCATCTGAGGTCAGTTTGTCACCTAATTTTATCAAAATCACCGTTTAACAAACTTCAAAATGGCCCGCCAATAGCTCTCCGCGTGTAGAGATAGGTCATTATGTCCAGCGTCAAATAGCTGTAGAACGACATCTTTCGCTGCATCAGCAAGTCGTTGACTATGGCCAACCGGCACCACGGTATCGGAGCGACCATGGAGAATCAAAACTGGGCAGTCTAGCTTTTTAAGAACGCTCTCCGAGTCAAAGGGGTCGAGTACGAGAAAGCCTGGAATCAGCATGTCTGCTGCGATGGCTTTTACGCTTGAGAAGGTACTCTCTAAGATGAGTCCTTTGGGTGTATGAAGCAAAGCCAAGCCTGCGGCCACCCCACCACCGAGCGACCGCCCATGATAAAAGAACTGGTCGGATCCAAAACCGTAGACCTGAATCAATCCGTCTCTCAACTCAACTGCATCTTTGACCAGTCTCGACTGACTGGGTGAGCCCGTACTTCTGCCATATCCTCGGTATTCCATCAGCGCTACGCTGACCCCTGCGGTCAGATAGGTACGTACATGGCTGGGCAAGTCGTCGATGAGTTCGGCATTGCCATGGAAAAATAGGACGATCGACTGCTCTGACTCTGTTGGATGGTTTTTCGATCGAAGCAGCCATGCTTCGACTTTATGATCCGGTTGCCCCAACCAAATTTGCTCTATCCCGGCTGGAGACCGATGGTCCGGGCCAAAATGAGGCACCAGATGGGTCGGAAATAAAATCCGGCGTTGGAACATCAGAATCAACAAAATGATCAGAGCTAGACTCAGTGAAATTGTCCAAAATAACTTCGACACACGGCCCCCGAAACAACGAATTTAGCTTGGTTTTTTGACCATGCTCTTGTCTAGCACAATCGATGCCGTTGCACCCGGCTTTCACGAACGGTATGCTCCGCACCTTCTCGACAAGAACCAAAGGACACTGAGCGACATGGCTAAGTACGACCCTTCGACTATCGAACCCAAGTGGCAAGCGTATTGGGACGAAAATAAGACCTTTCGTGTCGATGACGATACGTCAAAACCCAAATACTATTGCCTGGACATGTTTCCTTATCCATCCGGATCAGGTCTACATGTTGGTCACCCTGAGGGCTATACGGCCACCGACATCATCTGTCGATACAAGCGCAAGTGTGGATACAACGTCCTGCACCCTATGGGCTGGGATGCCTTCGGATTACCCGCCGAGCAATATGCCCTGAAGACTGGGACACATCCTGCGACGACGACAGCGAAAAACATCGATACGTTTAGACGTCAGCTGAAAATGCTTGGATTCAGCTATGACTGGGATCGCGAGGTCAATACAACGGACCCAGACTATTACAAATGGACCCAGTGGATCTTTTGCGAATTGTACAAGAAAGGGCTGGCTTACATCGCCGAAGTCCCCGTCAACTGGTGCCCTGAACTCGGGACTGTCCTCGCCAATGAAGAAGTGATCGATGGAAAAAGTGAGCGAGGTGGACACCCCGTTATCCGCCGTCCAATGCGGCAGTGGATGCTGAAGATTACAGAATACGCTGAACGATTACTCGATGATCTCAACTTGGTGGACTGGCCGACCGGCACCCGCGTTATGCAAGAGGAATGGATCGGCCAGAGTTTCGGCGCCGAAGTCGACTTCAAGGTCAATGGTCACGATGCACAGGTCACAGTCTTTACAACCCGTCCAGACACACTGTTTGGTGCCACCTATATGGTGTTGGCGCCAGAGCACCACCTCGTCGGACAAATTACGTCTGACGCTGTCTCAGCAGAGGTGGGTGCATATGTTGAACAAGCCGCTCGTCGGTCTGAGCGTGACCGAGTCCAAGATGTCGCCAGTAAAACGGGGGTGTTCACAGGTGCATATGCAACAAACCCGGTCAATGGAAAGAGCATCCCAATCTGGATCAGCGACTATGTATTGGCCTCATACGGGACCGGAGCAATCATGGCTGTTCCTGGTCACGACCAAAGAGACTGGGACTTTGCTAAGACCTTCGATTTGCCGATCATTGAAGTCATTTCTGGGGGCAACATCGATGAATCTGCCTATTCCGGTCAAGGCGAGCTGGTCAACAGTGGACTCTTAGACGGTCTGTCTGTCGCAGACGCTAAAAAGACCATCATCGACTGGCTGGAATCAAATCAATCAGGTCAAGGCACGGTCAATTACAAACTGCGCGACTGGCTATTTTCAAGACAGCGTTACTGGGGAGAACCATTTCCGATCATACATACTGAAGACGGTGAAATTCGTCTCGCTGAACAATCTGAACTGCCCATTAGATTGCCCGAGACAGAGAATTACAAGCCATCAGGGTCTGGTGAAAGCCCGCTATCCAATGTGTCTGATTGGGTCAATGTCACCTTAGATGATGGCCGCCTGGGACGTCGTGAAACCAACACAATGCCGCAATGGGCTGGCTCATGTTGGTACTATCTTCGTTATATCGACCCCCATAATGATGAGCAGGCATGGGACCCAGAAAAAGAAAAATACTGGATGCCCGTCGACCTTTATGTCGGTGGCGCAGAGCACGCTGTGCTCCATTTGCTCTACGCTCGTTTCTGGCACAAAGTCCTCTATGATCTGGGCCATGTCAGTACGCCGGAGCCGTTCATGAAACTCATCCACCAGGGCATTATTCTCGGAGAAGACAATCAAAAAATGTCGAAGTCACGAGGCAATGTCATCAACCCTGATGACGTCGTCAACGAATACGGCGCTGATGCCATGCGACTTTTCGAGATGTTTATGGGGCCGTTGGAAGCAACCAAGCCCTGGAAAACGACGGGGGTAGACGGTGTCAGACGACTCCTTGATCGAATCTGGCGGCTGGCGGTCGATCCAGAGACCGATGCGCTGCGCGTTGAAGACAGTGCGGCGCCCGATGACATTCAAAAAGCGCTGCACCGCACCATCAAGAAGGTGACTGAAGACATCGAAGGCATGCGTTTTAATACCGCCATCGCAGCGATGATGGAGCTCACAAACTTACTGACAAAGTCGAATCATCATGGCCGTGACGCATTGGAGATCTTAGTCCAATTAATGGCACCATTTGCCCCTCACTTTAGTGAAGAACTATGGGCGCGACTGGGTCATCAAGAGAGTATCGCCTACGTAAAATGGCCCCAATATGACGCCGCGCTCATTATCGATCAAATGCAAACATATGCCGTGGCGATCAACGGAAAGATGCGCGCACAGATCGAATTGCCACGAGATGTCGCCAAAGATGATGCATTGGCTCAGGCGCGCGGCCTGGAGAACATCCAACGCCACATGGACGGCAAGACCATCCGAAAGGAAATTTTCGTCCCAGGCCGCATGATTAACTTGGTCGTCAGCTGATATCAGTGCAGTCTCCGCCGAACGTGTACAGCTCGGCTATCGGCCCTGCACATAGTGATGGTAGTCCGCGATAATTTTATCTTGATCAGGGTGTCGTCCAGACTCAACGATGGCTTTGCCTCCGATAAACACATCTTTGACAGCCTGCGTTTTCACGCCAAAAATCAACTGAGAGATCAGATCGTCGGTGACGGTGCCCGCCATCGATGGATGCGTCAGATCGACGGTAATAAAATCAGCCAGTTTTCCGGGTGTCAAACGTCCTGATTCGACCCCGAGAGCGCTCGCACCATTGCTGTGTAGCGCGGGCCACAAAACATCCGCTGTTTGGAGCTTTTTGGCGGATTTTGAGGCAGATGCATCCACATATCGAGCAAGGACATTGCGCCGTTCATCCAGCAGTCTCTGCTGATACTCGATCTGCCTGACATCTTGCCATAGGTCAATTTCGATTTGGCTGTCGGAGCCAACACAAATGGGGACATCATGAGTCTTAAGTACGTGGGCGGGGACAAATCCATCGCCCAAGTTCTGTTCCGTAGTGGGACACAGGCAGACACCGGTATTCGTACGGGCCAGACGAGCTGCATCAGCATCATCGATATGAGTGGCATGAACGAGAGTTGTTCGGTCACCAAGAATACCCAGCTCATCTAGGACTGAGATGGGGCCTTTTTGATACTCGTTTATGGATTGTAGAAGTTCTTCCCGTTGCTCGCATGCATGGATATGGATCACCTGGCGTGACTGAGACGCAACACGCGCGATCTCTCGGAGCCAATCCGCTGGAACAGCGCGAATACTATGGGGGGCAAAGCCAACGTCCACTTGAGGATGAGACCCCCAATGTCCATGCAGGGCCTTTGTTCTCTCAAGATAGCCTGTGAAGGTGCGATCCACGAATCTAAATTGGCGGTCGACCAGGGGCCGATTAAAACCGCCTCGATGGTATGCAACATTGAGCAAAGTAATCCGCAGACCGACATCCAGTGCAGCTTGAATCACGCGATGTGCCAATTCATTTGGGTCGGCATATTCGGTGCCATCGGGCTGGTGGTGGACGTAATGAAATTCGCCCACGGTGGTGATCCCAGTCGTGGCCATTTCGAGGAACGCCATTTTGGAAACCAGGCTCAAATCATCGGGTTTGAAGTCTTCAGTTGCCTGATACATGAGTGTCCGCCAACTCCAAAAGTCTTCGTCTGGATGAGCAGAATCCAAATATTCTGTTCGGCCGCGTAGAATCCTCTGGAAGGCGTGACTGTGGGCATTGACCAGACCCGGCATGATCACAACGGACCCCAAATCAATGTCATAGGCTCCAAGACCAATGTCGACAATGCGGTCAGCCTCAACGGTGACGACACCATCCTTTATGGTTCCGGAGTCTGCGATCACAAAGTCTGCTCGATAACGCTTCATAATGAACAGATTAGACGGAGTTGATGCGTGTTGCCAGTTGATCCATTCATCGGGCTAGGGCAGGCTACGAGGATGAATGCAAAACAGAAGACGATTGCCTTGGTCACCGGCGCATCACGCGGCATCGGTCGGCAGGTTGCACAAGATTTGGCAGACGCCGGATATCGAGTCGTTTGCGCCGCGCGAACAACATCGGCTGTAGACGAATTAGCCCGCGAAATTGGCGGTGTGCCACTGACCATGGACTTGTTGCAAACAGACTCCATAAACAAGGGCATTGATTGGGTCGAGTCACATGTCGGTCCAATCGGCGTTCTCGTCAACAATGCGGGCATTGCTACCAGTGCCCCACTGCCACAGACGACACTGGACATTTGGACACAGACAATTCAGGTCAATCTGACCGCGAACTTTCTCCTGACCCAACGTTGTCTACCCAAAATGGTGGCACAGGGTGAGGGTCGGATTGTGTTCGTCGCGAGTAATGCTGGGCTCACAGGCTATGCCTACACGTCTGCCTACTGCGCATCGAAGCATGGCGTGGTTGGCTTGATGCGCTCATTGGCCGCTGAATATGCAAAAACGGGCGTCACCATCAACGCTGTCTGCCCAGGATTTGTAGACACCGACATGACGACGGCCGCCATAGAAAAAATTAAAACGGCCACCGGTCGAGACGAGACAAAGGCGCGTTCCGCATTGGAAAGGATGAATCCGCAAGGCAGATTGATCGGTGTCGATGAAGTCAGCCATGCGGTGATGAGTCTGCTGCCATACGAGGCGCGTGGCATCAATGGACAAGCCATAGCCTTGGATGGCGGACAGGTGATGAAATGAGTACAACAGAAATCATAAACCCGGCGGGTTGGCCTGCACCAAAAGGCTATAGCAATGGCATCATCGGTGAGGGCCGAATGCTGTTTATCGGTGGTCAGATAGGCTGGACTCCCGACAACGTCTTTAAAGAGACGACATTTGTGGGCCAGTTTGATCAAGCCCTCGCCAACACCTTGGCTGTGCTGAATGAAGCGGGTGGGGAGGTCTCCAACATTGTCCGCATGACCATCTATGTGACCGATATTGAAACCTATCGCAGCTCGCTTCGAGACTTGGGCCCGGTGTGGCGCAAGCACATGGGCCGATGGTATCCCGCCATGGCGCTCGTGGCCGTGACCGATTTGGTCGAAGCAGATGCCTTATTAGAAATTGAGACGACGGCAGCTTTGCCATTGGAGACTGTGTCATGACACCGAAACATTTTGATTTTGAGATTCAACATCGGGTCGGCATCATCACCTTGAACCGGCCCGAGCGATTAAATGCGCTGACATTTGAAAGTTATGAGGAGCTGAGGGACTTTTTCAGCGACCTAAACGGTCGGTCTGATATTGGCTCTGTCGTTCTTCAAGGCGCAGGACGCGCATTTTGCGCGGGTGGTGATGTCGATGACATCATCGGCCAACTGTTTTCGAGAGATATGCCTGGACTACTGGCGTTTACCCGGGTGACCGGGGCACTGATTCAAAACATCCGTCGGGTAAATAAGCCTGTGGTCGCCGCCATTCAGGGTGCGGCGGTGGGAGCCGGTGCCGTAATGGCCCTGGCCTGCGACATACGCGTCATTGGTCCAAAAGCGAAATTTGGCTGCGTTTTCCCACAAGTTGGTCTGTGCGGTGCAGATATGGGATCAGCCTATCTCTTACCGAGAATCGTGGGCTTAGGACATGCGTCCGAGTTATTGATGACCGGTGAGATCATCCGGGCGGACCGAATGAAAGAGATCGGATTAGCCAATCATTTAGTCGACGCCGACGCCGTGTTTAGTCGAGCATTTGAACTGGCCAAATCCATAGCCGAGGGGCCTGCATTCGCCAATTCAATGACTAAGAAAATGATTGAAGATGAAGCACACTTATCCTTAGAAGAAGCCATTGAAGCCGAGGCGCAAGCGCAGGCAATCTGTATGGCCCATGCCGATTTTCGAGAGGCCCATGACGCCCGCGTGGAAAAGCGTCCCCCGCAGTTTAAGGACTTTTCACGATGAAACATACGCCGGAACCATCAACTGCCGACTTAGATTTCTTCTTCGATGAAGGCCATCATGCCATCGCAGAAAAAGCGGCTCATTTTGCTTCAAAATGGGCGTTCGATGACCAACGAGATGAAGATGAAGCCACTCTGAAAGCCGTGTCCGAACTGACTGATGCTGGACTGACGCAGTATTGCGTACCCGAGCGGTTTGGTGGCGCGGCTATCGGTCGACCTGATGGCCTCGACACACGCGCGCTGACTTTGATTAGAGAAAGTCTTGGATGGTCTGATGCCTTGCTTGACACAGCGTTCGCCATGCAGGGCTTAGGCAGTTACCCAATTACGCTGGCGGGCACGACCGACCAAAAGGAGACCTACTTGCCAGCCGTGCTGTCCGGTCGATCTTTGGGGGCTTTCGCTCTGACCGAGCCCAATGCGGGCAGTGATGTCGCGTCTATGAGCTGTCTGGCTGAAGCGTCGGGCGACAGCTACATCATCAATGGCCAAAAGACATACATCAGCAATGCGGGCATCGCGGGCCAATATGTGCTCTTCGCCAAGACCGCCCCAGACCAGGGCCGACGCGGCATGAGTGCGTTTATTATCGAACCCAATGATCCGGGTCTGTCTGTGGACCGCTTTGAGGTCATCGCGCCACATCCCATCGGGACTCTCATTTTTGACAACTGCCGCATTCCGAAAAATCGACTTCTTGGACAAGAAGGTGATGGATTTAAGATTGCTATGGGGACCCTGGATGTCTTTCGCACGACGGTTGCAGGTGCTGCCATTGGCATGGCTCAACGCGCACTAGATGAAGGCCTGCATCGAGCTCTCGAACGGACCCAATTTGGCAAACCTATTTTTGAACAACAGCAAATCATGGCGTATTTAGCGGACAGCGCAACAGACCTGACGGCGGCGCGGCTACTGGTATTTAGAGCCGCCTATCGACGGGACCTGTCCACTGATCGCGTGAGTGCCGAGGTCGCCATGGGTAAGTTATTTGCCACAGAATCCGCGCAACGAATTATCGACCGTGCTGTACAAATCTTTGGAGGCCTGGGTGTGACCCGCGGCGTGACGGTTGAACGCCTCTACCGAGAAATACGTGCCCTGAGAATCTATGAAGGCACCAGCGAAATTCAAAAAGTGGTCATCGGTGCCCATTTGCGAAAATTAGCCGCAAGCACCGACTGATTATTAATACGCTCCATTGGAACTCAAGGTGCATCTCGCTGGCCACAGTACATGACCGAGATGGTATCATCTGACTCGTAACACACAGGGCCTCCTGGCATGACTTGACATGCCTCAACACCCTCAGGTTCACAATACCCGCCGTCAATACAGTCGCCCAAGGCTGCGCAGTCTGGCTCTGGCTCACCGCAGTACATGACCGAGATGGCATCATCGGGTGCATGGCATACAGGCGAACCAGGCTCTGCCTGACACGCCTCTGAGTTCAGCGGCTCACAGTACCAGCCTTGCGGTGAGCAGTCTCCAATCTGTTCGCAAGGCGCGCCCTCTGGCCGACAAAATCGAAGGCTCTGTGGGTGGTCTGGTTCATAACAGATTGGCTCACCCTGCGTCGCTTGGCATGCAGCTACATCAGCAGGCTCGCAGTAGGCTCCATCGTCCTGGCACCGACCAGCCGTACCACATCGAATCGCACCACACACGGCCTGAGACCGTTGATGGTCGGGCGTAAAGCAGACAGGCTGCCCTGGCGTCTCCTGACAGGCGTCATCATCGATGGGTTCACACCAACTTCCGTTTGCAGCACAGAACCCGGTCGATTGGCAATCGGCGAGTGGCGGTCGGATTGCTGAGTCGTCACCACCCGCGAGTTCACCCGCGTCTGCCCCGTCGACGCTTGGCCCGTTCAGATCGGCATCGCCTCCGCCGCGGGATGGCTCCGCTACACCGGCATCAAAACCCGCCTCTAGACTCGGCGTCATGGCGTGGTCCCCAGGTGCATCAGACGAACCCGCTTGCATGCCCTCAAAACTGCCTGGATCGGGCACGTTAGTAAACGAACACGCGCTGATCAAAAAAGTGCATAAAAGACACGAAAGAGCCTGCATCCAAGAGGTCATTTGAGGGGTCCTTACCCGATTCGATGAACTCGATCTTCACATGAAAGGTGGATTTAGATCCAGTTTAGATGGATTTGAATCTGTTTGGATGGCAAAGACTGTGGCCGCCCACCCAGGGGGCTACTTGGACGGCGTCTCCGTGGTCTTAGACGGAGCCGATGATGTCTTCGCCGGTGTCGGTTTGACTTTAGCCTTCGGCCCAGACTCAACTGTGGTCTTAGTCTTTGATTGGTCTTTGCTTGGCGACTTGGATTTCGACTTTTTTGGCCCCAATCCTTCCTCGATGCGCAGTAAGACAAACTTACGGTTGGCCCCAAAAACTTCTTTATACTGCCCTTTTAAGTGCGCCGGTAAATTGGGCTCCAATTCTGACTTTATCCGACTTCGTTCTGTGAACAGATAGAAGGGTTTCTTATTTCCCCACAAGTCCAGGAAAGGTTTGAAATGTTTGGTTTCCATCGCCGGCAAGACCGTATTGGCAGAATAGAACGTCTCGCCACGCCAATTGGTTCTAAAGGCGACAACCGGTTCTTTGCACCATGCGACGGGAAATTGATCTAACTTCGCTGGAATTCGACTGGCTGTTTGAATTAAATGCCGTTCGAACTCCGCCCGCTCATCCTGCGCATAGCGCTCGCAATCGCCATAATAGGTATCCCACATGGTTTTCTGGCTCCAATCCTTCGCCACATCGGGTAGATACGTGTGAAGACAGAAGAACAGGCACAAACCGCTAGAATAGAACATGAACAGCAGGCCCGACTCCCTCATCCATGATTGACGCGACGCCAATAGGAGGAAACCAAGTAGAGCAACCCACGTGACCGTTTTCAGGGGCTCAGAAAAGGTCTCTAGGCGCTCATTGTCGAGACGCGCCGTTGTCTGTGCCTCTGCACTGAGCTTCTTGAGCTTTTCAGGCGCTGTGTATTTTGGCCATTCGCGGTCGTATTTATAGGTGAACAAATTGACCAAATGTTGGCTACCTTGGCCATATTTTGCAGGCATTCGGTAGAGGTCTTGGCCAACCCAGAGTGTGAGCGCAGCGGCGCAAACTAGGAATAATTTCGCATGCTGTGTTGTGCGAGCTAAGACAGCCTCTAGGAAGAGCGCACAGACGATGGCCAATGGCGGGATGACGGGGAAAATATAATGATGAAACTTCGTGCTGGATTTCGAAAAGAGAAAGAAACCAAAGACGGCCCAGAGGATCATAATGAGTTGAAAACGTTCGGCTCTTCCAAGGGCTTTGACTCGGCCCCTAATGTTCGAGACCGCCAGCAAAACACCGGCCGGCAAAAGCCCAACCCATGGAAATAGCCCATAGCCAATCCACTGAAAGAAATACTCAAAGGCGCCGTCGTCGATGCTATGAACACCTGAGAACAATCGCTTATAATGATCGTGGATAATGAAGCGGTCCCACCAACCTGGATGATGCCCTGTCAGCATGGCTAAAATCCAGGGATGACCGGTCATCAATACGATGAGTAATCCAGTCGGAACATCGACCCTTAAAAATAATCGCCAGTCGCCAGAGACGGCCATATACCCGAGAATAGCCCCACCCATGGGCGCCCAACCCAGCCAGCCTTTTGCTGGAACCACCAGACCACAACAGATGTAGAACAGGTAGATATAGAACATGGAACGACGCTTTTGCCGACTGATTCTAAGGGCAGCCCAGACCAAGATAGGGGACAATATTGTCGCAAGAACCCAGCCCTTTCCTGCGCCAACGGTCACAACGTCTTTGAGCCACCATTGAAAAGCGTACCAGAGATTGCGACTCCCTGGATAATCCTGGACGATGTCGGGGCTGCGATCTAGGGGCAGTAAAATCCAAAGTTGACCGCCCGCAACCAATAGGAACACGCCAAGGGTAAACCAATATAAAACGGGGCTTACGGCGTCGTCATCTTCATCGCATCCGAACAAACCGAGGCAGAGACACATCATACCGATGGTAATGATCGATACCAGCGGTCCATCGGTGACAGCTTGACGACTCATAAAACCGACAAACGGTGCCGTTGCTGTGACCAAAACAGACAGCAGACCCGCCCGTCGATTGAAAAACCGTGACACAGCCAAATAGATGGCCAATAGCGCCATAATCATTAGCAAGGGAAAGAGAAATCGGACGCCGAGTTCAGTGTACCCGAATAGATTCATCCCACCGGACATCATCCACATGATCAAAGGCGGTTTAGAATAGAAGCCTGCTCGCTCACGCTTGACGCCGCCGGAATCCCACGGAGATCCCCAAAAAGGATCGATGTAGTTGTCATGCTCCACCATGTTTCGAGCAACTTCGCCATAGTGAGTCTCCCACGGATCATACAGTCCGTAAGAGCCCAACCCGGGTAAGTACGCGGCAAACAAGAGTCCCACAAGAACCAAGACGGTCGGCCAATCACATCGTATAGACCCAGGCTGCAGCGTCATAAATCGGGCGAGAGGACCATGGGACACAGCGGCTTGTGCAGCTGCTGGAGATGCAGAGTTCAAAGGGGTTTTCGGGTCAGAGCTGGTCGTCTGATTGTTTTCGTCTTTGATCTCGTTCACTCAAGGCTCCACGGGCAGACAGCCGTCTTATCTCGACAGACAAAGAGTGTCAACGCATGAGCGGTTTCAATCTGGATTAGCGCCTAGACCGATTCGCTCCATTTTTTTTGATGATATGTAGGTCCATGTAATACTATTTCCATGATCGTGACGAGACAACTGCCACTGCCAATGGAAATCGGGTTCAAAAGACCGGCTAAGAAAGCCGTTGCCTTGAAAACCCAGCGCAAGAAATCCAGGCAACTGCTCTTATTCGAACCTTTTGCGCAAGCCGCGCTACCCCTATTCTACTCGGCTTAAGTTTACCCTTGTCATAGCCTGTCGCTGCAAGTATTTCAGTCAGCATGAAATCAAGTCAACGGCACGATAAAGGCACGGTCCTCCAGCTGCTCAGCGAGCATGTCAGCTCAGATAGAAAAGAACGGGATGATGTCGACTTTATCGACCGGTTTGTTCGAGAGCATGACACGGTCTTCGGCAAGGCCAATCCAGAGGGTCATATTACCGGGTCAGCATTGGTGGTCGATAATCGGCACCGAATTTTACTGACCTATCATAAAAAATTAAAACGCTGGCTACAGCTCGGAGGGCATAGCGAAGTCGATGAGTCAAACCCAGCGACGACAGCATACCGAGAGGCTGTCGAGGAAAGTGGGCTTGAAGACCTTGCTTTTGAACCTCGACTCGGACCGATACCAATCGATATCGACGTTCACGTGATTCCGGCCAGGCGGTCCGAGACGGCTCATTATCATTTGGATTTCCGATATCTGCTTCGCACAAATGAGCCAGGACAAATCGAACTCACGGACGAGAGTGATGCACTGGAATGGGTTTCATTGTCTGAGACGGAAAATTTAGGCTTCGACCCGGCGCTTGCGAGAGCCATCGATAAAGCGCGAAAGTTGCTCGACCGAGACATCGAGCCATAGGCCCTGATAGGGTCTGCGAGAGAGAAATAAGGGGCAAAAATGGTTGACCAAAACAGGCTAGACAGCGACATCGATGTTTTAAGAGCTCACGCAGACACGTGGCTGCATATGGATCTCGCCAGTCGTATCACATATCTCGAAGATGTCTTTGACGGTACATTTGCTGTCGCAGATGACCAAGTTGACGCGGCCGTAAAAGCAAAGGGTGTCAAACCAGGCAGCGCGATGGCTGCCGAGGATTACCTCGCAGGGCCGGTCGTGCAAGGGCGAACGATCCGCCTCATGCTCGACAGCCTGAAGCAAATCAGGGACCAGGGACAGGTTCAAATTAAGGCGAAACACATTCGTGACGTCGGACCCGATCAAATCGCTGTACAGGTCATACCCCATGACGTCGCAGATACATTGCTTCTGACTGGATTTGAGGCGGAGATCTGGCAGGCACCGGGTATTAACCGGAACAATATCTCCGACAACATAGCCGAATTTTATCGCCAGGATCACAGTGACCAACCGGGGCGTGTCGCTCTGGTTCTGGGCGCCGGTAACGTGGCCAGCATTGGGCCTCTCGACGTCATCCACAAGCTCTTCGTCGAAGGTCAGGTGTGCCTTCTCAAAATGAATCCCGTCAACGATTACCTAGGGCCCTTCATCGAACGGGCATTCAAAGGCCTTATCGATTCGGGCTTTATGCGCCTGGCCTATGGTGGAGGCGATGTGGGCGCGTATCTTTGTCAGCATGAAAACATCGATGAAATTCACATTACAGGCAGTAATTTCACCCACGATGCAATCGTATTCGGAACGGGCGAAGACGGTCAGCGCCGAAAGGCCGAGAACCAGCCGAGGAATCACAAACGAATTACCAGCGAACTTGGTAATGTCAGCCCGGTGATTATTGTCCCAGGCTCGTGGAACCAGGCCGAACTCCGCTTTCATGCCGAAAACATCGCAACCCAAATGACCAATAACGGTGGCTTTAATTGCAATGCTGCGAAGGTGCTGATCTTCGACGAAAATTGGAACCAGCGCACCGAATTCATGGACATGCTCAAATCTGTTTTGGCCAAACTTCCGAGTCGACCGGCATACTACCCTGGCGCCGAGGCACGGTATGACAAATTCGTCGATGGTCATGAACAGGCTATCCCCATCGGAGAACGAACTGACAGCAGCCTGCCTTGGACTTTAATTCCCGACTGTTCGAGCGACGACCCCAACGAAATCTGTTTCGTAGAAGAAAGCTTTTGTGGAATTACCGCCCAGACGACCCTGCCGGGTGATGACGCGGCCGACTTCTTAAAAAATGCCGTCGACTTCTGCAACGAGCGCCTTTGGGGAACCCTCAATGCGTGCATTATCGTTCACCCAGCCACCGAGAAACGTATCGAAGCAGACCTCAACACGGCCATCAAAGATTTACGATACGGAAGCGTAGCAATCAATCACTGGCCCGGCCTCTGCTATGGCATGGGCGCAACGGCATGGGGCGCCTATCCAGGTCACACCCTTGACGATATTCAAAGTGGCATTGGATTCGTCCACAACACCAAGTTATTTGACCGACCTGAGAAAACGGTTCTTCGGGGTCCATTTAAGGTCTTTCCAAAACCACCGTGGTTTGTCACCCATAAACGCTCGCTCGCTGTTGCACGCAGAATGGTATCCATGGAAAAGAAACCATCTTTGGCCAAAGTGCCAGGCATCGCATGGAATGCCATTAAGGGAAGCTAGGCTGAAGCATGACGCGTCGATCGACCGAACAGGAACTCGCACCTACACTGCAGCGCCGCTTTGGGCAGGCATGGCTGGACATCGACCCAAGGGCCATGGGCTTATTCAGAATCGCCTTCGGTCTCTTGTGCATGTACGATGTGGCCCGACGGTTTCGCTGGATTGAAACCTTCTACAGCAACACCGGCACGCTGAGTAATCACTACAATCTGTTCAGCCCATTGTTCAGGGATAACATCAGCTTGCTATCGGGCTTTTCGACACCGGCCGAAGTAACAGCGTTCTTCATTTTTACCCTGATCTCTCTGTTCTTTTTCACCATTGGTTATCGAACAAAACTGTTTCAAATCATATCGTGGCTCTGTGTTCTGAGCATTCATAGTCGAAACACCATGCTCGCCAATGGCGGTGATGTGGTGATGAATATCTGGTGGATTTGGACGATTTGGCTCCCGCTGGGGCGTCGACTCAGCATCGATTCAATTCGCAATAGCCTCACCACCTCAACGGATCTAAACCCCGGGCAGCTACTTGGACCGACGCGCTCTGAGACAAAACCATTTCGCTCATTGGTGATGTTCATGGTTTTGTGGCAGCTGGCCGTCATCTACTTTTTTAATACGGTCCATAAGGGGGGCAATACCTGGGCCGACGGTACGAGCATCGCCTATTGTCTCGAGCAAGATCGAATTGTCACAGGCATAGGTCTTTGGGCTAAGGCCTCATGGCCACTTTGGATATCGCAAATTCTCACCTGGGGTACCTTGGTGGTCGAGGGCATTGCGCCACTTCTCCTTCTGACACCATTCAAAGTTCTTTGGGCCAGACGGGTCGCCATCGTTTTGCTGGTTGGACTCCATATGGGGATTTGGTTGTTGACAGATGTGGGGCTATTTTCACCCACGATGATGGTCAGCTTTTTCCTACTGCTAAGGCCGGAGGACATAGAACTGGGTAAACGCTGCCTCCGTCGACTGTCGGGGCAGACCGTGCGTGTTTGGTACGATGATCATTGCGGTGTTTGCTTCAGGTTAGCGCGTTTAGGTGCGCGTTTAGATCGGCTCGGTTTGATCGAATGGCACGGCAGTCAGACCAGCGCACGCCGTCCTAGCAGCATGTCGCCCGAGAGATTTAACAGCATTCGACATGATGCGTTGATCATCGAACCAACGGACGGAGATAGTCACGAAATAGGCCACCGCGCCATCGGTCGAATCATCAGTGCCTTGCCACTCGGCCGGCTATTGAGCTGGCCGCTTTTCGTGCCTGGCCTCAGCGGACTCATGGCCATCGCATATACTGGGTTCGCGTCTAGGCGACATCGGGTCAGTGCTGCTCTCGGCTATGGAGAATGCGGTCTGCCCGTAAACTTGAGTCCCGAGGGCAGCCAGCAGACATCGTCTCATCTCATCAGAAAATGTCGCGCAGTCCTTGCGACAGGCTTAATCACACTCGTGTTCACAGCGACAACATCACAAATGCTGCATGAGAATCGTTTCATGAAAGTCCAGGTCTTAAAAAAGACATTGGGCATCACCTATAAACAACCTAAAGCCCTCAAGCTGCTCGTGAGCTATGCGCGGATTTTTCAAGGTTGGAGCATGTTTGCACCCAATGCACCTATGAAAGATGGGTGGCTGGTGATCGATGCCGTTCGAATGGACGGGAGCCACGTGGACCCGCAGACAAATCGGATTCCAGATTTTGGGCCAGCAGATGCAAATAAAATGCAATGGGATCAATTCTGGGGAAGCTATTCTATGCGAATTGCATCGGGCCGTCATAAACGCTACCGGGGTGAGTTAATCAGCTGGTTACGGAATTCAAAAATAGCTCGCCTGAAACTCAAAGCCGGCGAGCGCATCAAATCTGTGACAGTGTGGTGGGTTGGGGACCAGTCTCCAGACCCAAAATTGGGTGGTAAACCCAAACTCTTAGAAAAATATATTGTCGCCGAATGGCCAGCTAAGTAGGGCAAGCTGCCCTGCGGTCGCACCGCATAACCGGTGACTCATTGACAGACGGAGCTGGCGTGAGCAATGTGGGGCACGCGCCCGGCGCCCGTGTAGCACGTGGGAGAGAATAAATGAGGTTCTTATTTTTAGGTCTAGTCTTGGGTTTTGGTCTCCTGGGATGTGAAACGGCACAAGGTGATGACGAAGTGGCTGAGTCGACCCCTAAAGCAACCAAGGCATCGAAATTGAAAAAGCCTGTCGCCCAGACAGAGAAGCAACCAGATGACAAGGGTGATGACAAACCAGATACACCGGTCGACAATCAGGATGATGCGGAGAGCTTACTCGTCGGTATTTGGAAAATTGATGTGAATTCAATCAAGGCCGATGACTCCATCCGCAAGCTCTCCAAAGTTGACCAATTTGCGGCCATGAAGGCGAAAAAGCAGGCGATGGCCCATGTCGCCTATGAGTTTGCCGATGACGGCCGAATGAACATCTATCTGGGCGGCGACAGTGCGCAGCGAGGAACGTACACCCTCAAGGTCGCGGAGACACCGGATCCGGACCGGCCCAACCTCCTCTTTGTCGAAGCATCAACCGTCGGTCCCATCGGAAGTAAAACCCACCGATGGAAGGTGACGGTAAACTCAAAGTCACTCAAACTCGATAGCGTCGATGATGGTGAGAGTCTGCGCTTGTTCCGTGGGATGCCGAGTATTAAGGCACCTCAATAAACAATGCGATCTGTGTATGCAATCAATGTGATAACGGGCTCCGATGAGACCCTGTCGACGTGGTCTAGGCACCGGTCCGCGGCTGTGAGCGTACCACAGGGAATCGAACACGTGGCGCGTAGACAAGCACTCGGGCCGATGCAATGAGCGATGCTCGATTACCCGATTTCTGCATTATCGGCTCGCAGAAGTCGGGCACGTCTAGCCTGTGGCATGTGCTCAGGCAACATCCCGACCTTTATTTACCCGAGAAGAAAGAGCTGAATTTCTTTTTTCTAGATAGAGAGTTTCGTAAAGGCCTGAGCTACTATTCGTCTTACTTTAAAGAGGCGACACCCAAGCAGAAATGCGGCGAAGTGAGCCCCGGTTACTTTTGCAATGCGCGCGCACCAGAGCGTCTGGCGCGAGTCCTGCCAAGCGCAAAACTCATCGTAATTTTAAGAGATCCGGTCCATCGAGCCTATTCACAATATTGGGATAATCGGCGATGGCTTGCGGAAAGACGCTCTTTTGCCGATTATCTTCGCAAACCCATGCACCAGGCTTTCAAAGTGGGGCGCACCAACTATTTTAGCCGGGGGTGCTACAGCCTGTACCTGAAACGATACCTCACCCATTTCCGGCGAGACAAGCTGCTCATATTGTGGTTCTCAGATCTTAGAGAAAACCCCCAGCATGTCTACAAGCAATGTTTTGACTTCCTAGGTGTCGACGATACGGTCGACGTCTCAACTCACATGGCCCCCGTCAATGCGAGATCGCTCTTCAACAATCCCTTTTATAAATTTATTTTTCATCGGCCAAAGCTCTCTCGATTGGTACCCAGCTTTATCAAGCGCTTGCTTCGCTTTGGACGACAGCTGCCCTTCAAACCAGAGCCGATCCCAAGTGAAGTCGAGTCAAAACTGAGAGAGTTTTATCAACCCTTCGATCGGGAACTGGCAAAACTCACCGAGCAGAGTCCGCCCTGGATAAAAACCACGCCGTCCGATTCAATTTCTTAAGCCCAAGTCCCGAAATCTTTGGTATTAATAAACGGCAAGGCCTGATCGGGGAGTAAGTATGGCCAAAAAAGTGCACGATACAGCGGATGAATTAAACATTCTCCAGCCAACAAGACGGGACGCCATTCGAACCACGATAAAAGGCAGTTGTGGTCTTGCCCTACTGTCTGCCTCAGGCTGTACCTTTGCGGATGTCTATGGTGATCTCGGCTACCGAGAAATTGAGCTTGATCTCAACACAAGCCAGTATACGTCACTTCAAACCGTGGGCGGGATGGCCGACGTAACTGAGGGCGCCTGGCAAATCCTAGCCATTCGATTGTCGGAGACAGAGATCATTGCCCTCAATCGAATTTGTCCACATGAGCAACTTGAGATGTCACCGAATATCGGGGCGGTTTGGTTTGATAATTCTTTGATTTGTCCACATCACGGGTCCCGCTTCGATGCCACAGGTCAGCCCCTTCCTGGCTCACTTTCAGACCAAGCCATCGATTCGTATCGGGTTGAATTCGACGCTGGGGCCAATAAAGCTACTCTCTACGTCGGAGAAGACGAGCCCAGCACCAGTGCACCGACATGAGGCACCTATGTGCGAGTCTGGTCGTATTGGCGAGTCTTGTCTCGGTTGCCAGCGCCACACCACGAATGTCGCTGCCTGCTGGGTCTCCGTGTGCGACCTGCCATTTCAGCCCAACCGGTGGCGGTGGCCGGAACGAAGTGGGATACGGTGCAATGGGAAGAACCGGTGCCTTTGACTTTCGAGTCTTTGATTCGAATCAGGTTGTCCAAGACCGCTTGGCCATGGGCTACAACATTCGGATTCAATACGCACATTTCGGTATTCCCGTCCGCGAACGTAATGCGTCGGGAACAGAATCCATCTCCATTCCCGACCCGAAAGCCATCCCTATGCAAGTTCAGATCAACGCGGGGGCGACCATCACCGATGGTTTAACCGTATCTGGAAGCTATAACGCCGGACCCAAAACCCCCGATGGTGACGTCTGCGATCCGGTCTTTCCAGGTATGTCGTGCTTCGAACTCTCCGTACAAGCACAGAGCGACACCGGCTGGTCAGCTCGAGCCGGAATGATGCAACCCCACATTGGGATTAGGCCAGATGACCACACAACATTATTAAGGGGCGATGCGGCGTATCCACGTCAGCCTGTCATTCCACCCAATTACGCCGAATGGGGCGGAGAAATAGGCTATCAGCCAAAATCTTGGTTTCGAGCAGAAATGGGTGCGTTTCATACGGATAATCTCGATAAGTCTCTAAACCAAGGCACTAAAGCGTCTAATTTGTGGCCGGCTGCCTATGCGCTTCGCGTCACATTTCTACCCCGAATCACGGTAGGTGGTGGGCAAGATGACAGCGATGATTTTGATGATTTCGACGCCCCACCTCCGACACCCCCCATCGGAATCAATACATGGTTTGGGGCATCCATCTATGGAAGCGACCAGTTTTATATTGCCAACGGATTCATGGGGGCTGGCCTACAAAATGGTCTTGAGTCCCGCTTGGAGGTCTCACACAGTGAACGCAACGAGGCCTATTCGAACTCCAGCATAAGTCTGTCTACGACCTATGCTATCAAAGATTGGTTTGTACCGGCACTGCGCGTAGAACGGGGTGTGACCGACGCGATGCAGAAATCAAAAACCTGGCAATATATTGGAGGCATTGAATTCTTTCTAATGCCAGGCGTCGAGATTCGACCTGAATATCGAGTAACTAAAACAGACCGGTATATCTTTGGTCAAACAACCGTTCAATTGCACATTTTTCATTAGGGGAACGTCATGAAGTTCAATGTTTTAATCTTTGCAGCCACGTCAATTCTCATGTGGCTGTCACCGGTAATGGCCCAACCAACAGCCATCAAATTCCAGGGCAATATCCAATTTATCAGCGATGCGCCCATGGAACGGATTGAAGGCACTGCGCCCGCAACAGGTGAGTTCAATATCGATAAACAAAGTCTGGCATCTATAAGCGGAAAAGCGTCTGTCTCTGTAGCCGGAATGAAAACAGGAAACGACAAGCGCGATGAACATCTACGTTCAGATTCTTGGCTGGATGCAAAGCAATTCCCTGAGATTACCTTCACCATCAAATCTGCAAGTCCAAACGGAGATCTGAAGAAAAACGGTGACGTCTCAGCCGGCACGGTGACCTTAAATGGTGATCTGAGCCTTCATGGCGTAACAAAGTCAATTTCGACGAAGGCTGATGTGAAGTGGAAGGGTGACAAATACAAGATCACCTCAAAGTTCCAAGTCAAACTGGCTGATTTCAAGGTTGAGGGCGCCTCGGGCATCGTCGGAAGTAAGGTTGGCAAGACCATCGACATCAGCGTTTCGCTGAGGGGTAAGGGGAACTAAATGAAGAAAGCATCTTTGGTGCTTTTTGGTCTCGGAGTCGCCATCTTATCCTATTGGTACGTGCTGTCTGAGCCACGACACCTGGCCACATTAACCCAGAAATTGGTTACACAAGATGGGACCGATGACTTTGGCGATCCACTGCCCGATAAGTGGGTGGACGTATTTGAGCCTGGACTCGATATTTACGGCGGCGCCGCTGGGTCGTGTATGTTCGTTGGTGGGGTTTTGTTTCTAATCGCCCGTCGGCGTGAGACTGTCTGAGGGACGTCGAAAAACGAACGTGTAAGACCCATTTGGTGACGCAGAGCAATATGACCACAGGCCAAGACTCAAAGTCTGCCGTCGAAATCGAGACGGGTACACTCATTGGACAACGCTATCGAGTCGAGCGTCGATTAGACCAAGCCGTGGGCGTCGCCAGTTTCTTGGCTCGGCAAGTTGCGCTCGATCGCCTGGTTGTGGTTCACATATTCGATGGACGCAAGGGATCAAAATCCGACTTCAGACAACAGTTTGAATATGAGGCAAGGGCCTTGGTGCGGCTACGACATGAACGCGTGGCCTCGTTGCTCGACCATGGCCATTTAGCAAATGGATGCGGATATATCGTCTGCGAATCCCTAGATGGCCCAACACTCGCAGAGTATATGGCCAGTCATCAAATCGGTCTTGAGGCGTGTCTAAGGCTCGCCTTAGATGTGTGTTCCGCACTCGAGGAAAGCCATCGACTCGGCATCATTCACCGAGACATTAATCCATCCAATATCATAATCACCCAGTCTAAAAACGAACTACGCGCGACCCTCAGTGGATTTGGGTTTCACCACTATCGACAAGACGTGGGTCTACACACTGGAACGAATCCATCCGTCTTAATGAAAGATGCACGCGCGGACCTCTACGGACTCGGCGCAGTTATTTATCAATGCTTGGCCGGTCATCCCATGGCGGGCATGGTCCAGGCGGGCTCACTCAAGACACGTCTAATCGAGCGCTTTGGTGAGCAAGATGAAAGGGTTCATCAGCTCAGAATCGTTCTGCTCAATCTGCTTCAGCTCAATGAAGATGGACAACTCAGCACAGCCCGGCAACTCGCAAGCCAGTTGAGTCGAATCCAAGGGATAAAGACAGAAAACCCAGAGAACCATCAACAGTTAACCGATGAACCTGCGACCTTTAAGGGCGCGCCAATAAAGGATAGAAAAACGGACCCGATTGGATCACGCGCGCCCTCCAAAAACAGGTTTCATGGTGGTCATTCCCAATGGATACCTCGATGGAGTTACATCGTCGGACTCGGACTCATTTCACTGTCAGTGATTGGATTGACTCGCATACAAGACTTGGCCAATCAGCAAGCGGGCCGGGCGCATACGAGACAATTGGACCGGCAACGCACGGAACTGACCATTCCAGTCAATGAATTCTTAGAGATCTCAAAACGTCACCTGGAGCTTGGAGAGGGGATACTGTCCCCTCAGAGGTGGACCGATACGCGTGTTCTCTGGTCAGAGACAATTCTGTCTGCAGACAACGCGGATTTTGGGCTGGTCAAACAGCCGATGAGTGACGCACTCGATGAGCTGAAAAAAGGTCTATACGAACTTGAGAAAGGCCGTTCCCTCCACACACCATTGACGCAATCTCACTTGTATAAGCGAGCTGCTTTCCGATGGCAGCAAGCAAATTTAGTCAATCCAAAGAAGCCAGATTACCGACCGGCGATCCCCGTCCTAGAACAAATTGTGACTGGCCGATCCAATGACAACCAAGAGCCAGATGGCGGTCATCGCGATGTTTGGACTGCACGCTACTATCTGAGCGTCGCCCTAGCCTCAATTAAGCAATTGACTGAAAGTCAGGCCCAACTAGATCGACTGCTCGATCAGGGAACAGGCATCGTGACCGACCTCGCTCGAATTCAGCTCCTGATGAATGAATTGGAACATGAAGAGACTCACTTACTCGATGCGCATCTCGCGTTGGCAATGAACTCAAAAATCCGGTGGGTTCGCTATGCAGCCCAATACGTGAAGATCTTACGCAGTTGGAGACGAGGGCTGTATGAAGATGTCCTAGACCAATGCTTTACGTTTCTTGAGACAACGACCAATCTCAACAGTCAGGCACGCCACTTACGGCCGCTTGTTTTTGAATTCATGATCATGACAGCCTCCCGAATTGACAGAGGGGATTTAGCCGTTCAGAGCTTTATCAGGGGGTACGGCGGCCAAGATCTTGTTCGGTATTACCTACCCTTGCAAGCGTTGGCCTATGCCAGTGTTGGTCATTGGTCAGCCGCCTCAAAAAGCTACTCCAGTCAATTAGCAATCGCGTCGTCTGCAGCCGCTGAAATGAGCCAAAGCCAGATATTACGGCGTGCCGAAGCATTTATCAGAGCCGGACATGAAAATGCCCTACATACAATAAAAGACCAACTCGCCAAAATCTGTAATGCCGAGGCTAAATCCCCTCACTCCACCCATTTTGCTTGCCGACATCTTCGCGCAGATAGTGAAATAGATGGAGGGCCACGCCAGAACGAACCCCCCTGATCTACCCGCGCTTAAGTCTAGCCTGCATCAAAACTGAACCGAGATTCATTATTCCCTTTACTTGGCCCCGGACACTGATTGTATCGTAGTGAGCCGTACTCAAGAATAGAGTCGGAAAGCTTTGGGGGCGGCTTGAGCTGTTGGCATACGTTGTCGCAGCTCAGTCCATATCAGAATAAGGAGAATTTATGTCTGAGGCGTACATATTCGATGCGGTCAGAACACCCAGGGGACGTGGTAAGAAAAGCGGCCGGCTTCATACAGTGAAGGCCGTTGACTTATTGGGGACTGCCCTTAGAGGACTCCAGAGACGAACCGAGCTAGACACCTCTATTTTAGACGACGTCACCATCGGCTGTGTGACGCAGGTCGGGGAACAAGGGGCCTGCATCGGACGGACTGCTGTTCTAGAAGCGGGCTACGACGAATCCGTACCCGCAGTCACTCTCAATCGATTTTGCGGGTCCGGACTCGAGGCCGTCAATGGCGCTGCAGCCAAAGTCGCATCAGGTTTTTGTGACCTGGTTGTTGCTGGCGGAGTGGAGAGTATGTCTCGAGTTCAAATGGGCAGCGACGGCGGCGCGATTTGGGATCCGACAATGGCCTTCGAATATGGAACTGTCCCCCAAGGGATCAGCGCAGACTTATTAGCGACACTGAATGCCATCAGTCGAAAAGAGGCCGATTCTTTCGCTGCTCGAAGTCAATTAAATGCAGCCCAAGCGCAGGCCCGTGGTGCGTTCAAAAAAAGTGTAGAACCGGTCTATGATCAAAACGGGTTACTGCTGCTCGATGAAGATGAACACCTCAGACCGGAGACAACGGAAGACAGTTTGTCTCAACTCCGCCCGGCTTTTCAAATGATGGGAACTCAATTTGGTATTAATGCATTGACTCAGAAGCGCTACCCTCAGGTGGAACGGATCAACCACATTCACACGGCCGGTAATTCAAGCGGTATTGTCGATGGGGCCGCCGCTATTCTCATCGGTAACGCCTCGGCAAAAGACACGTACGGGCTCCGTCCGAGAGCCAGAATCCGCGCCCTTGCTTCGGTTGGTGACGAACCAGTTCTGATGCTCTCAGGCCCTGTTCCCGCGACGCAGCGGGTCTTGAGAAAGGCGGGCATGCAGATCGGTGATATCGACCTTTTCGAAGTCAATGAAGCGTTCGCCGCCGTGCCACTCTTCTTTGCCAAAGAACTAGGAGTGGACCTGGCGAGAGTGAATGTGAATGGAGGTGCGATCGCTCTCGGACACCCTCTGGGTGCAACCGGGGCCGTCTTGCTTGGAACAGTCCTTGATGAACTGGAAGCGCGTGACCTAACCACTGGCCTTGTGACCCTCTGTATTGGGGGAGGAATGGGCATCGCGACAATCATTGAGCGTGTTTGAGGGGAGCTATGATGCAAGAACAATTTAAAGTCGATTTCGATTCGGATTCGGGTATTGCGACAATCTGGATGCAAATGAATGGTCGGGCCAATAAGATCAATCCAGCCTTCGGCGCCGGGTTCAAACCCGCTTTTGAGGCCGCGCTTAAACACGACGGGTTGCAGGGCATTATCATTGCCAGCAGCCACAAGGATTTCTGTGTCGGAGCTGATATCGACTTCGTTTATGAGACCAGGGATCCAGAAAAACTGTCAGAGACCATCGCTGGTTTTCACCAAAATCTGAGACGGATTGAGACCTGTGGAAAGCCGGTGGTCGCGGCGATAACTGGGTCAGCACTCGGCGGCGGATACGAACTTGCTTTGGCGTGCCATCACCGAATTGCGCTGGATAAACCTTCGGTGCAGATCGGGCTACCCGAAGTCAATCTTGGCCTCATACCGGGTGGCGGAGGGACGCAACGGCTTCCAAGATTAATCGGCCTCCAGCCAGCGCTCGAAGTGATTGCACAGGGCCAGATTGTTCGTGCCAACAAAGCGGTGTCCAAGGGTCTGGTCAATGACCTAGCCAAGACGAACGAAGATGTATTTGAAAAGGCCGCACATTGGATTAAGAGCGGCCCTAAACCTAAGCAGCCCTGGGACGAATCGACGTTTCAATTTCCCGGTGGTGTACAACCTGACTCAGCCATGGGTCGCCAATTGTTCGCCGGAGGGGCGGCGATGTTGGTTAAGAAAACCAACGGGGCCTTTCGAGCGCCCGAGGCGGCTGTTCAAGCGGTCTATGAAGGGTCCCATCTCGACTTTGATTCAGCTCTGAAAATAGAAGCCCGATATTTCATCACATGTGTCATCTCAGACCAGTCAAAAGACATGATTAGAACATTCTGGTTCCATAAAAACACGGTCGAACGCCAATCCGAACTGCCAACAATCGAAGACGCACGAATAAAGACAGTTGGCATATTAGGGGCTGGCATGATGGGGGCTGGTCTCGCCTTCATTTGTGCCAGACGCGGATACCAAGTGATATTAAAAGACATTGGCCAAGAGGCGCTCCAGCGAGGCTTGAGTCATGTGAAAACTCAAGTCGAGACGCGCATGCGATACTTAAGCGCAGACGAAAAGGATGCACTACTGGGTCAAATCAGTGGCACTTTAAGTGTCGATGACTTGAGTGAATGTGACCTCATTATCGAGGCTGTTTTTGAAAACATTGACCTGAAGCATCGGGTGATTAAAGAGACAGAAGCCGTCATTAAAGACGATGCAATCTTTGCATCCAATACGTCTGCTCTGCCCATTGCAGATCTCGCTAAGGCGTCTGTTAGGCCTGATCGGTTTATCGGCCTACACTTCTTCTCCCCCGTCGAGCAAATGCCCTTACTTGAAGTCATACAATCAAAGCAAACCAGCGAAGAGACATTGGCACGGGCTTTAGATTTTGGTCGTCAGATAAAGAAAACATCCATCGTCGTCAATGATGGCTATGGCTTCTACACGACCCGACTATTTTCGGCGTATGTCATGGAGGCAGCCCAACTTGTCGCTCAGGGCTATCCGCCGATTCTAATCGAACGAGCTGCAGCCGCTGCAGGCATGGTTGTCCCTCCGCTAAAAGTCTTTGATGAAGTCACACTATCACTGGCGGCCCACGGATTTGAAATGCGGGAGCACTACGATGGCAAGCCTCTAAATGAACCTGGTGTGCGGCTCGTCAGAGCCCTTGTTGACTTGGGTCGGTGCGGTAAATCATCAGGTCAAGGTTTCTATGAATATGAGGGTAAGAAACGGGTTCTTTGGCCTGGATTAGCCGATCTGACTGAATCTCAAATCACCGAGACAGACCCGCATGTTTTGCTAAAGACTTGCCAGGACAGATTGATGCTCAGTCAAGCTCTAGAAGCGATTCGATGTCTAGATGAGGGGATATTGCGTTCGACGGCTGACGGCGAAATAGGCGCCATTTTCGGCGTCGGTTTTGCTCCGAATACGGGTGGACCGTTCGCTTGGTGTGATCGGAGAGGCCTTGGGTCAGTCGTGGAGTCTCTCGATGGGTTAGCTCATCAATATGGCGAGCGATATCAGGTCCCAGACAGGCTTCGCCAAATGGCTCAAAATGGAGAACAATTCTTTCCTCGAGTCTAATCAGGGTGTCACGGCGATGACTTTGAGGGCATCAACGGTATCAGAAATAATGGCCTGAGCTTTATCTGCCGGAATCGCTTCGGGCACAACGCAGTAGGTCATTTGTAATTGGCCATTATGGGTTGTCGCAGTGAGTATATGGTCACCAAAGTAGCTGCAACTGACAGCAAAACCCAGGTGGCTGACCGAGATCCCCTGCTCGCGACCTGACCAAGATACCTTGCCAACGTTACTGACAGCTGCACTGCTTCGAGATTGGTATATGGTCATTGGGTCGATATCAACTGTTCGAGGCGGGGCTGAGGCCGAAACTCTTTTGAGATCACCCGATAATCTGCGCGTTAATGCCCAGATATCTTCTTTATAGCCCAGCCGATACAAAAGTTTGGCATTGCCGACAGCCACGCCAAAATAGTCCGAATCAAGACCCGGTAGTCGACCGCGCCAGTCGACTGGAAAACTCATTGATACTGCGCCTGGACCACCTAAAACATCCATGACCGACATACCATGACAAGCTGCGATTAAGCCGCTCATGGACACACCGAAGCGTCGAGTCTTCTCAACCAACTTCTGGGTCGTCGCCTCATCGAATAAAATGGGCATCACAACTGTGCGTCGGTCTTGGACTTGGGCTGACTCAAATTGGCGACCGCCCATGGGAGATATCCGCCCTTTGGGACCTTCGATAGAATCAAAAAACGGGTCATCGACCGGCACGATTGGCCCCAGTGCGCCACCTGCCTGGATTGTCCCCAGGTCCGAGACTAGGCTTTCAAATAGCCGAAGCCCTGAACGGCCGTCTGCGACCGTATGATTTAGGGACAGTAACAAATATTGCTCATGGTCAGACTTGTACCAGCGAACACGCATGAGTGGTTCGTCAGGGCATTCAAATGGAGAGTTGAGTACCTGATTTAAATGCGCTTGAAGCCCGGGACCACCAACCATTTCAACTTTGGGCTGTCGACCAGTAGGCACCCAGGCCGCAACCGGACCGTGCCCATCATCTATTGAATAGGTCAGGCGCGGAAAGCGCTCCAATTGAGTGAGGCAAGCGGCCTGTAGCGCCTTCATGCCCATCGGTCCCGAAATTTGAGCAAAAACGACGAAATTAAATGGTGCAGCGCGGTCGCAAACTCGAAAAACGGATTCGAGTTGATTGAGCGGTCTCATTCAAGCCTCGGCTGTGATATTGATTCAGCCTATTGAGCCTGATTACGACTTGACTGTCGATGCCAAAGGGCTCAAAGCCAAATTACGTCGAAGAAACCCTGCAATCTGAGGTAAAAATACGAGGTGAGCGACAAAACACACATCGACGCCTCATCGGAGACAATCGAAGGCACAGTTAAACGTGTCTTGTTCCGTGGTGATGATGATCGTTTTGCGGTCGCATTATTGGCCTTGGATGATCAGACAGACGTCCTTCGAATTGCCGGCGAACTGGGCGGGCTGGGTGATGGTGACCGAGTTCGGCTCATCGGCCGCTATCGGCAAGATGCTCGCTTTGGTCATCAATTTAAAGTGAGTGCATGTCAGCCGATTTTACCGCATACGGAATCGGGTCTAATCGCCTATCTATCCAGCGGGCGGATCCCGAGTATCGGGCCAAAACTCGCCCAGCGGCTGGTCGACTACTTTAGCACTGAAACACTCGACATCATCATTCACGCACCAAATCGGCTGTGCGAGGTCGATGGCATTGGTCCTAAACGCTCGAAAGAGATTTGTGAGCAGGTCACAGATCAAGTGTTCCAACGGGATGCGTTGATTTTCTTGCAAGGACTGGAATTGGGTCCCGCACTGGCGAACCGGATATGGCATCGATACCACGAACAGACAATTCACCTCGTGCGAGAAAACCCGTACCGGTTAGCCGAGGAAGTGGGCGGTATTGGTTTTAAAACAGCCGACCAGATTGCACAAACTTTGGGTTTTAGTGCCGATAGCCCAATCAGAGCGGCCGCGGCATTGATTCATATGTTGGGCCGAGCCCTCGAAGACGGCCATGTTTACTTGCCGAAACCTGAACTGGTTACGCGAGTCGAGAAGCTCATTGGTGACGATGCCCCAATCGGCCTAGAGCTGGACCGATTGATCGAAGAGGGTCGTTTAATCGATGATGGCGGACTCTATCTCAAGACTGTTCTGGCGACAGAGATCGAATTGGCTGAACAAATTGAAGGGCGGCTAATGGCCGAGATAGACCCCCTTCAATTGGACGATGACTTCATCGACAACAGGCTGGGCCTAAGCCTCGCTGATGAACAACAGTCAGCCGTTGAACTGGCATCCAAACACCCACTTCTGATTTTGACCGGCGGGCCGGGTACCGGTAAAACAACCACGGTCCGAGCCATCCAGAAAATGTTTGCGACCGCCGGTCTACAAGTGACCCTCGCAGCACCCACAGGCCGTGCATCCCGCCGATTAGCAGAAGCGACCGGCGTGACGGCGTCGACGATTCACAGGTTGCTGGGATACCATCCCGTTGAAGGCTTTCGCCATGATGAGAACGAACCACTTGAGGGTGACGCGTTCATTATTGATGAAGTGTCCATGTTGGATCAAAACCTCGCCATCGCATTGATGCGGGCGATTCCGAGCCGTGCCCGAATTGTATTTGTGGGAGATTCGGACCAGCTGCCCTCCGTTGGAGCCGGAAATGTCCTCTCGGATTTAATGGCCTCGGGTCGCGTTGAAACCATGACGCTGACCACCGTTCACCGGCAAGCAAACGACAGCCAAATCGTCACCAGTGCCTACCAAATTCTTAACGGACAACAACCTGATTCGGGTCAACCGAGTGAAGAGTCCGATTTCTTCATCGTTCCAGCAGATACACCGGAGCGTGCGGCTGAATTGATCGAGACGATGATCAAACATCGAATCCCCAATCGCTTCGAACTTGATCCCGTGGAAGATATCCAGGTTCTCACGCCAATGCACCGGGGGGTGTGCGGTGCGAACCGCCTCAATGAGCGCCTACAAATGCTTTTAAACCCCGATGGGCGGACCGTTCGAAAAGGGCCTGTCTCCTATCGGGTTGGTGACAAGGTCATGCAGCAGAAGAACGACTACCAGAAGGACGTCTTCAATGGCGATGTCGGACGAATTATCGCTCAGAGCGCAACAGGGGCTGTTATCCGTTTTGACCAGCGTGTCATCGAATACGATCGGGAGGGACTCGATCGGATTGGGCTGGCCTATGCGTGTTCTGTCCACAAGTCCCAGGGCAGTGAATACCCAGCTGTCATCGTCCCAGTCTTAACTGAGCACTGGCTGATGCTGCAACGTAATCTACTGTACACAGCTGTGACGCGTGGCAAACAGTTGGTCATCGTCGTCGGCCAAGAAAAAGCGCTCATGCGGGCCATTCGCAATACGGATGGACTTGCCCGCTACACCCAATTAAATCACCGTTTGAGGCAATTTCAGTGAGTCGCCGAACCGGATGCATTCTGCTGCTCTTGTCGAGCCTATTCTGGACGAAAACAGCCTGGGCGGAACCCGCACGCCAACCCCTAGAGACAGCAGAGCAGCAGGGCTATATGGGACGGCCTGAAAACTTAAAACCGGGGTCCCTTCTGGGCGGGTCAATCGCTGTTTTTCCCGGGGTTGTGTTCCATGGTTTGGGCCATATCTATACTGAAGATTACAGTGTCGCTCTCAGTTTATTTGCCGTTGAAATCATCGGGATTGGCATGATGGCGGCGTCTCAAATCTTAAATGCTGAGTATGGTGGTTCGAGTAAAACGGCGCCCGCAGAGCAGGCGCTATCACATGTTGGGTTTGTCTTATTTATGGCGTCATGGGCCGCAGACGTCATCGGAAGTTATACAGGCAGCGCCCCCTTTACAGTACTCGACAATCAAGCAAATGGGACCCGAATTGGCGTTCAATACCGCTTCGCCGAAAACCCGCTCAATCGCTTTCGACATCACTTTCTTCTCTCAGTCGCCTTCGATACCCATAGACTCAGCATACGGCCGTGGCTTGATCTGGAAGCGAGCCTTGAACGGCGCGAATTAGGAATCGAGGCCAGTGTGCTAACGGTGGGTGATTCGCGCTTAAAAGACAACGTGTCCCTTGGTATCCGAGGCGCCAGACTGGAAAACGAGCCAGACGGGTGGGCAAATCAATCGCTCTTGGGCTTTATGGACACCCGCTTTGACCTGGGTCGCTGGATCGCAACTTTAAAGAAATTTTTTATATTCAATCGAATCGGCTACGGCTATTCGGGCTATCAATTCTCTGAGAGAGCAAGCAACGTTCCGTCTCTGCTACAAGAGACCGATTTGTCGGATAATTGGCTCTACCTGGAATCAGGGGCAAATTTGGCCCTGGCCGCAAACACGGATTTGTCCATCTCGCTCGTTCAAGATCCAACAGGTGTCATTTCACCTGTAAAACTCAGTTCGGCCGTTTTTGATACCTCTGCTAATGAGGTCATGAAGGTCGAGATGAACCATCGATATGAAGATAACGCAGGCATCCAAGTTCAGCTGGTGATGGGGACAGGCTTCGGCATATGGCTCGGATTGGAGTACGCACTATGAGCGCGCTTAGCAATCTAATTCTAAGACGACTGTCCGTGCTCCTGCTCATTCTGTCGATGAGTGGCTGCGAAGATCGTCTGGGTGCGCGCAATGAGCTTAATTCAAGCGTTGTTTTCAAAGAACTCTCCAATGGCCTAAGTATCCGCGCCTACGGCGGAAGTATCATGAAAACCGAGCCCGTCGATCTGTTAGAATTGGCACAACCTTTGACTCTTCGATCGCAGTCTTTGGACATGCGTATCGATTTGCAATCCCGCACCTGCACGCCCAGCGTCGTGCATCTTGAAATCACCCATGCCGGGCCATCGCTGCCCGAAGGCCAATTCCGTGTTTTCTTCGACGAGCTGGATCCTGTTCTTGAAGCCACGCGCACCAGTCTGGCTGGCGTAACACAGCTTGAGGTTGATGCCGATAGTCCGGATTGGACCCCCCTCGGTGATACACGGCTATTTGACCTAGAGCCTGTCTCAGACACACCCAGAAAACTAAGATGGACAGCCTGTCTCGATCGAGTCAATCGCTATGCAAAACTCATCGCGGGACATACAGATTTCAGTGGCTGCAACTTTCCAGAAACGTCTCTTACAGCAAGCGCATGTGGAGAGGCCTCAACACAGAACAACCAGAACGTCGCCAGCGGCAACTTTGTGGTTCGACATCGGGTCAAATGGCCGGTGTCGAGACGGACAACCCTGGCCGTCTGGGGCAGCGATTATGGCGATGAAATCAACCAAGCGAAGCTGGTATCAGCACTGAATGCTGCCAGGCCAGATATCTTGATTCTTAACGGTGATATCACCAAGATGGGAACGGCCGCCGAACTTGAGCGTAGTGTCGACTTTTTTGATAGTCAGCTGGACATTCCATGGGTTGCGACACTGGGGGATCGGGATGTGATCAACTCGGGCTCCATAGAGTATATCAATCGGATTGGTTCATCGACCTTTGCCTTTGACTTGGGTCCGACTCGGGTGATTATTTTGGATTCAGCGGATCAAGCACTGGGTCTAGACGCGCGAACTCAATTAAACACCTGGTTGACCCAATCGTCTCTGGGCTGGAGCGCCGCTGCGCCCAGCCATCATCTGATCGTGACTCACGTACCGCCATTTGATCCGTCGGGTCATCGAGGCGCGGGTCTAAAGCAAAGGCATGAAGGCGCGAGCTTCGTCGCACTTGCAAGCCGAAGCTTAGTCCCCTATGTCATCACAAGTCAGCTGTCCGACTATGAGGTCACTCGAGCAGGCCAAACTCAGATAGTCCACAGCGGAGGGGGTGGTGGGAGCGGCGGTTCGCTTTATTGGCTCAAGGTGACCCTTGACCAAGACTGCGAGGTCGGGCTGCAACTGCCATGTCGCTATCCTGATGAGGCTGGTTTATGTCCCTGTATCTTGTTGGAAAAAATGCCTCTTTAGATGACTTAGGCAATTAGATTTAAAAACCGTTATTCCGAGCAATTTACTATAAGCGGGGCCAGCTTGGCTCCGTCAAAACACCGGTTCGCATGGCACTCTTGGAGACGAGCCATACATTTGTTCCTAAACTCTGACCGATGGCTGTATAGATAGCCGCTCCCCCGAGCATGATGTCAGCGCGAGATGGGTCCATGCCTGGAATGCTCTCAAGCGTCTTTTGCCGTTCATGAATGCGTAATTGTGAGACGAGCCACGCGAGATCTCCATGGGTGAATTCAGCCCCGTCGATTTCATTTTGAGATGACTGATCTCTATGGGCTAAAATCCGCGCAATTCTCTGTGCAGTCCCTCCCGTGGCGACCACCACCGAGAAACCAAGATCCCGACAGAGTCCCGCGATTCCAGCAAAGCGTTTGCTGAGCCTCCGAACTGTACAGCAGTAACTAAAACTCGATGTCGAACTGCGACGAAAATATTGATGCTGAGCACTAAGGCCACCGAGGGGTATGCTCGTCACCGCTTTAATATCATGGCCTTGACCCAGAGAAATTTCCGTTGAACCACCGCCAACATCGACAAGCACAGTGTCCGTCTGTGTTAAGTGGGGCATCCCCCTCATGACACCACGGCGAATCAGATGCGCCTCACGTGATCCTGAAATCACATGCAAGTCTAACTCACATGCCTGTCGCAAATGTGAGACCAGCTCCGCTTGGTTACTGGCCTTTCGTAGTGCCGCGGTCCCAACAGCGCGCACGTCAGCGCCATGTTCCCGGGCCAGTTTTGTATACGCGAGGATGGTCCTGACTGACTCTTTAAATATGCGCTCATCGAGGCGGCCCGCAGCATCAATGCTTGCACCGAGTCGAGCATTTGTTTTTTCTTTATGCCGAATCGTGACGCTTGATTTGCAAACATCTGCAATGGTGATCTGAATGGAGTTTGACCCAATGTCGATCGAAGCGATCGTCTTGGTCTCATCGCTCATGACAACGCGCATGTGCTAGGTTTTGCAGACGGCTTTACAGGTCCCATTGGGTTTTCCAAACAACACCATTTTATGGTCGGTGAGTTCGAAACCGAGTTTAGCCGCAACCTCAATTTGCAATTTCTCGATCGCATCATCTTCAAATTCGACAATTTTCCCGCATTCTGTACAGACAAAATGGTCGTGATGCTCACCTGGCGACTCCGGTTCGTAGCGGGTCTGATTATCTCCAAAGCGACCCGGACTAGCCAACCCAGCCTCGGTCAAGATCTTGAGAGACCGATACACGGTTGCATATCCAATCCGGGAGTCTCTTTCCCTCACTCGGAGGTATAACTCTTCCGCGGTGGGATGATCGCTGGTCACCTCGGGATCAAAGAAAGCTTCGGTGACGACACGCCTTTGCGACGTCATTTTAAGCCCAGATTTCGCCAAATAAGACGTCAATATTTCGATAGCCTCTGCGGCCTCCAGCATGTCACTAACCCCGGTCTGCACCTTACGAATATTGGAAGTTTACCGTAACAAGTGATGATTGTTAATCTTAAACAGTCTACTGTGAGATAAACCCGACGGCTGTTGCAGCCTGATGATGAATCGATTTTTAAGACGGTCGTCACGTCTCGACCTTCATTGCATGCCGAATCTAGAGCCAAAGATATCAGAGCAAACACCCACCGAATTGGAGTTTCCATGCTCAACCTTGTCGAGAGACCACGTAGAAACCGAAAGAATGCTTGGACGCGGGCGATGGCACGCGAGACGCATTTGGGACCTGAGCACTTCATTTATCCCCTATTTATTCACGAAGGCCAGGGCCGCCAGCCGATTAAATCAATGCCGGGCTGTAGTCGTTTGTGCATGTCGTCGCTCATAGACGAAGCGGGTGCAGCATTGGCCGATGGAATTGGGTCTATCGTCCTATTTCCCGCCCTTGGTGATGACAAGAAAACACCACATGGTGAGGAATCGTATAACCCAGATGGCCTGGTGCAAACCGCCTTAAGAAAGCTGAAGTCTGCATGGCCAGATCTGACGCTCATCACCGACGTTGCACTGGATCCGTTCTCATCGGACGGACACGACGGCATCGTCAGTGCCGAGGGCGACATTTTGAATGATGAGACCGTTGACGTTTTAGTGAAGCAAGCCGTCTCCCAGGCGGAAGCGGGCGCCGACATTATTTCACCAAGCGATATGATGGACGGTCGAATTGGCGCCATTAGACAGGGATTAGACCAGGCCGGTTTTACCCATGTTTCTATCTTGGCCTACACCGCCAAATACGCGTCAGCTTTCTATGGTCCATTTCGGGATGCACTGGACTCCGCACCTCGATTTGGAGACAAGAAAACATATCAAATGGACCCTGCGAATGTACGAGAAGCGCTGCGCGAAGTGGAACTCGATGTATCGGAGGGGGCGGACATGGTCATGGTCAAACCGGCAGGCCCGTTCCTCGATGTCATAAAGGCCGTTCGTGAGAGCACCGTGTTGCCGGTCGCTGCGTATCAAGTCAGCGGCGAATATGCGATGCTCAAAGCCGCTGCTCAGAATGGCTGGCTTGATGAGCGAAAGGCGGTCTTGGAAAGTCTTCTCGGCATTAGACGCGCTGGAGCAGATGTGATTTTAACCTATTATGCACGCCAGGCCGCAGCCTGGCTTCGTGAAGGATAGAGCCGACATGTACATCCAACACGAAGACCAATTGGAACTCTGCCGAAAGGCACTTGTTGATGCCACCGAACTATTCGTTGATACGGAGTTTGAGTCGCGGCGCAGTGGCACCGAGCTGTGCCTAATCCAAGTCACGGATGGAACAAATGCGTTTTTGATCGACGCCATTCAAATCGATGACCTCACCGCATTAAAACCGGTCTTCGATAAACCCGACATGACCTGGATTCTGCATGCCGGACGGCAGGATATCGAGCTGCTGATGACAGCATTTGATATGACTGAAAGACCACGCATTTTCGACACCCAAGTGGGCTGGAGTTTAGTCAGCGCCGAGTATCAAGTGTCGCTGTCCTACCTTGAGATGAGACTTCTTGGCCTTCGCAAAGACAAAGGCAAACAAACCAGCAATTGGAAACGACGACCACTTGGTGAAGACCAATTGGACTATGCCATCGGTGATGTGCTGGGTCTGCCTGCAATTTATAAGTTTTTACTCGATGCACTTGAGGGGCACGGGCGTCTCGACGCTGGATTTGAAGCGTCAGGAGAAGTTTTTAAGAAGAGAATACAAAAACGCGAAGCCATCTCCTTATCCAGCTATCGCAATCTCTGGCAACTGAGTCCAAAACAGCAGGTTGGCCTCAAGGTCTTAGTCAAATGGTTTAACCAAGCCGGAGAGCGTCGGGGGTCTCCCCACTGGAAATCACTCTTCAATATTGCGGCAGCGCAGCCGGATACCTTATCGGAACTGTCTGAAATCAAAGGGGTTGGTCGAGACTGGGCGAAGGCCATCGGTACTGATCTCATCAAAGAGATCAAAGCCCAGTCAGCTGAGGTCTCGGACGAATCTGAGACACACGCTCTCGCCCCATCGCCGTATTCAACCTTCGAGCAACACCTGCGCGAAGCCTGGTTGATAAGCGCGCGTGCCGACGTTTGTGCCTCGGCACACATCGCACCTGAAGTCGCCTTTCCGTCTTGGCTGATGAAGCGACTCAAAACGACAATTCACGACGTGTCTGATCCAATCTATTTGGCCGACGAATTCACGGGATGGCGAACGTGTCTTAAGAGCCCATGGCGAGCTTTCTGTGAGGAGACATCGTCGAGTGATTAAATTCATTTTGTTCGCTTTGATGTTGGCCCTAGGAATAAGCCATGCATCGCCGAATCACTTTTATGCAGGCTGGTCAGACGGCCAGGCCGAACTCAGTGGGTATGCACTTCAACAACCTCGCTACGGACAGATGCGCCATGGTCAGGCTGTCTTGATCTACGTCACCGAACCCTTCTCCCATAGGCGGAAAGTCAAGGTCGATCGCTATGACCCCGCTGACCCTGATCATTTTGTTGCCCTCAAGCTCAATTTCATTCGGCGCTTTCAAACGGGGGTGTACGACTACGCAATTATGACCAGCCTATTTGCAGATCCGCGGCAATCGATGCGTACAGTGAAGCAGACATTTTCATCACAAGAGTGGTGTGGTCAGGTCTATGAAGAGCTGATTTTCGACACCGAGGACGTTAAGGTCGATACCCGCAGTTATTTCGAAGGCGAGAGCCAACGCGCAACTTTGAAAGCCAATCGCGCCATGAGCGTCGACGGCCTGTGGTTGGCCGCGCGAGGCTTGACCACGGGTGGGCCCAATGGGGTGACGCTCGCGAGGGACATGATTGGAAGTAGCATCATCAGACGCCTGAAACATCTTCCGCCTCGTGTCTTCGCAGCTCAACCTCGCTGGTTAGGCCCCGTCAGCACCATGAAAACAAGAGCGGGCGAATTCAAGATTAAAACCCTCACCTTCACTAGACAGGACCAAGTTCAATGCCAACTGAATGTTGAGCTAGCCAAACCACATCGAATCATTGGATGGCATTGTACTGATGGAGAGCGGGCGACGCTCTTGGGCTCGACCCGCTTGGCTTATTGGACACATGCGAGGCTGGGTGATGAGACGCTACTTAAGGACTTGGGACTGGCACCGATGGCTCCGAAGACACCCGAGCTGTCACCAATAAAATAAATTCGTTGGGGCGAAACTTCCCCGCTTTCTGCTTAGAGACAGACAGGACGATATTGCCCAACGTCCAAACTTGGCTATCATCGGCCTCACTTTTCTTGGTCCAGTTTTTCTCCAAGATTTTTTGTACCCGAGTCGCGATGGATGTATCCGTGTTGATATCCAATTTCCATTCGACTTCAACAACCCGTCCGTCAGCCTCAGCAACACGAAGAGATAATGGCCGTGTCCAAAATTTCAAAGGGGGTAACCAGGTGACAAAACCAGGTCGAGCACGCCGTTCCATCTGACGTGGATAAATGGACCGAACCTCCGCGCTTTTTCGCCTTAACATGGTGACCGGTGATCGACTCTGGACGGTCTTGGTCTCAAACAAGTCCGTGAGAGACATGTAAGGCCAATAGACCAAAGTAGACCCCTTAGAGTCATGCTCGAAGATGACTTGAATCTTCTTGTCTTCATCAAACCAGAACCAGCCATCGGCCTGACCATTGATGCTGGCTTCTCGCGGCCCGCCCCACAATTTCGTCAAATGCGACAGGGCATCTAGCGGTAAGCTGACTTTGATGGAGCGAACTAAACGGCTATCTGAATGCAGTAGAACTCGCACGCTGGCCCGGCCATAGGCTTTAGTCGACAGGCCCTTAGCCGACAATAAAGCGGGAGAGATTTCTCTAATCTTAGCTTCTGAGTCACCCAGGCCAAGCTGCTCTAATAGTTTGGGCGGTTGCGCGAGCTGTTTCGAGAAAAGCCGCGTCCACGCCGGTATTTGAGTCGCCGGCATCTTTGGTACAACTGTGGGCGGGGCGCTCTGGTCATTTGACTGGCATGCAGTCTGAGTCATGCACGTCGCAATCACTAAGAAGACAGTCAAACAGACTTTCATTATTGCCCAGGCGTTGGTCTTGTTCGCCAATTCTCGGGTGGTAATGGGTAGGCCTCTCCACCAGAATTGGGCTGACCCGGAGTCGCGATGACATGATTCCGGTAGTCAGGCCGAATTTGACTTTGCTGAGCTTGTTTATCGTCTGGATTGTCAGACAGGACACAGGCTCTCCATGACGAGGCGAGCGATCCATCTGCGATGGGGTGAATGCGTTCCATGGATTGGACCCGCTGATTTCTCGGATCGGATTGATCGTCGCTGTTCCAGCTTCGTCCACCAACAAATGGCGCTGCACCGTTTCCGGCTACGTCGACTGCGTTTCCGCGGGGATCTAATAGCCGCAATCTAAATCGCGCATTGTGCAGGTTGAGTCGTAAGAAACGCGCATCGTTTGCATTATTCATGACAAAATCGGGTTCCAAATAGGCACCGTCGCGAAATTGTGGCCTGAGGTCGTCATACGACTCCGTATTATGATCCAAGATGAGGAAGCGCTCATAAGGTCCGATGACCGTACCCGGATAGAGGCCGACCACGAAGTCATCATCGGTGGCAATTGTCCACATAGACATGTCGATGACTTGGTCAGTTGTGTTAAGCAGCTCAATGAATTCATCATTATAGACAAAGTCTTGCGGCCGTCGACTCTCTCGATTGGCAGTCTCTGCTGGATCAACCCGTCCGTTGTATCCATCCCACTGGATTTCATTAAAGATCACCGACCCCGACTCGATAGCTTGGACACCGACGCGTCTGGGCTCACCGATCCACCGATTTCCAATTTTTTTGGCCATGGTCCAAAGATAGTCGAAGTAGTCCGCATACTGATGTCCCGTGTGTGTCCCCGATAAAACCACGAGCACCTCGTCATTGGCCACCGTCGCGCTCGCCGACCAGTTAAAAGACCCGGTCAGAACAACTGGATTCTCGGTCTTCCCATCGATGACCAGGGTCTTTGCGTGCTGGCGCCCCCCGCCAGCTTGGTAATCCCCTGGCTGACGGCTGTTATCGTTGCCGTCCATGCGCACAGGAACACCAAAGGCAAGCAATCGATACACCTCGTGATAGGGCCCATTGGAATGCAATTGAGACCGGTCGATAACCCCCCTGACGTAGCGAGGTCTAAAAGGTGCCTCACAGGTAATCGTCGCAGTGCATTGAGCACTGTCTTCAGCACTCAAGTCATCCTGTCGCTCTGGATCACAGCAGCGATTGTACTGCTGAAACTCATTATGCTTCTGAATGAATAAGGAGCCGAGCTGGTCCTTGGTAAACGCAAATATGAAAAACTCTATGGACTCTTTAGCATTGCCGACCGCTTCTAAAATCCGGCCCATGGCATCTTCTTGGGGTGAGAACAAAACTTCTACTTTTGTCTCGCCGACCTGGTACACATTCCCGTTGTCGATGTTCCGCTTTGCAAAGCCGAATCGTCCGGCGAACATTTGCTCAAACTCAGCTGTGAAGTCGGCCGCCACTTGAGGCGAATCGATGAGAACCCAATTGTTGTCGTTTCGAGAGAAACCGGTAGACGTAATATTACCCGTTCCGGTCACTGTGAAGCGGCTGTCTATAATGAAGAACTTATCGTGCATAATGTGGTTCTGATTGCCCACCTGGGTCGGAATATTGAGGCGGTCTAAGACCACATATCCACGCACGGTTCCAAAGGCATGCCGAGAGTTCCCTACAAATCGAAGACGCACGCCCCGATAAAAGGCTCGCTCTAATGCTGATATGATGGTGCGTCGGCTAAATCCCATGACGGCGAAGTCCACGGTGGCATTTGCTCGATCGATCATTTGAACGACAACATCGTCGGCTTCCGTATCGGTGCCATTGGCCTGTTCACTGCCTGGAAAGTTAAAGTAGACTTCCACTTTCGGCGTCAGTGAGGCTTCCAAATCAGCCTGATCGAGTTCGTAACCACATCCGTGACAGAACAAAAGAAGAAGCAACCAGCTCAATACTCTCTTCATCTCGTCACTCCCCATCCGCGTAGAGCGCATCTGCAACAGTCGCCAAGTTACGGTAGTCATCATTTGGATTAATGACGTTCTGCTCTACGACCCACATGTTGGCATCGGTAAATCGATCCGATGGTTGAGGCAGGGGTGTCTCTTCTCCCGCATCCTCAAAATAGTAAGGCACAGCCTCGAACAAAGGCATGGACAAGACCATGACCGTACCTGGGTTTGGCGCGTCGCCATCGATGCTGATCATGGTCAGATCAATATTCGGATTAATGCGTATATCATCCAGTCCAGGCAAAGGAATAACCGACTCGTTTGCCAGGACAATCTCCACCGTGAAGCCGCTGGCCGCCTTGTAGCGTAAAGCCCTTGCCATCTCCCGATTTCTCAAATCGATGGTGGCGATCCTAACCGATGACCGTGCGCTGTAAATTCGATCGATAACCTCTTTGACGAGACGCTCTTGTGGGCCGAAATAGGCCTCCATGACGCCGTCTTCAATGGCATAGGACGTGCGGTTATTGTTGTCGGCTGAGACAGAATCGTCAAAAAACGTCTGCGCCGTTGAGAAAATGCCTCCGTGGAGCTGATCAAAACAATCACCAAAATCTTTCACAAGGTCTTCTGATGCAGCGATGAAGCCAGCTTGGATGGACTCGCCCCCATCCAGTGGAAAACCACCCGTCAAATTGACAATCCGCAGCCGGTCGGCAATCACAAAGTTATGGGTCATCAGATTGTCTTCACCCTGGCGATAAACCAGGTCTCGGCCAAAAACAGCCTGCCAGGTGATTTCTCCATCTCCATAGACTACGTCAAGGCCGGCCGACTCGATTCGTCTGAATCCCGATTGACCACGCCGATCGACATCGCCGACGATTTTTACGCTAACACCTCGTGCCGCTGCGGCGATCAAGGCGTCGGCAATTCGCTCCGACTCAAAATATTCCAGGGCGACATCGATGGTGTTCTCGGCATTCACGATTAATTCAACCGTCCGCCGTTCCATTTCGTCGAGAGTGTAGAGGCCATCGTTGCCGACGGTAAATGCGTGGAAACGATTGAAATAGTCTACAGCCGTGTGCGTGGGCCAGACCGATCCCTCAAAGGCATCAGGTTGATTCGGATACGAGTCGCAGGACGCTTGGACCAGTGTCAACAAAAGGACAGCAAAGCATACGAAGTGATTGATTGATTTCATCATTCGAACGTCCCTGATGAGATATTGCCGCTGTAATCAGGACTGTTAGGCATACCTGGTGTGGCAAAGGTCCGCTGCAAATAATTGGCATCAATGCGCTGCCGCAGCATTTGATGAAACTCGCCTCGCCGACCGTCGTCGAAATCATTGAGACTGTACGAGTGCCAAGCAGAATCTCGGTTACCACGATTGTTAAAGATCAACTGGATTCGCTCCATTGAGCGCGCGGTCACACCGTCCCAGGCACCTGCGAAAGGCAGCTTACGATCATCACCGATATGGTCGATTAATCGCTCGTCTAAATCTTGTAATGTCATCTCGAACGGACCATCAGGGATCTCTAGGTCCTCGATGAAGAAATCGGCGTTCGCGAAAGCGCCGTCGCGTTTCTTCGCAATGATGATGAACTCGTTGGTCTCCATAGGCCGACCATTTTCACGAGGTGGTAGGACATACGTTCTTTTCGCACGGTCTCGATAAGACGGCGCCTGACGCAGACCATCAGCGTTGAAACCGGCTTCGACCGTCAAGAGCCAACCTTTTAAAAAGATCGGCCGTGGATGTTTGTTTTGCATCTCGATGAAGATATCGTTCGGGTCGTGTGAAAAGTCACCATTTCGCACGCTGCCGGCCCAATTAATCTCGCTGATGCTGACGTTGCCACGCTCGCCATTACTGGTGTAGTCATCGTCGACTGTCCCGGTTCGATAGCCCGTCATCTCACCGCGCCCATCTGGCTCGGGCTCCATGCCGCAACCCATTGCCAACGCGATGGCTAGGGATGCAATAATGTACTTAGACAGCCGCATTAGAAACTAACCCGACCGCCAAGCCATCCGGCGATGAAACTTGCATCACCACCCAGTGACGCAAGCTGATTGCCTGCAACACGATCTACTTGAATGGCATAGTAATCGCCAGGTAGGAACAGGCCAACGCCGCCGATGACCGTCAACACTTTAGTGGCCGCATACTCGAGGCCTACATCAACAGACATGCCGAGGTCTTTGCCCAAGCGTTCTTGCGCGGCAAACTCCGCTTTGGTCCGACCAAACGGAGGGCGTGGTAGCGCATCGAGTCGAGCCACATCTAGAAAGGTCGTCGATGTATCTTTCAAAAGCCAACCGTCAACCATCAGCTTGAGTTTTTTGACCTGTAATTTGACACCAGCATGGAGGAACTGAGTCCCCGATACGCGGGACTGGTCATGGGGAGAATGGACAAGGCCCGATGCGTCCACGTGACTCGATGGACGCCAGCCAAGAAATCGACCAACGGTCTGACCACCGATTCTAAGCCCTTTAAAGCCAACGAATCCACGTTCAAACTCAAGACCATCGCTGGCGTAGCTCGACCCATCAAAATGGTACCAATTTGCATGAATCCCAATGCTCAAACCGTCTGATACGGAAGTATCCAAGACGATACCACCTCCGTAGGCATTGCCGTCGGTCTTCACGTCCCGCTCGTTAGGATTCTTACGATCGATACCCATTGATCGGTTGAATTCGCCGAAAAGTTTTAATGTCGTCTTACCAAAGCTGCCCGTGTATGAGGCGCGAGTCCCAGCCAAATGTTGGTAGTCGGCGTCTCGGTAATTTCCCAGGGCGCCTCCAAAGGTAATGTCTGCGCCAGACTCCTCAATGGGCCCACCGCCGATGGTGGCGTAGAAATAATAGCTCTTAAACGCAAAAAGAGAGTCGGCTGATTGACCGGCTGCAAGATCCCGCTCGTACTCGTAGACTAAGCCCGTCCGTATGGTGTTGGTCTCACCCCGCAGATTATAGGTCGTCTGTCGCCCATCTCGATAGTAGAGGTAGCCGTTCTCTGGCAACCCGTTACCACCGAAGAAATCAACACCAAGGATACGCAACCGACCGAATGAACCAAGATCAGCTGTTGCTGTCAGGGCATCGAGCGTTCCCGCGAGGACGTAATCATAGGGTACACCGCCGATTGAAAAGGCTTGTCGACCTAAGACGAAGTTCAACGCAAAGGTCTCAGATTTCGCAGCCTGATAATTCATATTTAGACGATAGACGCCTAAGTTGCCACTGGACCCGGCCGTCCGACCAAGTTGGTCATCTTTCCAGACCACATCCAAACGCAGGTCGGTGTTAAAGGTCACCGCATCGTCAGCTTTGTACTGAACACGGGCTGTCACGTCGGAATGACCAAATAGGTGGCGGTCGTCAGAATCGATAACAGCCCGGTCATTGGATTCATCCAATTCCCGGAAATCACCATTTTCGGTAAAATAGATGGCAGATGTCGCGTTGACTTTGACTGTCAACGGACCGTCTTCAGCCCCCGCCTCAACGGCCAGAAGCGTACTCAAAACGCCTAGAAGTAGTGCTTTATTTATCATCTTAGTTTTCATCTAACACCTCGATCTGGCCGACATCCTGAACCCAGATCTGAACATCGTAATTATCAACAACCGGACCGGTGACCGCGATGTGCGCACCGGATTCAACACCAAAACCACGCCGGGTTAACTCAACATCGAGTCCAACCTGCCAACAAATAGGGAGCCCCGCAGGGTCGAACTGAGCGTCTTCACCCACACATAGAGAATCGCAAATGGCGTTGTCGCAAACATCCTGGCCGCAATCGCATTGACCAATGCAATTTAAACGACAAATCCGATTGATTGGACGATTGCCTACATCAGCAAATTCTCTATCGGATACGATCAAGGCACCAAAATTCTTGTTACTCGGCGCTTGAATGGCCCAACCCTCCACTCGACGAACTCGAGTGATATCTGACAACTCAAACGGCTGAGTAGACCGATCGTAGTAAACGACACCGGTGCCATCAACGCTCGAATCGGGTAAGAGCTCGACACTGGCCGATAAAATCGCTCGTGTCGATGGCTGCAAATAGGTCATGGTCAGAGCGTGTACGACCATGCGAACACGGTCGCCAGGTCGAAATGGTGCGATGCGACTGTCACGCAGGACGACGATACCACTCGTATCGTCTTCGATGGTAAACGACCCGTAGTGTTTCTCGTCTTGGTCGCAGACCGGAATCTTTAAATACCGTCGCGGATGGAGTGTGATGACCCCCTCGATGACAGCGGGTAGGTCCTGGGCCAACACGCGCACATCACCTGTGTTGCAGGGGATTTCGCCGTCTAGGCTGGTGTATGTCCTCGGCTCATCAAACCCGACCGCTTCTTGGGGCAATAAGGCTAATAAATCGCTGATCTTGGTCACGCCATCAGAGGGCAATCCGTAGCTGTCCTGTGGCCCTCGTTCTTTAAAATTAATGGGCTCTTGGACGAGACCTTGAGAGGGCGGTACGGGCCAAACTTGGTCGGTGGGAACGGCGGCTGTTCGCGGCTCAGCCATGCAACCGATACACAGCAAGCTTACGAAAACGGTGTGTCGCAGTCGAATCACAGGGTGTCGCTCCAATCTAAGCCATTCGGATCCGTTGTATACGCGGATCCGACGCAGATTGACAGCCCACAAGAAAAATTTTGCGGTGGATTCTGTGGGATTCTCAGCTCGTTAGCAAAGGGACACGAGACCGAACTTCGAACTCAGTGATGCGCCTACTCGTACACCCTAATCCAATCGGGGTTGGTGGTATCCAACTGGAGGTTGCCCCGAAAAACACCAAGCGGGCCAACGAAGGTGAGACATGAACCTGTTTGCGCTTGCTGGTTTGAGGTCCGCAAAATCAATGTTTGGTCGAACCCATAATCGAGATTCCAGCATCGGTATCCGCTTCCACATGTGTTGCCAGGCCCATCGAGCTGGCCAGTCACTCTGATCAGGCGGTTTGCATCGAGACGAGTCATTGCTCGGTCTGGATCCCATAGATGAACGGCCGCATTCGGACCTGTTTCTCCACCAGCAAAAGGGGGCTCATCGGCATGCTGAATCCAACCCGTTGCGGCACTGATCTGTGGTTTTGTCTGATACCGCCCAACGCGTGTCGCCCGAAAAGAGACGACCTGACCGACCCTGACTTGGAAATTGGGTGTGCCACCGGCCACGCCAAGATCAAGATAGACTTCGACCGCAGCCCGTCCATCGGCAATCCAGAATCGACCCTGACTTTCCGGAACATCCGTATCTGTGAAGGCCCGCGTGGCAATGATGGTCGCCCGGTCGATTGGAATATCAACGAAACGCGCATCGCCATCACCATCAGGCATCACGGGGGGAAGCCTTGAAACGAGACCGTCTAAGCCGGAGTCGTAATCAGCTGGAAACGGTTCAAATCGAGGTGTGCCACCGTTTGGAACCATCGCTTCAGCCCCTTGCAATTGACCTTCAAAAACCACCTCGTCGGGACACTCGCTGCCCGCTTGCGGTAGACACACGTTAAATGAACAAGCTGTGCGGGCTGGGCAATCTTCGTTGGTCTCGCAACCTAAGCCGCAGACACCGTCATTATCTTGGCGTATGCACATGCCTGTTGTGCATTGATCGTCAGTGTCACAGGCCTCTCCCAGGTCGAGCCCTTTTTGGTAGCGGCGTGCCCAAAGTGGGTTGAAAGGCTCCAACTGAATGCGGCCTCGATAGGATGAAACGGGTCCAACATATGTAATGCAGGTGCCTGGCCGCAGATCATCGTCTCGGGTTCTAAAAATCGTAGTCCCACCGGGATATGCAAGGCGCCAGCAAAAATGACCACTGCCACATCTCTCCGGCTCTCCATCGAGTAACCCGCTGATTCGAATCATTTGGTTGATTCGGTCGATGGTGAGTTCACCATTGGGTTCGTATAGTGCCACTTCAGCGTTGGGCCCGGCCGATAGGTCGGCGTGTGGTGCTGTGAGCACCTCTTGGAAATCGGTGGCTCTCCGAATCTGGGCTCGGTCACCGTAACGCCCGATTTCACTGACAGAGAAGCTCAGTACCGTCCCGACCTGAATGGCGAAAGACGGCACCGATTGTGCGTTTAAATCAAGATAGACTTCAATGGTTCCGCGCCCGTCTGCAATCCAAAAACGAGCTTGGCTTTCCCGCATGCCCGATGGAGATACATGATCCTGACGGGTTGCGACAACCGTTGCATTTTCGACCGTTAAGTTAACCATAACGCTCGGGGGATCGTCTCCGTCCATTGGAGCGGGTATTTGTTGCAAAAGTGCGTCGAGTCCACTGTCGTAAGCACTTGGATAGGGTCGTGTCCGAACCTGACCCCCGTTGGGCGCCATTGGGTTTTCGACGCTCATTTGACCGCCATAGGTGATGGTTTCAGGGCACAGACCGTAAGCGACATACTCACCCGGGAAAAATGAACTGCGTGACTCATTTCGCGTCGTTGCTGTCCCAAGGTCAGCATCCGAACGAACACCTGCATCTCTCACGGGATTGACATCTCGATTCGGCATTCGGTAATCCGGAAAAGGACGCGGGCTCTGCATATCCGGTTCGCTGTAATCTACAGCCGTCTCTCCACAGGCAACGAGCAGTATCGCTGCGAAACAAAAACGTCTCATTTTGGTTACATCCATTGTCGAGCGCTCGGGCATATCATGCAGTCATTACCCCATCGGAATCAAATAAAGCGTTGGTTTAGAAATTTTATTGTATTTCCACAAAGGGACTAAGCCTATGATCGTATGGACTATTCATAATTTGATGAAGCGTTATTTGGACGCTGTAAACTGATTTGTTGATTGATTTTAACCCCTATGGGCTGGTAGATGGTCTGTGTGTGAAACGCGTTAGACAACCGTGTGCCGGCACCGAACTTTGGGCTGGACATTTATCCAACTGAGCCGATCAGGCGAGCCGAAAGCCGCACTGAGCAGACGAGGATGTACAGAAAATGAATTCATTGCGCTCAAATCTATTACTCATTGTCGTCGCTGCGGCGGCTGTCGGCTGCGGTGAAAGCAGTGATCCGAATACGGGTGCTGTAGGCGGTACTGGTGGCGTGGCCGGCTCAGGGGCTGGTGGCAGCGGCGGAGCTGGTGGCACGGGTGGTGTCGGCGGTGGAACTGGCGGTGTCGGCGGTGGAACTGGTGGCGTCGGTGGTGGCTCTGCCGGAACGGGTGGAGGTGCCGGAGGCACAGGTGGAACTGGCGGCAGCGCTGGGACTGGCGGCAGCGCTGGCGGAACCGGTGGTTTCGTAGGTGTTTGTCCTGAAGAAATCACCTTTGTGGGCCAAGTGACTGGCGCGGATTCAGATGTGCCCGATGGGGGCGACGTTGTTTTCGAACCCTATGCTGCGGACTACACCGCAGGAATCGCAGACATCAAGGCGGCTGTACCAGAAATGCATGGCGAGAACGTCGAGGTTGATGTCGCAGTGACGGGTGCAACAGTGGTCGCCACCAGCTATCGAAGCGAGCAGGATATTCCTCGGAGTCAAACATCCTTCTGGGTGGCCGATGCAGACGGGACGATGGAAGTTCGTTTGTACCACTCTGACATCACGGCGGATGAAGTCCCCCCATTTGCAATTCAAGTTGGACAGCAGATTTCATTTCGAGCCACTCAGCTTGGACGCTACTATGCCAAGGGGCAAATCGAGCGGGCCACAGATTGGGTCTTAGACGACGTTGACCAAGACGTGTATGTCATGGAGCCTGATCGGGCATTGACCGAAGCCGACGTACACCAGGTCGTGCGCATCACGGGGACTCTCGAAGGCGAGCCTGATAGCTGCGGCGGCAGTTCTAAATGCTGGACCATTAATTATGGATTCGGCGCACCGGCCATCTTCCGAACATCCAGCACGATCGTGGGGACAGGCTCATGTGTGACCTATGTTGGCCCACTGACCTGGTTCCAAGACGATGCACAGTTAAATGTCGATAATTTCGACTGGCTTAGGATCTACTGAGCCCTGACCCTCCACACACCATACACAGGCGATCGCTACCTCACGTGGGATGAGATTGAAGCCTGGTTGGTAGACTGTCCAAAAGCCTTGCCCCAATGGGCGAGGCTTGAGGTTGTCGGCCTGACAGACAATGACCGTCCAATTTATCTACTGGTCATTGGAAAACAAGATTCCCATATAGACCAACGCCCTGGTTTCTGGCTCGATGGCGGCACCCATGCGGCCGAGTGGACCAGCGTCATGTCGGCCTTATATTCTGTCTCTGATTGGCTATCAAAACTGGCAGCTGGTGATGCGTTGGAGACGGCCTTTTTTGAATCCCACACCGCCTACGTCATGCCCTGTATTTCACCCGATGGCTACGCGGCAATGATGGATGGCTCGCCCTTTATTCGATCGACCCTTCGTCCGCCACCCAATGCCTCGGTCCAAGTCGGTTTTGTTCCGGAAGACCTCACGGGCGACAAGACCGTCCGTTGGATGCGTTGGAAGCATCCAGCCGGCGCCTTTGTCATCGATCAAGATAACCCATTTTTCATGCGCCCTAGAACCTTGGACGACCCGGCCGACGCGGCTTATTTCTTCTGCCAAGAAGGGTCTTTTGTCAATTGGGATGGCCATTCCTGGGTGCGGGCTCACCGGCAATTCGGTCTTGATCTGAATCGGAATTTCCCAGCCCACTGGGCCCCTTTCAGCATGTTTGGAATGGATGGCGGAACCTATCCCCTGAGTGCACCAGAGAGTCGCGCTTTAGTCGATACATTTGCGAGGTATCCCCACATCGGTGCGGCGGTCACCAATCACACGTATACGGGCTGTGTTCTCACCCAGCCGTATCGAAAAGACACGCCGCTGCCGAGGGCCGATATTCAAATCATGGAGCGCATCGCAAAGGATGCCGTCCGGGGCACTGATTATCGTGTCTACAAAACCTATCCAGATTTTACCTACGATCCCGATACCTCCATCGTCGGCGTTTGGGCTGACACCATCAGTACGACGTTTGGAATCCCCGGTTATACATTGGAGCTGTGGGACCCTTTCGGCTATGCCGGTATAGACCATGATAAGCCAGCTGAGTTTTTTTCGTTCCCAAACCCCGAGATGATCGCGCAGGTGATCAAGCGATTTGCTGAGCGCGGCGATACGACGGAACCCTGGGCTCAAATCGAGCACCCTCAATTAGGGCAAGTCGACGTCGGCGGATTGGACTACATGAGAACAATCCGTAACCCACCGGTCCCTCTCCTCGAGGCAGAATGTAAGCGGGGCACATTGGTTGCGGACAGGGTGCGGCGATGCCTCCCCCGAGTCGAGAGTACGCTCAAAGTGGTACGCCGTGGACCGTCTCTGTACGAAATTCAACTCACTTTGGCGAACCTGGGTTTTTTGTCGACCAGTAGCCTAGCCCACGGGGTTGACTTACCCAGTACACCGGTTGTCCAGGCCGAGTTGACCTTACCAGACACGGCAGGTCTCGTATCAGGCCAACCGGTCAGACAAACGACACATCTTGATGGCTGGGGCTCATTTGCACCGGGCGGTGTTCATTCGGTCTACCCTAGCCTCCCTGAACGAGGTCACCAAGCTCGCCTCTCATGGCTCGTGGATGGTGATGGCACCATTTCCATCGCTTGGATAGCCGGCCGTGGTGGCCGCGGACAGGTCACTGCGCACCTGGGCTAAATTGTTGGGTAAAGCTGCTCTATCTCCGCTTTATAAATCTCAGAGACGACTTTTCGCTTCACTTTTTGAGTGGGCGTCAATTGCCCGCCCTCGACTGAAAAATCAACAGGCAAAATAGAAAAAGTCTTTATCTGCTCGTAACGAGCTAAGCGTCCATTGACCCCATCAACCCCCCTTTGGAGATACTGCAGCACCGTCTCATCGTTTGCACAGTCGCTGACTGCCTGAGGCCACCCATGGACCTCCGATAAATGAGGGACTTGTTCTTCGTCGATTGTCAGCAGAGCCGACAAATATTTGCGCCTATCGCCTATGACAACCGCTTGACTGATACCCGGGATAGACCTTAATCGACTCTCAATGGTCTGAGGTGCAACATTTTTTCCACCGGCTGTAATGATCAGGTCTTTTTTCCGGTCGGTAATCTTGAGAAAGCCATCGGCATCAAATTCTCCAATATCGCCCGATAGCAACCATCCATCTACGAGCGCGGCATCCGTCGCCGCTGGATCTTTGTAGTAGCCGAGAAATACATTGGGGCCGCGCACACATATCTCGCCATCAGGTGCAATCCGAACATCTACGCCGGGCACTGGCTTACCGACAGTACCAAGACGCCTCTCCCCGCCTATGGGCCGATTGAAAGATGTGGGCCCAGTGTCCTCGGATTGCCCATAGACTTCGTGAATTAACAGACCACAAGACTGGAAAAACTCAAGTACATCTCGCCCGATAGGCGCCGCCCCCGATACGGCAAGCTTCAGACGGTCTAGCCCGATCTGACGCGTGAGTGGCTTGAAGAATAAGCGACTCGCAAGGCGATGCTTTAATTTAAGGGCTCCAGTTAAGTGGCCGCGTAAAAATAGCGATGGGCCACTGCGACCACCGACGCCGCGGGCCCAATTAATGATCAATGACTTCAGTCCGATCGCGTCATTTAGCTTGGTTTCAAGGGCCGTCTTAAATTTTTCCCATACTCTCGGCACAGCAAGGAAGATGGTGGGTCTGGCTTGCACCAACGTCTCTTTAAGACGATCTAGAGAACCGGCAAACCAGATGGGAAAACCATAGGTGGCAGGCAAATAGATGGAGAACATCTGCTCAGCGATATGAGACAGAGGCAAGTAGCTGACAACACAATCCGACGAATCCACGATGCCGCCCGCTGCGGTATCAAGCATCTGTGCGGTCCACGCCAAATTATGGTGCGACAACATGACACCCTTCGGAGGTCCGGTGGTCCCGCTCGTATAAATGAGCGTGGCGAGATCATCATCTTTTAAGGTTTCAACGTGGGCGTCCACCTCGGAGAGCCGGTCGGAACCCATGTCGAGAAAATCCCTGAAAGAACAGACAATCTCTTCGTGCTCTAAAGCCTGGCCCTCGATGAGTACAACCCGCTGTAGATCCGGTAATGTCATGAGTTGACTCGACACACGTGACCATAATTCACGATTTTGAACGACGAAGACACGCGCTTCACAGTGAGAGACAATGTACGCGACCTGCTCGGCCGTCGATGTCTGATATACGCCTGCCGGAACCGCACCGACCATCATGGCACCCACGTCGGCGATCAACCACTCAGGGCAGCCGTCTGACATGATTGCCACGCCCTGACCGCGGGGACAATCGTGCGCAAGTAAAGCGGCAGCAAACGCCGCTGCTCGGCTCGAATACTGGCTCCAAGTGAGATGAGACCAGGTGTCGTTTTCAAAGTGATAGAGCGCCGGGTCATTTGGTCGCTGACGACCCAACTCTACGATTCGAGCCGGAATTGTCTTCAATCCCATTCTGGCTTCCTTCCACACATAAGATCGTAAAAAATAAGGTCATTCCTTGGACTTCTGGTATTGTCTTATACGGATGGTTTGGGGGCAAGTGGTGTCTGAAGTCAAGTCTATACATAGTCTAGCTCAGACGGTCGCTGCCGGCGAGGTGTTATTTAAAGAAGGCACCGAGGGCGGCGGCATGATCATTCTTCTCTCGGGACGACTCGATGTCTATAGGGATGGCATCAAGATCGGTACGATCACAGAACCCGGTTCATATGTGGGCGAGTCGACAATACTGACGGGCAACCAACGGTCCGCAACAGTGATCGCGGAGTCGTCGGCAACCATCATTCACTTAAGTGCAAGTCAAGCGACAGCCTTTCTGCAGGGTCGAGAAACAGAAGGAAAAGCCCTTCGAAATTTAGCAGAGCGCTTGGAGAGTACAAACTCACAGCTCGTGGAAAAGCAGGGCCGTCTTACGGAACACAAAGAGTCCATGACTGAATTACTCAGCTCACTGAAGAACCTATATGCTGAAATGGATAAGACAGAGCCGTCCCAAGATGCCTATTACGAATCCATGCGTAATATTAGACGGCTGATCAACACCTATGGGACTGGCCGTTTTACGAAGAATCGCATCCAAGTCTGAGGCGATACCTCACAGCCTCGATGCGGTCTGATGCCTACTTAGTTGGCGCTGATGTGGGCGCTGATGTGGGCGCTGACGTGGGCTTCGCTGCAGGAGCCGGCCCAGCGGCCTCGACTGTGATAGTGGCACTGAGTGCTTTACCAAAAGAGCGATGCGCACCATCGGCAAATTGCATCGTGAGCGTGTGCTTACCGGGTGTCAGTTTAATCTTCGTTTTCGTCTGACCCTTACCAAAGTGAATGTGCTTCTCATCCATCGGAACAACGCCACCATATGGAATGGGTGATGCATCTACGATGAGATGATGATGCCCTTTGGTTTTGTCTTCAACGGCGGAGCCGGCTGGTGCAATGGACATACCCTCGAGTCCAAATTCCACCTCGACCTCGGTGCCAACTTTAGCACCATCTTTTGGCGTGACGAAAAAGACACGCGCCGCCTTTTTATCCGTTTTCTTCGCAGCAGCCTTCGGTGTTTTTACCGTATCTGCCTTCGCTGGGGTCTTGGCGGCCGCAGCACCACCGCTGGCGGCGTCCTTCTTAGCGCAGCCAAAGCACAAAGCAACAGAGACGATGCACCCAATTAGTTTTATTTTTCCAAGCATAATATCCTCTTCTGATCAAAGACATAGAGACCGGGTTTCAAGACCCATTGCGATGCAGTTTCAAGGGTAATTGCGGCTGGGTCAAGTGCAGAAAGTCAACTGACGCAACATCATGATTGAGCCGGCCCCCGCTTCAACCGAATCAGCGCGATTTCAGACGGCACACCGACGCGGACTGGAGGCCCCCAATACCCTGTCCCGGAATGCACATAAATCCAGGTTCGATCTGAATGTCTGTGCAGACCGCTGACATAGGGCTGAACCAACTTCACCAAGTATTTTCCAGGCCAAATTTGCCCACCGTGCGTATGACCCGAGAGGACCAAGTCGATTTTGCCCTTGGACGCATCATGAATGGCCTTTGGCTGATGGGACAATAAAACCGAGGTTCGCGTCAGGTCGCGGCCCGCATTGGCCGAAGCGAAATCATAGCCATGGTCAGATAAAAAGCGACCCGCACGCCAGTCATCGACCCCAAGAAGATCGAGTGAGGCCCCCTCGTGTTCAATGGCAACACACTCATTTCGTAGAACTCGGACCCCCCACGAAGTCAACGCATCAACCCACTGCTGAGCGCCAGAATAGTATTCATGATTTCCTGTGACGAAGAAAATGCCATGTCGTGCCTTAATGTGCGTAAGCCGCTTCACGATAGGCCCTAAATCGGCGACGGACCCATCGATGAGATCGCCGGTCAGAGCCACAAGGTCCGGATTTAATTGATTGACGCGCTCGACTAAATGCTCGGCAAATGCCTCTCGAAGAGTGGGCCCAAAGTGTGTGTCGGAGAGCTGGACAATTTTAAATCCATCAAGGGCCGCCGGCAGGCCATCTATAGGCACATTGACAGACTCGAGATTGGGGTTCGATAGAGCCAGGGCCACACCCGAACCACCCATACTGGCCGCGGTCACCGTGGCTGCGCCCGCCAGCCCTCGGGCAAAAAACTCACGGCGCACGACATCAACGTCAGATTGCCGACTCATCTTGGTCACTAGCCAGCGCAAACCGTCGCCCACCAAAAGAATCACGAGGCAGAAGGCTGCGAGAGCGCCCCAGAGATACCAAACTCGTCCGATATATGGTCCGCCGGGCACATTTAAGTACCGGGCGATTGGAATACCGATTAGACACCCAAAGCCCAAGGCCAGCAGCAAGCGACCTCCAAAGCGACGCAATCGATCATCGCGGGTCGTATCACGAAAGAGCCGCCGATAAAGATAGACGTGGCTGGCGATCAGTGCACCGACCGCGATTGTAAACGCAATGATGAAAAATAGGATGCGCATAAACGTCTCGCTTTGATTCGGCCAACACCAAGAGCGTGGACGACATTCTAGAAACCATATAGCCTTGACCAACCGTTGCGCAATAGGAGGCGTGTATACGTGAGCAAAGTACTGACATTTTACTACGACGTTGCGAGTCCGTATTCGTACATTTCCGCTGCGCGCATTAAGGATGTATCCCAAAGGTCAAACGTCACCGTTCAATGGACGCCATTCCTCTTGGGAGGCGTTTTTAGAAGCGTAGGCAATACGATGCCTGGTGCTCTACCTGCGAGGGCGAAATATATGCTGAAAGACCTGACTCGCTGGTCCAAAGCATGGGATATTCCATTTAAGTTTTCCGATACGTTCCCCCATAACTCACTGCTCGCGATGCGCGCGTTGACTGCGGCCCCAAAAGATCGCGTCGAAGACCTGAGTTTGTCAATTTTCAGGGCTGCGTGGGTGCACAATCTGGATATGTCAAAACCCGATATCGTCGCAGATGCGCTCGGCGACCTCGCCCCTGAACTTTTGGCTGCCACTCAAGATCCAGCGGTGAAAGATCGCTTAAAAGAAACCACTCAAGACGCGGTTGATGCGGGTGGATTCGGCGCACCATCTTTTGTTGTTGGCAACGAACTCTATTGGGGAAATGATCGCTTAGAAATGGCCGTCTTGGCCGCCTCTATCGCCTAATCGACTCATCCGAGCCTGGCTGTGTCCAAATCAGGTGCCGGCTCGACCATGTCATCAGTCGATTTGAGTATCGTTCGGTCTCGAGCATCACTCGTCAGACCCAAGTCGAGTCCGTCTGACGAGCACGGTCGGCCGCGCCTATTGTAAATCGCTGAGTTTAACTTCTTCCACGACAGCGACAACGTCTTTGACCTCGAGCAATCTTAGGGAATCATCCCAGGGCACCGTAAGCCCCTTATGCTTGGGGAAGAGGATCCGCGCGCCCATGGGCACACCGCTCACATTTTTACCTAAAGACGGCTCATCAGACGACTCAGCGCGTGCCACCTCAATGACTTCACCGTAGGCTGCGTCATCGTGTTGTTCTTTGACACCCTCTGGTAAAAATAAGCCTGCGGCCGAGCGTTCGTCGAGCTTAATCAATTTGGCGAGTATGCGAGGTCCAAGTGGCTTAATGTGGCGTACGCTGTGGGTTGCTTCTGTGTCTTTTGGCATCTTGAAATGAACTCCCGTTAGAAAACGACTCTTGCATCTTTTGCAAGAACCACGCAAAAGAGTGACATGGGACGCATCATCCTCACTATTGCCGGCTCTTGGGACACGATTCCAGCCTTTAATACCGAACTCCACACAGAGGTCAAGGGTCCAGATCGCGACTTCGCCGAAGACTTTGTGTTTGTGGGCCAGCGCGCCCAGGTTCTCGATGACTCAGATATTGAGCAGATTCGCAAGCACACACACCTCATTCATGCGGGGGTGGTCTTCGATGGTGAGACCCGCAGCTGGGCACAGAAAGCGGCTCAATTCGCAATGGATGCAGTTCATGGAGGCGCGACCGGCGTGTTTGTTGAAACGGCGTGTAAAACATTTACTAAAAAGGCGCTGTCAGGTCTCACCCCCACTGATCCCCATAGCTTATTCCACCTTTTTGTCGAGGTGATGGGCGATGCCACTCACTTCTCGACTGAGGGCATGCACGCCTTTGGCCTAGCCGAAGTCAAAGCGCCCTATTCCCCCCTTAATCGGGAGAGCGCCCAAGCTGCAGTGATTAGCCTGGCCGCTCAGATGGTTTGCGAGCGCTTTAGACCGATCGATGGCGGATATTTTCGAGCGAGTGAAAGTGCACCGCTCTATGAAGTCACTCAATCGGGCGTCGATGGGGCGTCTTCCGATGACCCGTACGCAAACCCATTGCCACCCTGGTACCTACAGCTCAGCGATTAATCGACACTAAAGCTTCAAATGCCAGCGTGAGATGACCTCATTCATGATCTCCGACGTTCCACCTCCTATGGGCAGGAGTCGCGCATCACGGCTGAGACGTTCGACCTTACTTTCCCGCATGTAGCCCATTCCACCAAAAATCTGGACGGCCTCGTAGCAGACGTCTATGGCTATCTGAGCAGAAAAATTCTTCGCCATAGCCACCTCGGCTACGGGTTGTTCCCCGTTCCGAATCCGATGTGCCAGGCTGTAATTAAATGCCTTTGCCGCTTCGACCTGGGTCGCCATTTTGGCGAGTTTGTGCCGAGTGACCTGGAAGCCTGATAAGCTCTTACCGAACGCTGTGCGACTTTTCGCATAGGCGATAGCCTCTGCCAGGGCAACCTCAGCTGTCGCATGCCCGTAGAATGCCAAAGCCAGACGCTCGCCGACAAAATTCTGCATCACAGCAACAAATCCAGTGCCTTCATCGCCAATCCGATTCTCCATGGGCACGCGCACATCGTCGAAATAAAGTGCGGCTGTGTCGCTGGCCCACCACCCTGTCTTCTTCAGCGGTTTAGAGGCCCTGTAACCAGCCATTCCCTTCTCGACAACGAAGAACGTAAGTCCACCATGTGGGTCATCACTGGTGCGAGCGAGCACGGTGACATAATCGGCTCGTATCCCACTGGTAATATACAGCTTACTGCCGTTGATAATGTAGTCTGACCCATCGCGCACAGCGCGGGTTTTAATCCCGGACACATCGCTGCCTGCGCCGGGCTCAGTGACGCCTAGAGCAGCTACCTTTTTGCCATTTAACACGGGGCGCACAAACCGGTCCTTCTGGCTGGCGTCACCCAGATTCATGATGGGCGGGAGTGCAATGCCAAGAGATTGTAGGCCCACCATGACCCCGGTACTCCCGGCCGTCAATAAGGCTTCCGCTGCGACGAGCGGATAAAGCGCATCACCACCCGAACCACCAAGCTCTTCTGGAAAACCCGCGCCCAAAATGCCAGCTTTGGCCGCTTTGAAGTACAAATCTCTTGGGAATTCGCCTCGCTCTTCCCAATCGAAGACATGAGGCTCGATCTCATCGCGTGTAAAGCGCAAGACCATGTCTCGGAATTGCTCTAGTTCCGGTTCAAACGTCATCTATGTGCACCCTATTGATAATAAGGGTTTTCCCCGGATCCGTGATCGGTCACGTCGACGATTTGCTTGACGCGTGGATACGCTTCAAAGATCGCTTTCTCCACGCCCTGCTTTAGGGTCAGGGCTGAGGAAGAACACCCCTGGCACCCACCGGACATGCGGATGAAAGCGGTCTTGTTAACATAATCGACGAGGTGGATCTGGCCACCATGCTGGGCCACCATCGGATTGACCTTTTCGTCGAGTAGTTTTTGTAGTTTGTATCTCATAATCAGTCTGTCCGCTTCGGTCGCAAAAAAACGACAAGTTTGGTGCCTATAAAGTAGCCTGAATCGAGTCTACAAGGCAAGCCGCCAAAAGTGGCTTTGGGCGAAAGAACTAAGCGCCACGGCTTTGCCATTCTTGCAGCGCGGCCCCCAAAATCTTCGTGCAACGCCTTAAAATATCCTGCTCAAGCACATACGCCATGCGAATCTCATTTCGACCCAAGCCCTGTGTCCTGTAAAACCCTTCGAGGGGGGTCACGCATAGTGATTCGCCGTCGAGCGTGAATTCGGAGACCATCCATTGGCTAAATGCGGTCGCGTCTTCGACTGGCAACGCAACCGCCAAGTAGAAAGCACCACTGGGCTTGTCCACATCGATGCCAATATCGGCCAGACCAGAGACCAGTACGTCGCGACGACTCGAATACTCACTGACGACGGCATCGAAGTATGATTGAGGAGTATCAAGAGCGGCCATACCGGCATATTGATCGACTGTTGCCGGCGATAATCGAGCTTGCCCAAAGCGCACCGCTGCGTCTCTGACAGCGGTGTTGCGAGTGACCAAACATCCAACACGCGCGCCGCAAGCGGAGTACCGCTTTGAAACCGAGTCGATGACGATAGCCAGGTTGTCTGGGTCTGGGCGGCTCAAAACTGAGGGGGCCCGTTGGCCGAGTGGCACATCGTAGACAAATTCTCTGTAGACCTCATCGCAGATGAAAAATAAGCCGTGGCGCCGACAGATCTCCAGTAGCTCATCCAGCTCAGCCTCGGACAAGACGACACCGGTCGGATTGCCCGGGCTCGGTATGATC
>PCCS01000036.1 GCA_002731825.1 Myxococcales bacterium
CTCGGTATACGTTCCAAGTGGGTCATCCCGCCACTCGTGATCAAATTGAACGGGTTCATCCCGGCGAATACATTGATAGACTGGAGCGGTTTCGCGGTGTGGGCGGGGTGCTCGATTCAGACACAGTCCTCTCTGGGAAAAGTATGGCGTCCGCCTGGCTTGCCGCCGGATGTAGCATCGATGCGACCCGCGCCGTCTGTATGGGCCAGGCAAACACAGCCATTGCCCTCACGAGACCTCCCGGCCACCATGCGGAGCCAACAAAGGCTATGGGATTCTGCCTCTTTTCCAATGTGGCTATCGCGGCCGAAGCCGCTTTGGCGGAGTTTGGCTGTCAACGGGTGATGGTCATCGACTGGGATGTCCATCATGGCAACGGCACTCAAAAGGCATTCTGGGATAGACAGGATGTCTTCTTCGTCAGCCTTCATCAATCGCCGCTCTACCCAGGGACGGGACAGCCATGGGAACGTGGCATAGATGCAGGCTTGGGCTTTACATTGAATATCCCCCTGCAAGCAGGCAGCGGTGATGAACTCTACAATGCTATTTTCCGCCGCGGTTTGGCTGAGGCTGCAAATCTCTACAAGCCTGACCTGATCATCGTGTCAGCTGGGTTCGACGCCCATCGACTCGACCCCTTGGCTCAAATGAACCTATCGAGCAGAGGCTTTGCCGCACTCTGCGATCTCACTTATCAGATGGCACAAAAACACTGTGACGGCCGGTTGGTCCTGTGCTTGGAAGGCGGATATCATCTCGGCGCCTTGGCCGAGAGTATGGCGCAGTGCGGTCAAATCCTGCTGGGTGCATCATCCGACCCGATCGCAGAGCCGAGACAGGACGCCAGTTCGATCCAGACCTACATACAAAACCATTTACGAGACACCAATTGGCCAGCTTAATCCAAGTCTCCATTACCGTGGATTCCGACCAAGCCGATGCCGTCGTTGGACGGCTCTTCGATGCGGGGATACAAGGTGTTGAATTGGTGGACAGTGACACGGATTTAAAGATGGGCTTACGCACTGAAATCCGAGTTTATCACCCAGCTGACTCCATTGATGAACTCATGGAGACCTATGCACCATTACTGCCGGACGATCATGTTTTGACGGTCAATCAAGTGAGTGGTTCGTGGCGCCACTCTCTGGATTTAGACGCCGTCGAGCTCGGCGAGCAGTTCAGTATCAATGATCATGCCAGTCAATACCCGGACAGAAAAACATTGTTCATCGATGTGGGGTCCGGATTTGGCGATGGATTGCATCAAACAACCCAGCTCTGTGTGACCGCAATCGAGGCCTTGTCAGTACAATTCAAGTCAGGGTTTACGGTTCTCGATGTGGGTACGGGCAGTGGCGTACTGGCCCTTGTCGCGGCCTCGATGGGCGTCGATGTCATGGCCATAGATATTGAAGATATTGCGCGACAAGCGTGTCATGATAATGCCCAGAAAAACCGGCTCTCCCACCGAATTGATGTCAGTGCAAAGCCGCCAGCCGGGCACCGATCTGATTTGGTGGTCGCAAATTTATATTACAAGACGCTCTTTGAAATGGCACCTCAGCTCTACGACTGGACTAAACCACATGGTCGATGTGTTATTTCTGGATTTACCATTGAAGGTGCCGAGCCCTTGATCGCCCATATCGAGCAGTTGGGGTTTGAGATGGATAGCCGCTATACCCAGGACGATTGGTGTGCTTTGATCTTTATCAAAGGCACAGCAGAGAACCAGGAGACATCATGAAAGCCCTTCAGCTTACAGAAATTCATAAAGGGCCCCACTACAGGGAACTCCCAATGCCTGAAAGACGTGCGGACCACGCCCTCATTAAACTCAAGGCAAGTGCACTCAACAGACGCGATGTCTGGATACGCCGAGGCCAGTATCCAGGCATTACCTATCCCATTGTACTGGGCAGTGACGGGTGTGGCGTGGTTTGTGAAACAGACGCCAGTCATGCGCACTGGATAGACAAGAGGGTGATTATCTATCCCGGCTATGGCTGGGGTAATGATGAACGAGTTCAAAGCGATGAGTATCGAATTTTAGGCTTACCCGACCAGGGTACCTTTGCCGAATACATATCGGTTCCAATCAGCCATATTCATCATGCCCCCGCTCATCTGACGGACGCAGAGGCCGCTGCATGCCCCTTGGCTGCTTTGACTGCCTGGCGAGCCCTTAAAGAACGAGGACGAATGCAGCCGGGTGATAAAGTTCTGGTGACGGGTATCGGAGGCGGTGTCGCTCAATTTGTGGCTCAATTTGTCCACGCCCTAAACGGTCAGCTCGCCATCACCAGCAGTTCCACAGAAAAGTTATCCGGATTAGACAGTACACTGGCCGCTGTTTGTTACGTAGATGATGATTGGCGCGGCCAGTTGCAGGCCGCGTGTCCGGGCGGGTTCGACATCATCGTAGACGGTGCGGGCGGCGCCGGTTTTGGTGAGCTTGTGCGCGTATTGGCGCCTGGCGGACGACTTGTGTTCTACGGAGGGACGCGGGGTCGTTGGCCCGCGATTCTCCCTCAGCATTTATTCTACAAACAGGCAGAAATCTTGGGGTCGACAATGGGCTCGCCCAGAGATTTTGGCACGATGCTCAATTGCATAAACGCCACTCAGCTCAAGCCGACCATCGGGCAGTCCTTCCGTCTCGAAGATGGCGCTGATGCCTTCGACTATCTTGAGAGTGGACAGCAGTTTGGTAAGGTCATTTTGATAAACAGCGATGACTGAAAGTAGAGCACGATGACGAAAACAATACTGGATAAAATGGCTGACCAAGCCGAAGCAGAGACGCTCTGTGGGCTCCTGTTTGACTTTCTTATGGCGCAGCCCGTCGACGCGGTCATCCAGACCGATACACTCGTAGGACACATTGCCGAGTCGTTTGATGAGGACATCACTAAACGTTGGATAAAAGAGCATATCGACCGGTTTTCTCAACGGGAACTAGAGCGGGCCGAGTCAAGAGATGACCAGTTAAAAGACTGGATTACAGTCGAGATGCAAGCCGAATTGAGACGTATAGCTATCCGTCCGATTCACTTGGACCGAGGCTTTCTAAGGGCGGCGGTCCAACAAGATTCGGTGAAGCATATGATTAAGCGTATCATCGAAGAGACCTTGGACCGATTTGTAAATACCCTGAAACCGAATGGGAGTGGTGGTGGACTGATCGGGTCCGTTGGCCGGGGCGCGTTTGGGTTTGCCAGTCGAGCCGGTAAAGGCTTGCTCGGACAATTGGGCGGTCAGTTCGAGACCCACTTACAAGCAGCCGTAAAAAGCTTTGTACAAAACTCAACAAGCTTGATGCTGGACCGATTGATCGTGATTTTGACCAGCCCCGAGACGGCTCAACATTTCGGACGATCCGGCGGCGCGGCTCATGACGCGCTGATGGACCAGAGTACAGGATCGATTTGGCGATTCATAAATGACCATGTGCCAATAGACGATTTGATGGAGGTCTTACCCGAACAGCTGTCGTATCTCGCTGCTCACAGTGGTTTTCTTGAGCTCATCCAGGCTGAAGTTGAGCATTTCATGACCCTCGAGGCAAAGACCCATCTAAGGGCTTTTCTAGGCGATGAAGAGAGAGTACAAGCCCTCCGAAAAACCGCCATAGATCGAGGCACTCCCCTCATCCAATCCCTGTCGGAAACAGTGGCTTTTAAAGACTGGGTCGCCTAGGTAGCCTACTCGGGTAGACACGCGCCAAATTGCCTAAATCGACGACATACGGTGCCTGGAACGCCGCCGCAATCGCCATCAGCACCACAGCGGATGGTACAAATATTGGGCAGTGAGCCATCCCGGCCCCGGAAGGTCCAGCAGAACTCAGCATCAGGGCCACAGTCGTCGCTACTGTCACAGGCCTCACCGAGACCTAATTGGCCATTGCCTTCGATGGCACTGCACGCACCTGTCTCCTCATCGCAGAACGCCCTCAGAGGCTCTGTTCGAACACACTGGCCCTCGTCCACCGTACACCGATCTTGGTTATCATTAATGGCTGCTGTCAAAGAGTACTCGGTATCCACGAGGCGGTCGCTCGAGAATTGGTCAACCCGCAGGTAATAGCTACCCGCCTCCGTAAAACGAACCTCGATGACTTCGGTGACCTGTTCCGGCGTCGTCGAGGACGACACCAGGTTCCCAAAGCTGTCGTAGAGGTAGATGTCGATATCGACCCCAGCTCTGAAGTTAACCGCGACTGTCATCGCCCAGCTGGCCTGATTCGCAGGGACCACGAGCCGGTACCAGTCATCATCATCATTACAAATTTGTAAACCGGAGATTGGCTCTCCATCAAAGGCGATTCGAGTCGCTTGGTCGCGGGTGTTATTGGGGTCAAATTCGAGGTCGGCACCGCAGTCTGCAATCGGTCTAGGCAAGCCGCAGTAGCGATCACCCGTACGTGCCGATAAGCAGGCTTCACCGTCACCGCAATCGTCATCGACGCGGCATTCTCCTCGGACCGTACATCGCCCCTGCCGACACGCGTAAAAACGTCCGCACTCATCATCATCATCACATCCTGGTATGCAAACAGCCGCATTTCGAGAGATGGGCTGACAATACGCATTGGCCCCGAGAGAGCCGCAATCTCCCTCTCTCCGACACCCGATGGTACAGAAATTATCATGGCCGCCTTCACCCCCCGTGTAACAAAGGTCAGCGTCTTCAGTACAATCGTCATTTTGGCCACATCGCTCACCCAAGCCCGCTCCGCTTTGCGGCGCGATGCAAAGCCCCTCGGAACAAATGGGAAGCCCATCGGCACGACAGTCCCGGTCGGCTTCGCACTGACCTGAACGACCGGCGAACTCGATGGTGTAATCGACCTCACGGTCTTGCTCATCTTCGGGAATAAAGAGCGTCAGTCCAATTCGATACTGCCCGGCCGGTAAATGAGAGAAGCTTAATCTTTCCGGATTGGACCGGCGGTCTGATACGGCGCGGCTGATCACGGCCCCCGTGTCTGCATTGATGACATGGACATCGATATCTTCGCCTTCATCAAAACTCACTAAGAGGTCAAAACTATCGCCATCGACTGCTTCAAAGGCGAACCAATCCCGGTCTGCACCGCAGATACGACCTGCCAAGGGATCCATAGGCGCCATGATCACGCTCGCCGTCTGGTCGCTGTCATTGGGTTCGAAATCATCATTGCCGCACGGGTCATCAGGTAGACCAACACACAGCCCCTCAAAACGGTCACAGACTTGTCCATCAGGACATTGATCATCCAAGGTGCATGTTCCAGTGACCGCCAGTCGATAAAAAGCGGCCCCCTCTAGGTAGCCATCGACTCGGATGAAGTACTCACCATCGGCAGGCGCGTTGAAATCAACCTGTTCATTACCTTCTTCGCCAGTGCTCTCGGCCACCACAGCGCCAGTTTGATCTAGCACCGCAAGATCAAAATCTGTCTCGATGGGATCGGCTTTTAATACAATTTGGGTCTGCTGACCTTCAACGAGTTGCAAACGAAACCAATCTTCTGCTTCAGGACAAATGAACAAATCCTCCCGTAGAAATCCAACCTCGATCTCAGCGGCTGAGTCTGGGCCCTGATTCGGGGCTAAGTCATCTTCATTGCCACAGCGGGTCGACGGCACATCATCGGGTGTTCCGAGGTCATCGGGTACGGGGTCGGCTCCAGCATCGATATTATCGTTGGATCCATTCATCGTCGGCATATTATCGGCAACAGACCCATCGGACTGGGGCTCTGACTCGAGCTGACGCTCTTTATTCTCAATGCAAGCCGTTAGACTTAACATCGTGCTCAATAGGGTGACCATCGCCAGATTTGCGTTGACGCGTAAAAGCATAATTATTCCCCGTTACCGATTTTGCTGGGCGTGTCATACGACGCGTGTATTAAACCACAGACGTCATCAAGTTGAACCGTGCGTTTTTTACCGCACTGCATCACACAGCAAGAACTGGGCCGTTTTTAGGTCAGATGAAGCGGTCAAAATTTGGACCGTCATCGGGTCCAAACGCTCCGTACGCGTGGCTATTGACCACCACACGCCGTGTTGGCCCGCCCGGGCGTACCGAAATGCTGTGGCTCCGCGAGATAAATTTGGTCTGAGGCACACCAAAACAAACCCGAATCGTTTGACCGGGCATCCTGGTTGTCCACATCTAATTGAATGGAGCCTTGTGAATGGGCTGGGAAGCTATTGTCTCGACCGTAAATGACCAAGTCTATCGTCGTCTGACCGCAGACGAGCGAAATTTCGTCGCCGGCGTTGTTCAAGGAGAAACCGAAGAGGGCATCCGGTACGATGTTGCCGTTTTCATTCACGTCGGCCGAGCGACCAAAAAGTGCAAATTCGCCGGGCGATAGGAACACACCTTCAATGGCGGACTCAGCGCCTTGGTCTCGGACGACGCAACCACTCAGTGAAATGGGCGTATCTGCAACGCTGGTCAGCTCGAACCACTCGGCGCGCGAATCTGCAAGTCCTGCACCCGGGTCATACATGATCTCATTGACGATGACTTCACCCGCAAATGGTGTTCGGGCCCCTTCAGGACCACAGAAACCCTGCTGGCAAGCCTCTCCGACACCACACTCTTGACGCGTCTCTTGATAGTCACAAATCTCATCGATTCCATCGACTCGACATTGACCGATGGGCGCATATGAAACACGGGTATTTTCATCACAACTTCGAGCTGGTGGTTGGTCACATGTGACCTCCACACATCGCTCACAGATGGGGTTTACGACGCCAGGCGTTCCACGATGGACCGGATCGGCGAGATACTGTTGAGAACTGAGGCACCATGCCTGGTCGAGATCGTTGTCCATGGCGTTGAATGCGCGGGCATCTAAGCTAATGGATGTTGCTCGGGCCGCGTTTCGATTTCCTGCTCCATCGGTGTACGTGACCTGGTCGATGACAAGACCGCCGCAGGTCAGAATTAAGGTGTCACTGGAGTTAGTCAAATTGAAATAGAAACGATGATCAGCCCGAAGACCCCCATTGAAATCGGGAATGTCCGAACGGACGAAAAGCGCGACGTCACCTGGTTCAACGATGACGCCTTCGATCACAGTCGGGTCACTTTGCTGTGCTCGGTTTTCGTCGAAATCCGTTAATTGGCAATCATCAAGATTAAGGGCTCTGTCCGTTGGATTATAGACCTCGATCCATTCGGCATTATTTTCGCGAATTTCTGCTCTCGGTAGGTCAGGTTCATAATCGGGATCGTCGGGGTTGTACATGATTTCGCTGAACACAATTTCACCTCGGCCGGGGCCTTGTGGTCTCTGGTCGTAGCATGCGCCGTAAATACAAACCTGGGCCGTTTCACCGCAGTCTCTTCTCGTCGCTGGGTAGGCACATTCTGCCAGTCCATTGGCACCAACCATGCACTCACCTGCGATTCCGTATTGAACCGCGGTGTCTCCCTCACACGCGCCGACGGGAGGTCGGCCACAGGGATTCGGGTCGCATGGCGCAAGGGGTGGCGCTGCTGTCAGCTGGCCAGCATTTTCTGCTGTATAGCCATCATCTGACCCAGCCTGACCACCATCGCAATAAAGCCAGGAGCGGCCTCCATCAACTGTGAATCGGTACGCGTAATCATATTGCCCTGGGAGTGGAATAAACAAACGCGCTTGGTATTCATCCGCATCAGGCTCACCGGATGCATTGGCATCATATTCAGCGTTGGGCCTCGCCCAAATCCAAACCCATTCATCATTGTTTTGCGGCTGACTGCCATCGGGTCCAAAACCTAAGTAACCTCGGACCAAACCGTACGCGTCAACAGATGCAGAGCGATCTGTGATCCCCTGTTCGCGGACACGACCATAAATGGTGACTTCCTCGCGGTATCGGCCATCCGCCATGTCGTTGGGAATGGCTGTGGGTGACTGTAACCGACAAAAATCAGTGATTTCGTCGCATGGGCCATTGGCGGCACCAGGCGTACCCCATTGCACAGGCGCTTCGAGGTAAGCGCGCCGTGCCACGCACCAATTTCGTGCTTGGTCATTGGCAACCGTGGATTCTTGACCGGGTGTCAAACTGAGACTAAATCCCTGAGCCCGAGGAAAACCCTCATCAAAATCATAGTGCATGACGTCGACGATGGACCCGCCACATTGCAAGACGATCCGATCACGAGAGTTATTGAGCGCAAAATCAAAGATACCATCGACGTCGAGCCCGCCGTTGAGCCCCTGATCATCGCTCCGCCCATAGAGCGCATAGCCACCCGGCTCGATGGTCACATCACCTAATTCCGATACAGATGTTCCATCAGTGAGTTGGCAATCTTCAAGGGCAAAGGGCTGGTCGCTGGTATTATATAACTCGATCCATTCGGCGTTTTCATCAGTCAATCCGTTATGTGGGTCGAGCATGATCTCCGAAATGATGACCTCACCGGTTTGAGGGACTTCGACAAACTCACCGGGTTCGCCACCGGCACCAGCCGACCCACCTTGGCCTCCCGCACCCGCCATACCACCGCTGCCTGCGGTTCCACCGGAGCCACCTTGCCCGGCCATGCCAGCCGCGCCGCCTTGACCGCCCGTGGGCCCCATATCGACAACCGGCCCGCCTGCACCGCCCGTGCCGGCCGATCCACCAGCGCCGCCGGCGTCACGCGGGATGAAAACTTGACCCGTCCCCCCAGCTGCGTCATCACCTCCGCAGGCGAATAAAAAGGCCGCTGAGATAGCGAGGGTTATACAACTGAAATGATGTCTGTAAGCGTGTTTGTTCATACCGTTCTTTCCATCAGTGTAGCCAAACTAAGACGCTCAAAATCATGATAAACGTCGAGACAGAAGGGCGATTTGCCCCTTTCGGTCAACAGCTCAGCTGAAATAGAATTCGCCGGATAATGCTGATCTTGAAGCAAATCGTCAACTAAAGAACGTTGAAAAATGAGGGTCACCACCGATTCGATCTCGCAATGAGCGATTCAAAGGCGGGTCAGAGACCGGGTGTGAGGCCGCAGGCCATGACCCTGGGTTATGCCTGAGTGGACATCACTGACGAATATCTGAAGGCCCTCTCGGCTCAATTTTAGTGTTGGCGTTACCCAATCGCAAAACCCCTGTGATGCTCTGGAAACCAGTCCCAACCGTGGGCAGTGGACTTAACCGATAGAAGTAATCATCGACGCGCAGTTGACCATCTACAACAAACTCATAGGTGGGCATGCCATCTTGACCATCTCCAGGACCCGCCTCGGGCTCAACTTCAATGACGGTGACGTCTTCAACCGTCACGAGCATACCTTCCAACGCCGACGCCTGAGCGCCTCCCGTCGAGATGTCGCCAGACGGAACAACCACCGGATCGGGTATGGTCGACTGGCCGACAGACTGCAGCGCCTCTATATGCTGAATCTGCCATTGGCCATAAAAGTCATTGGTTCGGCCTGTTACTCTCACGAGTGTCCCGGGCATAGGAGGATTCATACGCCACGCGTCGTTATCAGCGTTATTGAGGTACACCCAAATTCCGCTGTTGGCTTGTCCACGATATCGAGCGCTGTCGACCGGAACTTGGAGAACCATATGCGAATAGAGGTTATCAGCATTGAGACGGACCGCTGTGACCACGCCTTCAACGGACACGGTCGTATCGTCGGCCAATGTGCCGACTTTTACATCGTAGATGTCGACTTGAGTGGCATTATTACCACCGCCCGCGCCGCCTGTGCCTCCTGTGCCCCCATTGCCGCCTCCTGTGCCTCCGGTGGCAGCGGTTCCAAATTGGCAGATACCGCCCTCGCATGAGGCTCCAGCGCCACATTGAAAGCTCTCGGTGCAGGTCGCAGTACAGCGAAATGATTGCGGATGACATAGGTTTGTCTGGCAATCAGCGTTGACTGAACATGATTGGCCAAATCCGACCATCATACTGCTCTGGCTTGTCGGGTCATCGGTCCCGCCACAACCGAGGGACAGGGCCATCATCAGCGTCCATAAAAACATCAGAGTGCGAATCATGATTTCTCCAGCAAACTTCGATTGATTAAGGCAATAAAGCGTGGACCCGGGCAGGTAAAACAACCCGGATCCAGATAGACTCTATTGAGGCATTACAGGCAGTGGTTACCTATGCCATCAAAGGTATCGACCGGAAATCCGGTCCATTGAGCCGATGGATCAAAAGCATCATCTCCACTGGCATCTCCACCCTGTACATCACAATTTCGTCGAAGTGTCGAATCGAGTGTTGATGCGTCGTCCGAAGACCATGCATTCCCTGGATCAAAACCAATTTGCCCGATGACGTCTAGTACGGTGCCACCACAAACCAATGCAATGGTATCGTCGCCATTGTGGTTTAAAGATCCAGAGGTCTGGTCACAGACATCCAGTAGGGCTTGATCAGCCCGCCCATTGCAGAGTGTATAGACAGCACCCGGTGCGAGCATCGTCGGCTGGTCATCAGCACCGAGACCAATGGTATCCGCATCGTCCGCCTGAGCACCATTGCTATAGAGATTAATGGAGCAGGTATTAAGGTCGATGGCCGCCGCACCCGCATTGTAGATTTCAACGGCCTTATTAAATGAACTGCCTTCGATATACTCACTGAAAAAAGCGGTTGTGTCTCCCTCGATGGGTGGCTGCATTTCGGCCACGCATTCGCCGGCATCACACGTGCCTGCAAGACAGTCGGCATCAGCTGCACACACAGGAATTGCATCGCCTTCACAAGGGCCAACCCGACTGGTCAAAACATACTGGTCACCTCCCGCAGCCACATCGATGAAGAAGCTGTCGACCATAATGAAGTATTCGACACCTGCAACCGCATTGATGGATACAGCCGACTGAAAGCCACCCGCAAAAGCGGGTGAATTGTCATTGCACGCCACTTCGTTGGCATCGGGTCCCGTGCACGCCGTGTCTCGAATGTACAAGACAGGGTCAGCCAAATTAGACCCTCGGGTCTGGAAGCAGACTTCGGTGTCCTCTTGAACTGTGAAAGTGTGCACCTTCTCTGGCCCAGCGCCCGCTCCACCACAGCCTACAGCCGAATCTCGACTCAGGCCATTGGCCAGGCTACCCGTCAATATCTGACCCAAAGCATAGGCGATGGGTGCCTCGCACAGGCCGCCACCCTCGGGTTGAGCAACGCAGGCATTATCGAAGCAAATTTCTCCTTCGGCACATTGCGCGGTCTCGACGCAGGCAACACATTGGTTGGCCAAGACGCCGCCAAGAGAACAAACTCCATCGGCGCAGTCGCCATCCGCGGCGCATTGAACACATTGGTTATCAGCACACACACAGGCACCGCCATTACAGGCGAGCTCACCGCAGTCGGCCGCCTCTCGGCATGGCGCGCAGGTGTTATCCTCAAGGCAGATGCCATTGGCGCACTGGTCGTCTACGCGACAGTCAACTTCAACGCATGCACCGGCCTGGCAGAGCTCTCTTGCTCCACAGGCATCATTGTCCTCGCAGAAAAATTCGCAGGCATTGTTACGGCACACGTTGGAGAATGGGCAGTCATCGTTATCGATGCAAACAGGGGGCACATTGGCCGCACAGGCGCCGATGGACGACGATAAGACATAATTACCGAGACCAAACTCGCTGAATGCATCGACGAATACGAAGTAGGTTTGGTCAGCGATAACATTAAATTCAACGGTTGAACGGTTGCCGACATCGAGGATGCTGCCTTCAAAACGATCGTCGTCGTTGCATGCGACTTCCATACCCCCATCGCATTCGCCTGCTCTCACGTACAGAGAAGTATCGTAATTTGAATCACGGGTCGTCAAACACACGGTCCCGGCCGCCGCTGCGGAAAATGAGTAGATGATCTCTCGTCCTCGGCCGGCACAGCTGCCGCGCGTTGTCCCTGAGTATGGCTCATTGATGCCGCGAACGACCGTGCCTAATTCATAGGCGAGTGGGTCCTCACAGGTATCTCCGCCATCGAGACAATAACCGTTAATGCATGAGCCATCGGCACAATCTGCATCATCTCGGCAATCACGACATGAGCCCTGATTGCAGAAAGACCCATCGCCACAATCTGCGTCTTCTACGCATGCAACGCAGGTGGCCTCTGCGCAGAGGCAAGGCCGGCCGCCGCATGCATCGTCATCACAGTCAGCCCCGTTCCGACACTCAATACAGGTCTGATCGGCACAAACACCATTGAAACAGTCATCGTCCTCTAGGCAATCAACAACAGTACACGCACCCTCGACACACGCCTCAGGGGAAAAGCCCATACAATCTGCATCGACTTGACATGCGTCTCGACATCGATTGGCGCGACAGACCTCGCCGTCGTCGCAGTGATCGTCTACGGCACATTCAACACAGCGGTTTTGGTCGCAGCGATTGTCGAAGAAATTGTTTACGCAGCCTGCATCATCAAGGCATTCCACGGCTCGACAGGCCCCTTCTTCGCAAAGGGCATTGCCGACACAGGGCGTCTCTTCGTCACAGGCAAGACCACAATTTCCAGCCCGGCAAATTTCGTCGCCGACACAGTCGTCGTCGCCGATGCAACTGGGCGGAATTACGTCTGCACACGCGCCGAGGGATGTAGACAAAATGTAATTACCCGATGCACCTGACCAACCATCGACAACGAGATAGTATGTCTGGCCAGCGGTGACAGCGAATTCGACGGTCGATCGAGTCCCATCTGCGATTTCCCAATCATTATCATCATCATTACAGTCGAGTTCGTTAGCCCCGTTACACTCCGTCTCGAAAACATAGAGCGCTGTATCGTAATCGGAGCCTCGGGTCGTGGCACAGACGGTGCCATCTTCTGGGGCTTGGAACGCATGGACAACATCAGGCGCTTCAGCACCTTGACATGACCCCGCGTTAAGCGGCGCATAAATGGCCGTGTTGCCTCGAGCAATGGAGCCAAATTCATACATGATAGGCTCTGCACAACTGTCGCCCGGGGGTGGGGGCTGACACAGATCATCAAGGCAGATATTGCCGTCGGCACAATCCCCATTATCGCGACAGTCAACGCACGCGTTGAGCACGCAGAAGTCACCGTCACCACAATCAGCATTGTCGCGACACTCTTCGCATCGGGTGTTCACGCAAAATCCATCGGCGCATTGGTCATCGGCATTACAGCCGACACATGCATTCTCGAGACATTGACATGGCGTACTGCCACAGTCCTGGTCTGCACAGTCATCGACAACGCGACACCCGACGCATGCGTAATCAAGACAAACCCCATCGGGGCATTGTTCGTCACCCCGACATTCAACGTCTATACAAATGCCGTTTGCACAGGCTTGCTGCTCGGCACAGCCCGCATCATCGTCGCACGCGACGCGACAGATATTGTCTACACAGAGACCATTTTCACCACAATCAGAATCGATGCCGCATTGAACACACCGGTCTTCAAAACAGACTTCATTGCCGATGCATTGGGTCACACCACAGGGCACACCGCCACCGCCGGCACCGCCTGCACCGCCGACACCGCCTGCACCGCCGACACCGCCTGCACCGCCGGCACCGCCTTCTGCACCTGCACCACCGGTACCGCCTTCAGCACCAGCACCGCCTGCACCGCCTTCTGCACCTGCACCACCGGTACCGCCTTCAGCACCAGCACCACCTGTACCACCTGTACCGCCGGCACCGCCTTCGGCACCTGAACCGCCAACACCACCGATGGCACCCGTACCACCAGACCCATCGGATGAACTTGATGAACCACCACAACCGACAGACAATGCCAATGCGAATGCGATGACTAGTTTTTGCGAAATTCGGATATGCACAAAGACCCCCTAATCTTTCAATTTGAGCGTAATAGCCACACTTGGATGTATCGTTATTCTGCGATCAGACACAAGCGTAAACGATCAATTTAAGTCGGATTCTGAGCTTGCGCTGGTTTTGAAAGTAGACCGACAACCTTTTGATCACCCCGGGTTGGGTATCGTGTTTACTTGGAGGGCCTAGCGGGTACGTAGCGAATGGAGTCGCCAAGACGCATACCCAAAGTCAACGCAGTCGCGCGACTCAGGGCAATGTCAGCCTCACTGTCGACACGCAAGCGGCCCAAAGTTGACCTAAAGTCTAACTGATCATTGGAGATCAGAAAGACCTCTGACTCAGGCGCTGAGTCGAGTACTTGAGTGAGCGTCCCTAATCGACTTTCCCGGATTGTTCTAATTTTGCCCGTCTCGGCCCGGTAGAGTGGGCCTGCATCAAAAATATCGACTTCATCGCCAAACTCAAAGCCTTCATTGCGAAGAAGACGCAAGGCGGGTTGGGCCTCCGCATGAACCTGCCCGATGACAGACTGGGCATCTTGCGGCAGCATGGAGACATAAATGGGATGCCTCGGCATGAGATCCGCAATGAATTGCTTATTGCCAGCGCTGCGCTTGTCAGCGTCAACGAAAGGCATATCGAAGAAGTGTCGACCGATTGCCCGCCAAAATGGGGAGCCCGTTTCCACAGCGACATTACCGCGCATCTCAGCGATCACATTTTTTGTAAATCTCTCAGGAGCCGCCGCCATAAAGAGAAAACGAGCAAGGGACATTAAACGGCCATGGCCACCACGCCGGTAATCGGGATGGACGAACAATGTGCCTATCTCGCTGGGTCCCTTATGGTCTTGCACCAAGTTGAGTGTCTTTATCATCTTGACGACATTGATACTCTCGGACTCTTTCACGACAGTTTTGAGCACGTATGAATAGAATGGGTCAAAGCCACCGACGCGGCCGACCAAACCGGCGCAGCCAACGATCTGGCCTGTGAGTGGATCTTCCATGACAAGAAGGTAACGCTCTCCTCCCGGTCGCTTAACCATTTGAGCGAATGCACGCTCAGAGTCTTGAACATGACCTTTCAAAATGGGCTCAGAGGCGGGCAGAGTCGTCAAGCCGACACCGGCTTGCCGAGCAAGGTCAACGAGAGACTCTAAGTCTGATAGTCTGATTGGTCGGACAAGCATCATGCTGTTTTCTACCCCTAAATGCCGACAAATGGAATGCTTACAATATGAGAAACCTATGGGGACTAAGCTGCATTTAAGTACAGTCGCCCAAGGCGCGTGCCTGCGTAGACCAATGCGAGACCGATAAGATTACTCGTTAAAACGTATGTGATGGCCAGTCGAACACGACCTGACTCTATCAGCTGGACCGATTCCAGCCCAAAGCTTGAAAATGTAGTAAAGCCGCCAAGAAAGCCGACGAGAATCGATAATCGGAGTGCGTCTGGCAGGTCGACATGGTGACTGAAGAAAACGTAGGCCAGACCGATGACAAAACAGCCGATCATATTGGCGGAAAAGGTGCCAATCGGAAATTGGAGCCCGGCTGAAAATAAACTCGCGATGCCAAAGCGACAGACGCAGCCAAGTGCGCCTCCCATTGCAACAGCTACGACCGATGATACGCTCATTGCGACGCCCCCTCTTAAAAAATCATGCGGATGGTACGCGTATGGTTCTACGGATTGAAGAGCTGGTCTAGTATGGCTGGATCTGCATGGTTTGCCATTGTGACTCGAAGACGGGCCTCACTGGCCATCGCCTGCTTTATGGCAAACTCAGCCCCTTCATTGCGCGCCCATGCTCGACGGGCGATCCCGTTGTTCACATCCCAATGAAGCATAGATTGCAATTTCTTGGAGGCCGCTTCGCTGCCGTCGATCACAAGTCCAAAACCACCATTGATGACTTCGCCCCAACCGACACCACCGCCATTATGGAGACTGACCCAAGTCGCCCCACGAAATGCATCACCAACAAAGTTCTGCACGGCCATGTCTGCAGTAAATTGGCTGCCATCGTAGATATTGGCGGTCTCCCTGTAGGGACTGTCTGTGCCCGAGACGTCATGATGATCTCGACCCAGCACGATGGGGGCACTGACGCGACCGTCTGCGATGGCATCATTTAAGGCTTGTGCGAGGGCACGACGGCCCACGTCATCGCAATATAAAATACGCGCCTGACTGCCAACCACGAGCGCATTCTTCTGAGCTTCTTCAATCCATCTCAGATTGTCCAAGTACTGTGCTCGCGTCTCATCTGGCGCCTGACTGGCTAGACCCGCAACAATCTCGGTGGCAATGAGATCGGTCTGCGCGAGGTCTGCAGGATCGCCGCTTGTACACACCCATCTAAATGGGCCGAAACCGTAGTCAAAGCACATGGGGCCCATAATGTCTTGGACGTATGAAGGGTATCTAAATCCATCTCCATCTTCGTTCATGATGTCCGCGCCAGCCCGACTCGATTCCAGCAGAAAGGCATTACCATAGTCCCAGAAATGCATTCCTCGTTCGACGAGACGATTGACGGCGGTCACGTGGCGCCTGAGAGACTCATAGACATGTTCTTTAAATCCAGACGGGTCATCGACCATCGACCGATTGGCCTCATCGACAGATAGTCCAGCGGGGTAATAACCACCAGAAAAGGGAAGATGAAGACTGGTCTGATCACTGCCGAGATCAATGTTGATGTCATGATCAACGAAGTATTCGAGCAGGTCGACAACATTACCTACGTAGGCGAGGGAGACAGCGTCTTTACCCTCACGCGCTGTGGCCAAACGGCTCTCCAATTCGGCCAAATCCGTATACAGCTCATCAACCCAGCCTTGAGCATGGCGTTTATGTGCCGCGTCGGGATTAATTTCAGCCACAACACAAATGGCACCGGCGATCACAGCCGCCTTGGCCTGTGCACCGCTCATACCGCCAAGACCAGCGGTGACAAAGACACGACCGCCTAAACCGGTCTCCTCATCTGTGTTCAGGTACAAGCGCCCCGCATTCAACACGGTGATGGTGGTGCCATGCACGATCCCTTGTGGACCGATATACATGTAGCTGCCTGCTGTCATTTGCCCATAACTGGTCACACCCAGAGCTGCCATCCGCGTATAATCATCAGCACTGGAGTAGTTTGGAATGACCATGCCATTGGTCACGATGACACGAGGCGCGTTTTCATCCGATGGAAACAAACCGAGTGGATGACCGGAGTAGATCACCAAGGTCTGCTGGTCGGTCATCTCGCTTAAATACATCATGGTGAGGCGATACTGAGCCCAGTTTTGAAAAACCGTACCGTTTCCGCCGTAGGTCACTAATTCATAGGGATGCTGAGCGACTGCAGGATCTAGATTATTGTGGATCATATGCATGATGGCTGCCGCATCGCGGCTGCGAGCTGGATACTCATGGATAGGCCGAGCATACATGGCGTGTTTCGGTCGATATCGATACATATAAATTCGACCATATTTTTCTAGTTCGGTGGCAAACTCGGGAGCGAGCGTACTGTGCAAATGCACGGGCACATAGCGAAGGGCGTTTTCAACGGCCAAGCGCTTATCCCGCTCAGACAGATTCAAAATTCGATTCGGCGCTCTGGAGATACTGTCATCGAAAGATTGGAGAGACGGTAATTGGTCCGGAATGCCTTCTCTAATTTCATCAGCAAATTTCATCTTTATCTCCTCTCAATGCCCACTGTAGAAACAGCGACCCATGATGACTCTGTCTTAGGCGCCTTGCATCAATCGCTGTCCTGTTTTTAAGAGTTCAGGAATCGTCTCGGCGTGACCGATACACTCTGCAACGCTGACACCGACGATGGCATTTCCGGCCACATGCAGACCCTTCAGCTCACCGAGCGCATCTCTGATCTCATCGATCCGCTGCTGATGACCAACCCGGTACTGAGGGATGCCCTGAGGCCAATAGATGACCTTCGAAAAATCCGGCTCATTTAGCTGAGACCCAAACGCAAAACTCAACTCGGCGGCGACCATCGAACATAGATCGGCCTGATTCATCGACACCAACTCAGGCCGATGCGCGCCACCGACGATGGCTCTAAACAAGAGATGTCCGTTGGGCGCACGGTCTGTGAAGATTTGGCTCGACCAAAGAACGCCGAGCACATCTCGCTTTTCAGACGAGGGGGCCAAGTAACCAAACCCCGGCAATGGATTGGCTATTCGCTCAGCTCGGTAGCCAAGGGCGACAACAGCAGCCGGAGCATAGTCGATCCCCGTCAACCGATCACCTGCAATGGGACTGTGCTCTGCAACGAGTCGAGCCGACACATCGGCTGGGGTAGTCATGACAACATGATCCACCAGAAGAGGCTCGCCTTGGTTGGCATGAACCCGCCATTGGCTCTCGCCAACTCTCTCTAATCGACTCACAGCACGACCGAGCTGCACTGACCGGGAGCCCAACACACCCACACACCCATCAACCAAATCGGCCATACCGCCTTGAAAACTGGTGAGCAGTGGCTTGCTTGTCGGTCCAGCGGCCGCCGCGGCTTTTTTGCGAGCTATGAGACCTTTGATCACACTGCCATGTTGAGCTTCCATACTGGCGATAGCAGGAAAGCAGGCCGATAGGCTTAATCGCCGTATATCACCCGCGTGAATCCCTGTGACCATTGGGTCGAATAATCGTTCGGCTGCTTCTACGCCGAATCGACGAACCGCAAAGTCGTAAATGCTCTCATCGCCACCGCCAACGCGCCCCTTGATGAATGGCTCTCTCAAAATCCTCATTCGACCAGCTACACTCAGGACCGAGTTGAGCAAGAAGTTCGGTGGCGACGTGGGAAGCCGCTGTAGACCCTTCGAGCCCACCAAGTAGCGATACTTGGCACTCTCATCGGCCGCTAAGATCCGGTCACCTAGACCGACATCACGGGCCAGTCGCAAAACCGCTGTCCGCGAACTCAAAAATCCATTTGGCCCATGTTCGACTAGAAAACCATCGGCGCGTTCCGACGTGATTTTGCCACCCGCTCTTTGCGCGCTCTCGAGACATTGGACGTCATAGCCAGCTCGTTGCAGACGATAGGTTGCGGCCAATCCACTGATGCCGCCACCAATGACGGCCACTTTCACGTGGTGCGCTCCCGACGCAATCCTGACGTCGTCTGCACGTAATCCACCAAGCGTTTCACGTTGTCTACCGGCGTATACTGGTAGATGCCATGACCGAGATTAAAGATATGCCCCGTCCCATCGCCAGCGGCATCGAGGACCCGGTCGATGGAGCGGGCGAGCTGCGGCCAGGGAGATAAAAGCCGACCTGGATCTAAATTGCCTTGGAGGGCGACTTGAGGACCCACTTTTGCCCGTGCTTGATCGAGGGGCAGCGTCCAATCGACACCAACAACATCTGCACCTGTGCCCGCCACCAAATCAATGTATGTGCCCGTGCCTTTAGGAAACACAATGACGGGAATATCGGGCCGTCGGACAGCATCGACGATTCGTTTCGTGTAGGCAGCCCCCCAGATTGCATAGTCTTCAGGGTCTAGACACCCCGCCCAACTGTCAAAAATTTGAACCGCCTTTGCGCCCTTTTCAATTTGCAGATTGAGCAAGTCGATTGTGACTTCGGTGAGGTGATCAAACAGAATGCGAGCGGCTTCTGGCTCTTGATGGATAAAGGCTTTGGCCTTCATAAACTGTTTCGATGAACCGCCTTCAACCAAATAACTGGCCAGCGTAAATGGCGCACCTGCAAAACCGATTAAGGGCACATCGTCTGGCAGGGCGGCGACGGTCTGTGACACCGCTTCGCCCACATAAGCAAGTTGGTCAGATGCATCGACTGGTCGCAGCTTATCGATATCAGAGGCTTTGGTAATGGGGTCATGGACCACAGGGCCGCGGCCTTTGATGAATTCGACATCAAACCCCGATGGCGGCAATGAGACCAAGAGGTCTGAGAAGATGATGGCCGCATCGAGTCCGAACGCATTAATGGGCTGCAAAGTGACCTCGCAACACAACTCGGGCGTTTTACAAAGCGTCCAAAAATCCACGTCTTTTCGAATCGCCCGGTATTCGGCCATGTAACGACCCGCTTGGCGCATCAGCCAAATGGGAGTCCGACTGGTGGGGCGTCCAAAACAAGCATCAATAAATAGTGACTTCGACACGAGACCTCACATGTAACAAGAATTTTGACCCATTGACGCTAGGCATCGTTTAAGCTGCAGTCAACCATACCTGATCACTTTTCTTGGGAGACTATGATGACTGAGCGCAAGCACAACTTCAACGCAGGACCGGCAGCGCTTCCATATTCTGTACTCGAACAGGTCCATTCCCAACTCCTCGACTTTGATAAGTTGGGCTTAAGTCTCATGGAAATGAGTCATCGCAGCCCAGAATTTGATCAGGTCATCAACGACGCCAAGGCGTCGCTGACAAGACTTTACTCAATCCCCGATACCCATGAGGTGATGTTTCTCCAAGGGGGTGCGTCACTTCAATTTGCAATGATTCCCTACAATCTTGGCCCGGGGGGCGCGTACATCAATACGGGGACCTGGTCGACGAGGGCGTACAAAGAAGCCTGTACGATTGGCACGGCCGACGAGATTTGGAGTGATGAGGGCAGTGGCTTTAAGCATGTCCCCCAACCAGATGAACTGCCCTCGCTGCCTGCAGACTCGACCTATCTACACTACACCAGCAATAACACCATCTATGGAACGCAGTACCAATATGTCCCAGACACGGAGTTGCCGCTGATCTGCGACATGTCCAGCGACTTTATCTCACGGCCCATCAATGTGGCCGACTTCGACTTAATTTATGCCGGAGCACAGAAAAATGCTGGTCCATCTGGGGTGACGGTCTTGATCATTAAAAAGGCCATCAGCCGACAATTTGATGGTGATGCGCGCACGCCAAAGATCCTGCGCTACCTCACTCAAGCCGAGAAAGGCTCCATGTACAACACACCCAACACCTTTGGCATATGGGTAATCAAATTGGTGGCCGAATGGGTTGAATCACAGGGCGGTTTGGCAGCGATTCATAAGCTAAATCAGGCGAAAGCCAATCGTCTCTATGGCGTTATCGATGCCCATCCCCTTTGTGTAGGTCACGCGACCGACGTGTCCCGTTCGCTGATGAACGTGACCTTCCGCATGGACTCTGCAGACCGCGAGCAGGCATTTATAGACCTCTGCAAGGATAAGGGCATTATCGGCATGAAGGGCCATAGAAGCGTCGGTGGTCTGAGGGCATCCATCTACAATGCTGTGCCGCAGAGTTCTGTTGAGACGCTCGCTGAACTACTCGCGTCATTTCGAGGTTAATACTGCTCAGCTTGGCGACCGAAGACCAAGCTGAACAGGGTCACGTAAGGTGCAGATGGCGTCCACTTAGAGCTGGTTGGCCTTCCACGTACACGCCGCGTCTGTTTCATCGGATCCATCCGTGCAGTCCGGCCAAGGCTCGGCACCATTTTCACAAACCCAATCCGGTTCAATACAACCCGAACCATCCACGCATGCGAAAAGGCCTGGCGCACACTCGTTATTGCCGTTGTCGCCACCGCCGCCACAATTGGCCTCGTCTGATCCGTCGTTACAATCACCAGCCCACTCATCGCACCGCCAGTCAGCGGAAATACATTGAATCCCGTCGTCACAGAGCCAGCCATCAAACCCATTATCAGTAACGCATGCACGGTTATCGCCGCCGCCGTTATCACCACCACCGTTATCACCGCCGCCGTTGTCACCGC
>PCCS01000037.1 GCA_002731825.1 Myxococcales bacterium
ACCCGTCGGTCCGGATGGTAAAGTCCTCGTCAAAAAGCAGGTTTTTATGACCAAATCACTCGGTCTCCTATCTGTTTTCTCTAATCCTCCCGGTGCTGAAATCTATATCAATGGTGTTCTGAAAGGTGAGACGCCGAAAATATTCAGACGTCTAGATAGAGAAAAAGACCGTGTTTACATCGTACTCAAGAAAGATGGTTTCTTTGATGCAAAGAGCGTGAATCATTGGAGAGACGAAACAGAGATTAAACTGAATCTAAAATTGCATCCAAAGCGTTAATGTAATCTCGACATTTCGCTGTCATTGAGTCCGCCAATAACCACAGAGAATCACCGACCAGACCATGTCCGTATCACGGGCTGAGGTATAACCGTAGCTTTGGTCATCGCTGGAGAGCGTATCCAAATGCTGATTTGGGCCAGAATAATCGGATTGTCGTCTTGAATAGTGGCTGACCAAACCGATGCCCCATTGATGGAGAAACCACCACCGTCCATCAATGAGCGCGCCAGTCATGCCCAATGACTCAGAGCCACTCCCAATGGGTGATTGAGTGTGAAAAAGGGGATACTCGTAACGACCTGACAGCCATGCTTCGAGGACATCCGACCGATAACCAATGGCAAGCCCACCGGTCAACCCAAGCGTAGATGTTGACAGGCCTATCGGCGTCGGACGGACGTCCTTGAAGCCAAATCGAAGCCAATGAGCCCCTAGTAAAACCCGAAGTCCAACAGACGCGTACATGACCTCATAGTAGGCATCTAAATTAAGGTCTTGGGCATCAATTGGGATCGACAAGCCCTGGGGGCCGTCAGCAGTGAAGATGGTCAGCTCCGTGCTTGCAAAGCGCAGGTCGATCAAGTCCAGCCGAAGCCCTATGCTCGGAAACATCTCCCAATCGACTCCAAAATAGGTGGCGAATGTCTGTGGTTCAAATCTAAGGTTTCTCAAGAAAGATTGCTCAGGTGCGTTACTCTGAAAATGTCTCTTCACTTGTCCCGTACCGGCGCCTGCCGCAACCGACAACCCAGAGACCAGAGTCCCGCTGAGCGATGGTGGATTCGGCGTATCTGCACCTTCACCGCTTCCCGTATATTGAGCGTCGGTCTTGCGTCGGCCGTTCAGATCATACTCATAATCCCGAAGACGCCTATCGCGCCCTGGATCAATGGTGGCCTTCATCTTTTCGATGTCTTCATGGGACAGAATAGAAACGCTCCTGAGTGGAATCCATCCGCGTACTTTGCCACTGACGACCTCGACCCATTCTTCCCCTCGCTTGCCGCGTATGGTTACCAATTCACCCAAATAGATGCGGCCCTTTGATAGGTATGCTTTTGCAGCCCCGGCTCGAACCTCGACAAAGGAATTAATGACGCGCGCGATTCGGTCTCGAACTTGAGTCTTGGCCTGGGCGGTAGGGGTGCTTAAAATCGAAAAAAAACAGGCCGTCAAGAGACCACATCGAACCATTTTTAGAGCAAGCCGAGTCATCACAATTATCGTTTTGCAGGGATCAAATTCAATCGACTTCTATACTGCTGCATTGACTTACGTAACTTGTCACGTAGTTCTGGGCGTTTAGGTGCCAAGTCGACCAATTCATCTGGGTCACGTGAGACATCAAAAACCCGCCAAGCACTTGCTCGACCGTCGTAATGTAATTTCATCGCACCGTCTAACCAAGCCCACTGCTTTCCGCTGCTCACAGTCCGGGGTGATTCAGCAAGGATCGGCTTTGGCTTGGCGTCCTTTCCCAATAGACTTTGTACTAATGTCGACCCTTTTAAATTCATCGACACTCGACCAGAATCAGACTGACCCACATCGGCTAATCCCAAAAGCGTTGGTGCCAAATCGATCAGACTGACTCGGCTTTCTACGGGTCTCGGGGGCACACCCGGCACCCGAATAATTAATGGGACTCTGAGGGTGGCTTCATCTAATCGAGCCGGCTGCTCAGACACAAAGTCCTCGCCTCGAGTACCGGCGATTATCAGGACGATACTGTCACTCCAATCTTGCCTCTGCCTCAACTTCTTGAAGAACCATTCTAGCCAGTTATCCACATATCGAAGCTCATGATCATAACGATCGACCGGGGACTCACCAAAGGCCGTCACACCGAGATGTTTCAGATAGTTAGGCTGTGGATCGACAATATGGAGCCAAAGAAAATAGGGCTTTGTCGGATCCGGCTCAAGCCGTCCTAAATGCTCGAAGGCTGATGTCACGACACGCTGAGCTGTGGGTACATACGGTTGTCGACCCTCGCTGATTTTATAGGGCTGCCAATGAGAAAATCCCTGTTCAAAGCCTGTCTCGTTTGAAAAATAGGAATGACTCGGAAAAGCCGCCGTATGATAACCCTGTCTCGACAAGATCTCGGCAAGAAAGACATTGTTGGCCATATACTTTGTCGTTTCCTTAAAATCTCTATGAAGTTCTGACGGAAATCGCCCTGTCATCAGCGACGCCATTGAGGCCGGCATAAGACTCGACACGCCATAGGCGTTCTTGAACACAACAGAATCAGACGCCATATCATCGATAGCCGGCGTGGTTTCGCGGCCATACCCATAATAACCGAGATGGTCTGTCCGCAATCCATCGATGGTGACTAAAATAAAACTGTAGGGGGGCGAGAAACCGAGTTGCCTGACGGTTCGGCTATCGTCTTTTGTCGATTGGCTGACCTCTGACCTAGCGAAGATCCCATCGCAATTTTCGTCGATTTCGTTACCGGCTATGTCAACAGCGCCGGGATGAATATCGGGGTCGCTATCATCACAATCGCCACCACTCAAAATGGCGGCGTATCCGTCACCGTCTTCATCAAATGGTAATCTGATGAGTCCCATCATGACCTGATTTAGGCCCACATCTTTGCCGAGGGCAACTCGGGCACTGGGAGACCGAAGTCCGAGAACCAATGCAAAGCCCGCCATGAAAAGGAACAAGGCTACGAGTTGCAATCTCTTCGCTGCGGGAAGCCGAATAGACTTTGTAGAAAGCCATTCCCCGAGAACATAAAGAAAGACAAACGACACCATAAAGACGGTAACCGCTTGCCACGGCAGGTCAGGACTGGATGATTTCTCATCGAGGGTTGTTGCATGTAACCAAAAAGTCAGGAGAACGACCGATAGCAGTAAATTAAGGAACGGGTTGACCATGAACGTGAGGTTTGGCCTTCGACGGATTAAATGCTCGAATGAACGGCCGAAACTTGCTTGCAAAGGCGCCGCCAAAACAAGAACAGATGCAACGATGAATAAACCAAAGATTGCCGCGCCAACAGAGGCAAACTCAGGAGATTGAATTCGACTCAGAATGAGTCCGTACCCCTTGGCCAAAAACAATGCACCAGCCAAGACCACCAGCGCGACGACCCAGATGGTCGCCGCGATTCGACTCCGCTGCTGCAAAGAATCCGATTCGGACTGTACAAAACTCGCCCTCACGGCTTTAAACAAACTCGTCAAGCCGAGATGTGACGGGACGCGCGGCTGAATTGATCCAATAAAGAGTCCGACGAGGCCCAAGGCCACGGCGTGCATACCCATTGAGCCTGCGACGTAGAATGCAATTTCAGATGCAGGCAAGGATACAATGCCAGAAACAAGGCCAACCACACAGCCAATCACAATGCCTGATAGGAAAAATCCGAATATTGACTCGGTTAAATTCGTCATAACCGTGGCGCAAACCTCTTGCTCATCAGGACTCATGTGACAGGGTCAAACGAGACACTTATTCCGTCAAGTTTGTGACCCTGGGTCAACGACTAATCGCGATGGGCGTCTACATCGCACTATAAATCGTGTCCGATTGGCACCATACTCAGTTCCGGAAAGCAGTCGAGAACATACCAATTCGAGGAGTCATCTTGTCTATGATGTCTATCCAAAAAATATTGTCGAGTCCGTCTAAAAAAAACAATGTCCTGTTTTGGACACTTCTGAGCGTCTGCGTCGTTTTCTCTGGCATCAACAGTGCCCATTCTAGAAAACCTGCCGACGTCTTTAGTCAGCGCATTATACTATCAGCTAAATCATTTCCGAGTTCATTCAAAAGCGATAAAGCTTTTGTAAAGTACATGAAGCGCGCTCATTTAAAGAAAGTCGTGTATCCAGATAGTAACCGTTTGACGCTTCGATTCATGGCCTTTTTTTCACGGCCCATTAGAACGACAGAATTCACAGCACTCGTATACGACCTCACAGATCGGAATAGACTCGTAGCCACCATACCCGTGTCTCCAAGCCAGCGGGAGACTCGGATTCTTGCCAGCTCTTTTGATATCGAGCGGTCGGATTTCCCGGAAGAGCATCAATATAAAGTCATGGTCGCTATCGGCAGTACTGCACTGGCCCAGACGACATTCACCATAAAGGAGTCGCGGACGAATAGAGCCGCTCGTCGGGCCAGAGAAAAACAAAGACGGCGAGGCAGTAAAGTCGACTTCAGCAAAGACCGTAGGTGAGCGTCAACTCAAATGCTTTTGTCGATCATGCTCTGAGGCGCTTTGGTGGTTTTACGTGGTAAAAGCGGGTTTTTCTTGGGTGAATATCGACCAACGAGGTATGTGAGGCGGTCTAAATATCGCTCAACGTCAATAGCCATTTGAGGTGATTGATACGTCAGACGCAGTAGGCCAGCTTTTTTTCCAGGCCTTAATCGATCGACCATGATTGGCCCCCCTTCGCTCGCAAATACGATGCGGTCGTCAATGACTTTGCCAATTTGGCCTGCGTAGTCTGGAATCGGATTTCCATATTTAGCGAGCAATCGATTAACTATTTTTTGTTCTTTGTTCGTTGCCGCTTTCGGATAAATCAGTCGTACGATGACCTGATAAAGCTGCCCGTCAAAGAATCCGTATTCCGCACGTCCTTTGAGACCATTTATGGAAATCCATTTTTCATATCGTGAAATCCTTGGGCTAGATGGAAACGCTGGAAACGATTTACGACGGCTCTTTTTTACCTTATTCCGTGCTCGTTTGAGTCTGACAAGACGCTTGTTTTCGACAATCGACTCGGGCGCCTCTTTGAACAGTTTCAAACGGCTGGTTTGCTCAAATACAGTCGCGATGCTGGTCCCCCAACTGAAGGCACCGTAACCAGCGCCAGTCAACCCTCGAATGGGTAAAGATTCCGCAAAAGCGCTGAGTGGCAAGCACATGCACAGTAATGAAAAAAGGCACTTCATGTACACATTGTCTCCTTTTTTACGATTAGGTCCAACTTGTCGTGGACTCGCCGCCTAAAATGACCAAACTTGAAACCAATTCAACCAAGAGTTAACGTGCCGCTTATGTTTAGATTACTCGGATTTTTCGTTTTTGTTGTTGGCTTGTTCGGAGCCGGTTTCTACTCTGGTGTGAAATATTACGAGCATCAGATTGTACAGAACCCGAGTGAATTCGTCCGTTTGTACAAAAGCGAGTTTACAAAAACTGCACAAGAGAAGATCAATGAATTCAAGAAAAAGCTCCTGGAAGAAACTGAATAAGCTGACCTTTTTGGTGGCACTGTCCTTGGCTTTATTCGCGTGTGAGGCGAAGGAAGCGGAACCAGCAGGTCAATCTCAAGATGCAACGACGGGTGCGGAGAGCGAACCGAATCCATATCTCGACCTCGACCTCGATGGATACCCTCCTATCAATGGCGACTGTGATGATAATAATTCCGAAATTGGACCAGACGCCGATGAAGTCTGTGGAGACGGGGTTGATCAAGATTGCGACGGGGTCGACCTGGCCTGTGATGACGCAGATCAGGACCGGGATGGGTACACACCAGCCGAGGGCGATTGCGACGACCAAGATTCTCAACGTCGACCAGGACGCTTGGAGACCTGCGATGATGGGATAGACCAAGACTGCGACGGCGTCGATCTGGCCTGTGATGAAGTTGATAATGACGGAGATGGTCTGTCTGCAGCCGAGGGAGATTGCGATGATGCAAACCCGAGAATCAGACCTGGATTTAGGGACCATTGTGAAGATGGGGTAGACCAAGACTGTGACGGCCAGGACAGCATCTGCGAAGCAGGACAAGACGGTGACGGCGACGGCATCGTGGATGAAGAGGACAATTGCCCCAACATTGCTAATGAGCTGCAATCAGATGGTGATGCCGATGGAGTCGGCGATCTCTGCGACAATTGTTTGATGGCATCAAATTCTGACCAAAGTGACCGGGATGGAGACACTGTGGGCGATGCCTGCGATGATGATGTCGACCGAGATGGCGATGGCTTCAGCTCATCTGCTGGTGATTGTGCGCCCGATAATGACAGAATCTTTCCGGGTGCAGATGAACTCTGCAATGACATTGACGATGATTGTAATGGCTTTGTTGATGATGGCTGTCCAGGAATCGATATTCGCTCTGAAACCGTTGCCATCGCGGCCGGACCATCGCTGCTTGGTAGCGAAAGCGCAGATCCCGACCTCTGTTTGAGAGATCCCAGGTCCGACGAAAATTGCGATGAAGTGCCCATGCGCAATGTTGAACTGAGTGCGTTCTCCATAGATGTCCATGAAGTCACCAATGAACAGTATGCGCGCTGTGTTACGGTCGGTCGATGTTCACCGCCAAATGACCGCTCCCGGTATGATGATCCAGCCCTTGCGGACCATCCTGTGGTTTGGGTGACCCAATCGCAGGCCGTTGGATACTGCACCTGGGCCGTCGGACGTTTGCCAACTGAAGCGGAATGGGAACGCGCTGCTCGAGGCACGACCCCACTGGAGAGCAGGCTCTACCCGTGGGGCAATGACTTAGGAGACTGCCGAGCCAACATTGCTGATTGCGAGCCATCCACAACAGCGGTGATGTCCTATCCGCAAGACCAAACCGACACGGGTGTCTTTGACCTGATCGGCAATGTGCATGAGTACACGGATGGCTGGTATGACCCGCTGTATTACCGCCGTGCGCCAGCCCAAGACCCGCCAGGCACTGCGCAAGCCGGAATGATGAGCCTCCTCGCCATTCGCGGCGGTTCATTTTCGGAGTCGGAATCATGGAGTACGCTGACGTACCGAGGTTTCCGCCATCTGGTCAATCACAGGTCGGGCCGAGGCAATTTGGGTTTTCGGTGCGCTCAGAATGCGCCATAGACGCTTCGTTAGGCGCCCGTTGGCATACTGAATAAAACCGGCATCAAGATGATGGGCATCAGCGCCAACATTGATGTCGTCAGCGAGACACGGTGGGCTGCCCGAATCCCGGTCAGCAACATAAAGATTGTCATAAACCGGTATGCGCTGGTTCCGATGTGGGGCACCCACATGAGAATGGCCATAGCTTCCGTGTAAGCGAAGACCCTAAATGTCGCTGAGAAGGGACGTGAGTCGCCACCGAGCAATCGAATCATACTGTGGCCGATCCAAGCCTTGACGAACAGGAAAGCGCTGACGGCGATGGGAATAATCGGTAAGAGCTGCAGTAAGAAGGCATGGGGGTCTATGTCTTGAGCCTGAACTTGCCCTTGGGGTGTCGCCATCATGGCTTTTCTGAGCAATTCGGGGTCAGCGATTAATTGGGACCACATGGCGAGCTGGCCCAGGCAGCCAGCGATGAGCGCAAAAATGAGTGGCGTTGTAATATCTCGGCGCTCATAGTTGATCCCCTTGAGATACCGCGTTGGGCTTCTAAAACTGAAATAAACCGTCAGACCGAAGCTCACCAGCCCTTTCCGGATGCGGGTATCTTCCCATGGAATGAAGGTGCCCTCAGAGTCGTCTGCAGTCCCGTCTTTGGATTGCCTTGCCGCCTTAAATCCTGGTTTTTCGGGGGCCCTCACTGGGTCGGCGGTGGGCGTTTCAAACCCAGCGGCCTTTTCGTCCGGACAGACAGCGCAGACAACGAGTCCTGAACCGTCTCTCGTCACACATTCGCCGCACAAAGGCGCACCACATCGAACGCACATCGCTCGAGCACTGACTGACTTATGGTTAATGCACCCAATGAAGTTTGGGTTCTTTTGCTTCATTTTTTACGCGACTTCCTGCGGCTGGCTCGAGCAGCCTTGTTTTTCTTACGGGATGCTTTCTTCGACTTCGACGCTCGCGCCGATGACTTAGGCCCACCGCCCGGTGTTCCGGGTGGCATATAACCACGCGGCAAGCCCGGCATTGGGCCGGCCATTTGCGGTCCGCCTAAGCCCGGCATACCACCCATACCCGGCAGGCCCATACCGCCAGGCATACCGCCGTCGACGCCGAACTGGCCCATCACGTCATTCATGTCCATGCCCTTCAGCTTCTGCATCTGGGCGAATTGCTTGAATCCTGGCAATTTCATGAGCATGTTACCGCCGCCGGGAGAGCCGATTGCCCCCATGACCTGGCGCATGCCCTTGAAGCGACCAATCAATTCGATTACCTCCTGCGGCTTGCGGCCGGACCCGTTGGCAATCCGTTCAGCACGCCGTCTCTCGCTTTCGACAAGTTCCGGCTCTTTTCGCTCACTCTTGGTCATCGACTGGATAATAGATTCAATCCGGACCAAGGCAGATTCATCAATCTGCGCGCCATCGGGCAATCCACCTCCAAAAAAAGGCATCTTCTCAAAGATGTCTCCGAGGGAACCCATTTGTTTGATGACTCGAATTTGCTCGAGAAAATCCCACATGTCGAAGTCGCCTGAGAGCATTTTCTTCGCGTCTTCTTCGGCTTTCTCTTCATCGACAACTTTTTCAAAGTCCTGCATCAGGCCGACGATGTCGCCGAATCCCATGATTCGACTCGCGAGGCCCTCCGGTCGAAATTCTTCGAGCGACTCTAGGTCTTCACCCATACCCAAGAATTTGATGGGCTTACCTGTGACAGCCTTAATGGACAGGGCCGCACCACCGCGAGCATCACCATCAAGCTTGGTCATGATAAAACCATTGATTCCGATGGTCTTATCAAATTCACTGGCTGTACGAACGGCATCTTGACCGATCATCGCGTCGACCACCAAAATAGTATTGTCCGGCTTCGTACGGGATTTAATATCGCCCAACTCAGCCATGAGCGACTCATCGATGGCCAATCGACCAGCGGTATCAAAGATAACCACATCGCAGCCTTGCTTGCGGGCTTGCCCAACAGCGTGATCGCAAATGTCCGGAGGTTGCGCACCATCCTCGAAATAGACGGGTACATCGAGCCTTTGACCGAGTATTTTAAGCTGTTCTACAGCCGCTGGTCGATAGATATCGGCTGCGACAAGCATGGGCTTTTTGCCTTGCTCTAACAATCGCCGAGCCAGCTTACCGGTCGTCGTTGTTTTACCCGAACCCTGAAGACCGATCATCATGATCTTGGTCACACCTGAGGAGAAGCTCAGTGAGGTATCAACCGGACCCATCAGTGCTTCTAACTCATCTTGGCAAATCTTGATGAAATGGTCACCGGCGGACACGCTCTGTCGGTTCTTCTTGGCGACGACCTGGACAACTTGCCCGAGGGCTTTCGATTTGACTTCACCGATGAACTGTCGAACGACCTTAAAGTCTACGTCAGCTTCGAGTAAAGAGACTCGAATCTCGCGTAATGCCTCGTCTATATTTTCCTCGGTAATTTCACGCTTCCCTTGAAAGCGGTTTTTTACCGAACGGAATCCCTTGCTGATTGTCTCAAACATTCGCTCTCTTTTCTCATGCCATGCTGAATCGGCGAGCCTGCTCGCTTGAAGGCGCGATTCTATGAAGGGATGCACAGCGCGTCAACCACACTTTCCGCAATCATTAGAACATCGCCACCAAGTTTATAGCGGAATGAAAGACATTTTCAATGTTCGTACCATCAATGCCGATGATCGACCCGTTGTTGAGCAAGTGTGTTTCGGTTTGGCAGATTGGTCGGAAATGTGAGACACAAACAAGAGCAAGCGAGATGAACATGGAGTCATTGTGAGCGCAAACGAACTCATCGTGGGGATAGATCTAGGTACAACCAATTCGTGTATTGCGTGTGTCCTAGATGGCGATGTCCATGTCATTCCAGATGAATCAGACTCAACGCTGCAAGCGTCTGTCGTCGCGTTCCTGGACGATGGGTCTGTAATCGTTGGCAATGAGGCCCAAAATGAGGTGGTTGTCGATCCGATCAACACCGTGGTGTCTGCAAAACGGCTTATTGGCCGCTCGTTCGCAAGCTCCGCGGTCCAACGTGCAATCCAAGATCTTCCCTATCGAGTTGTCAAAGGCGACGCACTGCAGCCTTTCATCGGCATCCGGGGTCAACGCTATGCCTTGCCCGAGATCAGCGGAATGGTCTTGCGGCGCATGAAGGACATCGCCAACCGGTATGTGGGCAACGAAATCAAGAGTGCCGTTGTCACCGTGCCCGCCAACTTTAATGATACACAGCGCCAAATGACTAAGCTGGCCGGGGAGCTGGCTGGCCTCAATGTCGTTCGTGTCATCAACGAGCCGACTGCAGCAGCACTCGCTTATGGCTATGGACACAATGTCAACGCACGCGTTGCGATCTATGATTTCGGTGGCGGGACATTCGATCTGACCATCTTGGATATCAGGGGCAATATTTTTGAGGTATTGGCCACTGCGGGCGATGGACACTTGGGGGGTGATGATTTCGATATCCGGCTGGTGAAAAGTCTAGCTCGCGCGTTCGAAGAACAACACGGTGTCTCTCTCGATGGGGATAAAATAGCCTACGCTCGACTCAACCACGTCGCCGAAAAAACAAAGTTTGAACTGACCGAAACAGATCAGGCAATCGTCAATGTAAAAGCGTTAGCAAGCTCGAGTTCAGGAGAGGCATTAGATCTTAAGTTTCGTCTCGACAGAGCCGGATTCATGTCCCATTGCCAGGATATTGCCCAGCGGACATTTCTTGTCTGCGATGAAGCCTTGAGAGCGGCTGGCCTAAAAGCCTCGGACTTAGACCAAATTATTCTTGTTGGCGGAAGTACCCGGGTGCCCATGGTCCGCGACATGGTCTCTAAATATTTTGGTAAAAAACCGCTCACGGATATCAACCCTGATGAAGTGGTTGCCGTTGGTGCGGCAATTCAAGGTGCGGCGCTCGCCGAAGACCATTTTGCAGGCTCGCCGGATCAACCTCGCCCACTTCTCTTGGATGTCGCGCCTCAATCCTTGGGTTTGGCCAGTGTCGATGACTATTATGAGGTCCTCATTGAGAAGAACGCTCAAATTCCCTGTGAGCGAACTCAGATTTTCACAACGGGGAAAGATGGGCAAACGGCTGTAAAAATCCGAATATTTCAGGGTGAGCAAGACACGGTATCCCGCAACACAGCCTTGGGAGAGATCGAACTGTACGGACTTAAAGCAGCCCCAAGGGGCGAAGTTCAAATCGAAGTCGCTTTTGAAATTGATGCCAACGGTATTGTGGTCGTAAGAGCTAAGGACCTTGCAACAGGTCTAGAACAGGCCACCCGCCTACGGGTATCGGCTGGCTACGGCGAAGATGAACTGACTGCAATGAAGGCTCGGTACAAAGAGTGACAGAAGCGAGCCAAAAGCTAGCTCAACTTGCCCTGGGGAAATCGACAGCCCGGTACTCTGGTCTGGTGTGTGCGGGACCACACATTGGGGCCCAGTTTTACTCGGCTATGGCGACCTGCAATCTCGTTGTGGAAACTGTGGACGATGTATCCAAGGTTGTTCAAAGCGTGGGTAGCAAAACACGATTGGTGGTTCTCGGTGACCATATTGGCCAAGACCGACTGAGCGATATTTGTCAGCGCCTGAGACGACTCGAACACAGCCATAAGGTGGCCATCCTCGTTTTCTCAAACGCATTTTCTGAGCGTGAGTTCGCCAGCCGGCAACAACAGATTTGGAACGTCGATCTCTGCTTGCCAAAGACAACACCAAAAGATTTTCTCATCGAGAAATTGTCGACTGCGCTTGTCGACCGCCGTCCAATTGCTGAGTTGGGCTGCCTAACTATTGGCATCGCAAACGAAATCGATGAGGTGTTATCAAGAATTCATACAGGCGATTACTACACCATTCTGGGGGTCCCAGCGACGGCGGATTCAACACAGATTCGGGCCCTATTTCACAAACATGCTCAAGTTCTACATCCAGACCGACATCGGTCACGGGCAGCACAATATGGCCGTACACTCCAAAGACTGGCTCACGCCTACAAACGGTTAAGCGAAATCCACAGTGTGCTGACATCAAATACAAAAAGACGCGAATATGACCTCTGTTTAATCAGCGCGACGTCTCTGAGACACGAGCCTGAAAAATTGCCTCAATCCATGAAGCTTGAATTGGAACTGTGCAAAACAACCGATGCGAGAATCGCTGTGGTAGAGAGTCTGATAGCCCGAATGACAGGACACTGGAAGGCGGCCTATAAAGCAATGCACGCTGCGGTGTCCGCCGAACCGGATAATTTTCCACTACGGGACAAGGCTGAATCGGTTAAAAAAGTCTATATGTTATGCGCAGCGTCTCATAGCGTATCAAATGGGAATTGGAGCTGAGTCACGAGCCATGCTAAGTCGAATCATTTCAGGTGTTGTGCTGGCAGTCGGCATTGTCCTCGTGCTGCTCAAATCCCCGTGGTGGGGTTTTGGTATTGTCATCGGTCTTGCAGCCGCTCTCGGGTCAAACGAATATATCCGAATGGCTCGCCCCAAAAGCAGCTCGGGTGAGCGAAGTATCTTTATCGCCATCGTGACTGTCGTCTCATGCGCACCGATGATCACCCGGGTGGCTCCAACTCTAGATCATAGCACTCTGCTGACAATCGGGTTTGTGCTTTTAATGATCGTTCGACTCGCCAACCCAAAACCCATCGAAAATGCACTGAATCGAGCGTCCCTCGACATCTGTGGCTTGATGTATTTGGGTGTCACATTTCCGCTGATATTCGATCTCAGAGTTCAAACGGATGATGGCTGGCTAGTCTTGCTGGCAATGGTGATTACTTTTGCATCTGACACGGGCGGATATTTTGCCGGTCGGCTCTTGGGAAAGCACAAGCTGTATCCAACTGTCTCCCCTAAGAAAACCATCGAAGGTGCAGTCGGTGGTCTAATCGCTGTGGTCGGGGGAACCTATCTGCTGTCGAAAAACATCGACAGTCTGTCTACCCTAACGCCAATGCATTGCGTTGCGATAGGTGGTCTAGGTGCATGCATGGCCATAATCGGTGACTTGGTAGAATCGCTGATGAAGCGTGCTTTCGGCGTCAAGGACTCCGGAGCACTGATTCCTGGCCATGGCGGCATTCTAGACCGAATTGATGGCCTACTTTTTTGTGGCCCATTTGTTTGGATTTACCTGCGGATTTGCTTTCAGTGACATCGATAATTGCTTTCTTCATTCTGATCGGGGTCCTTATCACCGTGCATGAGTTCGGCCACTTTGCCGTGGCCAAGATGTGCGGCGTGAAGTGTGAGGTATTCTCCATTGGGTTCGGGCGTCCCATAATAAAATTTCAACGCGGCGAAACGGAGTATCGTTTAGCGTGGATTCCCTTGGGCGGGTACGTTCGGATGCTCGGCCAAGAACCACAAGAAAATCGTGATTCAGCGGATGTCGGTCGCAGCTTGATGGATAAATCCCCACTGATTCGTATTTTGATTTATGCAGCCGGGCCCGGGATGAATCTCTTGCTGCCGTTTATATTGATCGTTCCATTCATCGCCCTGAGTGATCAAACAGCTCAGGTGCCAAGCAGCGATGTCGGTGCCGTCGATTCATCAATGCCAGCCTACGAAGCAGGTCTGAGAGGCGGTGATAAAATCACGCGTCTCGATGGGCAGCCTGTACATGCGTTTTGGCAAATTAAAGAACGTCTCTCTCAGTATCAACCAGAGCAAGGCACGGTCAAACTGGGGATCGAACGGGCGGGACACGACCTAATCAATCTCGAAATCAAACCCCGAGCAATTCAAAGCAAGCACGAATTCCTAGGTTTCGAACAGACCAACTATCTCATCGGCTACCAAGTCGATGCGTTGGATTCCAACATCGCCATTACGTCTCAGAACAGCGCTGCTTTTAAAGCTGGTCTGAGG
>PCCS01000038.1 GCA_002731825.1 Myxococcales bacterium
CCAACCGAGTGGGATGGCGAGCAGCGGAAGAACGAGGAGGCTGTGGGAACTGCCTCGATGGGTGACAAGACCCTGCCATCGGTCGCCTATTGATAACAGGCCGTCTAGATCCGGTACGATCCCACAGAAAGCACCAAAGGCCACACCGCGGCGCTGATGAGATTTGAAGCCCCCTTGAGCGATTGCGCCGCCAAGAGCGGCCTGAGTAATGATATCCATGCGCGGTATCCTGACTGAGTGTTAGTCCAAAGACAACTTACATCGCTCTGAGTCCGCCGAAATGCTCGATGACTCAACGGCCTGAGCAAAGCCCACTAAGCGAACATTGGTGTCCATGTGGGCTGATTTTTATGGACCCTTTTAAGTATCAACGCTTCAAGGGTTTTGTCTCGGTCCGAGATCGCGTATGAGAACATTGCTTCCGGGGTGCGAGAGTTAAGATTGAGACAGAGTCAGCGAATACCGACCAGCGCGCCTGTTGGCGCAAGCCTTCTCACTGCCTTGCTCGTCGGGCTATTAATCGGATTGCATGGGTGCCTTAGAGCTGATCTATGGACTGCGATTAGTCTGGGTACAGTCGCGAGCTTGATCGCACTGATGCTTGTGCTTTGCGAAGGCATGCTCAGGCTTGGTGTCTTTCGGAGTAGAAAAAGCATTGTCAGTACAGCGGGCTTGATGGCCGGTTTGGGTCCGCCGCTTTTCGCCAGCAATGAATGGTGGATGGTAAGACAAGAGCTCCCGGACTGGAGTCTACTGCTCATCGGGATAACGCTGACTATCAATCTGGTCTTCGTTTTTTACAGCAAACCTTCGATTTCGCGTTCAAGCCTCTTCATCATCAGTATCATCGGCTGGTGCTCCCTGTTTCGAGGAGCAGACACCTTCGTCATTATGCGTCCTGGAACGGAATGGATGCATTTAGGACTCTTCCTGGGTTCTTGGTGCGCCAGCCTCGCCTTTGTCTTTATCCTGCCACTATCAGGAGACAGACTAAATGGACTGAGGGGGTGTGCGGCTCTATTGCTGGGGTTGGGTCTCCTGGAACTTGATGCACGGGTCCTCCCAGAACTGTATTTCTCAATTCACACATGGTGGGCTGTGTGGGCCATCGCGAGCCTATATTACGCTTTCAATCACCTGATCCACCAACGCTTTGTCAGTCAAGCCGAGCAGACAATCAAGGGCTTTAGGCTGCTCGGACGTCTATGTATTCTGAGCTGTATCACCGCATTGGCGGTGACCTGGATGACGACGCAAGATGAGAGTAAACGGGCCGCACTGCCACATTATACTCTCGGCCAGTGGCTCACAGCCGCCGTCTCCCCCGTTGAACCTGAGATGGAGCAAAGTGGAGCGCATGACGCCTTAATCGAGCCATCAAAAAGCAGTTACGCTCGCCCAAGATATCGGTCTAAACCAAATCTCATTCTTCTGACGGTCGATGCGTTAAGATGGGATATTTTAGAGCAAAGTAAACCGCACCAATTTAGCCATTTGAAGCGGTTCGCAGGACAGTCTCTTAACTATAGACATACATACGCTCAGGGGTCGCGCACAGCCATTGGAATGAGCGCCCTCATGTTGGGTCGGTACAGCGCTCACATCGATTGGCGGCTTATGGTCTACCGCCGAGGCCGTCTCCTAGACCCGAAAAAGCCATCCGCTGAACTGACTAAAGTGCTGGCCGGTCCTCACGCATACACAACGATTCCTGATTGGACGAAGGCCAAGACTTTAGCAGAGCGACTACGGGATGCCGGCTACTACACGGCGGCCGCCCCCTACGCAGGCAAGAATCGGTTCTTTGCGAGTGGTGTCGGGTTCGATAATGGCTACGACGATTTTGCCGACCTAACCCATCGACGCTGGAGGACGCCCACAAGCGACAACGTGATGAAGATTGCTCGAGCTCAGATGACCGTGGCGATGACCAAGAGTCAACCCTGGTTCCAATGGATTCATCTCTACGATCCGCATCGTTGGAAGAAAACATACGACGATTATGAACGCTTGGTTGGTTATGTCGATCGGGAACTCGGACGCTTGATGACCTGGTTAGAACAGCAAGATCAGCTCGACAATACCGTCATCGCCTTGATCTCTGATCATGGGGAAGCCTTCGGAGAGCATCGACAAAAGAGACATGGCACCTCACTTTTCGAAGAACAAGCACGCGTTCCAATGTTGGTCTTTGTTCCAAGACTAGAGAGTCGAACAATCCACACGCCTGTTGCTGCAATCGACCTGACGGCCTCTTTGCTCGGTCTAGCCGGCGCCAAAACTGATGGAATCGATGGCCGGGACTTAATCGGTCACGCATTGGTCGATGAAGAGCCGAACTTCACGCCCATTTATACCGAATTGCACCGCTATATTTCCAGGAAGAGAAAGCGCACGACAGACCTCAAAGCCATCATCGATTACCCATATAAATTGATCTGGGACCGCAAACGAAAGACGTACAAACTCTACAATTTAGACACCGATCCTGATGAGAAAACGAATCTCGTAAAAACCAACCGCAGACTCTACAGGACACTTCGCAAACGACTTAAGGGATTTATAAGACGCGCGGAAACAACCCACAAGTTGCCTTAAAGGCCAGCGGAATAATTTCCTGTGCGAGTTCGTTGGGCACCATGTTCTAGCGGACACGGCTCAAAATGCTTGATAGCCTTGCTGAGCCAAACACTTTGGGACAACCAAGAGGAGGGTCTCTCAATGGAATCTAGTCGTCTTCAGGTCCGCGGGCTTCGCGTCGATTATGAGGATACAACCGCTGTCAAGGACGTCGACTTAGCCGTCGATGCCGGGATGGTGTTTGGCTTAATCGGGCCAAATGGGGCGGGTAAAACATCTTTAATCCGGAGTATTGCAGCCCTGGTAGACCCCACATATGGTCAAATCTCTATCGATGGCATTGATCTATTTACCGATCCCAGTGCAGCACTCCAACGCATTGGTTATATGCCAGACGCGCCTCCTCTTTACGAAGATTTGACCGTGTATGAGTTCTTGGAACTATTCGCCAGCGCATATGGGGTTGCAGTTGAAAACCGTAGAAAACGGATTCTTGATCTTGTCGAGCAAGTCAGATTAACCGAGAAGTTAAACACGCTTTGCGGCGGCTTAAGCCGCGGGATGAGGCAACGGATATTTTTGGCCAAATGCCTCTTGCATGATCCAAACTTACTCCTTTTAGACGAGCCTGCCTCAGGCCTGGACCCGAATGCACGACGTGAATTCGGAGATATCATCCGAACGCTTGGAGAGAGCGGCAAAGCCGTCGTTGTCTCAAGCCACATTCTGAGCGAGTTATCCGATTTCTGTAATAGCGTTGCGATTATGGAGCAGGGTCACATGCGTATTTCCGGTCGCATTGAGGATATCATCCCGGCCGTTTCTGGCGCGCGACAGATCAGGCTGAGAACATTGGAGAATCAAGCCGTTCACATCCAGCAGATTCTGCAAGAATACCCCTCGATTTCAAATCTATGTGCAGTGGACAATACCGTTGAGTTCAGACTCGAAGGTGGCGATAAAACGCAAGCTGAATGCCTCCAGAAACTCATGGACGACGGCGTCAAAATTGCAGAATTCGCCGAAGTTCAAGTCGACCTTCACGACATATTCCAGCAAGTCACTGATGGAGGTCTGGCATGACAATGATACGGACCCAACCACACCGCAAAGAGCCATTTATCCGTCTCAAAGACAATCCGCTCCTGAGTGCACAAACCCGCCGCAGTTTCCGGGAATCAACCGTGGCTAAGGCCCTTATCGTCCCCGTCGTGCTGGGTGTCTGTGCCCTTGTTGCGGGTCGGACCCGTTTGGGACCTTGGACCTTCGACTTCGCTGAAGAGTTGGTCATGATGCTGATCGGTTTTTTTCTCTTGCTGCAGGCACCGAGTCGTATGTCGAGTCTCATGGCAGCGGAGCGAAACAGCGGTATTCTTGAGTTTCACCAGGCTACGCCAACAACGGGCTGGACAGATGCTCTCGGATACCTCTTCGGTGGAACTGTGCGCCATTACCTGCGCGCCCTCATCCTCGTCCCGTTTCTGATGATCCCGGTGTTCATAAACGAAAGCTCTCTTGTCAGCACCTTTGGTGCTGTTCTGGTTCTCTGCACCACGGGCATCATTTATCAGCTGCTGGCAATGCTTCTGGGCCTCATCGGTGGAAAACGAGGTTTCTTTGGCACCTTATCGACCGCAATTCCGATCATACTGATCTTGTTTGGCCAGGCACTCGTCAAGGCAGATATCACAATTCTTGCACACCTGACACCATACCCGTCACTCAGCGCATTGGGTATCATCGACACTGGAACAACTCAGCCTGAGAACGCGTACGTAGCCTTCCTATTCGGCTCGCAATTAAGTCCACTGGTCTACACGCTCATCTATCATCTGTTTATTGCCGGGTTTCTTTTTTGGGCTGTCGCTCGTAAATTGAGACGAACTGATGCGACGGTTTTCTCAAAGCCAGGTGCAATAATTGTGTATGCAGTTCTGTCGATTCTACTCATGAGCGATCTGTATGCACCAGGCCTTAAAATGGGTCGTTTAGCGCTGTTCATCTATCTGCAAATCACGCTCATATTGGGCATATTGATGACCACTTTTGTGTGTCCAAACTTACTGCAGTTTTTGAGGCGCAGGCGTCGGCTCGCTAAAGATCGATCAAGCCATTCATCTCTTTGGGACGACAGTGCCCGAGTCTGGTCCACAACGTGCGTTTTTGGAGCAGTCTGGATTTTACTCTTCTACGCAGTCAGCGAAAGGTTCGTCGCATTCGGTGTCACACAGACAGTCATCTCACTTGAGAGCGCATTACTCTGCCTGCAAGTCCTAGGACTATTCGCGTTTACAGCAGCGGCCTGTGAATATGCGCATTTTGCGAGCGGTAAGAGTACCTTGGCCACACTGGGTCTTATCGTCCTGATTTTTGTCGTTGTGCCCTGGGTCTTTTTTGCCTTCGGCCATCTCAACAAGGCCATGCAGCCACTGAGCTATCTGGGCGTATTGTCACCGACCTATGGCACTTTTTTTTCCGTAACGTATTTTGTGTCTCCCTTGGATAAGCTTCCGATTACCAATGGGCTGGAGCATGTCAGCCACGGGCTGACATGGCTGTTGGCAGGTTTGTTTCTGAAACAGGCTCAGAGTCGTTTGAATGTGCCCGACGGGCGCCCTTTAGTTGATTAAAATCAGGGGGCACTGGCCGACTGGGTACACCAGTCAAGCCCTTGTGCAGAGCTGGTCATTCCCATTGGACTGAAGAACGGTGGCCCCCACACAGGATTGACACCCGCAGGCCCCCCGTTTGCTCTACCATTTGCCGTGACGAGTCGACTCCGTTCAGTGACTGGATGACGGCAACCTATCTAAAACGAATGGCCGGAAGCCCTAAACAGGTGATATGAGCCATTGAGGGTGCGTCCTTTTAGTCGCCACAATAGACGCCTCTGCGGGCTTTTCTGATACACTGAGGCTGATTACGACCAGGATAAAAGATGCCATCAATTGGGACCGAGTCCGCTCCTAAACATCTTCGAGGGGACCTCCGCGTCATACTCGGCCTGACGGTTCTCATCTTTGCCCCGTCAATTTTCACCGGTGTTTTTGCCGATGATTATTTTCATCGGCTGATTCTCAGCGGGCAACTCGATGCCTATGGCGTGGCGGTCAATCCATTTCTCGATCTGTTCTCATTTATACCAGCGGACGGGCCTCCAAGGGACTTATTGACGCGTCGGGGCTTCGAACCATGGTGGCTAGCATCTGATGTATATGTTCAGTTTTTCCGACCGATAACGGCTGTCACTCACATCATTGACTACACCGTCTGGCCCAACGTACCTGCACTCCATCACATCCACAGTCTCCTTTGGATGTGCCTATTGGTTTGGACTCTTAAACGACTCTACCTTGCCACCGGGATGTCTGGACTGTCACTCGGGCTTGGATTGTTTTTCTTCGCTGTCGATGACGCACATATGATTTCCGTGGCGTGGTTGGCCAATCGCAATGTCATCATCGCTGGCGTGTTTTCGGCCTTGGCTATCGAATCCTATGTCAAATGGATTAATGGGGAGGTCAGCATCGTCCGGAGCCTATTTTGGCTAACGATGGCCGCCTTGTCCGCAGAGGCTGGTTATTGCGCCATTGGCTATATGGTGGCATGGAGCCTTGTGTACTGCTCGTCCTGGAAAGCCAGATTGACTTCACCGATTCCAGCCGCGCTCATTTTAGTGCTGGTTCGTGCGTCAACACATATTTTGGGCTATGGGACAAACGGATTGAGTCTCTACACCGATCCATTAAATGACCCACTGACCTTTTTTGTAGATGCGCTCGCCCGATTTCCTGTTTTGATAGGCGGCCTCTGGCTCCAGTTTCCCACCGAACTTAGTGCACTGGCATCGCCAGCACAATTGATGATGGTCAGTGCAATTATCGCGGTCCTACTGGTCCCGATTCTCCACAGTTTCTTTGTGTACAGCCTGGTCCATAAGCAAACACGTTTCTGGCTTCTCGGGACGGTATTGTCGTGTCTACCATTGCTGGCAGCGATTCCGATGAATCGGCTGCTTCTCATCCCCAGCATCGGCTTCTGCGCTGCCTTGGCTCAGTATCTTACCAGTCGACCGACCCCTTGGCGGCACTGGCTCTACACGTTGCACGGGCCAGTTGCAATCGGGCTATGCCTGGTCAGTTATCCACTTATCTATACCCTCTCAGAACAAACTCAAGCCGCACACGCATTTGAGGGATCTAAAAGTGGGTCTGGGGTAAGCATCTACATAAATGGAAGTGCTTTTCACAACGGCATTCACATCTTAGCGGACCTGGAGGAAAAAACGCGGTCGGACCAACAGCACGTTTTCCTCTCCCATCTTTTCCGCCGGCAAACCATCGTCCGTCGGGGTCCGAGGACCATCGAGGTCTCGAACTCAAATGGTTGGTTCCAAAGCACCATCGAACGTGCATTCTACGATCGCCATAACCCATTCACAGTCGGCGATCGTCTGCCAAACTCTGTGTTCACCGCACGGATAATGGCGGTGACTGAGGACGGACGCCCTTCAGCCGTGCAATTTACTTTCAAACACTCGCTCGAGTCGGAACGGTATCAATGGGTTTGCTTTACGAATGCAGAATTTAAGCAATGTACCCCCCCAAAATTGGGCGAAATACTGATTCTAGATGGTCTTCTGTAAGTCTTTTAGACGAATCAGGAATTGATAGCTGTGCCACCGCGTTATGAGGCACTGTGTTGCTTTGCGAAGATCCTTCTGCTACGCAGATCAGCGTTACGATCGTACTCGAGCTGATTGGAGTTCTTCCAGTGCCACTATCCCCAATCAAGACCACGTTAGACGTCCATGGGACCAGGTCCGTATTTGCTTGCCTACTTTTGGTGACTCTGCTCGCGGCTCGACCCAGTACAGCTATGGCAAATGCGAGGACTGAGCTGACAGCCATTAAAACTCATGTACAGCAAATTATGGATCGGTGCAGAACCTTAAAAACATCCAGCCGAAAGAGGCTTACGTCTCTTCGTGAGACAACGACCGATGCAAAAGAAAGTGAGCGGCTCAGCCAACTTCAAAGTAGAATTCCATTCGTGTGCAACGAGGTGAGCGCATCGGGATATGCCATTTTAGAGTACGCCAATCGACTGTCAAAACAGTGCTTAGCATGCCTGGGCGGTGCAGGGTTGTGCCCGCCGGATCAGGCCCGGCGGTGTCAAGCAGACTCGGAAGCGCTCAGCGACAAGAATTATGACTTTGCCCTGTATCAGAAGAATCTAGTCGAGCTCATAGATACATACAATAAGGCGATTAATCAGTCAGGCACCGACAGAACGGAGACGCGTAAGAATCCAAAAGTACGAGCTGTAGCCAAGGACAAAGAGGTCCGTAAAATTAGAAATCGCCTCGCGGCCAGTGTCGAAAAAGTAAAACGTCAGAACGCCCAATGCGACCGCTTACGCAAAGAACCCCGCTCATCAGTGGCACTGGAATCTGCGTGTAAGAAAATGCAGACGCAGTCGACCCAATTTTTTAAGATTGCCGGTCAACTAAACTACCAATGCTTACTGTGCGTACGCGGGGGCAAATGCAAGTCACAAAAACGCTTCGATGCCTGTCGCGCGATCTGGACTCAATATGCTGCGTCCGAGGAACTGATGGCTCAAGCACATGCGGACGTGATTTTAAGCCTACCCGCTCTGGCTCGCGAAATAGAAAAACCGTCTAAAAAAAAGCCGTCTGACAAGCCGCTAGACCCATCAGCGAATATCGGGTCCAAAAAGACAGACTCAAAAACTACGGGGTCTAAGAAAAACCTGCCAACCGTGCGACTTAAGCCTACTCCAAGGCCCAAGACTGGGAGCACTGCAAAAGAGGCAATTGTCCCAAAAACCTCTGCACCGAAACCTCTCGATGTGACGAACCTATTCTCGAATGGCCAAACGCAGCCGCCTGCTGCGCATCCCAAATTCGGCCCGGGCCCGTGGGCTCATTTTGGCTCTTTTTTAAACGAATATTACGCGCGCTCACTCACCACAAAACTCAACGCTTTCAAAAGCCATTTCGCAAACAAACAGCTGCGGTATGACCGGGAACTGGTAAAAAAGAAAAAGCGACCTGACGGTGTCTATTACTTTCGAGTTCGTATTGGTCCTTTTGCGAACCGAACAGAGGTGAATGATTTTTGCCGACTCATTCTCGAGGTCGGACAAATAGAGACCTGTAAATCAGGTAGGCCGCCCAAGGTGAACTAAATCACCACCAAGGACAGCACTCATATCATCATAGCAGCGGCGCGTTGAGCTCACGCATCGTCTCGTCTCGCCAATGACATAGGTCATCGAAGGATGCGCTGAGTGTCGATTCAGCCCAAACCGAGTGTAAATCCGAATTTAATGGAATAATCCCGGCAGCAACGGGCCGAACCATTTGAAGACAACTGGCGACGGCTAGATCCGCATAGCTTGGTTGTTCGAGCAAATAGGGCTTGCCTGCCAGGCCTGCGCGCACCTCTGCCAAAAGCGTCGCAGTCTGCTCTATAAGTTGATCCTCAGCCACATCCACGGGATACGTCTTTAGCATATAGTTCACACCCTGACGCGCGATCATACGCCCGCCGGGTATCCATCTCAGACCAGACGGCAAAGCCGCTTTTAAAGCATTTGGCTCATGCCGAATCGAGAGACTAATTCGGATACGGCCCAGTTCGAGAATTCTGTCTGACAGCCGATTCCAATGTTGAACTCGAGGGTCCGCCATCTGAAGTGGATTACCCGTCCCATGTTGTTCCGCGAAAACACCAATGTCCCATGATGAAAAGAGCGTCTCCTGTTCAGTCATCATCAAGGGCACTGTCAGTGATTCAGACCAGCACCTGAGTCGCATGCGCATCATCCATTTACTGATCATCGGCGTGTATTCACTGTATCGATACGCGAGCCCTCTGTTGGCTAGAGCCCACCGAGATTTGTAGGTCCATGGCGAGTATGAAATTCCGAACATATGAGGCAGTTGCACTTGCTTCCCCGTATCCAATGTCGTCTCAACGACTATGCCAGCCACAACGGTTTCGCACCAGTGTTCACAGATGAGCTGATTTTTCACCGGTCTTCTCCGGTCGTGGCAGCCCCCGCATTCGGACGTCCTCGACAGAGACCACATACTGGTCTCATCAATCAAAGAATTTTGGGCAATTCAATGATCCATGAACTGAGGTTGGAATACCGTGGCGGTAACGTTGAAAAGCATCGCCGTGTCATTACTGTGGGCAATATCGTAATAGTAATTGACAAAAACGGGTCGCTAATGTCACTGCCTCGATGACATATAACGTGGAGTTCCCAATGAAGAGAATGGTTATCTGCAGCTTATTGCTTTGTGGTTTGGCGGGCTGTTCAAAGGACCCAGCCAAAGTCCTCGAAGCAAAAAGCATGGCAATTTGTGGCTGCGAAACCATGAAATGCGTTGAGTTAAAAAACGCTGAATTTAAGACTCGAGAAGAGCAACTAGACGCAAGTCGAGTCACCGACGCTCAGCGCGAAAGAGCCGCTATCGCAGGCGAAAAGCTGTCTCGATGTATTGAAAGAATCGGCAAAACAGATCCTGCCGGTCAGTGATAAGCGGGCCGACCGCAATCTGGTTTTACAGCGCAACCAATTGTGACCGGTGGTCATCTCAACTGGAAAGAATGCCTTTGATGCCGATAGACTGCTATACTGCGGAGGAAAGCTGCGTTCCGACTACGGTGAGTGTCGGACACGGTTTGAACAAGGATAGGACTCGACGATATGACAGCTGAAAGTAGCACGCCGTTTAAAGAACAAAGGCTCAAAATTCTTCGCTGCCCGAGTCTGATGTACAATTACTCAGGTATCCCTCCCTTCGGCTTGGCAACCATCACCGCCATGTTAACGCAGCACGGCTATCAAATAGAGCAAGATGACCTCGATGCGAAGTGTGCGGCCGATGAGCTATTTCCACGACATCGATGGGGCAAGCAGTTTCCAGCCAAAGACCTAATGCTGGATATCCAGCGAGTGCGAAGATACTGGGAAGGTGGAGACGACCCAGCGGTTGATGACATTATCGAAGAGGTCCTCTCATACACCGAATTGGACGACATCGATGTTGTCTTGCTGTCCTGCATTGAAGGTGATGACGCCGCGGCTATTATGGCGCTCTGTATCGGTAAACATATTCGGGACACGATGAACAAGATGGTCATTCTTGGCGGGGAAGCATTCCCGCACATGATGCCAATCAAAAGCGAGCTGGCTTACTTCTACGAAAACGGATGCTTCGATTATTACATTCAGGGGTACGGCGAAGTCCCGCTGTTGAATCTCTTTGAGGCTCTTGAGTCCGACGGCGTCTTGGACAATGTCAACGGCCTTGTCTACTTCCCTGAAGACGGTGACAGCATCGAAAATAGACCGTTGTTCACACGTCCGGAGGTCATTCCTGATTTTGATGGGCTACCCATGCATCTGTATTATCGGTTTCCCGATGACTGGGGCAATCAAGCAACAGAGGATGCTGGCACTGAAGAAATCCTTGTCTTGCCAGTGAAACTCAATTTCTGCTGCCCAATGAACTGCGCTTTTTGTATCTCGTCCGGTGACGCCTTTACTAAAGTGACATGGATGAAACCGGACGTGGTGGCCAACGCCATCAAAGGGCTCGTTGAAAAATACGACACCCGGTATTTTATGTTCGCTGATGATCTTTTTAACATCAGTCGGCGGTTCGCAGAGCAAATGGCGGATGCATTCATTCGGCATGATTTAGATATCATGTGGTCGGACTGTGCCTATCTTCGAAATTTGGACCTTCCCCTGCTCCAAAAGATTAGAAAGTCGGGGGCGATTAGACTGGTTTGGGGCGTTGAGAGTACCAGTCCGAAAATGCAAAAGCTCATCGGCAAGGGCATCAAGATGGACGAAGCCCAACAGATCCTCAAATGGTCGCATCAAGCTGGTATCTATAACTCTGTTGAAATCATTGCCGGACTCCCTCATGAAACAGACGAGGACATCGAGCATACCATTGAATTCCTGCATCGTAATCGGCCTTATATCGACCAAATGTATCTCAATCCGTTCTCGTTGATTACGGGCAGCCGTATGGAAAAAATGCCGGAGAAATACGGCATAACCAATGTACAGCCCGTAGCGACCATATTTCAGCGAAATCCCGATGAGGTCTACAGCTGGATTCAACGCTACACATTCGATGAAGTCGATGGTCTTCCCTGGAAGAGTAAGATCCGTCAAATCGAGGAAAGTTATCGCCGCCTGCATCAGGTCCAACTCGAATTAAATTTAGGGGGTCACGACCTGCATTTTCTTTTCCATCGGTTTAACAAATTTAAACACAAACATCTCGTCAGCGACTTCCAGACGAGCCGAGAACACCAAGGATTCGATTACTTCGGACGCGATGGGCAACGTGGCCATAGCCCTGCCAAATCCGTCGTCAGTAATCGCATTAATTAATACTGTATGAGTCATCCTTCAAAAGCCATCTTCGAAGACGCAGAACCAATTGATTATAACAATCAGGCCTGGGCGGACATCGATGCATCCTTGGACCCACTTCGTGACAAACTGGTCAATCATTCTCTGTACAGCCGGTTAAATACACCGAAGGCTGTGCGCATTTTCATGGAACACCATTGTTACTCCGTGGTGGACTTCATGTGTCTGCTGAAGAGCCTTCAGGTCCGCCTGACGGTCATGAGCGTGCCGTGGTTTCCACCCATGAATCGAGATGCAGCTCGATTCATTAACGAAATCGTGGTCGAGGAAGAAAGTGATGAATCACCCGATGGTGGGTTCATCAGCCATTACGAGCTCTATCTGGATGCGATGGAGCGGGCCGGCGCGGATACAGCGGCTGTGCGTGCCTTTATCGAACTCGTCAGAAACAAACAGCATTATCGGCGCGCCCTTCGGCACGCAAAAGTTCCAGCGGCAGCACAACGCTTCGTCAAAGCAACCATGGAAGTCTGTCTCGTCGGGAAAAATCACGAAGTCGCCAGTTTTTTCGTGTTTGGTCGCGAAAATTTAATCCCTGATATGTTTCCCGAAATCCTCAAGAACCTAGGTGAGTCCAATAAAGGCCTCGATCTAAGCCGCTTAGTTTATTACGTCGACCGCCATATCGAACTGGACGGCGGCGAACATGGACCAGCAGCCAGAAACATGCTCTTTCACTTGTGCGATAATGACCCTCGACGCTGGAAACAGGTCGCCAAAGCCGCGACGACGGCACTACAAGAACGAATCCGATTTTGGGATAGCATAGAAAAGCTCATCATCGCGACTGAGCGCTAGCGGTCCGTTAAATACTCACCATCTTCAAAGGCTTTAACTTCGCGTCCACCCACTTCAGGCAAGGTCCAAATGAGTCTGGCAAGTAGAAGAAATAGAATGCCAGGGAAGACCAAGACCATCTTGTAACCTAAGGTGACAACAAGCGCACCTGCGATAGGGGGTCCAGCCATGCCACCGATGCCCTTCCCTAAATTCTGACAAACACCTGGTCCAGTGCTCCGCAAATGAGTTGGATATAGTTCAGGCACAAGAATGCCCATGACGCCGTTGATACCAAAACCGATGCAACACATTGAAAAGACGATCACGAGAGCGGAGTGCCCCCCCGTCTCTGAGGCTGACCCCATCACGTAAAATAGAGCCAAGAAACCCGACGCACCAAAAAGGCAAAAACTCGAGAATGTTCGTCTTCGACCGAAACGGTCCGACAATAAGCCGGCAAGAAATACGCTCACGAGTCCAGAAAGATTGAGGGCCAAATGAAACGGAAGTTGTGCCTCTTTTGAGAGGCCAAGACCACCAGTGCTCGGACCGGCCTGCAGATATTCAATGAAGATGGTGGAGAATGAATAGAATCCAAAATTCATAACGGCGAAAAGCAAAATGACTTTACTCGTCAAGCGGCTCACTGTCCCTCGAAAGACTTGCAATAGTGGAGCACGTTCTACGGCTGCAACCATATCCGGCGTCAAACGGTTTTCTCGCCGGGCTCTATCAAACTCAAGCCATACCGGTGATTCGGGTACAAACCGCCGCAGAATGACCACGCCAAGCGCGGGTAAAAACATCACTCCGAAGGCCCACCGCCAACCCAGAGGACTGTGATAGAGCCCGATGGCTAGGAAAGTGCCGATGTTGAACATGGCTGCGACTAGCCCGCCCATGGCTCCGCGCGTTTTTGGCGACCAGACCTCTGTGAGCAGAGCAAACCCAATGGACCATTCGCCCCCCGTTCCAACGCCCGCTAAAAACCGAAGAAGCATTAAGGATGTGATTCCATCTGAAAAAGCCATACCAGCTGTTGCAACTGAGTAGAGTATAATGGCCCATCCTAGAGCCCTCACACGACCGAACTTGTCCCCAAGCGGGGCAAACCCAAGACCCCCAGCCGCACTGCCTAACAAGCCCACACCGATGGCGATTTTTACGCTCTGCGGTTCAACGGATAATGCCTCGGCGATTTCTGTTTGAAAAAGAATCAGTAAAATTATGTCAACGGCGCTAAATAGCCAACCACAGGCAACAGCGATCAGCGTTGATGTCGGCCTCTTCGTTTTGGTATTCATCATTCTCCAAAGACTCGTGTTCACTCTTGATTGCTTCCTTACATGAAATCCACCAGCCCAACATCAAAAATTAGAAGTGGCTTCCCCTGATAGAGAAAACAAAAGATGCGGTTTGGCTTGCCAGATGAGGTCAACAATGGTCGTTTAGACAGTGCACCGTGGCCACGCCCGCCTTCGGAAATGGCCCAGGGTAAGACAGATTAAAAAATATCAATAAGGCCGCTTCATCGTGACGAGCAAGTCGAGTCGCCGACAATGAATTTCTTGGAAACCATACCTGTTGTACTGGTTCTGGTATCGGCTCTTTCCATCGTTTGGTTTACACTGAAAACGGGCATATCCCCGATGCCCAGCTCTAATCAGGTCATCGGCGAGGTTTGTTCCCTGGCACAGGCCAACCCAGTGGCTTCGGTCTATGAATTGGGTTCTGGTTGGGGTGGCTTGGCCATTGCAATCGCAAAAGCGAACCCAAAAAGCGCGGTCGTGGGCTACGAAATGTCCACTCTCCCTTGGCTATTTTCCAGCCTACGAAATCATCTTTCTGGTGCCAAGAACCTGACATTAATTCGTCGCGATTTCATGCAGACGAATTTGACCGATGCAGACCTCATTGTCTGCTACCTCTACCCCGAAGCGATGAAGAGACTCGCTGATCACTTAAGGACGCAGCTCAAAGGGGACATCACAGTCATCAGTAACACCTTCCGCCTACCGGGTTTTCAGCCCAAGATGACCGTTTTCATGACGGATATGTATAGAACTCCACTTTATCTCTACGAACTAAGAGCGTCCGAAATTGGCCCGTTAACCGGCTGATGAAGGGGTCTATGCAAGTAGAGTGGTCCATCGACAAACCCAAGACGACGGTAGTAGTAGCGAGTTCCGACAGCTGAAATCACAGCAAGGGTCTTGTAGTTGTTCTGGGCGGCGAGCTCTGCGGCATGCTCAACGAGTCGGCGTCCCAATCCTCTATGCTGTGCGGCACGCTCACTCTCTTGACCGATTTTTAAGCTCTGGCCGTAGACATGAACCTCTCTTATCATCGCGGCACCATCAAGTTCATCGATTATCGCTGGAGCCGTCGGTAAGGAGAGGCGACAAAAACCGAGAAGTGCATCACCGGCTTCATAGGATAGAAAAAACTCTTTAGTGACTGCCGTATCGTATTCAAAGGTGCGAAATTCAACCGCGTCATCATCGACGACCTTTAGCTTAACTTCGCGCGCCCTAATTTCTTTGAGTTGAAGTCCCCGTTCTTTGATTGCCCGTTCAGCAACTTCTCTAAAATTAGACTCTTGATTCCCATCGTGAATGTCGGTGGCAGGGATGTCTCTAATGACCCGCGATAGACGGCAGTAAATGGGTGCTGACGGCATCGTCGCACACAAGACATCCAGTAATTCCTCCCGAGTATACGGTACGTAATCTCCTGCCGCAAAGTGACTCATTAATTCGGTTCGAGGTATAAGTGAGCAAGGATAGAGCTTGAGTTCGTCAGGGCGTATTGCTGGGTCCTCAAATAACTTGTGAAAATCATCGATGTCGGATTCAACCGTCGCCCCAAACAAATTGGCCATCCAATGTGCGTGAATTTTGAAACCTGCAAGGCGCAACTGATTGACGGCATCGCGACTCCTCGCGACATCGTGTCCTCTGCGATTCAGTTTTAGGACGTCATCGGACATCGATTGGACCCCCAACTGCACCTTCGTTGCCCCGAGACGGCGGATGTGTAGCACTTCGTCTCGCGTGATTTCGTCGGGGCGAGTCTCGATAACTAACCCAACGATGCGACACTTAGCATCCTCATTAACTCGATGGGCATTATCCAGACGTTGCCAGTGAGTCGCTTCGTGCTCCGCAACCAAGCGACCATCTAATTTTAGACGTAAATGCCGACTGACTGCTTTGTTGTATGCGTTGACTGCGTCGCCTGCTTCAGGACTCTCTTCCTCCAGTACAGGTAAGTCTAAGAAATCTTCATGCAGCTGTTCATCGGGATAATAGGCTTGGGGTCGGGTCATTGTGTCGAATTCATTACAGGCCTCAAAGCAACGCGTGATGAAATAAATCTGATACTCTTTAGGATAGGAACTCCAAGTCCCTCCAAGAATGATCAGTTCAACCTTTTCGACCCCGTGACCCATCCGATGAAATGCGAGCAGCCTGTTCCAGGTTTGAGCATAGGGGTCGAATCGGTTCAGCATGGCGCGCTGCGCCCCCGGCTCGTCCGACAAATAGCTCTTCGGCATCCGCACATCGTTTGGACAGAAAATACACTGACCAGGACACGGGTATGGTTTTGTCAGGACTGTAACCGGCGCGACACCGCTCTGAGTACGCATTGGCTTCATCTTGACGAGATGGATAAACGCTTTTTCTGAGACCCCCCATACCTGTCGTTCGCTTAATTCCCGAAAACCTGCGATGATTTCGGTCTTGGAGAAAAAGCCCCCGCTCGGCTTAGGGTATTGACGCAATAAACGCCGCCAAGCCGTATAGTCCTGGGGTGGCGTATCCAAGATGGAGCGAATCAACGGAACGAGGCAAGACTCGTCTTGAATCGGGTCGTATTCGAATCGGCTCCAGTAATTCTGGTTCATCGCGCATATTCCATTGTGTGCAGATGGTGGGGGAGCATACACCAAAGATGCCTCTAGCGCAGGTCTTAGATGACATTAACCGGCGTTTCTATGATCGTTTCGCCGACCATTTCAGTAAAACTCGAGTCCATGGTTGGACCGGTTGGCATGCGGCGCTTGACTCTCTGCCGGAACATCCACTCCGAATTCTCGACCTCGGGTGCGGCAATGGGCGTCTCAGTGCGTTTATGGAGACCTATTGGTGCGAAGAACGGGCCATGAACATCGAATTTTTTGAAGGCCTCGAGCGATGTACTGCTCTACTCCAGGTCGCCGAACAACGCCAACTCAGTTTCCCTTCGCGCTGGTCCGAATGGTCCTGGTCTGAGGTCGTCTCCCATCAACCGGGGACACTCATTGAGCCCGACGGTGGTTATGACTGGGTTGTCATGTTTGGTGTCATGCACCATATCTACGGATACGAGCGACGTCTGAGACTCTTGAACTGGGCTGCTCAGCATCTTCGACCCGGTGGTTTACTCTGCGTGAGTCTCTGGGATTTCGGTGCACATGAGAAATGGCAGAAAAAAATCATTCCTTGGGAGACTCAAGAGGACCTCATCGGAGCACAGGCGGACGACCTTGAAAAGGGTGATTATCTGCTTGGTTGGGCCGGTACTCAGGATACCCCACGCTACTGTCATTGGGTCTCAAGGGAAGAAGAAAAACGGATGTTGAAGGACGTCGGACAGGGGTTAGAGCTCGATCTCAGCCCAGCGTTGAGAATCGGCGAAGAAGGGGATCTAAATCGCTATTGGGCGTGGCGGAGAAAAAACTAAGAGCCCAAGTTCTGTCCCGGCAACGTAAGCCCGACTGATAATTGTTTTATTTTTTTGTGAATGATATTCAACGGCGGACGTATAGCCACCATTGGGGCTGTAACGCCTGCCTGATAGTCGAGATCAATAAGGGGATTATGATGGGCTTAAACAATCATCGAAAGCGATTGGCCATCCTGGTTTCAGCGGCCCTAATGGTCATTCCGCACGCTGTCATGGCAGCCCCAGACGCAGCAACCCAGTGTAAGTCAGGTAAAGGCGCCGCCTGCTATAGTCTATCTATCAAAGCAAAGTCTCCAAAAGACAGCGCCGGGTGGCTTAAAGCCGGCTGTAAAGCCAAACATGCGCGTTCATGCCTAACCCTTGCCCTGATGTATCATAGCGGCAAAGGGCTGACCAAAAACTCCAAAAAAGCAGCCCAAAACTTCAAATCGGCTTGTTCACTGGGCGAGTTAAATTCCTGTACACTGCTCGGCTCGATGCATCAGGATGGCTACGGAACAAATAAGGATCCCAAAATCGCGGCGTCGCTCTTCAAACGCGCCTGTAAGGGTCAGAACCAAATGGGGTGCGCCGCCCTAGCCGAGTTGCTGATGAAAGGTGAAGGGGTCGCAAAGAACCGCAAGAAAGCCACCAGTCTTGCAAAGAGAGCCTGCAAAAAAGGCATCAGTCGGGCCTGCAAACTTCTAAAAGCCCCGGTCAAGTAGCGATCTGTCAACGTCCGACTACAGCCTCGCTATACCCAGTCAGCTAAACAGCGCCCGCGTGAACAAACTCACTTCTTTTCCGGGAGCAAGACCATATCGATTCGTCGGTCTCGATTCAGGTATTTGCGGGCTGCTTGGTGCACCCATTTCGGAGATAATTCATTTTTTAGTCCCCAATACTCTACGAGCGCCGAGACCGGCTCACCACGACTTCTATTTGACTGGATAACATTTTCCCAATAGCTGTTTTGCCGTTTGTTGACCTCATCCTCGCGAGCTTGTTGGGCTGATACTTTATCTGTATAGACCGACGCCACGGGTTGGCTGATAAAGCGGTCGATAACTGAATAAGCTGCCTTTTTGAGTTCAACGACACGTTCAGGATCGCACGAAAAACGGATCGTGATGGAATACACATCGGCCGGATCCGACGACACACTTGCGCTGGCGCTCGCGGAATAGGTCCCGCCTAAGTCTTCACGCAACTTTTCTCTGAGTTGCATCGACAAGACTCGAGCGAGTGAGCGGAGAATATAGCGAGATCGAGGTTGACTCTGGAACTCACCACTGAAGCGAATCATAGCCAGTGCTTTTGGGTCTTTACCACTGCGAATCACCTGTTCATGTATGCCCTGCGCCGCTCGGATTCCAAGATCGCGATAGTCGACTTTTTCTGTCTTGTCGACGGGCAATGAACCAATCCAGCGCTCTACCTTAGTCTTGAGCTTGGTCGGTTCAAACTTTCCAACGAAGACAAAAGTCGTCCCATGCCAATTAGATTGCACCTCTTTTAAGTAGCGCTGGCTTTTCAACAAATCGATCTGCTTTAGCTGCTCAAGATTGGCAGGCCGACGCCGAATATGGTCGCCCCAGAGGACTTGAGTATATCGATCATAAAACTTGGTCGTTGGATTCAATGCCCGATTCTTAATCCGTTCTCGCTGGGTACGAAGGAAACGCGAGTAGGTCTTCTTATCGATTCGCGATTCAGTTGCTTTCAACCAGAGCAGCTGGAAGAGCGTATCCATATCAGCAATTGCAGACGAGCCGCCTAGAGACACATAGAGCTCTCCAATGCTGAGATTGACTCCAACGCGTTGCCCAACGAGTCTTTTAGTCAATTCATTGCGCGTATATGAGCCGATTCCGGATTGAGCCGCGAGATCACTGGCGATACGTGCCGAGCTAAAATCTTCATCACTGACCAGTGAGTGCCCACCACGACGCCAGGCAGAAAAACTGATGTTATTATCGTCAAAGGTCGTGGGCTTTAGAATGACCGTCAATCCATTGGATAAAATCCATTCCGTAGTTCCGAGTACGGCGTCGTTTTTTTCCGATATGACCCGACCGGGCGCCGGCGGTTTAGCGACCAGCGGTTCGTCGACAACTTTGTCGGAGTATGGCTCAGTGACCACTTGCGCTAAGGCCGTGTCCACCCACGATTTCAATAGATCTTTAGTCGGTACGGTCAACCCGGCTTTGTTTGGATAAACACCGGTCGTCAACAGATGCTTGTCAGCCCAAAATGCCCTCATGAATTGATTGACCTCTGCTCGTTTAATGTCCGGCAGAACCTGATTGATAACTTTGGCTTCTTCAACCAAGCCCGGGACTGTTTCGCCTGTGGTGATGTGACGAACAAGTTCAGCGGCGGCATCCGAGGACGACTCCGTCCGATCTTCTTTTAGAGCGCGCTCAAAATATTGTGTGACGCTCAGTTTTGCTCGGTCCAGCTCCGTTTGAGTAAAACCATGGGTATGCGCTTGAATGACCAAGCGAAGTGCTGCAGAAATAGCCTGACTTGATTTATTCTCAAACGGGGCGATCATGAGCCCGCGCGTCGCCTGTTTAGGCCCCAATTGTCTTTGGTACAACGCAGCATAATGTGCGGGCGGGTCAGCCTGGTCTCGCAGGTCTCTTAAACGCGCATTCATAATCGATAAGGTCAGCTGCTCCATCATCATCTGTCGATATTCTGACACGGTGGTCGGCTTACTGTAATCGACAATTGTCGACACATTGATAGCGGATGCGGTCAATTCCGGGTCGGCGGCCACGTGAGTCTGATCGTCCGTGTACGGAGGCACGTTAAAAACGGGTCGGATCCGGATCGGCGACGGTGCTTTTAGGTCAGAAAACAGCTCCCGAATGCGTGCCTCAACGGCCTCCGCTTTGAAGTCTCCAACCGCAACGATGGCCATCAAGTCGGGGCGATACCAATCTCGATAAAAGCGAAGGAGCTGGTCTCGTGAAAACGTTCGCAGAGATGCCTCAGTCCCAATGGGCAGTCTGTCCGCATAGCGACTGTGGTTGAATTGAAGCGGTAACAATTCATTTTGAATCCGTCGGCCGGCCCCTAAACTTCTCCGCCATTCATCGAGGACGACACCACGTTCTTTTTTGACTTCAGACGCGTCAAAACTCAAATTGCCCGCCCAGTCCCGTAAAATGATAAAGGCTTTGTCCAATAGGGCTGGTTCAGTGGGAATTTGAAGCTTGTAGACGGTTTCATCAAAGGACGTGTAAGCGTTTAAATGGGCCCCAAAACCCATTCCAAACTTTTCGAGAGTGCTGATCAGTTCATTGCCTGTAAAATGGGTCGATCCGTTGAATGCCATATGCTCAACCACGTGTGCCAAACCAAGTTGGTCGTCGTCTTCTGACGTGCTGCCCACGAGAACAACGAGGCGCAGTTCAGCGCGTTTTAAGGGTTCGGCGTTCTCCTCGATATAGTAACGCAAACCATTCTCTAGACGACCACGACGAACAGCTAAATCCCAAGGCATCGCTTGCCCTTGGTTGTTGGCTTTTGGAGTGCCAGTTAGAGTGGCCGCGTTCTTGCCTTTTGGAGTGCCAGTCAGAGTGGCCGCGTCCGTTTTGATGCCCACGGGTCTTTGACAGCCCGCGAAGACCAGTACACTAAGCGCAATATAGAGTCTCACATTCATCATCTCTTGATATCCACAATCCAGTCTCATCTGTCTTATATAAGTTGGATACCAACGGCTATAAGATGCAGTATGCACAGACTTTTTTTTCTATCACGCACGATGCACCAACGGGTCGCCCCGATCAAATCAACTCGAACTTAATTAAGACCGACATAGCATTTTGTCGATACGAGTCACTTGTACCGACACATTTTCATCTCTATCTTCGAAACACGAGCACAGCCATGAGCAAAGAAATCAGATGAATAGACTCCTACTCGTTGGCCTCATCGCCAGCTTAAGCGCATGCAACCAAGACCCGGACACTCTCAAAACAGACGGGGCGGCTGGCCATTCACAAACATCGGCCAGCTCAAAAGCATCGGTCAACAAAGACATCACAGCGGCCCCGCTTCCGACCCCATCGCTTCAGGAACCTGTGGAATTTTCAAGTGACATACGCAAATCAGAAAGTGCTGCACATGCCGCAGAATTCCGTATTTTGGGCAGTGTATGCAGAGCCCAGACAACACGTGACTTCAAAGCGCTGACAGCACACCTCTCCACCGACTTCAAAGGGTGGTTAGTCGACCGACCAGTTGACGGTAAAATCATGGCCGGCCGGTACACGATCCGGCAGTACGGCCAGTCCCAAAAGGGACTCGATAGACGGTCGTTCTTTAAAACCTTGAAAAGCTACTTACCCGGGGGACGCATCGGCACGTGCAGACCGAAAACTGTCTCGTTGAAGATAAGCGATGATGGTCTCATCTGGGGACGTGGCCAGATCCAGATGACCGGCGAATTCATGGCATCGGTACACTCCGCGGTCACGATCGAAGTGACCTTTCAAGCGCGCATCGGTGACGGAGACGTGGCCATTACCAGATTGCGAATTGACCATATGTCGCGCGTCGATACCGCTGACCCCCTGTTTAGAGACGTCACAGATCAATTAGGCGTTCAGAACGGACAAGCAAAACGAACGCGCGGCGTGATACAATCGAAAGTCGACCAGAGAGCCATTAACCAGATCGGTGGTCTAGCGGCCATTGATTTCGACGGCAATGGGCGCGACGACCTCATGGTCTGGAGTTGGCATCGCTCCCTTAAAATATTGGTGAACGACGGGATTGGTGGGTTTCATAGATTAGAGCGAATTCTGCCGCCAGATGCGGTCGGGCTGGCTCAACTTTATATCGACCTTGATGACGATGGGCGGGCTGAAATCGTCTCGTCTAATGTTGATTCATGTCGTCATGGACGAGCGGAATTTGGACTGTATACACGAGGCAACCAACGCTACGAAGCAAAGCCGCTGGCCCTCAGTTTCAAGAGTCCCTGCCAGCTACCCAGCCGTATGCTCTACAGTCATATAGAAGCAGCCGATCTCAATGGGGATGGTAAACTCGATCTAATTTTCAGTGGGTATTCTAACGGGAACTCTCGCTCCAACCGCTTCAACCTCTACGACAGTGACGCCGGTGAGACCACGCGAATATTTATTAATCAAGGCGCGCTGAAATTTGATGAGCAAGCACTTGAGCGCGGCGTGAAAGAAAGCAGATTCACGCGGATGACGCTTGCCCATGACCTTGACTCCGATGGGGACGTTGATCTGTATCAGAGTAATGATTTCGGTCGAAACACCCTATTTGACAACGATGGGACTGGCCATTTTAAGGCCATACAATCGTCATTGACGACCTTTGGTCATACGGGCGGGTTATCGCTCGTATCCCTGGGCGCAACCGGGCGAACAGGGCTTTTTGCTGGGGGTAATAGGGACTCCGTGGGCCGACGCCTAACCGTGCATGCCAACGCACGACTCAACAAGATTGCCGCCCGTGATTGGCAGCGACTTGCTCTCGGCAACCGGTACTTCGAATTAAATTCGAAGGGTCAATTTATCGACCTCGGCGACACATTAAAACTCCGTGGGTCCGGTTGGACTGCCGGTGCGGCGGTCATTGATGCAAATCTGGATGGCTACCCCGATCTAATGCTGCCAACGGGTAATCTGAGTCACTCCGATCCGAATGCACCTGATTATGCCACGTACTATTGGCGAACGATGTTGACCGCTCTCGAACAGTATTCAAAAACCACAACCGAGGCAGAGATGCCAATGGGAATAGAGACCACGCAAGACGATGCCGAAGCGGGCAAATTTGTAGGCAGTTTCGGTGGGCACCAGTCTGATGAGTTTCTTCTTGGCCAGAATGACGGATTTATCAGCCTCGGCCAAACGTCAGGATTGGCGTCAACGACCGACGGCCGCGCGGCCGTGGCGCTGGACTTTGATGGAGACGGCGATGAAGACTTGGCTGTCTTGAGTCTTCAGGGTTTGAAGCTCTTCGAAAACACACTCAGTCCAAAGGCAAATGAATGGCTCCTGATCACAGTCAAAACAGCCAAACAACGCATCGCCTATGGCTCAAAGGTACACGTGACCATTGATGAGGGTCGCACACGGACTCAACATGTACGGCTGACCAATGGTGTGATGGGGCAACGCAAACCTGGTCTTCTCTTTGGCCTCGGTCGAGACTCCAAAAAGGTCTCTGTCAAGGTTGTTTGGCCCAGCGGTAAAACGGCCCAATTTTCTGGTTTATCTGGACGTGTAGACATCGTAGATGGGCAAGCCCCAAAGGTCATCCCCCAAACGATTTGGCCAGTTGGCACAAGACCTAGAGCCATCGAACGCGTCATTAGGCCAACCAAATTTAAAAGCACCCGCGGGACCAGCCACACTGTGCCAACAACAGGTGGACGGCCACAGGTCATCCACATTTTTTCCGCATCGTCCAGCCGGCAAACAGCAGAATTGAGACTGCTTGAAACTCTGAATTCTGAATTCAAAGGCCGCATTGAGGTCATCGGAATCAATGGTGGCACTCAAAAAGCCGGTCTGACTGCGAATGGTCCCAGCTCATTTCCCGTTGCCGAATTGGACAAAACACTCGCCATGCGCCTCTTCGGCAAGACCAAGCGGATCACTCTGCCAGCCACTTTTGTCTTTGATGGCCGAGGCCGCCTTAAACGTGCATTTCGCCGACCTGTCAGTGCCCGAGACATTAAGATGGCCTTAGACACCGGTCGCCCGACAGCACAAGATCATCTTGATATGGCCATGATTGCCGGCGCACAAAGCAAGTTTGGGCGGGTGAGGCAGCATCTGGGTGAGGCCCTAAGAATGAATTCTAATTCCGCGCTTGCTTGGTCGAGACTTGGACAACTGGATGCGCAGGAGAAAAATTGGCCAGGCGCCGTGTCAGCTTTTCGAAAAGCGGATTCATTGGTCCCCGGTGCAAAGGCGATGGCGTCGGCTCTGGGTCATGCGCTCCTCATGAACGAGGAAACCGATGAAGCGATTGAATACTTGAAACAGGTCGTCGACTTGGACGCAACAGCCGATGCTCATCTTGGGTTGGCTCGAGCTTACTCGACCAAAGGGGAGATTGAAAAGGCGGCTGAGCAAGTTGAGTTCGCAAGGGAAAAGAACCCAGAGTTATTAAAGCGACTGACGGACAAGATGAAAGAGCAGAAGAAGGCTGCGGCAAGCGAGCAGGATAGTATCCCGGATGCGCTCAAAGCGACGCCCACGAATGCCTTTGGCAAGGGGCAACCCAGCCAATGGCCCGCGGGCTTAAAACCAACGACGCCAAAAGTTAAGGATTAACCGAGCTACCGGACCTGATTAACTTGCGCCGAGCCAAACGACTTGGCTTTCACCGTTGGTTTGTGACGTCTCAAATCGTACGTTACATTGGACGCGCCGTTTGCGGTGATGGATATGTCACGCGTGGCATGGATGAACACGCGCGATGCATCGTCCGCTTTGACGTCCGCCGCATCGACCAGGGTGGCCGATGCATCAACTCGACTGGCACTCTCTGCCGTAATGGATAATGTGTTTGCGCGCCCACCGAGCTCAACTCGGCTCGCACCCCGCGCATCGATCACCAGCTCTCCGCCTAACACTTTGGCCTCAACCCGACTCAGTCCGGAAACCTGTAACCGGCCCCCTTGGTCGGAAAAATTCAGTTGGCTTTTGACAGCCCCTGCACTGGAATAAGCAGCCAGCTTCGCCAACCGTAAATGCAGTTCAAGTCCTGAGCGCGGATTAATCTCCTCTTTAAGAGTCACCTGTAATCGACGGTCGACAACACGTAACTCAACAAAATCGAGGAGGTTCCCGTCGGTCTTGACCAAGATACGTTGCGCACCATCGGATACCCCACCCTCAGCAAAGACGGTCCAATTCCCCGAGATTGCGACGTCTTCAATGGGTCCAAAGTTATAGCTCTTAGTCTCTTTGGCGCCATTACCAAGCTTCTTCGGGACGCAGCCCGGTACAGCCGAGAGGACCAATATGGAGGCAAACAAAAGTTGATGCCGTAGAAAGATTTGAAACATGGCCCCTACTCGTATTGAGTCTGCGATACTTTGATTTCTACCGACCAACCCCGTACAGGTTCAGATGCAGACAAATGAAACTGGACGTATGGTTAGTCTTGTTGGATCGACGCGCCGCACTGCGGACAAGTTTCATATTTTTTTGCGGCTGTGGGCGTCTCGCCGTCTTGCTCTTGGTTATCTTCGTTTCGAGCCCGCTCAAGCTCATCAGAAAATCCCGACGCCAGCACACCCACAGGCAAAGCAAACACACAAATGCCTAAGAAACCAACAATTGACCCGAAAACACGCCCGAGAGCCGTGATTGGATACATATCACCGTACCCGATTGTGGTTATGGTCATCATCCCCCACCACATGGTCGCGGGGACACTGGTAAACTGGGTATCAGGCTCTTGGCCCTCAATCAAATACATGACACTCGAAGAGAAGACCAAGACCAGCAAAAGAATGAGAATGCATAAACCCAATTCTTCTCGTTTGCTCCTGATGACCTTTGCAAGTAAACGAAAAGCTGATGCAAGGCGGCCGGCACGAAACAAACGAAACAACCTCACGAGCCTCAGGACTCTGACAAACCTAAGATCGATGGCCATGAAGGTTGCCAAGTAGAATGGCAGGACCGCTAACAAGTCGATAATCGCCATCGGCGTCATCGCCAGGCGGAAACGGCCAGATAAAGCACCGCGATAACGTTCGTCTACTGTACAGCTCCATAATCGAAGTATGTACTCAGCCGAAAAGATCATGACAGACACAAATTCGAAGTAATAAAAGAACTCCGTATATGCCTGTTCTATGGGCTTGACCGTCTCGATGATGCCAACCACAACATTAATGGCGATGAGGGCCAAGATAGACCCATTAACAAAGCGAGCCCACTTATCTCCAGGCGGTGGCTCAGCGATGAGTTCATAGATTCGTTTCTTAAGTGACATGCTCTTCCCCTAGGCGATGCTAATATCTTATTTGCTGATAGGTCGAATCTGCAAGTTTAGAGTAAAACTTAGGAGGTGGTATTCGAAGACATCATGCACATAAGACCGTGTCAGTAGCTCACACGGGCGCTTGCCTGGAAGACCAGATGGGCTAATGGATGTGCACTGGATCGGGCGAGGAAAAGAAATCAGTACACTACCGCCTGCGATCTTTGGTAGACATGTTGCGAGAGAGACCTGTCACACGCCGTGCCAGGCTTCCGTTGTACGTAAACTTATGAGTTTAACGCCATCAAGAATAGCGGCCGTTTTAAATTCTTACTTGGTTGGAGCAGATGAAACAGATGAGCGACGCACCCAAAATCATTTACACATTGACCGATGAAGCCCCAGCGCTTGCGACCTATAGTTTCCTTCCCATTATTCAGGCATTCTGTCGTGGAAATGGTGTGACCGTGGAGACCCGTGACATTTCGCTAGCCGGTCGAATTTTGGCTAACTTTAATGATTATCTCAGCGCAGACCAGCAGACGAATGATGCGCTTGCTGAATTGGGTCGACTGGCAAAGACACCGGACGCAAATATCATCAAGCTGCCGAATATTAGCGCGTCGGTCCCGCAGCTGAAGGCCGCCATCACCGAACTGCAAAACCAAGGCTACGGACTACCCGATTACCCCGACGAGCCAAGCAATGCTGACGAAGCCTCAATCAAGGCTCGATATGACCGGGTCAAGGGCAGCGCAGTCAACCCGGTCTTGCGCGAAGGTAACTCCGACCGGCGGGCGCCCGCGGCCGTCAAAGAGTACGCACGCAGTAATCCCCATTCCATGGGTGCCTGGAGCGCTGACTCGAAGTCCCATGTCTCGACTATGAGTACTGGCGATTTCCGATCGAATGAGCAGTCCGTAACGACGCAAAATGCGACAACCGTTCGGATCGAATTTGAGTCCAGTGATGGCCAAAAGACAGTTCTCAAAGACAGCATAGAGCTCTTGGCTGGTGAAGTGGTCGATTCGACCATGATGCGTAAGG
>PCCS01000039.1 GCA_002731825.1 Myxococcales bacterium
ATACAGTAGGGGAGCAGCATGATGAAGACGGCACCAAAACCGGCCCAGCGTCTTAATCCAGCAAGCAAAACGCCGCGGAATAAGAACTCAAGTGCGAAGAATTGGACGCCATACGCGAGCTCCCACGCAAACAGGTCGAAATAACTTCGGTCTGCTTTTTGGTAAAAGGGATAGATGGATTGGTAAGTCGGGCTAAACGAGACGATAACAACTGGAATCATGACGAGTACATAGAGCGAGCTATAGACTCTTAGATGTTGGGTAAAACCAGTCCAGCCCAAGTACATGTCGCTGATTCTTTGGCCACAGAGCTTTAAGTAGAGACAGGGGATTAAAACATAGCCAATCACACAGAATGTGACCCAATGAAGCAGCCCAAAAAGTGCGTAGTAGGGATGAGCTTGAGGTGTGGCATCCAACAGAAACTCAGTTTTTGCGAAGTCCGCGTCAACAGACGCCTTCAGCATATCTCCGTACCAATTAATGTAGGTCATTTCAGAACCACCAAAATGAGCCACTGTCAGTCCGATGGCAATGATGATAAGAAGACCTGCTTCGAAGGGGCCGAACTCGCCTGGTTCGGTATCCGAAGGGGGGGCTAAGGCATTGAAAAGGCGTTTAAATAGAGACACGGTCAGCGTTCAACCATCCAATTCGCCGGCCCGTGCTTTGTCGAGCCAAACTTTAATCTCACGTTCGATGATCTCGATGGCTTTTCCTTTGAAGACCCGAAGTACGAAGGGCACTTTCAAATCGATGAGAATCGCCCCTGCATTCACATCGACCGTACCCTCAAGAGACACATTTTTGACTCGGAAACTAATAGACGCCGAATGTGCTCTAATCCAGCTGACCCTCGGCGCATATTGGCTAAATTTCTGCGCATAGCTGTCAAGGGCAACGGTTACAGCTTTTTGCGCAAGCTCAAGTTCTAAATCATGTGGAACCGAGTGTTTCAAAGTCATACTCCTTTATGGCCGGACCACATTGTCAACGCATTGCCGGGTCCCCGGTCAATAGAAATGTGACGGGCATCGAACTCAATTGGAATCGAGCCTGATATTAACAAAAAGATTCGGCCGTTTTTCGAAGCGACCTTGATTAAACTCGAGTTCTAAGCTGAGGCACTCACACGAATGGCGCCAGCCGCCCTTTCCATAATACCCTTGCCACTCAAGTTGAGGGCCGCCCCATAAGCCGGACAGGGCCAAATGGACAGAGGTGGTGTCCAGAACGAGGCTCGGTCCAATGCCACGGGACTCAGTAAAGCGGATTGGGACAGACAATTCCTGTTCTAAGCGTTGTCGTAGATATCGCGGCCGGAACTCAGTTGTTTCACTGGAAACGGCCCTGACGCCTAAATTGAGCTGCTTTGTCGCGCGTTGGTGGACATCGGCTGAGAGCCAATCGCTTCCGAAGGCTTCGGCGCGCAGATAGGTATTTGAAATTGCGATTCTGGTTTGGAGTTGGAGACGGTCGATTTGGGTCTGGTTGCTCACGAGATCTCGACGTACACTCAGCCATGCATGACCCGAGGGCATTTGGAACTCTTGATGGAGTCTCACGCCGACGCCGTGTAGGCTCCGTTGATTATAGGTCGAACTCAGCAGTGACTGGCGATCAGTTGCTGCGCGATTCATCCACAGGTCTGGACCCAGAGTGACCGTGTGTTTAATGTCCCTAAACTGTCCCAGCACTGTCAATCCGGGAAACAGATGACCGTTTCCGTACCAGGCGTCATCCCGGTCTCCAAAGGCGTCTCTGAAAACCAACGTGTTTCTCCACCTCGCATTCACGTAGAGAAGGCCGTACTGTCGAGATAGCCATGCATCAGAATAGAGGGCTAACAGAGCCTCGCGAGCAACGTCGGTGCCGGAATGAGAGATGTCTAAGCCTAAAGTGTGTTGGATATCGGCGAGCCTATGTGGCCAACCAAACAGAGCCTGTGCAAACCAGGTGTCTTGAGTTCGGAGCTGACTGGGATTAGCTTGTCCATACCAGGTGTTCAGCCCGACAAAAATCGGACCCAGTTCAGTTGAAACGGAGAGGCTTGAGGTCCAAAACGGTCTGATGTGTTCCCGCCAATCTCGCCGATAAAGCCCCCTTTTTTGTGGCGAGCTGAGCCAGTCAAATTCGAGGGTCAGCGAAACCGGGTTTGACGCAAATGTGCCCAGCCCCGTGGCGTTCATATCCGGTCCAATCAGTTCCAATTGAAGGGCTCGTTCTGAGTCAAGTTTATCTGTCCAAGCGATCCGAGTCAGACCGTATTGGTCGGTCCCATCGCGCCCCATCTCAAAGGTCCAGTCGGCGCCACTTTTTAATGCCCAGGTGATGGGTAGGCCGAATCTCAACCCACGGTCGGCACTCCAGCCTAGTTTCGGTACGCCGAAACCTTGCTCTCGTCCGCTCGCTGATAGGGTCCAGTATGGAAGGACCAAGACCGGCACGTCCAATACAGTCAACGTGGGCCAATCGATGAGTATGCTGCGATTTGCATGCCATGCAGCAGACTCAAAGTTGATGGTCCATAGCGGTTTGTGACACATACACCGCGTTGCATATCCGCGGCCCAGTTCAACCCATTCGACACCATCGTCCCCCATTTTACCTCGGGCTGACTCCGTGACTAACCGTACGTTCGGAGACGCTATCTGTAGTGCGTGACTCCTGAGAGCACTCGTCTGGTGACAATACTGGATGGACTTTGCATTCAGCTCGAGCGCCTGCGCTTTTAGCTGAGCGTCTTTGAGCTGAAGGTGTCCGCCGCTGCAGGTCTCGCTCTTTTCGTTTAACTCCAAGGTTGATGCGGACAGCTCAAAGGCATCTGGAATCGGGGTTGCCAGCGTAATTATCGTCAAGAGGAGATGCACAGGGCTTAAGATACCTTGCATGAGAGCTGTGGACGAGCCATATATCACAAACGGGGTCACTGGGGACCTAAACAAAGTAGGAATCCGATTGGAGGGATGGCCATGCGATTCGACCCGATGGAAGACGGCAAGAAAGCCACTTATTTCAGGATGATTGAATCAATCGTGCCTAGGCCAATTGCTTGGGTGAGTACGATCTCGAGAGCTGGGACCCATAACCTCGCGCCCTTCAGTTTTTTTACCGGTGTAACCAGCGACCCCGCGACCCTGTTATTTTGCTGCGGTAATCGACGAAATGGCGATCCGAAGGATACAGCACAAAACTGCATAGATACCGGGGTGTTTGTCGTCAACTGCTCATCATATTCGGCCTCACAGCAGATGGTCCAGACCAGTGCGGCCTATCCCGCGGATATCGATGAGTTTGAGGCCGCAGGTATCGATTTTTCACCGTCGGAGACGGTGGCGGCGCCTCGGGTCCGTGATGCAGCCATCTCCTTTGAATGTGATTGTCATGACATCACGGAGGTCAAGAATGATGAGGGATGTGTCACGAGTCGAATTATCATCGGACGAATCAAGCTCATTCACATTGATGACGCGGTCTTGGACGCTCAAGGTCGAGTCGACGTGCGCGCTCTAGACGCCATTTCAAGGCTTGGTGGTCACGACTACGCTCGCATTGGAGAGGTCTTCACTATCCCAAGGCCCAAACGCGAACTCTAGTCTACTTTTGGCGTTTTTTTCTCGACTCGAATCGGTCTGATTGGCGGTCTGAAGTCGAGGAATAGATAGTTGCCTTCTTGCTTTAGGTCGTAACCAACAATTTGTCGCAACTTGATGGTGACTCGTGTCTTATTGCCTTTGCGCTGTTTGGCTGCCACTGACTCAACGACCGTTGGAAAACCAGTCGTATCTAACGGGCGGCTTTCGTTGCGAGAATGAAGCCGGCTGTTCGTCAATTCGAGGACCACTTCGTTTGGCTCGCTCGGCACGATATCGTACGCGGGCGGTTCGGTCGTTTGAATAAAGACACGACCCCCTGGTGTCGTCATTTGAAAGCCAACCCATGAGACCAGTCGAATCGCGCCTTTACTGCGAAGCTTAACCTTGCCAGGTGCGCGGTCGATCATGCCTGGTTGTACGCCAAGGTATGGACCTGTTCGCGTCACATTGTTTGACGATTTCTCAGGCTCCGCATGGGTCGCACTCGCGAAGAGAAATAGTGATATGAGTACAGCTAAGCGCATAGATTTCTCCGTTGAACCCAAGATAAGGTCACATCTCTTTGAAGCTCTCTCTATCATCTGGTACCACACCAATTACAAACAGTCGAGATTCGGGACGCGTGTGAGTGAGTCTATTATAAATTCTGAATGGCCGGAACCTAGTTCTGGTCGATGGCCGTCTGCTTTCAAATATCATCTTGATGATTTTTCAAGTTGGTTAAATGGCGCGGGTGCGGAAAGTCGCCTTGCCGTCGGTCTCTTTAACGACGATTCGGCGCTACACGCTTTCTTGGAGGGGCTAGAACCCCACGGGGTGATTCCCGTCATGACATCGTCTAGCGATGAAAGACCGGTACCCATCGAGGTCATCCAGCATCAGGGTACGCACTTCAACAACAAGCTTTTTATCGTCGATGGACTCGATGTTGGAGATGTGGAACATCGTTTGACCATGCTTAATGCACAAAGAAACATGCTGTCTCGAATGGCGACTTGGGTTCTTTTAGTCGTCAAGAATGTCGAGTCATTATGTGCCTTGTACAGGTGGGCGCCTGCGCTCGTTAACGATTTGCAAAGACGGTGTTTATCTCTCCATCCTTCGCTTTCGCAGCCCGAAGATGTGGCATCCATTGATAAACTGAAACTTTGGGAGCGCAATCGATTGGTTGCTGAACAAGTCTTTCATACTTTCATGACCGGTGGGCAAATCGCTGGATATACGGATTATTCTCGACTGCTTCGCTCGGGTTATGGCAGCGCATTCCAATCAAATTTAACGACATATGGGCATCGGTGGAATGCCATTTGGCTCGGTACATCTGAGCAAGAGGAACCCCGTAAACTGGACTTGGATTTGGCCGAAGGGATCGCCAGACATAGTGATGGTTTATCCGATTCGGACAAACGCAGTCTAACTCAGAGTTTATTAGCACGACCCATCGGGCGACTGGCTGCGGGGCTCGACCCCAGAGATGGGACGGAGTATTTGTTGAAAGCAGTCCTTGAGGCTGATGACCCAAGCAGCCTTGGCGATGACTGGCATGAGCAGATACGTGAAGCGGCTACGTTGTGGGGGCAGGATCCGACAAAGCAGGCTACACTTGAATTTATTATCGCTCAGGGCGCCGCGAAAGTCGGCGATGTGGCGTTGTGTAAAACGGCTTTGAACCAGGCGCTTAAAATGGCGGAAAAGGCCCGGGAACCCGAATTAATGTTTGATGTTGCATCGACGCAGCTCAAGCTCAACCTGGCCTTAGCGAACCGTCTCGAAGCGCGGACTAATTTAGATATTGTCGATGAGTTGGTTGCCGAGTTACAGAGCCCTTTCTACGCGGCTCGATCGTTGGTCTGCCTGGGTGATTTTATGTGTCAAATCGACAGGAATCCAGCGAAGCAAGCATTTGAGTCAGCGAAGGCGCTATTTGACCTTCATGGCTACCCCGCATGGTCAGAGGCGGTGCGAGTGCGTCTGGAGCGGGTGTGATGGGAGTAAGATTATTGTCTACAGCTTGGGTCTTTCTCTTACTATTGCCTGGTTGCTCGAAAGCGCCCACCGAGCTTGAAGCGGTTGTACTCGTCGACTATCGTGTCATCGATGGTACGCCCAGTGCCACTCAGCCCGTGACCCTCGACCTGGCTCGTTTTAAGAAAGAGCAGATCGGCCGTTTTGTGTCGAGGGGCATTGAGTTTTCACCTAAGGCAGCGTCGACACGCTGGACGTTGACGAGTCGGACTCATGTTGTTTACGGACAAATTGGGCCTGAAGGTCTCTCCGATAAAGCAAAATCCGGTCCCGCCGTTTTGGTTCTAAAGACCGAATTGTCTTTAAGACCGCCGGGCGCGGAGACAGCAATGCATCAATTTTGGGAAAAACGTTTTGAATCAAATGCCAAGACTGGGGCCGCCGAATTGAAGACTGTGCTGACCGGTCTACTCGCCGAAGGAGGGGCAGCCCAAGTCGATTGGATGGACGTGCGCCTTAGACTGCTCATTAAGAATGAATCAGACCTCATAGGGGTTCTCAAAAATCCTGACCCTGGACATCGGCTCGCTGCCATTGAAAGGCTGGCGATGCTGCGCTCTAAGCGTGCTGTCGGGCCCATGTTGGATGCCTTGAGAGTTGAAAAAAATCTGGCTGTCAAACAGCGAATGATCGGTGCGTTCGCAGAGATGGGGGATGAGCGCGCTGCGCGCGCTCTGATCAATATGGCGGATACACGAAATCTTGATAGTTTACGCTCCATCCTAAATACCTTGTCCGTCATCGGAGGTGAGCGTGTCCTCGAGTTTTTTGATTTACTGTCCATGCATGATGCAGCCGCAATTCGAGATATGGTGTCTACAGCCCGCGCTCGGCTGGAACGGTCACAGAAGACCTCCTCAAAAATCGAGGCAAACTGAAAGGGGAACATCGTGAACGGTGAGAAGAACCGCTTCATTGTTATCGAAGGCCTAGACGGTGCAGGCACGACAACGCAGGCGCATAAATTGTCGGCATGGTTGATCTCAAAGGGGTACGACGCCCATGTAACTGCTGAACCGACTGAGGGGCGAATCGGTCGAATCATCAGGCAGATATTACGTGGGGAGTTTCTTGGTATGGATGAAAAGACCTTGCCCCCTGAGAGTATTGCGGGCCTTTTCCTCGCCGATCGTGCAGATCATATCAATGGCGAGATACAGCCTCTACTCAAACAAGGTACCTTTGTGATTTGTGATCGATACCTGATGTCGAGTCTGGCATACCAGGGTATTCAATGCGGTATTGAATGGGTGGCATCTGTCAACTCGACAATGATGGCCCCGGGCTTGACTTTGATGGTGGAAGTTGAAGCCGATGTTGCGGCAAAACGTCGTGCAGCGCGGGCCGACGAGTCCGATTTATATGAAGTCACGGCGTTTCAGCGGCAGGTTGCTGATGGATACAGGGATGCTGCTCGACTGCGTCCAAATGATAACATTGTCACCATCGACGGCTCACGGTCGATATCGGACGTATTCGATGAGATTGTCGACATCGTTGCAAATACCTACCAAATTCCTGCGGAATCGAATCCGAGTTGAGGAGTACTTTTGTCATGACAAAACTCATTAGATGTCTGGTCGTATTGCTGTTCAGTATCTGCCTTATGGCAGGTGTAAAACCGACCATTGTGGACGGCGTTTTATCCCAAGCTGAACTGCAGGTGGTCCTCGAAAAAGGACCCCAAGCCATGGTGGCGAGTGTCCAAGTCGAACCGGTAAAGAAAAATGGGCGTTTTATCGGTTTTAAATTGATATCAGCCACTGCCAATTCCGTGCTTACGCGAAGTCGAACCGTCAGGCTTGGAGACGTCTTGATCACCGTCAATGGACATGCTTTGGAGAGGCCTGACCAATTCATGGCGGCCTGGGAAAGCCTTGCAAAGGCATCACAACTCTCCATCCGTGTTTTACGCGGTGGTGAAAATATCGAGTTCAGGTGGTCTGTAAAACCGTAGGCAGCTGATGAATAAGTTCGCCAAGATTACTGTTTTTCTATTGAGCGAGTTCGTCTTTGGGCTTTGGCCTATCGCGCGCTATGGATTACCCGATGAAGCTGTTGCTCGGGGCGCAATTTTTATCGTGCCCTGGCTCTGGTGGTACGGTCATCGGAAAAACGTTCCGTTGATCTCCCTCATGTTGGTTCCAACATTGTGGTTAATTGGTGTTGCGCACTTACTTGTCGATGGTCTGTCAGGTCTGGATGTTTTGCTCGCCACGATCACCATGTCGGCCTACGTTCTAACTATGATGCTAGGCACACATCACACCCATGAATCCCGGACAGACGCTGACCCCGTTATTTGGAAGCCCACCGAATCATTGGATGAGACGGTTCAGATGAATGGACGCATCATGGTATCGGTTGTGGTTCTAGTTCTTTGTCTAGCCCCGCTGTATGCGATTGATCTCTTACTCACAGACGATGTTTTACACATTTGGTCTCATCAGGCGCATCGCGTCCAAGCCTGCACAATCCTTTTGCTGAGTCTACAGGGGGCCTACGCTGTGGACACGCTATTGGACACCCATCTTTCCAGCCCGCAGCGCCACCGGAAAAGTTGGTTTTTAGTGACTGTTTTTTGCCTCATTCTTGGCGTGACTTGGACCGTTTAAAGATGGCTTCGAAGACCGCTGGATTTATCTGCATCCTGTGCTCTTTTCCAGTCAGTTTTTTTGGCTTAAGTAAACTGTTGTCAGGGGCCTACGTGCCCGCTTTATTGATGATGATCGGCGCCTTTGGACTGATGGGGCTTGGCAGACAGTATTTGTCTAATTATGATGCCGACGAGTCGTCTCAGTCGTCGAAAGAGAGGTTCAGCTGAAAACTGTAAAAGTCATCCTGTTTTCTACATTAGCCGTTCTATCGAGCGGCATCGTAGCCATTTGTCTGGCTGACCCCGATGAAGCGAGCGCGTCGATTATTGCGCGTGTTGAGTCGGAGTATGGGCCGATTCAGATCACCGAGCAGCGCCTACTGCGCTTTGCCGAAACCAGGCCCAAGCATTCACTCAAGACCTTACTCAATGAGTTAATCGAGTTTGAATTGCTGGCGTTGGGGGCACGCAAGGCGGGTCTCGAGAATGATGAACAGGTGATAATGATCCGTGATCAGATGATGGTAAGACAGTATCTCAAGGCGGACTTTGAGCCGCTATGGACCGCTGATACAGTTCCGAGGAGTTACCTGGAGTCGTCCTATGCGAAAAACAAGAACGTCTTCAATCATCCGGAGTTGAGAGAGGCCTCCCATATTGTCATTACCAAAGGTGGTAAGAGACCAACTGAGGCCGATATCGATCAATCTTGTGCGGCGCTCGCAACAGAGATTTACAAAGACTTGACGGACAAGCCTGTCTCGGACATGGAGGCGTTTCTTGACCGTGCGAAGGCGTACGCGAAACGAGGAGAGGACTTCGGGGTTCAAGTTCAAGGTCAGCGCCTGCGCCGGTTTGCTCGTAAGGGGCGATTTGCCAAGGACTTCACCGACGAGGTGTTTGCTCATTCCATTCCAAAAACGATTATACCACCCTTCGTCAGTCAGTTTGGGTATCACGTTGTCTGGCTAGAGGATGCAATCCCCGCTCGGACCCAAACCTTGGATGATGTTATCGCCGAGCTGAGACAGAAAATTGTTCCCGAGGTGCGTATGCTGAAAATGAGAACATTGATAGATAAGTTGGCGAAACAGTACCCGGCGATATCAAACCTACCCGGTGTCAGACGCTTGTCGAACCCGCAGCCACTAGAACTGCTTGAGCTATCTACCTCAAAGCCTGTAGAGTAGAGCCGGTGGGCGTATAAGTCGGGGGGACTTACTTTGAAGTCTCTCAATACAGAGGAGTACACATTGATGTGGCGCCGAATCGTTTTCTGCTTTTTACCAATGTCGTTTTTGGCTATGCCTGCTCTGGGCGCTGATATCGTAACGGGGGCGTCTCCAAGTGTTCATAGTGCCGGCAGCGAGGCCCGGATTTGGATCACGGGTCGTGGGTTTCAGGCCGGCGCTATGGTGTCAATATCTGGGCCCGGAATCACCCAAAACGAGGTACCGCAGGTCATTCCCGAGGCTGAGCGTGTTGACGGTGGCCGTGGCGATGGAATCATCTACGGTTTCAGTGTCGCTCAGGACGCCCAAATTGGAAGTCGAAATATCACCGTCAGTGATTCTGGTGGGACGGCAACGGGGATGGGGTTTATCCAGATTACAGCACCCGAACCGATGAACCCGGGGAACAACAACAACAACAACAACAACAACAAAAACAAAAACAACAAGAAGAGTTCCGTTTTGTTTTGCTCCCGGAAGAGGCGTCCGACTCGGACTGCAGCACAGCCGAGGATGAGCGGGAGTCGCACATGAATACTACTACTAGTAGTAATAGTG
>PCCS01000040.1 GCA_002731825.1 Myxococcales bacterium
CACGTCGAGTAAGTTCAGTCTGAGGTGGAGCAGGCAGTCATCCAATTCTCTGAACACCTGGAGGGGCCACCACCCTGTACCCGCCTCGAGGATGGCATCGGTACTCGATGGCCCGACGCTCTCCGGTGCGCTGACGACGATGGTCGCTCGGCGCTTTGCATGGTCGACCTGCATGTCAACAAATTCATATCGTCGACTGTCATCGTCATCGACGTCCACCGCCAGTGGCGTCCAAGGAATCCCACTTTGGCTTTTCGCGTCGGTCGTATCGTTCAAAATCTGATCGACGTGACTTTGGACCCCGGCCTCAAATTTGGACAGCTTGTACGTGGCGTCGATCAGACGCCACTCGACAGCCCGTTTGCCTCGTACGCCTTCAGCAAGGCTCGAGAAATGGTCGGCTAAGTCCCGTCGAACGCCGCGTTTATCGACGACTCGAGTGAGGCCACCCGTACCCGGTAAGACGCCCAAGAGAGGGACTTCCGGCAGGCTGACCGCCGAACTTCGGTCATCGACTAAAATGATCTCATCACACGCTAATGCCAGCTCATAACCGCCGCCAGATGCCACACCGTTACACGCGGCGATATACTTCTGTCCACTGACCCGACTTGCATCCTCGATGGATAGCCTGGTTTCGTTGGTAAATTTGCAGAAGTTCACTTTGAAGGCATGCGTGCTGCTACTCAACATATTGATGTTTGCGCCCGCGCAGAAAATCCGGTCTTTTCCGCTGGTGACGACCACCGCCTTTACAGCTGGATGTTCAAACCGCAATCGATTGACCGCGTCTGCAAGTTCAATATCGACGAAAATATCATAGCTATTGAGTTTTAGGACGTACTGCTTAGCAGCCGACTCCTCCTCGATGTCCATCGTGAGCGTCGCGACCTCTCCATCGACGTTAAGAGTCCAGTGGCGATACGTATCTGGATGAGCACCAAAGCCTTCAATTTTCACGAGTACCTCCCGAACGGCTCCCATTAGTAGTTTTTAAATGTAGCTTTTTATCGGAAAATATCAAGCACTATATTGCATGTTTTTCTGTTTTATGGTGAAATATAGTTCATGTTGAGCATCAAGGAAATTGTAGGAGTACGCGTCAGGAGCCGACGAAAGGCACTGTCGATGACCGTGGCCAAACTAGCAGAGCGCAGCGGCTTGAGCGCCCGTTATATCCTCAGCGCTGAGAAGGGGGTAGCCAACTTATCTCTCGAAAAGTTAGAGCAACTCTGCAACGCCCTCGACCTGTCTTTACCCACGGTGGTGTCCCGCCAAACCCGCGGGGAATTAGATGGACTTTTATCCGCCAGAACGCCCGACGAGTTGACCGACATCGCTGCTTGGATTCGGGCGACATACACGCGCTCCAAAAAACCTCTCGTGGCCCTATTGGGTGTGCGGGGGGCTGGTAAAACAGCTGTCGGAAAGCGGTTGGCAAGCCATTTGAACCTGCCCTTTGATGAGCTGGATAAACGAATTGAAGACATAGCCGAGTTGTCATTGGCTGAAATATTTGCTCTCCATGGGGAGCAGTTTTACAGGCAGCTTGAGTCTACAGCACTCAACACGCTGGTGGATGATGGCCGCGATCGAGTTGTCGCCACAGGGGGTGGCTTGGTCACCGACCCACAGAATTTCGCACGACTTAAAAACTCAGCCGTCACCATTTGGTTGAAAGCAACGGCAGAAGATCACTGGGATCGGGTGATCGATCAAGGGGATAATCGGCCAATGCGAGACCACCCCCAAGCGATGGCCCAGTTACGACAGCTCATGGAGACCCGCGAACCGCTTTATGGTCAAGCCGACTACACGGTGACCACCACCGGCCGCTCCGTCGATGAAATCGTCCATGAAATTAGACAAGTTTTTGGAGATTGCTGACATGTAGGATAATGTATCCACATGAACGCAAAAAACTTACAGAAAAAGTCGATGATGTCACCGAGGCCCTTTCTCAAATGGGCCGGTGGTAAACGGGCGTTGATGGACGATATTATGGCCCGGTTGCCCGACGGTCAAATTGAACTCTACATCGAGCCATTTTTAGGTGGCGGGGCTGTTTTCCTGGAGCTCGCCCGTCAAGGGCGTATCAAGAGAGCCATTCTCAATGACCGAAATCCCGAGTTAGTTCACACGTATCGAATGGTCAGGGACAAGCCAGATGAGGTCATCGAGGCCATTTATCAATGGACGCCCGATGAAGACACATACTATGCCGTCAGAGCCTTAAACGGACTCGAGTTGTCAGATGTAGACCGTGCTGCCCGCGTCATTTGGCTGAACCGGCTCTGTTTCAATGGGCTATATCGAATTAATCGAAGTGGCCAATTCAATGTACCATTCGGGAAATATAAGAAACCTCGATTAGTTGACGTCGACAACCTTCATGAGGTCAGTCGTGCACTTAAAAATGTCACGCTTTATGATTTAGATTTTGAGGCTTTGCTCGCCATGGCAGGTCCAGGGTCTGTCGTCTATTGCGACCCACCCTACTGGCCTTTGAGCGATACTGCCTACTTCACTGCGTATGATGGCAACCCATTTAAAAGTGACGACCAGGAACGTCTGGCGGAACTTTTTGCAGGTCTCCGCGACCAGGGAGCGCAAGGGGTTTTATCCAACTCGTGGACCGACAATACCGTTGAACTCTACAGGAGACACGGACTGCACATCGGCCAAGTCTTCTGCCGACGTAATATTAATCGAAATGCGTCATCCCGTGGACCTGTCCCTGAAATTATGGTCTCGACGCATCTTAAGCACGGTGATGAAAACGCCCTCCCACTTGCCGCTGATGCTTAGCTAACGGCGCAGGAACAGCGAAACAGAATTAGCCGTACAGGTCTTTTTGAATTCGGTGTATGCTCAGACCATGAACGCCCCTTTATTTCAGTTCAATCGACATCGTGACGATATCGAGCGCGAGGTCATCTCACGGGTCGTAGACGGCTTCACCGACTATGCTGGTGACGATGCAACCCGTAGCCTCCAGTTGGTTTTAAACGATGCTGCCTTTCATGAAATTAACAGGCTCGAAAAAGTTCGTGGCCGTGAAGGCCAGCGTTTAGACGATTGGAAAAATCTGGCCAGGCGTATTGGTCGGATGACGCAGCCCGAACTACGCGATGAGTTAAAACGGCGGTCGGACTGGTATGTAAAGGACGTCGTGGGTCACTTTGACAAACGGGTCTATCGATTCGCAACGTCAGTCCTTCCCCTCGGTTTAGGCGCAGTTTTCAATACGACAGACTTTGCACAAGGTCTGACACAGGTGCGCGATCTGGCATCAAGAATCCGCGTCGAGGGCGATGTTGCTACGCTTCGTGAATTGGCTAAGCGGGGTACTTTGGTCATCGTGCCAACTCACTCCAGCAATCTCGACAGCATCGTCCTGGGATGGTCTTTGGTCCATGCTCAATTACCACCCTGTACTTATGGAGCGGGTAAGAATCTTTTTCTGAACCCACTCATTGGTTACTTCATGCGAAATCTCGGCGCGTATCGGGTCGATCGCCGCCTTCGCCATGTTCTCTACAAGGACGTCTTGAAACTCTACTCGCAAGTTCTGATCGAACGCGGGTATCACAGTTTGTTTTTTCCAGGTGGGACTCGGAGCCGGTCAGGGCAAATCGAACAACATTTGAAGCTCGGTTTGCTCGGCAGTGCGCTCTCCGCGTTCACTGAACGGATCCTGCGCGGCGACGACAGGCCCATTTACATTGTACCGGTCACCATCAATTACCCACTGGTGCTTGAGGCAGAGACCCTCATCGAGGACTATCTCAAAGAGGAAGGCCAAGCGCGTTACATTATCGATGACGATGAATTCAGTCGTCTCGGGCGGGTGGTTCAGTACTCTGCCCGGGTGATGGGTCTTCAGACATCGATGGTCATTCGATACGGTCAACCTATGGATGTTTTCGGCAATCGAGTCGCAGCCGATGGGTACAGTCGCTCACCCGGTGGCTCGATTATCGATCCGGTCGGATACCTAAGTGTTGACGGTCAAGTCAGCGCGGATCCTGCTCGCGATGCTGAATATACTCGCCAGACGGGCGCTGCGGTTGCGGATTCGTTTTTACGCGAAACAGTCATTTTACCCACCCACTTTTTAGGCTGGTTGCTCTTCGAGCGGGAGCGGCGCTTAGCACCGCACTTGGACTTGTTTGCTCTCCTACGGACAACCAGTGGGGATCGGCATGATTTGACAGAATTATGTGGCGATGCCGAACGCGTGCGGCAGCTTCTTGTTGCAGCAGAAGAGCGGGGCCAGCTGCGTTTAGATTCGGCGATTCGGCAATCGCCTATAGACGAAGTTCTGGATGATGCCGTTCGAACCTATGGAATGTACCATCTGCGTAGTGCGGTCGAATACGGGGACGATGCGATTATCGTCCGAGACCCCAAAACACTGTTTTACTACGGCAATCGTCTGTCGGCCTGGGATAGTCTATTGCGGGACGGTGTCGCATGACAGCTTGGGGGATTATCGGCGATGGCAAATGGGGCCTAGGCCTTGCTCGCCGTCTACATCGCAATGGGCACTCGGTGAGTGTGGGCGGCTTGGTGAAGCGGCGTAAGGGCATTCCCAAAGGGATTTTACACACAACAGATGTGCCTGGCCTCTTACAGGCTCATGAACGATTGATTATCGCCCTACCAATCGGTGAAGTCGAGACGCTACTTCAGCAATCTGAAGTCAGCTTAGGCCCACAGCAGCGCGTGATGAGTACAGCAAGGGGCTTAACGCCGATGACGCATCTTCGTTCAACTGAAGCCATAAGAACGCTTACGGCAGTCAGACAGTTGGCTGTTTTAGCCGGTGCTGCCGATGCGCGCTCGTTGGGCGACAAATCGCCTGTCGCATTGGTGGTCGGATCCGCTTTTCCATCATGGTCTGCGGAGATACAGAATGCACTTTGGTCGAATTCGCTTCGCATTTACACCAATAAAGATATCGCCGGTGTTGAATTATCAAATGTGGCTGCATCCGTGGTGGGGGTCGCCCTTGGCGTTGCTCGCGCCATGAACGTGGGTCCTGCAGCGGAAGCGACCGCTTTGACACGCGCTCTGGCGGAAATGAACCGAGTCGTCAGTGGATTGGGAGGCCAGTTCGGGACTGCATATGGCCTGGCTGGTCTCGGCGTTTTAGGAGAAATGGTTTACGGGGGCCAGGGCCCTAGCTTTCTTGCCGGCGCATCTTTAGCGGCTGGCGATTATCAAATCGGGCAGTTTGCGGAGGTCAGAGAGTCGTCTCGTACTCTGTCCGCGCGTGTCGTTCGTCAGCGGATTCATTCACCACTCGTTGAGGCGGTTGAGTCTATGTTTGCCGGGCGATTGACCGCGAAGGCGGCTTTAGCTGGACTCATGGAGAGGCCCGTTGGCTCAGAAACAGAACTGCTTATTAAATCATGACACACTCGTTGGCAGTGCGCCGAATTGTTCACACGCGGGTTGACCTATGAGTACAGATTCAAAAAAAGAGGGGCAATCAAAGGCTTTAGTCAAAGTCGACCCGACAGCTAAAACCCGTGCTTATCGTCCCGCTGCAGGCGGCATGGGTGCTCTGCTCTCCGTTTATCGTGAAACTAAAAATACGACAGGTTTAATCGATGCAGCGAAGTTGCTGTTGGCGGTCAATCAAGCCGATGGATTCGATTGTCCCGGCTGTGCCTGGCCTGATCCGGACGCCGCTCATCGGTCTCGTTTTGAATTTTGTGAAAACGGTGCCAAGGCCGTTTTAGCCGAAGCCACTAAGCGGCGTGTGGACGGAGACTTTTTTAAAAAATGGTCCGTTGCTGAACTTCGCCAGAAATCAGATTACTGGCTCGAACAACAAGGCCGTTTGACTCAGCCGATGATCTTGCGAACCGGCGCGTCTCATTATGAGCCTATCGAGTGGACAGAGGCTTTTGACTTCATAGCCGCACAACTCAATGCCCTTCAGTCTCCAGATGAAGCGATCTTTTACACGTCAGGTCGAACGAGCAATGAGGCTGCATTTCTCTATCAACTGTTCGTCCGGATGTTTGGCACCAACAATCTTCCGGATTGTTCAAATATGTGCCACGAGTCGAGCGGTCGTGGGCTCTCTGAGACCATCGGCATAGGGAAGGGGACCGTCAGTCTAAGGGATCTTGAGACCTCCGATTGCATCTTTGTCATTGGACAAAACCCCGGTACAAATCACCCTCGTATGTTGAGCGCCCTTGAGATTGCGAAGAAAAATGGGGCGACCATCATTAGCGTGAATCCATTACGGGAGCGCGGACTCGAGCGCTTCGCGCACCCACAGCGTCCCCTTGCTTTATTGGGCAATAGCACGGCGCTCTCAGACCAGTATCTTCAGGTTAGAATCAATGGTGACGTTGCTTTATTGAAGGGGGTGATGAAGCACATATTGGCCCGGGAGAACGCTCAGCCAGGCACCATTTTGGACAGGCCGTTTATCGAGCAGCATACACACGGGTTTGATGACTTCTGCCATGCACTGGAGGAGATTGAATGGTCGAAAATCGTCGAGCAAAGCGGTCTTGACCGAAGCCAAATTGAAGCTGCGGCAAATGCCTATTGTGAGGCTTCATCCGCCATTGTCTGTTGGGCGATGGGACTGACTCAGCACAAGAACTCGGTGGCCAATATTCAAGAGGTTGTCAACTTATTGCTCTTGCGCGGGAATTTTGGCAAACCAGGGGCGGGTGCTTGCCCTGTGCGGGGTCACAGCAATGTCCAGGGTGATCGGACGGTTGGAATTGTCGAACGGCCATCTCAAAAACTATTGGATGGGCTTGCTCAGACATTTTCATTTGAGCCTCCGAGAGAGCACGGCTTTGATGTCGTTGAATCAATTCATGCGATGCACGATGGCCGAGCATCGATTTTCTTTGGCATGGGTGGGAACTTCGTCGCAGCGACACCAGATACCGATTACACTGAACGTGCCCTGGAAAAGTGTCAGCTGACGGTTCAGGTTTCGACCAAGTTGAATCGGTCACATCTCGTTGTGGGTCAACATGCGCTTATCTTGCCCTGTCTCGGCCGCACCGAAGTCGATCTTCAGGCGACCGGCCCACAGTTTGTCACATGTGAAAACTCCATGAGCATCGTGACGAAATCTCAAGGCCGTTTCGAACCGGCATCAACTGAACTAAAGAGTGAGCCTGCCATCGTCGCCGAATTGGCTTTTGCGACCCTGAGGGAAAAATACGATCTGAAGTGGCATGACCTGGTTGCCGATTACGACCGAATTCGAGACTTGATAGAGTCAGTGATTCCGGGTTTTGAAGACTACAATCGTCGCGTTCGTGTTCCGTCCGGCTTTGTCCTGCCCAACGGCCCTCGTTCGAGAGTCTGGAATACAGACCTCAAAAAAGCCGTGTTCACGGTGCATGACATGCCTCGTATTGAACTTGCCGACCATCAGTATCTGATGGGTACGGTACGCAGCCACGACCAATACAATACGACCATTTACGGCAATGATGATCGCTATCGAGGCATCTATGGGCATCGGCGCGTAGTCATGATGGCACCAGCCGACATCGAAGAGGCTGGTTTTGTCGAGGGACAACGGGTTGATCTGACCAGTCATTTCAATGGAGAAGAGCGTTCTGCGACAGATTTCGTCGTCATGTCTCAGTCATTGCCGAGTCGATGTGTGATGACCTACTTTCCTGAGGCCAATAAGCTTATTCCAGCCCGAAGTGTAGCCGACAAAAGTAACACGCCAACCAGTAAGTCTGTCGTCATTTCCATACACCCCGCTCAGACGATTTAGAGCCGTTGACAGACGCTGTGTCGGGCCCACTTAACCCCGTTGCATACCCCAGTGACTGAGGACCGAGTGAGCTGGACAGATGACCAGACAGATTGTTTGTGTACAACTCGAACATTGTGGGATTGCATCAAACTTTGATATTGGTGCTGTGTATCCTTGAGTGAAAAGAATTTGGGAGCGCTGAAATGAAGAAGTCAGTTTTATGTTTAGTCCTTGCTGTTTGGGGATGCTCATCGTCATCGAACGATGAAGGCGGCGCGGGCGGTGTCGAAGCAGATCGTGGAATTGCAAGTGACATGGGCCAAATGGATATCGATGGCAGCGCATTGACTGATGGCGGCTCAGGCGGCACCGGTGGCGGCGGCGGCGGCGGCGAAGAACCTATCGATGATCGCTGTCCAGATGCTCAGGCAGGCACCTACCTCTTAGTTGCTTTTTCAGACCGTGTCGATGCGTATCGCCAGCGAGATTTTGGTGCCGTGTACTTCTGCAAGTTTCTCGACCTGGCCGGCAATGGGATCAATGCAGCGAGCGGCTTGGCCGTCGATCGAAACGGAGAACGGATCTTTGTCGTACAGCCTGAGGAGAATCAGGGCTCTGTTTACGAATTTGATGTCAACGGAAGTTTTGTTGGACGGGTCTCCTCCAATGTCAATTTAGATGGCGTTGAGGGCCTTTGGAACACGTTCGGAGATGCTTTTGTCGCTTGGAGTCGGACCAGCCAGAATTTATACGAGTTGGATTCCAATGGGCGGTTTAGGCAGCCGTTCTCTCCCCCGGTCGCGAGAGGGTCTCGCGTCGAAGGGGTCACCGATCTGCTGTTTTTAGACCAAGAGTCTATCCTGATGACCTTCAACAATCGCTCCGCGCAATTGTACAAAACACCATTCGCGCCCGAGTTTCCCGATGATGAAGTCGGACCAGGTAATGCGCTTGCACCTGTTGAGACAGATGAGGGTGTAAAGATTCTCATGACAGCTCAAATCGGTGGAGAAGGCAACGCATATGGTGTTGCATTTTACGCGGCCGCGGAGAGTGGGCGCGCGCCACCGGAGCGGGAGCGCATCCTCGTGGATAGTACGAATGGGGACTTTGTCGATGGTATCGATATCATTGCTCTCCCCACTGGCTTTCTCTTGCTCGACAGTAATCTCGCTGGCACGGCCAAGATCACATCTTACAACGCCCAGGGTGAGCAACAGATATCTGTCCCCGTTGAGGGCGGTGGAAACCCGTATATGTTTACTAAGGCGCGCATCTTCCCGGACTTCTAGTCATCACGGACAGGACGGGTCTAGGGGAGTCTTATGCTTCATCTGCAGAGTTCAACATCGTCGGCCTGGGTTGAGCAGGCCGTCGCCAATATTGACACGGTTTTGCTCGACCACGCTCATTGTGAGAAGAAGGCCGCGGCGACCGCCATCAATTTAATCTTCCGGTATCCACACTACACGGAAATCCTAAGGCCGCTCTCTGAACTGGCCCGTGAAGAATTGGAGCATTTCGAGTTGGTGTTAGATCATCTCGACGAACGGAATAAAACCTTTCAGCGCCTGGCGCCCAGTGCTTACGCAGGCCAATTATTAAAACAGATTAGGCAGACCGAGCCTCATCGGTTGGTCGATATGCTGCTCTGCTGTAGCCTGATAGAGGCCCGCAGTTGCGAGAGAATGGGGCTCTTAGCTGACGCTTTGGGCGACGTTGAGCCTAAATTGGCCAAGTTATACGCGGGGCTTTTGAAAAGCGAGGCCAGGCACCACATGATTTACGTCAAGCTTGCTCTCAACTTTGACGATGAAAAACAGGTATTTAAACGCTTACAAGACCTTGCTCTGATCGAAGCAGATTTACTTTCTGACGTTTCCTCCGTACCCAGGATGCACAACTGAGCATCTCTCTATATGTAAGCTAAATTCGTCCTCTTCTGATTTCCGGGTTATAGTCCTGTCAGTTGGCCGAATCTACGCCGCCCATTGGAGTTTTTGGAGGTTTTATGTCTAGAAAATCATCGGAAAAATCGGATGTTTTTTCACTGCCGCTGCTACCGTTGACGGACAGCGTAGTCTACCCCAGTCGAGTCATCACGATTCACGTGTCTGGTGCTGAAAACCTTGCATTGCTCCAATCCTACGACGGCATTGACGAGACCATCGCCGTTGGTTTTTGTGAGCCTGGAACGAAGGACGATATTCGGCCTGTCTATATCTCGAACGTCGCGGTGACAGCGCGCATTATTGATCGGATCAAAATGCCGGGCGAGGGTTTTAGAGTCACCCTCCAAGGACTAAAGAGAGTTGAACTGCTCGAAGTCGATACGGAAAGGCCTTTTTTCAACGCACGCTTTACAGACATCGAGGAGCGAACCAGAGATCCATTTCGAGTCAACGTATATGTGCAGAAAGCCATAAACCTCTATGAACGCCTCGCGGGCTTGAATCCAAATTTTACCAAAGAGTTCACTCAGCTTCTGAAAGTCAACGTCGACAATCCCGGTCGGTTTGCGGACCTGTTGTGCGCGACGGTTGACTTTGAATATGCCGAGCGCCACCGGATCATCCAGGCTGTCTCTGTCGACCAACGGCTTCAACGCGTCCTCGAGCTTCTCCGCGGCGCCTTGGACCGCGTCAAGGTTGCCCAAGAGGTCGAGAAACGCGCCAAAGGCGATATAGAAGAGTCTCGGCGCGAATATTATCTACGCCAGCAGATGAAAACCATACAGAAAGAGCTGGGTGACGAGGATCTGAGTCGGAGAGATGCCGATGACTATGAAGGCAAACTCGAAGCCTTGGAACTCTCCGAGGACATAAAGAGCGAGGCGGCCCGTGAAATTGACCGACTGCGTCATATTCAGCCGAGCTCGAGTGAATATCAGGTCATTAAAACCTACCTTGACCGTTTTTTCTCATTGCCTTGGGGCCAGTATTCCGATGAGAAAATCGACCTTGCCAGCGTCCGCAAAATGCTCGATGAAGGCCATTTTGGACTGGAGCAAGTCAAAGAGAGAATTCTCGAATTCTTGGCGGTCAGAAAGCTCAACCCGGGCCATAAGGGGCCCATTTTATGCTTCGTTGGCCCGCCTGGTGTGGGTAAGACCAGCCTTGGCAAGTCCATAGCTGAATCCATCGGACGTGATTTTTTCCGAATCAGTGTTGGCGGTGTTCGGGATGAAGCCGAAATACGAGGACACCGCCGTACCTATGTCGGTGCGATGCCTGGCAAAATTCTCAATGGGCTGGCCAGAGCGGGGGCGATGAATCCGCTCTTGATGCTCGATGAAATCGATAAGATCGGCAGCGATCAACGCGGTGATCCAGCGGCCGCTTTGCTCGAGGTTCTTGATCCGGAGCAAAACGGGACTTTTACAGACCATTATTTCAATATCCCCTTCGACCTATCGAAGGTCTTATTCATTGTGACGGCGAATTATCTCCATGACATTCCAAAGCCACTCTTGGATCGATTGGAAGTCATCAATATCGAGGGATACACAGAAACTGAGAAGTTTGAAATTTCCAATCGCCACTTGATACCTCGAGTTGTCGAGCAACACGGCCTCCAAAAACACACGCCAAAATTCTCTGAACCTGCCATACGCGATGTGATTCGCTATTGGACCCGCGAGGCTGGAGTTCGGAATTTACGACGGTGTTTTGAGAAGATTTGTCGAAAAGTGGCCCGTAAACAAGTCGAGAGTGAGGCGGCAAAGAAGCGCGTCCGCGCGATCAAAATAGCCCCCAAAGAGGTGCAGAAGTTTCTAGGGCCAAAACGGTATTACCACGATGATGCCATCGAGCGGGATGAAGTTGGTGTTGCCAATGGCCTCGCTTGGACCTCGGCTGGCGGTGAACTCCTGGTGATCGAAGCCCTTAAGATAAAGGGGTCGGGTAAGCTTGTGATCACGGGCAAGCTGGGCGACGTGATGAAGGAATCCGTTCAGGCGGCGTTTAGCTTCGTGCGTTCGCGTCGAGTTGAGCTCGGGATTGAGGATGGTACGATCAGCACCCATGATGTGCATATTCACTTTCCGGCCGGCGCTGTTCCTAAAGATGGTCCCTCGGCTGGGGTGACGGTGACTTTGGCCCTTGCCAGTTTGTTGGCGGGTCTAAAAGTTCGGTCAGACTTCGCCATGACGGGTGAGGTCACGCTTCGAGGCAAGGTCTTGGCCGTCGGTGGAATCAAGGATAAACTTTTGGCGGCTTATCGAGCCGGAATCAAGAACATCGTATTGCCAAAACAAAATGAAAAAGACCTGGTTGATGTACCGGATGAAGTGAAGAAGAAGACTAAGTTTCACTTACTTGAACACGTGGATACACTCCTTGACTTGGCTTTGATTGGGTACGATCCGAAGACCGATGATAACGAGCCATTGCCAGTGCCAGACCACCTCGATGATGTGGTTGTCGATGCCTCTAATTAGTCTCCGTAAGGGGGGGCTCATTGCGGGTCATCCTCAGCAATGGACAACAGGGCTGGGCCATCTCGTCTGAGCTGCATGAGGAAGAGTTGCGGGACTGCGTCCGGCCGGCTGAAGTCGATACCTGCGGTCGAACCGCTTTGAAAACGCGTAGCCCTAATGGCATCGACGGCATTCATTTTCTTGGTAACGCTCGTCGAGTTTGCTCTATTCAAGGCTAAGATAAGGTCTGATACCAGTGCTTGTATGAGAGTCGCCGGCTGGCCTGTCTTGGTCGTTAATGTCGCATTTAGGATTGAGCCTTCTTGTGTTTCGGCAGCGTAGAAGGCAGGGAAAATAGCGTTTTCCCCATAGCGCCTAGCCCGTCTGATGGCTCTACTGGAGTACCACTCGGGTGTGCCGAAAATATAGACTTCTCGCATGGCTTCCGATGGTGCGAACCGTTTTTTCGGCCCCTTTGCCCAAATTTTGTGCGCCGCCAGATATTGCATGACTTCCACGGCTTGAGTTGCGTCCATTGGCAGATAGATGGCATCGAAAGAATATTTGGAAAGCGTGTTGAACAATTGCCCAAAGGAGCTGGCCTTTGAATCAAATACCACATCCTGAATTCGGCCTCGCTGGGTGGCTTGCCAGACCTTTCCTAGCCAATATGAATGGACAGAGCCGTACCGATCGTCTTTCCGCCGGAGCACAAGGATATCGTTAACATTTCGTTCAATTGCCGCACCGGCGAGGGTCCGAGCGACCAAAATCGGTGTGTGCAGAGCGCGCCACACGGGGCCTCCGGAACGGATAGGTTTGTCGCTCTTTGTGATCATGATTATGGGATGATCTTGTGTGCGGGCCAATTCAGTCATTTGTGCGGCAGCCGCTGAGTCGAGCAGCGCAATGGTCGCAAAAAATGACCCATTCTCGGGCGACATGTTGAACGCCGTCTCAACCAAGTCTTTCGTGCCGCCGTCTACAAAGGCGAGTTTCGGAGCTACAAATGACCCACCGGTTCCTGTCGCAGGGTACAGGTTTTCAATGGCCAACTTAACCCGTCTGCCCGTCAAGTGTCCCGGGCCCGAGAGGGGTAAGATGAGTTTGAGCTGTGGACGATGAAGTTCTTGAATCAAGGCCTCTTGATAGGCGTGATTCTTGGGCAGCCGTTGCACAAGCAAACGCGTCATGTTTGTCGAACGGTTACCGTCTTTTCGAGAGGCGGCTTCCACGGCGATGGCTCCATGGATGGAGACCAGACTGTCTATCTCAAGAGACGCGTATAGATCATCGATCTTCGTGGTGCGAAGACGAGCACGAAGGTGCTTTCGAGTCCCTTTATTCTGAGGGTCATTCGCCATTAATTCAGCGAGAACTATGAAAGCTCGACTGGTGTCCTGGCACACTGTGAAGCGTCGTCGGTCCGATGGGCGCAATGTGCCCAACTTTTTCTTGATTCGACGGGCGGTTAAGCAGCGCTTGGACACGATGGCCCAGCGAAAAGCAATCGTGCTGGCAGACCGCGCCAAGCCTTTGTCTTTTGTCTGTCGAATCACTTTGGTTAGGGCATCGACACCACGACCCGCATCCGTCTGGCCAACAATCAGCGCCCGTACGTAGGCTGCTCGAAGTTTATGGGACCGGCTCATGGGTTTCAGTTGTGCTTTACGCAGGTATTTTTCTGCTCGTTTGATCCGACCAGCTAACGCCGCATTTTCCGCCTTCTTAAGTAGGTTATCCTGTCGCACGTCCCCTTGATTTATTGCCTGCTGATTCTGTGGTTGAGCAATGTGCTGCCGACCGCTGCAAGCGCATAGAAGACTGATGATGCTAAGATAATATGAAATGCGCATGGATAGTTTTGCCCACCTAAAGCAACTGTATTAAGCTCGGCCCTGTCTAAAGCACGAAACTTGCGGTAGTGTAAACCGAATTTGATGATCGCTTATTTCAATGTATGGGCAGCACCTTTGCCAGGTGTCAGGATGGCATTGCGTGACGACTGGGTAGGAGACAAATGGTCAACTGCGAACAGTGTGGATGGAACAACCCAGAGTACGCTGCTTTTTGCACGAACTGCGGAACAGCTCTAGCGAAGGGGCAGCCGTCTGGATCAGGCGATGAGAATTGGCGGTTTCGGGAACCTGCATCGCAGCCACCCGACGCCATCGCGGGGTCTGGGTCAGACAATGATGATGCACAGCATGAGTCTGCTTCGAGTGTCAATGAAATCGACGGTGGGGGGGCGAAACGTTCGGAGCCAGCCGGACGCAGATTACCCGAATCTTTGCTGCCGTCCGAGCGCTCTCAGAAAGAGAGTTTGACCGATTCAGAATCCGCCAGCACAGGCGAGATGGCTGAGGCATCCGATGAGCAGGGCATACAGGCCGATGGCGGCTTAGCCCAGGGCAAACTCGCTGTTGAAGAGGGTCGTCGAGTTGGGATTCGTCCAGCCGCCACACTCGTTGATTTGACCGTACCCGATTTCAGGGCCATGGTTGGTCGCGATGACCATGAACAGCAGGAACAACAGCCGGCTGTAAAAAGCGTCTCACCCGGCAAGGTGACTATTGGTCTTGCGGATACGGACACAAATTTCGAGGCCGTCACGCCAGACAATCCAAATCAAACGGCATCTGAACCGATTGAGGATACCCCCGAATTGCTCGGTTCAGAGCCATCTGAAGCACAGAGCGTTCATCCCATTGATCGGCTCAACATGCCAGCCAATGCGGGGCTTAAAGACCTTGGTTCTCTCGATGTTTCCATCGAGAGTGTAGACGGAAATCTGAATGTGGTGGACGTATATCATCACATCCAATCAGCTGACGAATCAGCTGATTCGCTGCTGTCTAGCATTGACATGACACCTATTCTCGAAGAGGAGAGCGGTTTTGACATGGAGGTCAAACCACAACCGCAGGTCGCTGCGCCGCCCCCGCCAATGCCGCCCTCCGCATCCCTCGCTCTTGAACAAGTTTCATCCGCTGAGACCAAGCCCATCGTTGTTGGTAATGAGCCGATGATGATCGGCCGAGAAGGGGATATTCGAGTTTCAAATGACGACTTCATGTCGCCGATTCACGCGCAGGTCGGCCAGGATGACGCTGGGCTGTGGATCGAGGATGCGTCTAGTTTGAATGGGGTTTGGATTCGGGCTAGAAATGGGTGCAGGCTCAATAACGGCACCAATATGATGATGGGCCAGCAGATTTTTCGCTTCGAGCAGTCAGTTCGAGATGGGCGCGAGCCGAGCATTGATAAGCAGGGGACCCGTCGAATGGGTAGCCCTAGAAGTCTGAGTGGCTACCGATTAGTGCAACTTGGAATCGACGGCATACCGATTGCGCAGTTTGAGATTCCTCGAGATGGGTGCAAGATTGGGCGCAGTCTTGCGGACTTTGTGGTCGGTGATGACGACCATCTCAGTATAACCCACGCGGTAATTCTTCCGGTTGGTGAGTCAGCTTTTGAAGTCCGCGATTTATCCACTGGGAATGGGTGTTGGCTCAAACTTGATGGGCGTCGCACTTTGACCAGAGGGGATGTCGTTTTGACGGGGCGTTCTGTTTGGCAGGTTCGACACTCTTCGTCGGATTAAGGGGCCGAGAGAATGCAGCGTACGGCGGAGACCTTGCTCGAGACCGGGTTAAACCGACTCCACATTGAGCGGGCGACTCGATATGCGGAAGAAGCCGACATTCGTTTATTATCAGCCTGTTGCGAACTCGGTTACTTACAAGAGATTGACGCACTTATACTTTTACGGAAAAGGCTTGGTGTGCCCTACATCCGACAGGTTGAACTCAAATCGATCCTATATCGATTTGACATTGTCAGCGTCGATCTGTGCCGACGATATATGGCTCTCCCGCTCAGAAAATTTAGCAGAACGCTTTTGATGGTTATGCAAGACCCAAGCGATCGCCTGCTTCAACAAACCTTGGAAGTGCATTCAGGCCTGATCATTAAACCCATCGTATCGCTTCAGCGAACCATCAGATCGGCCCTGGATGCCCACGACGTTGACCACGTGATCGATGATGCTCAAATTGTATCGGTGAGTCACGAACCAGAAACCCAACTGCAGCCGAGGCGAGCTGGCCCAGGGGAATACAAAAGTCGCAAGGCTGAGGCCATAAAGAATTTGAAACTTGGTCTTGAGGCGATGCAAAAGTCTGCGTGGCCACATGCAATCGATTTTCTCCAGACCAGTGTTCGCCTTGACCCATTTGATGTGCGACCACATCTCTATCTCGCTCGTATGCATGAGGGTCTCGACAACCCATTGGATGCTTTGGCCAGTTATAAACGTGTTCTCGCCATTGACGAGCACAATTCAAAAGCAACGACTGGAATGGCCCGTCTAACCCGAAAATTGACTTGATTGAGGGCCAGCCGGCGGTGACCTGATGTGCGTCGAACATTGGCCTTGATGCCCATCGGCCAAAGCAAAAAACGAGGTTTGACGTCCATCAGATTACATCGCCTTTTTTGGCGCATTGGTTTCGCCAGAGCGCAAATGCTTCATTGACGCAGTCAACAAACCATCCTGTTCGCTTGCTCGACAGAAACGCATTGGGTATAAGCGGCCGTCTATTGGTGACTCGGAGAACGATCAGATGCGAATGACCAGGCTACATGCCCCCACTTTAAAAGATGATCCCAAGGATGCAGAAGTCATCAGCCATCGTTTGCTCGTTCGAGGCGGTTACATTCGTAAACTATCCGCGGGTATTTACGATTACTTGCCCTTGGCGCTTCGGGTCTTGCGAAAGATACAAGGTATCATTCGCGAGGAGTTGGATGACGCTGGAGCACAAGAAGTCTTACTTCCGGCTGTTCAACCCTCCGAGATTTGGGAGGAATCGGGTCGATGGGCTTTGTACGGGCCTGAATTAATGAGGATGAAAGACCGTAAGGGCGGTGATTTTTGCCTCGGGCCGACTCACGAAGAGGTCATCGTGGATCTCGTTCGTCGAGATGTGAGATCGTGGCGGGCCCTGCCCATAAACCTGTATCAAATCCAGACCAAGTTCCGTGATGAGATTCGCCCACGAGCTGGTTTGATGCGAGGCCGCGAGTTCATCATGAAGGACGCCTACTCCTTTGATATCGACGACGCAGCTGCAAACGCCAGTTACGACGAAATGTTCTCTGCATATGGGCGTATTTTTTCGCGCTGTGGACTCGATTTTAGACCGGTAGAGGCTGACACGGGTGCAATTGGCGGGAGTCGGTCTCATGAGTTCCAAGTTTTGGCAGACAGCGGTGAAGATGCCATCGTCAGTTGCACTAACTGCGGCTATGCGGCAAACATTGAGCAGGCTGAGTTGTCGAAACCAGAGGCCGTGGTGGGTTTTACGGGCACGCTGGAGCGCGTTGAGACACCAAAGGTGCGCACAATCGACGAGGTTAGCCAATTCCTAACCAAGCCGGCCCAAGCATTCATAAAGACGCTCATCGTCCAAGCCGACTCTGATGTTCATGCTGTTCTCATTCGAGGCGATCACGAACTCAATCCCATCAAACTCGCCAAGTTGCTGGGCGTCAGTGAAGTCGTGTTGGCTGAAGACGATACGGTCAAACGAGTGACGGGCGCGCCTGTCGGCTTCGCCGGTCCCATCGGGCTTGATGGTGTATCCAGCATCATTGCAGATTATGCAGTCCAGGGTATGTCCGATGCAGTGGTCGGTGGCAATGCAATCGATTCACATTTTACCGGTGTCGGCGAATCCCGTGATTTCGAGGTCGACCGTTTCGCAGACCTAAGAATGGCGATGGGTGGAGATGACTGTCCCCGCTGTGCTGGCACGCTGCAAGATTATCGGGGCATTGAGGTGGGGCATGTTTTCTTCCTTGGAACCAAGTACAGCGAAGCAATGCGTTGTAACTATCTCGATGAATCAGGGCGTGAACGTCCGATGGTCATGGGGTGCTATGGCATTGGGGTGTCGCGCATCATGGCGGCAGCCATAGAGCAAAACCACGATGATAGCGGCATTATTTGGCCGACTGCAATTGCGCCATTTCACGTGACTTTACTGCCACTACAGATGAATAAAGATGCGGTTGTTGATGCCGCACAATCACTGTACCAAGGGTTGAAGGATGCAGGCGTTGAAGTGTTGCTGGATGATCGCAAGGAACGGGCTGGGTCCAAATTTAAGGATGCCGAATTAATCGGTATCCCCCTGCGTATTGCCATTGGCAGTCGCGGTCTCGATAACGGGATTGTAGAAGCCAAGGTGCGAGGCCATGACGCGGTTCACGAACTCCCACTTGCAAGCGTGACAGACTGGGTTTTGGAGCAATTGAATTGAGTGACCCTAGACTTTGTTTAGCGGTTGACGTCCCAACTGGTGCTCAGGCCATCGACTTGGTCAAGGCGACAGCCCACGTTTTCGGCGTTTTTAAAATCGGGTTGGAATTATTTTGTTCTGAGGGGCCAGGCATGGTCGCTCAACTAAAGTCGGCCGGTGCAGAACGGATTTTTGTTGATTTGAAACTGCACGATATTCCCCGTACGGTCGCCGGCGCTGTACGCCGCATATCTGCCTTGGGGGCCGATTACTTGACGATTCATACAGCGGGTGGTCTGGCGATGATGGAGGCGGCTCAGGCTGCAGCAGACGGCCAGGTCCGATTGCTCGGTGTGACAGTGCTCACCAGTCTTGACGAACAGGCTTTGGCAGACGCTGGCACCAGCATGGCCATAAGCGAATTGGTGCCCCAGAGAGGCCGACTGGCCCGCCAAGCCGGCTTGGCCGGACTGGTCTGTAGCCCCAATGAGGTTCAGCTCATGCGGGCACAAATGGGGCATGGCATGGACCTAGTCACACCTGGGATTCGCTTTCCAGGGCAGGCGACGCAAGATCAGAAAAGGGTTTTGGACCCAGGGACTGCTCTCAGTCAGGGGGCTACGCTTCTCGTCATTGGACGGGCTGTTACGGCTGCCCCATGCCTTGAGACGGCTCTTGTTCGGCTTCGTGAGTCCGTGTCGTGATGAAAAAACAATCCCCTGCAGGCGAGTATTGGATCCCAGGCGTTCGCGCCATTGAGGTTCTGGTTCATAGGCAACCCGAGCGAGTGATTGGAGTTTGGTATGCCGGGACTGCATCGGACCGTTGTGATGGACTCCTCGATGAAGCACGAGCTGCTGGCATTCAGGTCTATGAAGCAAAAATGAAGAGTTTAAATGAACGCTTTACTGGCGTTCAGCATCAGGGGATTTGTGCCAGAGTAAAACCCATCGATTATGCCGATTGGCAAACTTTGGTGGATGTGGACGATGGATTACTGGTCGCTGTTGACCAAGTCACTGATCCGCGAAATTTTGGCGCGATTTTAAGAAGTGCGGAGTGTCTTGGGGCCAATGGTGCGCTCACGACAAAGAATCGAGCCGCGCGTTTGGGTCCCATCGTGGCAAAGACATCTGCAGGCGCAAGCGAATTCTTGCCCGTTGCGATGGAATCTAATTTAGCGCGGTCACTGAGGCAGGCTCAAGAGGCAGGATATCAAGTGATCGGCGCAGATTTCGATGGCGTTGCCCCTGACAAACTTGATTTAAGAGGGCCAACCGTCTTGGTCATCGGTGCGGAAGGTCAGGGCTTACGACGGCTGACTCGTGAGCTCTGTGATGGGATCGCGACGATCCCGCAGACAGGGGTCGTTCAAAGCCTCAATGCGGCCAGCGCCGCCAGTATTTTGATCTACGAGGCTGTTCGGCAGCGACAAAAAGAACTTTAGTTTTCAAAATACATATAATTCAGTTGACCGCTGGCCTGTCTTGACCTATATACCGCGACACTTTGCAGCGCTTTTATGATCAGGATTGGTTCTCCTCAGTCGTTTGGACTTGAGGTGTAGCAGAAGTCCTGTTAGTGTCCGCGCTCGAATTAGGCTGGCGTAGCTCAATTGGTAGAGCAGCTGATTTGTAATCAGCAGGTTGCGGGTTCAAGTCCCTTCGCCAGCTCACCGTCTGTATTGACGGGTGTGAAGGTCGTTTTGGCGGCCTTCACATATTATAAATTTGGTTTTCGGTGGGGTACCCAAGCGGCCAAAGGGAACAGACTGTAAATCTGTCGGCTTCGCCTTCGAAGGTTCGAATCCTTCCCCCACCACCAAAGACTTTCGTCTCCTGAGGGAGACGTGAGCGGGAGTAGCTCAGTTGGTAGAGCGTCAGCCTTCCAAGCTGAATGTCGCGAGTTCGAACCTCGTCTCCCGCTCACTTTTTTGATTTTGGTAGGTTCCGCCTGATGGGGGAACCTGCGCCGGCGTAGCTCAGCGGTAGAGCGCGTCCTTGGTAAGGACGAGGTCACCGGTTCAAGCCCGGTCGTCGGCTCTGGCTCTGAAATTTTTATTTACTGCCCTGGAAACAGGGCGCTGTGTCTCGACTCATTGTGGGGAGAATTTAGGAAATGGCTAAAGAGAAGTTCGTACGGAATAAGCCTCACGTTAACGTGGGTACTATCGGCCACGTCGACCATGGTAAGACAACCTTGACAGCTGCAATCACTAAGGTGCTTGCAGAGGCATCAGGTGGCGAAGTCAAAGCTTTTGATGAAATCGATAACGCGCCGGAAGAGCGCGAGCGCGGTATCACGATCGCTACGGCACACGTCGAGTATGAGACGGAGACCCGTCACTATGCTCACGTCGACTGCCCAGGACATGCCGACTACGTCAAGAACATGATTACAGGTGCTGCCCAGATGGACGGTGCGATTTTGGTTTGCTCAGCTGCTGACGGCCCCATGCCGCAGACGAAAGAGCACATCCTCCTGGCTCGCCAGGTCGGTGTTCCAGCGATCGTCGTCTTCTTGAACAAGGCTGACCTCGTTGATGATGAAGAGTTGCTCGAGTTGGTCGAAATGGAAGTTCGCGAAGAACTGGCGGCTCGTGACTTTGACGAGGAGTGTCCAGTGATCATCGGGTCTGCTCTTGGCGCACTTGAAGGCAAGGCCGATAGCGTCGCTAAGATTATGGAACTGATGGCGGCCGTCGACGAGTACGTTCCACTGCCTGAGCGTCCCGTTGATATGCCCTTCTTAATGCCGGTCGAGGATGTTTTCTCGATTCAGGGTCGCGGTACTGTCGCAACCGGGCGTGTTGAGCGTGGCATCGTCACCGTTGGTGAAGAAATTGAAATTGTCGGTATCAAAGATACGCACAAGACAACAGTCACGGGCGTAGAGATGTTCCGCAAGCTGCTCGACGAAGGGCGCGCTGGCGACAACGTTGGCTGCTTGCTTCGTGGCATTAAGCGAGACGATATCGAGCGTGGCCAGGTGCTTTGCAAGCCTGGATCCATCAAGCCGCACCTCAAGTTCAACGCTGAGATCTACGTTTTGAAGAAGGAAGAGGGCGGTCGCCATACTCCTTTCTTTAACGGATATCGCCCGCAGTTCTACTTCCGCACAACGGATGTAACTGGCGTTGTCAACCTGCCTGAGGGCAGCGAGATGTGTATGCCTGGTGAGAACATCACAGTAACCGTCGACCTCATCACACCGATCGCGATGGACGAAGGTCTTCGTTTCGCAATCCGTGAGGGTGGACGAACTGTTGGTGCAGGTGTCGTCGCGAAAATTGTCGAATAGTTAGTTCGACTAACACACGAGGCACCCGCCCTCCGGGCCGGTGCCTTTTGTGCGCTGAGACCCGGGTAGTTGAGCTACCTGGGTTTCAGAGTATGTGGTGAGAATAACGTTGCCCAAGGGTGATCAAATTCGAGTTAATCTCGAGTGTACTATCTGCACGACGCGGAACTACACGGTGAAGAAGAACAGGCGGTCAGTACCGGCTCACTTTTCCATCAAAAAGTTTTGCTCCACGTGCGGGCGGCACACTGAGCATCGAATGGGTAAATAAAAGAGTGTCGGCGAGTTCCTGAAGGCCTGTAGCACAATTGGTAGTGCACCGGACTCCAAATCCGGGGGTTGGGGGTTCGAGTCCCTCCGGGCCTGCTCGTATTTCTGCATAGGGCAGAATTGGTAACCGGCTGATGCTCGCTGAACGATGATTGTTTTGAGGTTCAAATGAACGCCAGCAAAAGAATGGTCAATCTCTTCTTCGTCGGGTCGACGCTCCTGTCTTGGGGCATCTTTACCAAGACGTGTGAGTTGGTCTTCGCAACGGCAAACATTCGCAATACAGCTCTGTTGGGCAAAGGCTTTACTCTAGCCACGCTCGCCGGCGCTGTGATGGCGTTGGCCCTTCTCTTCTGGGTTTGGCGACATCGAACAATCCGTCCAACCGTGAACGAAGTCGGTGATGAACTGTCAAAAGTCGTCTGGCCAACATGGGATGAGACGAAGTCGAACACTATGATCACTGTGATCGTCACAGCGATTATCGCGACCATTCTCTGGATTTTTGACCAGGTTTTTGGATGGTTGACGGACAAGATGCTGGGGGGCTGAGCTGAGACTCAACCCTTCGACTGTTTTATTAAAGAACGCCCGGGGAACAGACATGGAACATAAATGGTATGTCGTACATACCTACTCCGGCTACGAGAATCGAGTCGAGAACGCGCTCTGGGAGCGGGTTAAGCAAAACGGCGCAGAAGATTTTTTTTCTGAGATTCTTGTACCCCGAGAGAAGGAAGTAGAAGGCGAGAAGCGAGGTGCGGCTCGTAAGTTCTTTCCTGGGTATATTTTCGTTAAGATGGCGCTCAGTACAGAGTCTTGGCACATCGTGAACAATACACCTCGAGTATCCGGTTTCGTCGGTGGCGGAAAGACCCCTGGGTCTGTGCGGCCCGTTCCGGAGCACGAAGTGCGCCGGATCACCGACCAAATGGAAGAAGGCGTCGAGGCAACAGCGCCTCAGCAGCGGTACGAAGAAGGGGAGACCGTTCGTGTAGCCGATGGACCTTTCGCAAATTTCAACGGCACCGTTGACGAAGTTAATTTGGATAAAGGGAAGCTCAGAGTACTGGTCAGTATTTTCGGTCGAGCAACCCCAGTAGAATTAGATTTTTCCCAAGTAGAGAAGTGCTAAGGACAACCGGAGCTATTCTCTAGGAGCGCACCAAAATGGCCAAGAAAGTTACTGGATATATCAAACTGCAAGTTCCCGCAGGGAAAGCAAACCCATCGCCCCCCGTTGGACCGGCACTCGGTCAGCACGGCGTGAATATCATGCAGTTCTGTAAAGAGTTCAATGCTCGAACGTCTGATCAGATGGGGATGGTTATTCCCGTTGTGATCACGGTTTTTGCCGACCGTTCGTTCAGCTTCATCACTAAAACGCCGCCGGCAGCCGTCTTGCTTTTGAAAGCAGCGGGCTTGAAGAGCGGTTCTGGTGAACCGAACCGAAACAAGGTGGGCCAAGTCACCGAAGCTCAGGTTCGTGAAATTGCGACGACGAAACTGCCAGATTTAAACACGGACAGTGTTGAATCGGCCATGAGAACAGTCGCCGGTACCGCGCGGTCTATGGGCCTCATCGTCACCGATTAGATTGAGTTTAAACAAAACCCCCGGGAGCGCAGATGGCGCGCGTCCAACCGGGGCACGCAAGGAGAAAAATTATGAGCAGGCGTGGTAAAAACCATCGTAATGCGCAGGCCAAAATTGATAGAGCCCGCGAGTATGGGTCCAATGAGGCGATTGAGCTGCTTAAGGGCTCAAGTTTCGCCAAGTTTGATGAAACGGTCGATATCTGTTTCAACTTAGGCGTAAACCCTCGACACGCGGACCAAATGGTCCGTGGCGCGGTCGTCTTTCCATTCGGCCTTGGTAAGGCTGTTAAGGTCGTTGTCTTTGCAAAGGGCGACAAAGCCACCGAAGCGAAGGACGCAGGCGCAGACTTTGTTGGCGATATGGACCTAGTCACAAAGATTAAAGACGAAGGCTGGTTGGATTTTGACAAGGCGATTGCAACCCCTGATATGATGGGTCTAGTCGGTCGAATTGGTAAAATCCTAGGCCCACGTGGCCTGATGCCCAACCCCAAGGTGGGAACGGTCACTTTTGACGTCACCAAGGCCGTCAATGAAATGAAAGCGGGTCGAGTTGAATTTCGAGTCGACCGTGCTGGCGTACTCCACGCACCGATTGGTAAGAAATCGTTTACCGTCGAGGCTCTCGCCGGTAACCTGAATGCTTTGGTGGAGACCATTATGAAGCTGAAACCTGCAACGGCCAAAGGGACGTACATGAAGCAGGCTGTGCTCAGCTCGACGATGGGACCTGGTATCCGGCTTGATGTAGCTGGCCTCCAGGCTGAACTAAAGAACTAGTAAGTATTTGATTTTAATTGGAACTCGGTCGATCGGCCAAAGACAGTAGGTACTGACGTTTAAACCGGTGAGTAGTTCACTAAACCTACCGAGGCGGGGTCGGGCTGTTTGTGTAGCAGCACCCCCGCAACATCTCTCGCAATGCGAGAGGGCGGGCGGCCAATTATTTTGAGGAGGTCAATCGAATTGAACCGGAATGAAAAAGCCGAAGTCATCGATAGACTGAGAACTGAACTGGCGGATATTCCGGCGGTTGTTGTGACGGATTTCAAAGGACTCGACGTAGGAAGCGTCGATGACTTGAGAAGTCAAATGCGTAAAGCAGATATCACGTACAACGTTGTGAAGAACACGCTTGTGAAGGCTGCATTAGCAGGCACTTCGAAGGAAAATCTCGCCCCCTTGTTTAAAGGGAATAGCGCGATTGCCTATCATGCCGAAGATCCTGCTGCGCCAGCGAAACTCTTGCTCGAATTCAAGAAAACGAACGAGCGACTCGTCCTTAAAGGTGGATGGGTTGACGGAAGTATCTTGGATGAGGCCGGCGTGACATCGCTGTCGAAGCTCCCTGGTAAGGATGAGCTTCGTGCCAAGGTCTTAAGTCTATTCGTTGCTGCACCAACGACATTTGTCCGCACGCTTGTCGCGGCCCCGACTACCTTTCTTCAGGTACTCAAGGCTCGCGAAATGCAAATGGGCGAGTAATTTAAATTAACTTTTTAGCTGCTATCACATTCAGCAAAATAAAAATCGGAGAATGAAAAATGAGTGACATTACACAAGATCAGGTCATCGAGTACCTCAGCAACCTAACTATCCTTCAAGTCAAAGAACTCACAGACACACTTGAGGAAAAGTGGGGCGTGAGCGCAGCAGCAGCTGTTGCAGTTGCTGGTCCTGCCGCAGGTGGCGGAGCCGATGCTGCTGCCGCAGAAGAGCAGACAGAGTTCGACGTTATCCTGACAAGCCCTGGAGCCAAGAAAATCCAGGTCATCAAGGCGGTACGTGAAATCACAGGTCTTGGTCTCAAAGAGGCAAAAGCTCTGGTTGATGGGGCTCCAAATCCAATTAAAGAAGGTGCTTCTAAGGAAGAAGCAGATGACCTTAAGGGCAAGCTCGAAGAAGCTGGCGCTGAGGTCGAGGTCAAATAATTACCAGTATTTGGTACGAGAAACCGGCCGAGTGTCGGTCGGTTTCTTTTTAGTTAAATCACCGTCTATGGGCGGTGATTTTGGCGTTTTTCCGCCGGCAGTGCAAACCCGGGTCAGTGCCGATGGAAAAACATTTTCCGATCCCTTTAGCGGTGAGGTACCGAAATGGTGGCAGTCGTTCAGAGAAACTTTCGAATCCGTAATAGCTACGGACAGCTGAAAAAGGTTATCGAGATACCCAATCTCATCGATATCCAAAAGCAGAGCTATACTACATTCCTGCAGATGAATGTTCCTGCCGAGGAGCGGCAGGACACAGGTCTTCAGGGTGTATTCAAGAGCGTTTTCCCTATCAAAGACTTCAACGAGACCTGTTCTCTTGAGTTTGTGTCCTATCATCTGGAACGCCCCAAGTACGACGTTGAGGAATGCCACCAGCGCGGTATGACCTATGCGGCGCCACTCAAGGTGGTGATTCGACTTGTCGTTTGGGACAAGGGTGAAGAAGAAGGGGCGATGCCGTCCATTCGCGACGTCAAGGAGCAGGAAGTCTACTTCGGCGAGATCCCACTGCAAACTGCAGAAGGTACCTTTATCATCAACGGCACTGAGCGAGTGGTTGTGTCCCAGCTACATCGTTCGCCGGGTGCGTTTTTTGATCACGACCGCGGCAAGACCCACTCCTCCGGCAAACTACTCTATAGCGCCCGGGTGATACCATATCGAGGCTCTTGGCTTGACTTTGAGTTTGATGCCAAGGATGTCCTGCACGTACGGATCGACCGGCGCCGAAAGTTGCCCGCGACCATTATGCTGCGCGCCCTTGGTTTGACGACATCGCAGCTGCTATCTGAATTCTACGAGACCGAGGTCATTCATTTCAGTGGCTCGGACACGACGTTGTTTTATCGGGAGCCGTCTGACCTGCAGCTCCTACGGACGCAGAAGGCCTCTTTGGACGTTGAAGGTGCCAACGGCGACGTCATCGTGAAGAAGAATCGTAAATTTACGGCGAGTGCGTTGCGCAAGATGAAAGCCGCAGAAGTGACTCGGATTCCGGCTCTTCTCGAAGAAGTTGTCGGTAAAGTACTAGCCGATGACGTCGTCGATCTGAAGACGGGCGAAGTTCTGGCCGAGTGCAACGAAGAAGTGACCGAGGCGACCATTGAAAAGTTCCGCGAACACAACATTGAGGCCATCGACACTTTGTTTATCGACAATCTACATGTCGGTCCGTTTCTGCGTAAAACCGCTTTGGTAGACAAGGTAGAGACACCAGACCAAGCGGTTCTGGAAATCTACAAGCGTCTGAGGCCAGGTGACCCACCGACCCTTGATACAGCCTATAATTTGTTCAACAACCTGTTTTTCAACCCAGAGCGATATGATCTGAGCCAAGTGGGTCGATTGAAGCTAAACCATAAGTTTCGCATCGACGAGTCTCTTGAGAACTCTGTGCTGACTAAGAAGGACATAATCGAGGTCGTTCGGTACCTTATCGCTCTGCGCGACGGGCGCTCGGAGATTGCCTACAAGCAGGCCAATGGAAAGAATATCGATGTCATCGTCAAAATTGATGACATCGACCACCTCGGGAATCGACGCGTAAGAGCCGTCGGGGAACTGATGGAGAATCAGTACCGAATCGGTCTCGTTCGTATGGAGCGAGCAGTGAAAGAACGTATGAGTATGTCGCAAGAAATTGAGACACTCATGCCCCATGACCTGATCAATGCCAAACCCGTATCCGCGGTTGTCAAAGAATATTTCGGCTCCAGTCAGCTGTCTCAGTTTATGGACCAAACGAATCCTTTGAGCGAAGTCACCCATAAGAGACGTTTATCGGCCCTTGGGCCAGGTGGCCTCACACGGGAACGTGCAGGTTTCGAAGTTCGTGATGTTCATATGACGCACTATGGCCGTATCTGTCCAATTGAGACACCGGAAGGGCCAAACATCGGCCTAATTGCGTCCTTATCGTCTTACGCACGAGTGAATAATTTTGGTTTCATTGAAACTCCGTATCGAGAGGTCACCGAAGGGGTCGTCTCGACGGATGAGCCCCGTTATTATTCGGCGCTCGACGAAGAGGGTCACCTCATCGCCCAGGCAAATGCGACCTTGGACGGTTCGTTCAAATTGGTTGATGAAACGGTCAGTTCTCGTCAATCTGGCGATTTCGTGATGGTCCCGCCTGAGCGAATAGACTTGATGGACGTCAGTCCCAATCAGCTCGTTTCTGTGGCAGCATCACTGGTTCCATTTTTGGAGAATGATGATGCAAACCGAGCCCTGATGGGGTCGAACATGCAGCGTCAGGCTGTGCCATTGCTGGTGACCTCTGCTCCGCTCGTCGGGACCGGTATCGAACCCGTTGTCGCCCGTGATTCTGGTGTAACGGCAGTCGCGCGCAACAACGGTGTCGTCGAAAGTGTTGACGCGACTCGTATCGTCGTCAAAGTCGACAGCGACAACATCTCGACGAAGCCTGACATCTACAACTTGCTTAAGTTTCGACGGTCAAATCAGAACACATGTATCAACCAGCGGCCAATCGTCGAGAAAGGCGATAGGATCCAGCGCGGGGATGTGATTGCTGACGGACCCGGTACTGATACCGGTGAGCTGGCTCTCGGCCGCAATATGGTCGTGGCCTTCATGCCGTGGGGTGGATACAACTTTGAGGACTCCATTCTGATCTCAGAAAAGGTCGTCAAAGAAGACCAGTATACATCGATTCACATCGAAGAATTCGAATGTGTTGCTCGGGACACCAAGCTCGGTAAAGAAGAGATTACCAAAGACATTCCCAATGTTGGTGAGGAAGCCCTTGCCAACTTGGATGAGTCCGGCATTGTTCGGATTGGAGCTGAGGTCAAATCGGGCGATATTTTGGTTGGTAAGATCACGCCGAAAGGTGAGACACAGCTCAGCCCGGAAGAGAAGTTGCTTCGCGCCATTTTTGGTGAGAAGGCAGGCGATGTTCGTGATACGTCGAGTCGGGTTCCACCCGGTGTCGTCGGTACGGTTATCAGTGCCAAGGTGTTTAGCCGGCGCGGAATCGAGAAGGACGAGCGAGCTCAAGATATTGAAGATGCTGAGATCGCCAAGCTCGAGAAAGACCAGAACGACCAGATTAAGATCATTCGAAAGAGTGCCTATCGTAAGGTTGAAGAGCTTCTGACAGGTCAAATGGTCTCTAGCCGCTTAGTCGACGACCAGGGCGATGTCCTGATCGACAAAGGCCAAGAACTGACGTCCGATATTATCAAGACCATCCCTCAGATGTATTGGAATGTTATCGACCTCGACCGCGACACAGGCGTGCCGGACAAAATCGAGCGAATTGTCGAAGACCTTCGCGAAGAAATTCAAGCGATTCGTGTTCTTTTCCAAGAAAAGATCAACAAACTGAAGAAGGGTGATGAGCTCCCTCCAGGCGTCATTAAGATGGTCAAGGTTTATGTGGCCATCAAGCGCAAGCTACAGGTGGGCGATAAGATGGCCGGCCGTCACGGTAATAAGGGTGTCATTTCGCGGATTCTCCCCGAAGAAGACATGCCATTCCTCATCGACGGCACCCCTGTAGAGATGGTTCTCAATCCTCTCGGTGTTCCGAGTCGTATGAATATCGGACAGGTTTTGGAGACCCATCTTGGATGGGCCGCTCGCGGCTTAGGACGACGTATTCAACGTTTGATGGACGAGCAGTACAGTACAGACGCACTGAAGACCGAACTGAAGAAATATTATACGTCAGCCGCGCATCACGCGATGGTCGACGAGATGGATGATGCAGATGTTCGTCGCAGCATTGCAAAAATCAAAAAGGGAATGCACATCGCAACGCCCGTATTTGATGGTGCGCCGGAGACAAAGATCAGGGAAGCCCTTGAACTCGCAGGCATGAACGTCTCTGGACAGTCGACGTTGTTCGACGGCCGAAACGGCCGGGCGTTTGATGGCGATGTCACCGTCGGCGTCATGTATATGCTCAAGTTGCATCACTTAGTCGACGACAAGATCCACGCCCGCTCAATCGGGCCATATAGTCTGGTTACACAGCAACCGTTGGGTGGCAAAGCCCAGTTCGGTGGACAGCGTCTTGGTGAAATGGAAGTCTGGGCTCTAGAAGCCTACGGTGCAGCCTATGCACTACAAGAGTTCCTTACGGTAAAATCCGATGACGTTCTGGGACGAACCCGTATGTATGAGGCAATCGTCAAGGGTGAAAATGTGTTGGAGAGCGGTTTACCTGAATCATTCAATGTTTTGATTAAGGAGCTCCAAAGTTTAGCCCTGGACATCGAACTCATCGAAACCGAGCAACTTTAAACGGAAAGCACGAGGAAGAGCCATGAAGGATATTTTCAACTTTTTTGAGAAGCCCAAGGACCCACTCAGCTTTAGTGCGATCCGTATCGCCATCGCGAGTCCCGATAAGATCAACAGTTGGTCTTATGGTGAGGTCAAAAAGCCAGAAACAATCAACTATCGGACCTTCAAGCCCGAGCGTGATGGTTTGTTCTGCGCCAAGATTTTTGGTCCTGTAAAGGACTACGAATGTCTTTGCGGTAAATATAAGCGAATGAAGCATCGCGGTGTGGTTTGCGAAAAGTGTGGTGTTGAGGTCATCCAAAGCCGTGTCCGGCGTGAGCGCTTAGGGCACATTACCTTGGCGACGCCTGTGGCTCACATCTGGTTTCTAAAGAGTTTACCAAGTCGTCTTGGCAACCTGCTTGATGTGACGCTCAAAGACATCGAACGAGTCTTATACTGTGTCGCTTATATCATCACCGATGGCGGTGAGACTCCGCTGAACACCGGCGATATTCTAAGCGAAGATGAGTATTACGACGCCTTGGACGAATACGGGGACGATGCGTTTGAAGCCGGTATGGGTGCTGACGCCATCAAGATCCTCTTACAGCAGCTCGACATTCCGTCTCTGGCGGTCACATTACGAGAGAAAATGCTGGCGGCAACCAGTGAAGCGGCTCGTAAAAAACTCGCTAAGCGTTTGAAGGTCGTCGAATCACTCAAGGACAGCAATAATCGTCCAGAGTGGATGATTTTAGATGTGATTCCTGTCATTCCTCCGGATTTGCGTCCGTTGGTTCCCTTGGACGGTGGCCGCTTTGCAACGAGCGACCTAAATGACCTCTACCGCCGTGTCATCAATCGAAATAATCGTTTGAAGCGCCTCAAAGAGCTGAACGCGCCGGAGATCATTATCCGGAATGAAAAGCGGATGCTTCAGGAAGCAGTCGATGCGCTCTTTGACAACGGCCGTCGAGGCAAAGCCATCACCGGGCCCAATAAGCGACCCCTCAAGTCATTGAGCGATATGATCAAGGGCAAACAGGGTCGATTTCGACAAAACTTACTCGGTAAGCGCGTTGATTACTCCGGCCGGTCCGTTATCGTGGTCGGGCCAGAACTACGGCTCCACCAGTGCGGTTTGCCAAAGAAAATGGCGCTGGAACTTTTCAAGCCATTTATCTACAGCAAGCTTGAAGAGCGTGGGCATGTCACGACTATAAAAACAGCGAAACGTTTGGTCGAGAAGCAAAAACCCGAAGTTTGGGATATTCTTGACGAAGTAATCAAAGAGCACCCGGTCATGCTCAATCGAGCCCCGACCTTGCATCGCCTTGGTATCCAGGCTTTCGAACCCGTACTCATCGAGGGTAAAGCAATCCAGCTCCATCCGCTGGTTTGTGTGGCCTTCAACGCTGACTTTGACGGCGACCAAATGGCGGTTCACCTGCCATTATCAGTCGAAGCACAAATCGAAGCACGCGTCCTGATGATGAGTTCCAATAACATCTTGAGCCCAGCCAGTGGACGACCGATTATCGTGCCATCTCAGGACATTGTTCTTGGGTGTTATTATATGACGCGAGAGCGGCCCTTCGCGACTGGCGAAGGTCATACTTTCTGCGGACCTGAAGAAGTCAGAATGGCGTATGACAATGGCGAACTTGAGTTGCAAGCACGCATCAAGTGCCGCTTGGATGGCAGGCTTCACGACACGACGACAGGGCGAGTGTTGCTCTGGGAGATCTTGCCTCCTGGTCTGAGTTTTGAACTCATCAACAAGACTTTGAGAAAGAAAGAATTGGCAGCACTCATCGATGCGGCATACCGCCAATGCACCTCGAAGGAGACGGTCATCTTGGCCGATCGCCTCAAGGATATCGGCTATGCAAATGCAACGCGCGCTGGCATCTCTATTGCGGTTGGTGACCTCACCATCCCGGATGTAAAAGATAAGCTACTCGGTGAAGCAACACTTGAAGTCAAAGAGATTGAACAGCAGTACTATGATGGTCTCATCACAAATGGTGAGCGCTATAACAAGGTCGTCGATATTTGGGACCGAGTCAGTAACGCTGTCGCCGAAGGTATGATGGATGCCATCAGTCGCGAGACAATGGTTGGACCCAACGGTGAGACCGAGGAAACTGACAGTTTCAACTCGATTTTCATCATGGCGGACTCCGGTGCTCGTGGTGGCCCTGCGCAGATAAAGCAGTTGGCTGGTATGCGTGGTTTGATGGCAAAGCCATCAGGTGAAATTATCGAGACCCCGATCACAGCAAATTTCCGTGAAGGTCTGAGTGTGTTGCAGTACTTCATCAGTACTCACGGTGCTCGTAAGGGCTTGGCCGATACGGCCCTCAAAACCGCGAATTCTGGTTATCTGACACGACGTCTTGTCGACGTAGCTCAAGATGCAATTGTAACAGAGTACGACTGCGGAACTTTGGACGGCATGGAGGTTACAGCACTGGTTGAAGCCGGTGAAATTATCGAGCCATTGGCAGACCGAATCCTCGGCCGTGTTGCACTCGATGATGTCTATGACCCCCATACCGGCGACATGCTTTTACCGGCCGGTACTGAGTTTGACGAGGACACAGTCCAAGTTGTGGAAGATGCCGGTATCAACCGGGTTATGATCCGCTCTGTACTGACGTGCCAGACTAAGCGCGGTGTTTGTGTCATGTGTTACGGTCGAGACCTTGCTCGAGGCCGTACGGTCAACATCGGTGAGGCTGTCGGCGTGATTGCTGCCCAGTCTATCGGTGAACCCGGTACACAGTTGACCATGCGTACATTCCACATCGGTGGTGCCGCTGCTCGTTTGGCCGAGCAGAACACGGTCGAGTCGCGTGGTCCTGGTACAGTTATGTACGAGAACGTCGAAACCGTTAAGCGGCCGGCCACACCTGATGAGCCAAATGGCGCGACGGTGGTCATGAACCGGCAATCGGCATTGATTATCAAGGACGACGTTGGCCGTGAGCGTGAGCGCTACCAGGTTGTCTATGGAGCGAGTCTTCTCGTGGAAGAGGGCGCTATGGTTCAAGCCGGTACGACCCTCGCAGAGTGGGACCCGTTTGCCATTCCGATTCTCACCGAGGTCGGTGGTGTTGCACGCTTTCACGAACTCGAAGAAGGCGTCACCATCAATGAAGAATTTGACGAAGTGACCGGTCTCAGCCGGAAGGTTGTTGTCGAGAACCGAGATTCTGGCGAACTCAGACCTCAGGTTATTATTCGAGATGCTGACACCCACCAAATCAAGAAGCTCGCAGGGACTCGGGGTGAGGCCCGCTACATGTTGCCGGTCGGCGCAAATATTGTTGTCAATGATGGAGACCTTATCCATCCTGGTCAGCAGATTGCGAAGATTGCCCGTGAAGCCGCCAAGAATAAAGACATCACCGGTGGCCTTCCACGTGTTGCAGAATTGTTTGAAGCTCGGAAACCGAAAGAACCGGCCGTTATCACTGAAATTGATGGTTGGGTTGAATTTGGTAAAGACACTAAAGGCAAACGTAAGGTCATTGTGCGGCCCGATCTGGGCGAGCCTAAGGAATATCTCATCCCGAAAGGTAAGGCCTTGGCCGTACGTCAGGGTGACCGCGTTGTCGCTGGTGAAGCATTGATGGATGGAGCGCAAAACCCGCACGATATCTTAGCGGTCCTTGGCGACAAGGAGTTGGCGAAGTTCTTGGTCGATGAAATCCAAGAGGTCTATCGTTTGCAGGGTGTTCGAATAAACGATAAGCACGTTGAAACCATCGTTCGCCAAATGCTTCGACGGGTCCAAATCACCAATGTTGGTGACAGCAACTTCTTGGTTGAAGAACAAGTAGAGAAGTGGGTTTTCGAAGAGGAAAACGCTCGGGTAATGAATGCGAGTGGTCGGCCCGCTGTGGCCCAACCGCTCTTGCTGGGCATCACCAAGGCGTCTCTATCCACAGAATCATTCATTTCAGCTTCGTCATTCCAAGAGACGACAAAGGTACTCACGCAGGCTGCACTCTCAGGTAAGATTGATTATCTAAGAGGCCTGAAAGAGAACGTTATCATGGGACGCTTGATTCCAGCCGGAACCGGTCTGGAAGGGTATCGCAACTTGAGCATCGAGACCGATGACCAGAACGATGACCTGCTATCCGATGCAGCTGATCTCGACGCCCTACCAGCCAATATAAGCTAGTCCAACGCGAATCGGCCCCCTCGTCGACATAAAGACGAGGGGGGTCTATCTCGCCCCTTTCTCAGCCTAAATTTATTGAGAGCGCCTCTTCTGTTGACCCAGAGCCGGATCAGTCCGTCTCATATTGGATGTCTTACGAGTCCTTTTTAGTGTCCCGATCCGGCTCTGACATCCCCCTCTCAGGTAAAAAAAAACGCTAAATGTCTCTCTTTTATGTTGACCGCGCATGGAAGATCTATATAGTGCGCGAACCATCTATCGGATCGATAGGTGTAGATGAGGGCACATTTGGCCTCATTGACTTCCCGGAAGGCGGCTTGGAAAATGCTTGAACCGTCGGGAGAGAAATGCTGTACGAGAGTACGCAAATGGGGTCATAAACCTCCTCTCTCTTCTTCCGTAAAGTTTAATTATTGTTTGGAAGAGTTCGATAAACCGAATTCAATAAAAGGTGGGAGTCGCATGCCGACAATCAGCCAGCTCGTCCGCAGAGGACGTAAGAACAAGTTCCGCAAGACCACTGCACCGGCCTTGCAATCATGCCCGCAAAAGCGGGGCGTTTGTGTACGCGTCTACACCTCGACGCCAAAGAAGCCTAACTCGGCCCTTCGTAAGGTTGCTCGTGTTCGGTTGACTAACGGAATCGAAGTCACGAGCTACATCCCGGGCGAGGGACACTCGTTGCAAGAGCATTCAGTGGTTCTGATCCGAGGCGGACGTGTAAAGGACCTTCCTGGTGTACGCTACCACATCATTCGAGGTACGGCAGACACCTCCGGCGTTGATAAACGACGCCAAGGTCGTTCGAAGTACGGCGCAAAGCGGCCAAGAAGCTAAGGGAGATCACTCATGCCACGTCGTCGGGAAGTCCCCAAGCGCAAAGTTCAGCCTGATCCAAAGTTTGGTGACCGGACTCTTGCAAAATTTGTCAACTGCCTAATGAAGCAAGGCAAGAAGTCAGTTGCTGAAGGCATTATTTATGGTTCGTTCGACCTGATTGAAAATCGCGCAAAGGAAGATCCGTTGCGCCTGTTCAAGAAGGCACTTGAGAATGTAAAGCCGAATCTTGAAGTTAAGAGCCGCCGGGTTGGTGGTTCTACGTACCAAGTTCCAGTTGAAATTCGCGGCGAACGGCGAACGGCACTTGCCTTTCGCTGGCTCATCAGTTTCGCGCGAAAGCGCCATGAGAAGACGATGGCTGAAAAGTTGGCCGGTGAATTGATGGACGCGGCTGCCGGGCGCGGTGCGTCCGTCAAAAAGAAGGACGACACACATAAGATGGCAGAAGCCAACAAAGCTTTCGCCCACTATCGCTGGTAGCCTTATGGCCTCAGCGGGCTGAAGGTCGGTAAACATGCCTCGCGCCGTAAAATTAAGCCAAGTCCGAAATATCGGAATCATGGCTCACATCGACGCAGGCAAGACAACGACTACGGAGCGTATCTTGTACTTCTCCGGCCGCACTCACAAAGTGGGTGAGGTTCATGACGGCACAGCGGTCATGGATTGGATGGAGCAAGAGCAGGAACGTGGCATTACAATCACGTCGGCAGCGACGACGTGTCAGTGGCAAGACCACTGGGTAAACATTATCGACACCCCGGGGCATGTCGACTTCACTTTCGAAGTCGAGCGCAGTCTCAGGGTACTGGATAGCGCGATTACCTGTCTTGACGGGGTCGCAGGTGTTGAACCGCAGACAGAAACGGTTTGGCGCCAAGCGGACAAATACAATGTTCCGCGTATGGTCTTTGTAAATAAGATGGACCGCATAGGTGCTGATTTTCAGCGCTGCGTTGCGATGGTTCAAGATCGATTGGGTGCTGAGACTCACGTCATACAGCTCCCCATTCACGTCGATGGCGACTTCCGAGGTCTCGTCGACCTGATTGAAAGTCGTTCGTTCATTTGGTCCGGGGATGACCCCGAATCGCCTTTTGAAATTGGACCCATCCCCGCAGACATGGTTGACGAAGCCGAATTGAGCCGTGAAACGCTCTTGGAGAACCTGTCAAACCATGACGATGATTTACTCGAACTCCTACTGGAGGGCGAAGAACCATCCGTTGATATGATTAAATCAGTACTGCGACGAACGACAATCGCTGGCAAATCTGTGCCAGTGCTGTGTGGGTCGGCATTTAGAAATAAGGGCGTACGTCTCCTTCTAGATGCTGTCGTCGACTATCTGCCCTCGCCGAAGGATGTTCCGGCGATAACGGGGCTGAAAGTTAAATCGAAGGTTGTATCCGACGAGGAAGTATCCCGTCCAGCCGACGATGACGCGCCATTCGCAGCACTCGCTTTTAAGATTGCTACCGACTCTTACGTTGGCCAACTTGTCTACCTCCGCGTTTACTCCGGTTGCGTTAAGGTCGGCAATAATGTTTGGAATTCAACGAAAGGCCGGCGTGAGCGATTGGGTCGTCTATTGAGAATGCATGCAAATCAGCGGGAAGACATTAAAGAATGTTTTGCCGGTGACGTGGTGGCCGCTGTTGGGATGAAGGGTGTTTCTACTGGAGATACGCTCTGTCTTGAAAATGGTCAGGTGGTACTCGAGAAAATCGAGTTTCCCGAGCCCGTCATTCGCATCGCAATAGAGCCAAAGACGAAGGCAGACCAAGACAAATTGTCTGGCGCCCTAGACCGGCTCGCTCAGGAAGACCCTAGCTTCAAAGTCAGTGTTGACCCTGAAACCGGGCAGACTTTGGTTGCCGGCATGGGGGAACTTCACCTCGAAGTGATCGTGGACAGGCTCTTACGAGAGTTTAAAGTCACAGCGAACGTCGGTAAGCCTCAAGTGGCCTACCGCGAAACTGTCACGGCAGACGCTGTTGGTGACGGTGACTTCGTGAGACCAAGCACGACAGGCAAGGGGCAGTTCGCTGAATGCCGACTCCAAGTTTCACCGGGTGAAACAGGCAGCGGTCTATCCATTAAGAATTCGGCCTCTAAAAATGAAATCCCGAAGGAATTCATTGGAGCCGTCAACCATGGCATTGAAAACGCCTACCTGACCGGGCCTTTGCTCGGCTATCCAATGGTTGACCTCCAAGTTGAAATTCTCGGCGGTTCATATGACGACAATGATTCGTCAGAGGCTGCTTTTAACGTCGCGAGTGCGATGGCATTCAGGGCTGCTTGTGAAAAAGCATCCCCGGAACTGCTAGAACCCGTGATGGAGGTCGAAATTGTCGTTCCCGAGGAAAATATGGGGGACATTATCGGCCAGGTTAACGCCAAGCGCGGGGAAGTTCGAAATATGGACACCCGGGCCACTGGTGTGAGCTTTGTGACTGCAATTTTGCCGTTGGCAGGGATGTTTGGTTATGCGACTGAACTCCGCTCCTCAACGCAAGGGCGCGGTACCTATACGATGCAATTTGCACACTACGCTTCGGCATCGCCCGAAGTGAAACGCAAATTGCTCGGCGAATAATTTACTGGCTCCGGAATAGATCGGAGTCGCAAACATAACCGAAATCGCTTCGTACTTTGTATGTCGCGGTGAAGTGAGCAGGACGATCATATGTCGACCACTCAGAAAATTCGAATCAGGCTAAAAGCCTACGATCATAAACTGTTGGACCAATCGGCAACAGAGATCGTGGACATTGCTCGACGCACAGGTGCAAAGGTCGCGGGACCGATTCCGCTGCCAACAAGCATCAGTCGTTACACAGTTCTTCGTGGACCCCATGTCAACAAGAAGAGCCGTGAGCAGTTTGAACTCCGGACCCACAAGCGACTGCTCGATATCCTCGAGCCGACCCCACAGACTTTGGACGCGCTGATGAAGCTCGACTTATCTGCTGGCGTCAACGTCGAGCTGAAGTCTTAGGGGGCAGTTCAAGATGGCTACACTTCCTGTATACAACCTGAAGCGTGAAGAGGTCGGTTCGATAGAAGTATCGGATGCTATCTTTGCCGCCGAGGTCAAACGTCACCTTTTCTACGAGGTAATCAAGTGGCAACAGGCCAAACGTCGAGCCGGAACGGCAGCGACCAAGGGTCGAAATGATGTTGCTGGTGGTGGTGCAAAACCCTATCGACAAAAGGGGACAGGCCGCGCGCGACAAGGTAGTCGGCGGGCGCCAAACCATGTCGGTGGTGGTGTCGTCCACGGGCCAACACCTCGCAGCTACGCGTATAACCTGAATAAGAAAGTCCGTAAAGGCGCAATGAAATCAGCGCTGAGTCTACGGGCGTCTCAGGCGAAGTTACTCGTGGTCGACAGTTTGGCTTTAGAGACACACCGGACGCGTGATGCAGCCCAGGTCTTCAAGGCACTGGCCCAAGGGAACGCGCTGGTCGTTGATGGGCCAAACCGGAACCTGGAGCTGGCCGTTGGCAACTTGCCAAAGGTCAAGTACCTCAGCATCGACGGTATGAATCTGTTCGACGTCCTCAAGTATGACCATCTCGTCATGACCGAGCCAACGGTTAGACGCTTGGAAGGAGCATTGGGACAATGAGCCACGCAGATATTTACACCGTGCTTCGAAAGCCCCTCGTCACCGAGAAGACGACCTTTCAAAAAGAAGACGACAATCAAATCTCGTTTCAGGTTCGCTCTGATGCCAACAAGATCGAGATCCGACGCGCAGTTGAAAAACTCCTAGACGTCAAAGTGTCAGCCGTGAACACCATGGTCTACCGTGGGAAGTCGAAGCGACTGGGACGAACTATGGGTAAGCGCGCAAATTGGAAGAAAGCCGTTGTCACATTGGCGCCGGGCGAAGAGGTTGAGTTTTTCGAGGCCATTGAAAACCTCGACGAACTTGAGAGTCCGGAGGAGTAAGCCGAAATGGGTGTCAAGAAGTATAAGCCAACGTCGCCTGGTCGACGGAATATGAGTTCGAGTGACTTTGCCAGCGTAACGGCTGCAAAGCCACACAAGAAGCTCACCCAGTCGCTCAGCAAGGCCGCTGGCCGAAACGTATACGGGCGGATTACCGTTCGACGTCGTGGCGGTGGTCACAAGCGTCGATATCGCGTCATCGATTTTCGTCGCGACAAGTATGGTGTACCGGCGCGCGTCGAGTCCGTTGAGTATGATCCGAACCGGAGTGCCCGAATTGCCTTGCTCTGTTACGCAGACGGCGAACGTCGCTACATCCTCGCGCCGAAGGGGCTTGACGTAGGCGACAGTGTTGAGTCCAGCCGCAAGGCTGACATCAAGCCTGGCAATAGCCTTCCACTGCGGAATATCCCTGTTGGTACAACAGTCCACGCGGTCGAGATTAAAATCGGTGGCGGTGCAAAGCTCTGTCGAGCAGCAGGTGTTTCGGCACAGTTGCTCGCTAAGGAAGGTGACTGGGCGCAGCTCCGTTTACCATCCGGTGAGATGCGATTAATCCACTTAAACTGCCGGGCAACCATTGGCCAGGTGGGTAACGAAGAACACGGTAATATCAAGCTTGGTAAAGCCGGCCGTAGCCGATGGCTCGGTCGACGCCCCAAGGTCCGTGGTGTTGCAATGAACCCAGTCGACCATCCACATGGCGGTGGCGAAGGACGAACATCGGGTGGACGCCATCCGGTGAGTCCATGGGGTGTTCCAACAAAGGGTAAGCGGACTCGTAAGAATCGCCGCACTGACCGCTTTATCGTTCGCCGCCGTGGCGGTGGGCGTTAGGAGAAACAAAGATGACGCGTTCAATACGAAAAGGGCCGTTCGTTGATGACCACCTTTGGAAGAAGGTCGAGACGATGAACGAAAACGGCAAGAAGCAGACGATCAAGACGTGGTCTCGCCGGTCGACGATCATCCCGGAATTCATCGGACACACATTTGCCGTGCACAATGGCAATAAGTTCTGGCCGGTGTACGTGACTGAGAACATGGTTGGTCATAAACTTGGTGAGTTTGCACCGACACGAACTTACCGCGGCCACGCTGCGGATAAGAAGGGCAAGAAGAGGTAATCAGGAATGAGAGCTAAACTCAGATACCTTCGCGTTTCCGCGCGCAAAACACGCTTGGTCGTTGACCTTGTGCGTGGCAAAGGGGTTGGTGAAGCAATCAATATCTTGACCTTCACCCGACGTGCGGCGTGCGAACCTGTACGGAAATTGATCGAGAGCGCAATCGCAAATGCAGAGGCAAAGAATGCCGATGTCGATCGCCTCTATGTAGACACTATCACCGTTGATGAAGGTCCTACATTGCGCCGGTTTCGACCACGCGCTATGGGCCGAGCAACACGAATCAACAAGAGAACGAGTCACGTAACGTGTGTACTCGCTGAGCGTAACTAGGAGTCGATCGTGGGTCAGAAGACGCATCCAATTGGTTTCCGTTTGGGTATTATCCGTTCATGGAGTTCCAAGTGGTACGAGGAAAAGCGATATGCTGAATGGCTTCATGAAGACCTTCAGTTACGACGCTTTATTAAGAAGAAATTATACCACGCCGGTGTCTCGCGTATTGAAATAGAGCGCATGGCAACTAAGGTGAAAATCAGCATTTACACAGCGCGCCCAGGTATTGTTATCGGGAAGCGAGGTGCAGGTGCAGATGACCTGAAGCGTGATATCGAAAAACTGTCGAACGGTGAGGTGTTTCTGAACATCCAAGAGATCCGTAAGGCAGAGCTAGACGCAACGTTGGTCGCAGAAAACGTTGCTGCTCAGCTTGAGCGACGGGTTGCTTTTCGACGCGCCCTCAAAAAGGCCATGCAAACGGGCATGAAATTTGGAGCCAAGGGTTTCAAGATTTCGGCTTCTGGTCGATTGGGTGGCGCTGAAATGGGCCGATTTGAGCGATATCATGACGGTCGAGTGCCGTTGCATACGCTCAGAGCAGATATTGACTACGGCACAGCGATTGCGAACACGACGTATGGCGTCATCGGAATCAAATGCTGGATATTTAAGGGTGAGGTTCACGCCGACAAAGGCGGGAACAATACTCAGCGGCGTTAATGGTAGGTAAGAGACATGCTTTCTCCTAAGAAAACAAAATTTCGGAAGCAGATGAAAGGTCGCATCCGTGGCTCAGCCAAGGGTGGAACCGATGTGCATTTCGGAGAATACGGATTACAAGCGATCACGAGTGGTCGGGTGACCGCCCGACAAATTGAGGCCGCTCGTATTGCGATGACTCGTCACGTAAAACGTCAGGGAAAAATCTGGATTAGAGTTTTCCCAGACAAGCCGATCTCAAAGAAACCTGCCGAAACCCGTATGGGTAAAGGTAAAGGTGCAGTCGACCATTGGGTTGCTGTCGTGAAGCGCGGTCGAATTATGTACGAGATGGATGGCGTGCCTGAAGATTTAGCTCGAGAAGCTTTGCGATTGGCTGCACACAAGCTGCCTATCAAGACGCGCTTCTTGAAACGAGGTCAGTGATCATGAATGCGAACGAATTACGCGAAAAGAGTATCGAGGACCTGCGCGAGTTAAATGATGAGCGTCGGCGAGAGCTTTTTGATCTGCGCTTCAAGCACTACACAGGTCAATTGCTGGACACTGCGTCCTTAAAGAAAACACGGCGGGAAATTGCCCGCATAGAGACGGTCTTGCGCGAACTTGAAGTTGCACAGTCCGCAGGCGCCTAGGTTACGGAGTCAGAGCGATGAGTGAGAATACGGAAAAGCGTCGCAACATCAAGACCCGAACGGGCGTTGTTGTGAGTGACAGAATGAACAAGACCATCGTCGTGCAGCTCGACAAGCTGGTGATGCACCCGATTTATAAGAAGTTTGTTCGACGTCGAGTGAAATATAAGGTTCACGACGAGGGGAATGAAGCACGTGTAGGCGATACAGTGCTCATCGAAGAAACTCGACCTATCAGCCGTCATAAACGATGGCGCGTGAAGTCGATTACACACAGAGCAGCTTAGTACTGATGACTGGTCCGATGGGGCCGGTGCAAGGAGAACAGTCGTGATACAGATGCAAAGTATGCTCACGGCAGCCGACAACTCTGGTGCAAAAAAGCTCCAGTGTATCAAGGTGCTAGGTGGGTCAAAGCGTAAGTATGCGTCTATTGGTGACATTATTGTAGTGAGCATCAAAGAGGCATTACCTAACTCGCGCGTTAAGAAGGGTGACCTTAAGCGCGCAGTCGTGGTGCGCACGAAGAAAGAAATACGTAGGGCAGATGGTTCGCACATCAAGTTCGATGTGAATTCAGCCGTCCTGATTAATGACGCGAATGAGCCTGTCGGCACACGTATTTTTGGACCGGTTGCTCGTGAGCTGCGAGCCCGAAAATTTATGAAGATTGTTTCGCTTGCCCCAGAAGTACTCTGAGGGCTGGTCGGCTGACCTGCGAAGGACGAAGAAATGCACGTTAAAACTGGAGATAAAGTTCAGGTAATCGTCGGTAAGGACAAGGGCGAGGTTGGCAGCGTAGTACGCGTTGACAGCCGAAAAGGCCGAGTCGTTGTTGAGGGACTGAACATGGTCAAGCGTCACAAAAAGCCAGGACCGGATGGTTCAGAGGGTGGCATCGTGGACAAGGAAGCGTTCTTGGACGTGTCAAATGTCCTGTTGTTCTCTGAAGAGTTGGGTCGGGGCGTTCGTACGCAAGTCCGCTACGTCGGCAAGGATGGAAATCAATTCCCGTCCAAATCCGAAGCTGCGGCGAGCTACGGTGATTCGAGTGGCAAGGTAACCAAGGTGCGTTTTTGCGCCAAGACAGGTGAGGTGTTCGAATGAGCGCGCCACGATTGAAAAAACAGTACGATGAGCAAGTGCGCGGTGCGCTTCGGGATGAATTCAAATATGAAAATCCCCACCAAGTACCCAAGCTCGTCAAAATCGTTGCCAACATGGGCCTCGGTGAGGCTGTGCAAAACCCAAAGATTATTGAGGGTGCACAGCGTGAGCTAAGCGCGATTGCTGGGCAAAAGGCGGTTGTCACGAAGGCAAAGAAGTCCATCGCGACCTTCAAGTTACGTCAGGGTATGCCAATCGGCTGTTCTGTCACCTTGAGACAAGAGCGAATGTGGGAATTTCTAGATCGTTTGGTCAGCATTGCGCTGCCACGTGTCCGTGACTTCCGCGGGATCAATCCTAAAGGGTTCGATGGGAAGGGCAACTTTTCCATGGGGATCAAGGAACATATCATCTTCCATGAGATTGATTACGACAAGGTAGATAAGATTAAGGGCCTGAATATCACGTTTGTGACGACGGCTAAGACTGATGAAGAGGGTCGCGCTCTACTACGCCAGCTCGGTATGCCATTTCGGCAAGCCGGTGGGGCCAAGTAACGTCGCGTTCTGTTTGAAGGGATGAGGCGCCGCGTTGCGCGCCTCGAAGTGTTGTCAAGTTAGGCAACCCATAGAGTAAGGAATAAACCGATGGGAATGACCGATCCGATTGCCGACCTGCTGACCCGTATACGGAATGCATCGGCGGTTAATCATGAAAAGGTACTCATTCCGGCTTCTAATTTGAAGCTCCGGATCGTCAACCTCCTAATGCAGGAAGGTTTTGTTCGGAATTTCAAGATCGTCAAGGATAACCGCCAGGATGTCATTTGCGTATACCTCAAGTACATGCATGACAATTCACCGGTGATTACGCACCTTGAGCGTATCTCGAAGCCTGGGCGGCGAGCCTATGTGAAAGCCAAAAACATCCCGAGTGTCCGCAGTGGCCTGGGAGTTGCCATATTATCGACATCACGCGGTGTAATGACCGACGCGCAGGCAAGAGCATTGCACCTGGGCGGCGAACACATCTGCTCCGTCTGGTAATAGGCCTGAAGAAAGGAATTAGTGATGTCTCGTATCGGCAAGCTTCCCGTTAAGATACCCAACGGTGTAACCGTTGAGTACAGCGACGGAAAGTTCAGTGCAAAGGGACCCAAGGGCGAGCTCACGCAGACGATGCCGCCACTTGTATCGGTTGAAAATAACGAAGGCCAGCTTTTGGTCTCACGTGCCAACGACGGTCGGGAAGCGAGAGCCATGCACGGCCTTGCCCGCTCCTTGGTTTTCAATTCGGTTGAAGGCGTATCGACTGGCTTCACAAAGTCGTTGGATATCATCGGCGTCGGTTACCGCTGTCAGGCTAAGGGTGAATACCTCATCTTCAGCCTGGGATACAGTCACCCGATTTACTATGAGCTTCCATCCGGAATCGAAGCCAAACTCGCATCACCGACTCAGCTCGCTTTGAGCGGCGTCGATAAGCAATTGGTCGGTAAAACGGCGGCGGAAATTCGCAGCTTTCGTCCACCCGAGCCGTACAAAGGTAAGGGTATTAAGTACAGTGACGAAGTGATTCGACGTAAGGAAGGCAAGTCTGGCGCCCGTTAGGGGTCGGTCTTGAGGTGACTGAAGTGGCTATTAAGAATAAAAAAGAAGCGTCACGGCAGAGACGAAAGCGGTCCATCCGTCAGCGTATTCGCGGCACAGAGCAGCGACCACGCCTTTCGGTTTTTCGCTCGAATAAGCACATTTATGCGCAGGTCATCGATGATGTCAGTGGAAAGACGATTGCGTCTGCCTCGAGTCAGTCTGCCACCATTCGAGAGCAACTCGATGGGAAGAAGAAGACAGAGGTCGCTGAGCTGGTCGGTCAAACGATCGCAACTATGTGTAAGGACAAAGAGATTGGCGCGGTCGTATTTGACCGTAACGGATTCATCTATCACGGGCGTGTAAAAGCTGTGGCAGAGGGCGCAAGAAGCGGCGGATTGACCTTTTAATCAAGGGGATTTGCTGAAAATACCGGAATTTTCCGGCTGTCTCATCGACAGAGTTGACAAATATAAGCTGAATACGCTAGAAGGTCGCCCCCGTTGTGGGTGGAAATGACCATTGGCTTTTCTGAATTAATTCGAGTTTTGGAGCGGACACGTTGGCTATTCAAAACCAAGTAGAAAATGATCTACTCGACAAAGTAGTAGACATTAATCGTGTGTCGAAGGTCGTCAAAGGCGGCCGGCGCTTTAGTTTCAGCGCGCTGGTTGTTGTTGGAGATGGCAACGGCAGTGTTGGTGTCGCGATGGGTAAGGCCAATGAGGTCCCCGACGCGATACGTAAAGGCAATGAACGAGCGCGCAAAGCGATGTTTGACGTCCCTGTCATCAACGGAACGATTCCGCATGACATCGTCGGCCATCACGGCGCAGGCCGGGTGTTATTGAGACCCGCGAGTGAAGGTACGGGTGTTATCGCCGGTGGTCCTGTTCGCGCAGTACTCGAAGCAGCCGGCATTCGTAATGTGCTGACCAAGTCGCTTGGAACGAGTAATGCAAATAACGTCGTTCGGGCAACCGTCAACGCATTGCAACAGCTTGTTTCGCCCGCTGACATGGCATCACGTCGTGGCAAATCGTTAGAAGAAATTGGCCATATCACGCCCTAGGCAACGGAGGCAAGAAGGACATGAGTAAAGTACGTGTCATTCAGAGGAAGAGCGGCATTGGGCGTTCTGAGAAACAGCGGGCAACACTCCGCGGACTTGGGCTTAAGAAACTGAACCAAGAGAGCGTCCTGGAGGATACTCCGGCGGTGCGAGGCATGATCAATGCCGTCAGCCACTTGGTTTCGTTCGAGATGGTGGAAGATTAAGATCATGAGTGAGCTAAGCAATTTGACGCCTGCTCCCGGTGCCGTCCGAAAGAAAAAGCGGATCGGTCGTGGCGAGTCATCAGGATGGGGTAAAACGGCAGGTTCGGGTCATAAAGGCCAGAAAGCACGCCGCGGTGGTGGTAAACCAGCACCAGGCTTTGAGGGCGGTCAAATGCCTCTGGCTCGACGTTTGCCAAAGCGTGGCTTTGTGCCCCGCAACCGCACTGAGTATGCGGTCATTAACCTGGCGTCCTTTGAGGGTCTAGATGAGTCGGTTGTCATCGACCTGGAATACCTCAAAGCCAATGGTAAGGTAAAGAAAGGCCCAGATCGCTTAAAGATTTTAGGCCAGGGCAACGTCACAGCGGCATTTACCGTTCGTGCGCACAAGTTCAGTAGCTCAGCAGCCGAAAAAATTACGGCTGCGGGTGGAACAGTTGAATTGGTCGAGAAGTAAGGCGGATAGACCGTGGACACCATAATCAAAATCTTTCAGATAGCCGAATTACGGCGACGGATCATGTTCACTCTGTCGTTGTTGGCCGTTTATCGTATTGGTGTCTTTGTGACGCTTCCGGGCGTAGACCGGGCCGCGATGTCCAAGTTCATGGCCAGTCAAACACAGGGTTTCCTGGGTCTCTTCAATATGTTCAGTGGCGGTGCTATTGAGCAATTGAGCGTGTTCGCGCTCGGCATTATGCCGTACATTTCGGCGTCGATTATTTTCCAGTTGTTAACGGTTGTCATACCGACGCTTGATCGTCTGAACAAAGAAGGCGAGCAGGGACGAAAGAAAATCAATCAGTGGACCCGTTATGCAACGGTCGCTCTGTCGGTCGTGCAAGGGTTCTTCATCGCGTCGTACCTCGAGAATCTCAACTCCCAAAGTGGAGTGGGTCAAATCGTTCGGAACCCAGACGCGTTTTTCTACTTCATGACCGTTCTAACACTGACGGCTGGTAGTACATTTATCATGTGGCTCGGTGAGCAAATTACCGAACGGGGCATTGGCAATGGGATGAGTCTGATCATCTTTGCTGGAATCGTCGCAGGCCTTCCCGATGCTTTGGTACAAATCAGCTCTCAGTTTAATAATGAGACCATGGATCTGATGACCTTGATTGCACTGTGCGGCGTTGTATATGCCGTCATCGCCTTCATCGTATTTGTCGAACGCGGCCAGCGGCGGATCCCTGTGCAGTACGCAAAGAGGCTGGTCGGGAACCGAGTCGGGGCAGCGCAATCGACGCATCTACCACTTCGAGTGAACATGGCAGGTGTTATTCCGCCTATCTTCGCCTCATCTATACTGATGTTTCCACAGACCATTCTGAGCTGGACCGACGCCGGTTGGGCTGTTGGTTTAAGAAACGCATTGATGATCGGCGACTGGCGCTACATGTTGATGTTTAGTGCTCTGAACATCTTCTTCTGTTTTTTCTACACGGCGGTCATGTTTAATCCCGTCGATGTCGCCGAGAACCTGAAGAAGTTTGGTGGGTACATCCCAGGGATTAGACCTGGCGCAAAAACAGCTGAATATATCGATCACGTTTTGACACGTCTGACCTTTGGCGGTGCGATTTATGTCGCAGCGGTGTGCGTCGTGCCGATGTTAGTGCAGGATCAGTTCAAAGTGTCGTTCTATTTTGGTGGGACCTCACTGTTAATTATTGTCTCTGTCGCGCTGGACACAGTGCAGCAGATCGAAAGCCATTTAATTTCGAGAGATTACGAAGGGCTTTCTAATGAGCGTGGATCCAGAATAAGAAGCCGCGGACAAGACGCAGCTTAATCTGGACAACGCGAAACGTTAAAGAGAAGAAATGGGAGCAGACCAATGAAGGTACGTGCTTCAGTAAAACCAATGTGTGACAAGTGCAGGGTAATTAAGCGGCACGGAGTGATCCGAGTGATCTGCGAAAACCCAAGACACAAACAGCGCCAGGGCTGAGACGCCTGCAGGAGACAACAAAATGGCACGTATTGCCGGTGTCGACCTTCCGCGTAACAAGCGGATTATCGTAGCTTTGACCTATATTCACGGAATTGGGCGTACTACATCTCAAGAGATCATTGAGAAATGTGGTTTAGACCCAGACCTCCGCAGCGACTCTCTATCTGAGGTTGATGTGCGTAACATCCGTCAGGTCATCGAAGACAATTTCAAGGTTGAGGGTGATTTGAGACGCCAGGTTCAATTGAACATCAAGCGTCTCAAAGACCTGGGTTCCTATCGTGGCCTGCGGCATCGACGTGGCTTGCCCGTCCGTGGTCAGCGGACGAAAACCAATGCACGCACGCGGAAAGGTCCACGTCGTACTGTAACCAAGAAGAAGAAGTAAGGCGCGGGTAGAGATATGTCTAAATACTCGACAAAGAGCAGAAAGAAAGTCCGTAAGAATATCCAGTCGGGCATTGCCCACATTCAGGCGACTTTCAACAATACAATTATCACCATCACGGACGTGCAGGGTAACGCAGTCTCTTGGTCGTCAGCTGGGTCTCGTGGATTCAAGGGGTCTCGTAAGAGTACGCCATTCGCAGCTCAACTTGCGGCAGAGGATGCGGCTAACAAGGCACGTGAACACGGCATGCGCTCATTGGCGGTGTTTGTAAATGGACCTGGGTCCGGTCGTGAGGCCGCACTTCGCGCTTTGAGCAGCGTCGGGTTCAAGATCACAAGCATCCGAGACGTAACGCCTGTTCCGCACAACGGGTGTAGGCCTCCAAAACGACGCCGGGTGTAAGGTGTCTTTCAGCTCGAGCCGCGCATGGTTGTGGAACGGGATGTGAGACTTGATTCGATTTGTTTGAAACGACAGCCAGTGACAGCGCATCACGGTCCCCCGTTAGAAAAGGGGTCTAGAAGCGTCCACCGGCTGATTTATTTAGCGAGTGTAATTCCACCATCAGCTGAACAGGGTGGTGCCCGCTGCGCCTAGGGAGATGGCGTGGCAAGTGGAGTGGACCTGTTCAAGCGCTCTCAAGCGATAAAGGATATTAAGATGGAACCCATGGAAATAATTTCGAAGAATTGGCGCGAGTTGATCCGTCCGTCGGGCATCGTCGTTGACGAGTCCAACGAAGGCTACGGTAAGTTCGTTGCTGAGCCATTTGAGCGTGGCTTTGGCATTACTGTCGGTAATTCACTCCGACGTATCTTGCTGTCATCCCTACAGGGCTCAGCCATTACAGCCATTCGGATTGACGGTGTGCTTCACGAATTCACAAGCGTCCCAGACGTTCTTGAGGATGTTACAGAAATCATCTTGAACTTGAAGCAAGTCCGTTTCAAAGCGCACACGCTAGAGCCACGTGTTCTGCGAATCGACACAACTAAAGAAGGACCTGTCACAGCGGCCGATATTATCGCTGACCCGCAGTTGGATGTCTTGAATCCCGAGCAGCACATCGCAACGCTCAATGATGGTGGCCGTCTGGTCATGGAACTCACAGTTCGTACTGGGTACGGCTACGTTCCTGCTGAGCGCAACAAAACTGAGAGCATGCCCGTTGGCACAATCGCCATCGACTCTATGTTCAGCCCAGTGCGCCGTGTGAACTTCAATGTGAACAACGCCCGTGTCGGTCAGCGTACTGATTATGACCGTTTGGCTTTGGAAGTCTGGACCGACGGCAGCGTTGCGCCGGCTGACGCCATTGCCTATGGCGCTAAAATTCTAAAAGAGCAGGTTCAAATCTTCATCAACTTTGATGAGGAGGCGGAGCCTGAGTATGAGGAAGAAACTGTCGAGAATGAGATTCTTCAGAACGAGAACCTCTACCGCAGTGTTGATGAGCTTGAACTGTCAGTGCGGTCTGCAAACTGTTTACAGAACGCAAACATCAAACTCATTGGCGAACTCGTACAAAAGACAGAAGCAGAGATGCTCAAGACGAAAAATTTCGGCCGGAAGTCTCTTCGCGAGATCAAAGATATCCTCGCTGTAATGGGACTCTCCTTGGGTATGGAACTCGAAGGTTGGAATCCAGACGCCCGTCGGGGCAAATGATCCACGCTAAGTGGGCTAGGGAGCAAAGACATGCGACATCGAAAGTCCGGACGTAAGCTCGGCCGAAACTCGAGTCATCGTTCCGCCATGTTCAGAAATATGGCGACTTCGTTGATTGAGGAAGAGCGGATTCAGACGACAGCGGCAAAAGCTAAAGAACTGCGTCCAATTATTGAGAAGTTGATCACCTTGGGCAAGCGAAACGCGCCTAGCGTTGTGGCTCAAGCGCAGGGTGACCAAGAGAAAGCGCGTCGTTCAGCAGCTCGTGTTGCTGCGGTTCGCCAAGCGGGTAAGCTCGTGAGAAATCGTTTCGCATTGCAGAAACTGTTCGGCGATTTGGCGGAGAGATTCGTCGGCCGCGATGGCGGTTACACGCGCGTGCTACGAGTGGGGCGACGCTATGGCGATAACGCTGAGTTGGCCATTATTGAACTTCTACCCGAGGGATATGAGAAAGTCAGCAAGCCAAAGGCGGATGCACCTGCAGCAGAAGACCCTGTGGTTGAAGCAGCTGCAGAAGAGCCAGCCGCCGAAGTAGCCGCAGACGAGCCAGCAGCTGAGGCAGCCGCCGAAGTAGCCGCAGACGAGCCAGCAGCTGAGGCAGCCGCCGAAG
>PCCS01000041.1 GCA_002731825.1 Myxococcales bacterium
CGAGCTTTTATTTTGCACGCTCTCTGTCCGTGATGGCAAAATTCTCTGAAAGGAGATTTAAATGAAATTTCGGCTCGGACTTATTGCAATTGGCAGTGCCGCCATTGGCCTTTTCGCGCTGGAAGGTTTTGCGCCTGCAAAGGTCATCATTATGTCCCATCGTGCAGTGGCTGAATGCGGCGCAGGCAATGTGGCGTCAGTCAACACCTCTGGTTATTTCTGCAAGGCCGCTGGCCACATAAAATAAAGATGCGGCTTTATAGCCGTGACGGTTTTAGACCCATGTGACGCAATCAAGATAGACATCTAAGGCCACTGTGATAGCGTTTCGCGCAGACAAGTAATCACGAGGCCTGACAATGAAAACCACTCCGCTGCATCCCAAGTTTGGCGCGATTTGCCATGATGTGGATTTATGCGCCCTGCCCCAAAGCGGCGATTTTGCCGAAATCCGCGCCTTGTTTGAAGCGCATTCGGCGCTTTTATTTCCCCGTCAGCGCCTCGATGATGCCGCCCATCTGCGGCTCGCCGAGCTGTTCGGTCCGGTGGAAAACCGCGAAGCCATGGCCGCAGGACGCGCAATTGATTTTGAAATCTCGCAAGTGTCCAATGAAACCAAGGGGGGCGCGGTCAGTGACGCCGAAAGCCTTCACACGCTAAACCTTCAGGCCAATATGCTGTGGCATACGGACAGCACCTTTCTGCCCATTCCGGCATTGGTCAATATCCTAACCGCCAAGGTGGTGCCATCGCAGGGCGGCGAGACTGAGCTTGCCTCGACCCGCGCCGCCTGGGCCGAAATGCCACCCGAGATGAAAGCGCCATTGCAGGACGCGATTATCTGGCACCGGCTGTCAAATTCGCGGGCGAAAATTTCCGATGAGCTGGCGGCACTGCCGGAAATGCGGCAATGGCCGGACCGGCCGTGGCGATCAATCTGGCCCAATCCGGTGACCGGTGAAGACGCGCTTTATATTGCCTCACACGCCTTTGCCATCGAGGGCATGGGACTGGCCGAGGGCGCGGCCCTGATCGAAGCGGCGATCGCGTTCTGCACCCGCCCCGAATATGTTTATTCGCACCCTTGGCAGGTGGGCGATGTGTTGATCTGGGACGAGCGGGCGATATTGCACCGCGGCCAGCCATGGCCCTATGCCGAGCCGCGCACATTGAAAAGCATTTGCTGCTCGGCTGGTGAGGGCGATGGGCTATCGGCGGTGCAAATCATCCCCGCAGCGGTCTAAGCGGCTGGCCGGCAAAACGCGCCTCCGCGATAACGCCGCAATACCGACGCGATACAGATGTGGGTTTGGGCCGGTTTATCCTTCGGTGTCCAGCCGCTCTTCGAGCAGGTGGCGCATGATTTTGCCGGCGGTGCTGGCGGTGCTGGTGCTGAAGGCGGTGCTGGTGGTGCCGGTGCTGAAGGCGGTGCTGGCGGTGCTGGCGCAGAAGGCGGCGCAGGTGGCGTAGGCGGGATGGCTCCGGCCGATGCGGATATGGATGGCATAGCTGACGCTGACGACAACTGTATCGATGCAGCCAATCAGGACCAAGCTGACGCCGATGAAGACGGTCTTGGCGATGCCTGTGATGATGATGCCGATGGAGATGACATTCTCGATGCGGACGATAACTGTCTTGGTCTGGCCAACCCAGACCAAGGGGATTTAGACGGCGATGAGGCCGGTGATGCCTGCGATGATGACATCGATGGAGACACGATCCTAAACGACGACGATAATTGCCCGCTCGTGCCAAATACTGAGCAAGAGAATCTCGACGGTGATGAGGCCGGTGATGCCTGTGACGACGACGACGACAACGACGCCGTCGCCGACGCTGATGACAATTGCCCGACGGTGCAAAACGAAGACCAAGCGGACGCTGACCCGGCTTTTGCCGTGACGCTTACGCCCATCGAGTTCAATGAACGACAGTTGACCGATGGGGCAACCAGCGTATCATTGATGGATGATGACGCAACGGGTGCCATCGATATCGGTTTCGACTATCCGTTTTTCGATCAGGTCCACAACCAAGTCTACATCAGCAGTAATGGCTTCATCTCATTTGCAGCCGGCAGTCTCACATTTGCATCCAACTCGAACCTCGGATCGGTGTCGACGCCCAACGCGGTCATTGCAGCCTATTACGACGATTTGAATCCGGGTGATAACCCGAATATACGATACGAGACACTGGGCGAGGCCCCCAACCGCGAGTTTGTTGTTTTCTATAATGACGTTCGGCTTTTTGGCGGCGGTGGCAGTGTCTATGCGCAAATCGTGTTGAGAGAGAGTGGCGGTGGTGAATTGATTTGCATCCGTTGCCCATCAGGCTCGGCCACCCAAGGCGTTGAGAACGCGGACGGGACAGTCAACGGCATCACGGAGGGGCGTGACAACTCTGATTGGTCAGCTGAGGCGGATGCCGTTGGTTTCGAAACGCAGCTGCCCCCCGATGGTATCGGTGACGCCTGCGACAATTGTCCGGGCACATACAATCCAGAGCAAGGTGATAACGATACAGATGGCACAGGCGATGCGTGTGATGACGACGATGACAATGACATGATCTTAGACGCCGATGACAATTGCCCATTGCTTGCTGGCGAGAATAACGCTGACACCGACTTGGATGGTTTAGGTGATATTTGTGATGATGATGACGACAATGACTCGATTCTTGATGGAGACGATAATTGTCCACTTGTGGCCAATGCAGACCAAGTTGACTCCGATGGGGACACATTGGGCGATGCCTGTGACGAGGACGATGACAACGACATGGTTTTAGACGTGGATGACAATTGTCGGACCGTGATCAATCCCATGCAGGCGGATACCGATAACGACACGGTGGGGGACCTATGTGATAATTGCATTGACGTGGCCAATGCTGACCAAGCGGACTCTGATCGCTACTCCGCATCCATGACTGAAATTGATCCGGTCCCGAGGGAATTGTCTGCCGAGGCGGGTCTACTCGATTTAGCCGACGATTCCGAGTCTGATGCCCTAGACATTGGCTTTGAGTTCACCTTCTATGGGCAGGTCTATGAAAGCGTTTATGTCGGCTCCAACGGTGTCGTTGGCTTCGAAGATGTCGGCTACACAAGCGCATCGGGCACAAGCTTGACCTCTGCATTCGGCGACAACTCGTTAATCGCTGGCTTTTGGGAAGACCTGAATCCAACGCTCGGTGGTGCGATTCGGTACGAAAGCCTCGGTGAGGCACCCAACCGGGAATTCATAGTCTTCTACGACCAAGTACCCCATTACGGTGGCAATGCATCGGTCTCGCTGCAAATCGTTTTAAAAGAGTCCGGTGGTGGTGAGATTATCTGTATTGATTGTCAGGCAGACCAAAGCCTTGCGACGGCGACGCAGGGGCTCCGTTCTCCTGATGGCTCGAGCATCAAAGTCCGTTTCTTCGAGACGGACCAGAGCTACGTAAACGATGCCGTGCGCTTCACAACCATTGATGCTGGGGCGTCAGACGGCTTTGGAGACGCATGCGACGTCTGTCCTGGTGACCACGATCCAGACCAGATCGATGAGGATATGGACGGCATCGGTGTGTGTGCCAATACGGTCGACAATTGCCCGGAAATAGCCAACCCAGACCAGGCAGATGCAGACTTAGACGGGGTGGGCGATACCTGCGATGATGATCGGGATGGCGATGCTGTGGCCAACGACGATGACCTCTGTCCGGACATTGCTGCCCCCGACGGTGGCCACAGGGATTTAGATACCGACGGCATCGGCAACCTCTGTGATGATGATCTGGACGGTGATGGCTTCATTAACGGCGAGGACAATTGCCCTGACAATAGCAACGCGGGACAAGAAGACCAGGACGCCGATGAGATCGGTGATGTATGCGATGATGACATCGACGGCGATGAACTGGCCAACGCCCAGGATAATTGCCCCACGGTCATAAACCGTGGCCAGGAGAACCTGGATGGCGATAATTTGGGTGATGTCTGCGATGACGACCGAGATGGCGATGGCGTCGCAAATGCAGACGACAATTGCGCCGATGCGGCTAATGCAGATCAGGGCGATGTCAATGGCAATGGGCTTGGTGACGCCTGTGACTTCGACCCAGATGAAGATGGGCTGGTCAACGCGGTCGACAATTGTACTGAGGTAGCCAATCCAGACCAAGCTGACTTAGACGGCGATGGTCGTGGGGATGCTTGCGATGCTGATATCGACGATGACACCATTCTAAACGACGCGGACAATTGCCCAACCGTCGCCAATCGAGACCAAGCGGACTCTGATTCAGGTCTTGGTGCGTCAGCTGAAAATATTGCCGTCAATGTCCGTCAATTGACAGAGAATGCCGCCTCGCTCTTTCTGGGAGATGATGAAAGTTCGCTTGCGATTCCAATGGGGTTTGCCTTTGAGTTTTTTGGGGCCGATTTCGACTTTGTTTATGTCGGCTCTAATGGCGTAATCAGTCTGAGCGGACCTATCAACGCTCGGTTTACTAGCATTCTGACCGATAATGCACCCGGTGGATTAATCGCTGGTTTTATGGACGACCTTGACCCAGCGGATGGCGGTACGATACGCCATGAGAGTATTGGTGAGGCACCAAACAGAGAGTTTGTCGTTGAGTTCGACCAAGTGCCCCATTACGCCAGTCTAAACACCGTCAGTTTTCAAATCGTTCTGAAAGAAGCAGGTGGGCTCGAAATTATCTGTGTTCAATGCGAAACGGACGATGGTGACCCGGCGGGTCAGGGCATCAAGGCACCCGACAGCACCTACAATCTTGCCGCACGAGACATGCAGGACCAGGTTAATGTGGCCACAGCCTACACCAGTGGAATCTATTCGGATGGCCGCGGCGATGCCTGTGATAGCTGCCCCAATGTCATCGATGATGGGGCTGATACAGACAGCGATGGCGTGGGTGATGCGTGTGATGTCTGCCCGGCTGTTGCCGATGCAGATCAGCTTGATACAGACAGTGATGGTGAGGGTGATGCCTGTGACAACGATGACGATAATGATGGGGCAGCCGATGACATCGATAACTGTCCATTGGTGGTCAATCCTAATCGTGATGATGTCGACAACGATGGTCTCGGTGATGCCTGTGATGATGATATCGATGGTGACGGAATCTTAAATGACGCCGATAACTGCCGATTTGTCGACAATGCAGACCAGGCCGATGACGATGGGAATGGCATTGGCGATGCCTGCCAAGGGCAGAATTGTGATCTGAACTACGATTTCGATATCGACGTGCCTGCGGCCATGGTCTCCGACGGGCTGTATCCATTCAGTCAGCAGCCAGGAACCGGCCGCGGTGGAGAGGGCTCTGCTTTACAATCCAGCAACCAAGGCGTTGATGCCTCGAGTTCCATCGTCAGTTTAAGTCTGGATGCCGTGGTTGGCGGTCAGATTAGTTTCTGGGTCAAGGTGAGTTCTGAGAGCGGTTGGGATGAACTGTATGTGTACCTTAATAATCGGACAACCAACATATTTACTGGTGAACAAGATTGGGTTGAAGTCACTTTGGACCTCGCTGAGGGCGCAAATGTCATCGTCTGGGAATACTATAAAGACGGGAGCGCCGCTGATGGTCTTGATTCAGCTTGGATCGATGACGTGTCTTTTACCAGCGCATGTGTCGCAGACTAGAGACTTTGGCACGCTGTGCGCTCCTGCATAGCGTGCCTTTTGCTTAGCGCAGCCGCGCTGGCCCATTCACACCAAAGCATCGAGCCGTTCGCAGTTTAGACACCGTGCTTTAAACGGGCTTGTGCATCGCTGCGATCCAGGACAACATAGGCCTTGGGGCAATGCAGGGGGAGCCGGCCACGTGAGACAGATACCAGCAGCGATTCTTTTGTGCTTTGGGACCATGGGCATGGTTGGATGCGATGGTGGAGACGAGACGACACAGCCTACACCGGATGTAGCCATCGATTTTGGTATACCCACACCAGACGCAGCCCCACTGCCCTTTGAACCCGCTGGTGAGCCAGATATCCCCGGTGACGAACAGGTCTATGCACTCGATAGACAACGCTGCCAAATCATTGCTGACCATGTGTCATCGAATTCCATGGTGTCCGTGGCGCGCTTTGTCTGGACCTACGATGGGTTGGGGAATCTGACCCTGGCAGAGCGAGATGAGGATGGTGATGGCAACGTTGATCAACGCATTTCCAGACAATTCGCCGCAGCTGAGCGCCCGACTCGGATCAGCGATGACCGGGATGGAGATGGTCTACCCGACAGTCTCGTGTCCATTACCTATACGGATATGGATCGTGCTGACGTCTTATATGACGACGATGCCGACGGCATGATCGACCGCCGAGAAGTCAAAACCTATCTGGGCAATCGGGTGGTCGAAGAAGCATGGTACGCCGTCAATACCGATACACTGCAAAGCCGGACGGTCTATACTTTCGATATGGCCGATAGGCCAACGGGCATTGAACGGTTTGCAGGCGAGAATGCAGAACTCGATTTTAAGGTCACCATTGAATATGACGACGCTGGCCGCCAAGTTCGGACAACACAGGACGAGGGGGCTGATGGCGAATTAGAGTTGGATATTCGGACGACTCATGAAGATGAGGCGCGGCGTTCGGTCAGTATCAGTGATCGTCCACAAGAACAGCGTACTGCGCGCGCGGTTGAGTTGTATGATTCATCCAACCGGCTGATGCAGAAGACCTTGGACATTGGCGATGACGGGACCCTGGAAGAGACGATTAACTACACCTACGATGACCTCAAGCTGACCAGTCGGGAGGCTGTCACGCCAACGGCGAGTTCAAAGGTGACCTACGCGTATGATGATGAGGGTCGAATCCTCACTGTGACCATCGATGACAATCCACAAATTGATGGCAGTGATATCACAGTCCAATACACCCACCTTTGCCGGTCGAGTCTCGACTGAGGGGACTCGGATGGCCGGGTTTAGTGCGGACTAGCGGATGATCCGTTGCTGACCGATATCGCGGGTAATGTTTTTCTGATGCGCCTCATTGGTCCCGCCACCAATCTCTAGCAATTTGGCATCCCGCCACAGGCGTTCGACGTCGTATTCACCGACGTACCCGTACCCCCCCAGGACCTGTATGGCTCGGTCGGCCACATTTTTGGCCATCGTTGAGCAGTAGAGTTTCACACCATCGGAGTCCATTCGATTGCCGCTGGACGCCAGGTCGAGACTCGCAGCTGTACTGTACACATAGGCACGGCCGGCCATGAATTCGGCGTACGACTCGGCCAAATGGCGTTGGATTTGGCCAAAGTTCCGCAGCGGCTGGCCGAAGGACTTACGCTCTGTCGCATAGTCATTCATGATTTCGACACATCGACGTGCAATGCCCAGACTCATGGCGGCGAGTGCGAGCCGTTCGATCTCCAAATTGCGCATCATATGGAGCATCGCTTGGCCTTCTTCTCCAACGAGGTTTCGAGCGGGGACGCGGACATCTTCGAAGACCAATTCAGCCGTGGGAGAGGCACGCATGCCCAATTTATCCTTGATGCGTTGGCCCAATTTAAAGCCGGGCATACCCTTCTCGACTAAGAAGAGACTCAAATCGGTCCGGGCGTGACCCGTTCTGGCATAGACCAAAAACACATCGCCGAGTGTGCCATCATCAATGCAGCCGTTGGTGATCCACATCTTCTGGCCGTTGAGAATATAATCATCGCCGTCTTTTCTAGCCGTGGTCGCCATACCCAGAACATCGGTCCCTGCATTGGGCTCGCTCATGCACATGCCGCCAATGAGTTCGCCCGAACACGACCCGGGTAGAAACCGCGCACGCTGCTCGTCATTGCCGTTATGCTGGAGGTTGTTGACGAAGAGCATTGAATGCGCCAGATAGGCGAGACAGAACCCCGGATCGACAGCGGACAATTCTTCATGCACTAAAACCGTTGCGACCGGATCCATACCGGACCCACCGAAGCGTTCATCGACAGTGATGCCCAAGAGGCCCAACTCACCGACGGCTTTGAACAGTCCGAGATTAAACTTCTCGTCCCGATCGTATTCAAGGGCTTGCGGTTGCAACTCACGCTCGGCAAAGTCTCTGACCATGCGGCGCAGCGCTTGGTGTTCATCCGTTGGATTATATAAGTCCGTCCCACTCATTTTTATCCCCTAGCAATTTGACTGCACAGAAATACATGAAAACATATCTACGCGATAGCGTTCATCGTATGTTTAGGCAATAAACAGTCTCTCGATTGAGGAGATACCCATGCGGCAAATAGCGTTTCCTTTTATTCTGCTTTTCAGCCTTACAGTTTGTATGGCCTGTGATGGAGCGGGTGTCGGTGCCCCGGTCGGTGGCTACTCTTTTGTCGATGCCAGCGGCGCGGGCGGTGAGGGCGGTCAAGGGGGTACGACCATACCAGATGCCACGCCCGACCGGGGTGTCATGGATATGTTCCGCGGCCAATGCGGCAACGGCTTGGTTGAATCAGGTGAAGGCTGCGATGATGGTAATCAAGTCGCCGGCGATGGCTGTAATTCTGTCTGTCAGATAGAAGAACTGTGCGGGAATGGTCAGATCGACGACGGTGAAGACTGTGATGAGATGAGCGCAGACTGCGTTCAATGTTCGGTGGTGGCAACAGATGTCAGCCGCGGTGGTACTTTTCCGGGTACATTCGCACCACGTAGCCTCGACAAATATCAGTTTCGCATCCGACGCGATGGCTTTGTCGAAATGCAGGCCTTCACGGGCGATGACCTATGTGATGACGACCTAGAGATTTCGGTGATTCGCATCGATAGGCCTGGTCGTCGCGATGAAGTTGTCGCCGACTCGGATTCCGGTGTGGGCGTGTGTCCAGCCCTACGCTATTTCTTTTTGACTGGCGTTTATGAAGTGGTCTTGAGCGAGGCGTCCAATCTGGGCAGTGAGGGGTATACTTTTGCGATTCAGTTCGAGGGTATTTGTGGCGACGGTACAGTTAATGTTGACGAGAGCTGCGACGATGGCAACACCAATTCCGGAGATGGGTGCGACGCGGAGTGTCATTTTGAAACACGCTGTGGTGATGGCCAAACACAAGGCTTAGAAGAATGTGATGATGGGAATCTGTCCAATGGTGATGGCTGCGACCGTGGCTGCACTTTAGAAGTTTTTGAACTCAATCGAAGTATTGAACAGCGCCGCTCGTCTGTTGGCGACGGTGCGCAAGACACATTTAGGTTTACAGTGGATGGTGATAGCCGTGTCTCTGGGCAGACCAGCAGTGGCGAAGGGCAATGCCGACCAGGGCTTGACACGGTGATGACCTTGTATCGGATTGGGCCATCGGGCGAGCGAATCGAGCTGGAAAGAAACGATGACGCTCCCGGTCTCAGGCTCTGTTCCCGCTTAGAGGCGGACGTCCGACAGGGGACCTATGAGTTTGTTGTCGAAGACCTATTTGGGGGGGATCCCATCGACGATTACGTCTTTGATTTTAATCTGTACCGAGACGTCAGTGATGGCGGTGTTTTCAGAGGCGGCTTCGCGGACGCTGGAGATGACCAATATCGGTACACTAGCGAGGTGCCCAAGCGGGTGATTATCCAAACAGCTGAACTCGACGGGACCTGCGTGGGCGATATCCGTATGAGAGCGTCGGTGCGAGAGGGAGACGAGTGGACACCGATCGTCATTCAAGACGGGCAGCGTGCGGCGGGTTGCGACAATTATGAGGCCGTCTTTCAGCCGGGCATCTATCGTTTTGTCATCGATGCACCGGGTGGCGTGTCCATAGACGATTATCCATTCACAATTTTATTCGAAGGCCGTTGCGGAGATGGTCGCATCAACATTGGTGAGACTTGCGATGATGCTAACGGCGTGTCCGGAGATGGCTGTTCTGCCCGATGTGAGCTCGAAGATCCCTGCGGGAATGGACGCATCGATGAAGGTGAAGCATGCGATGATGGCAATCTCCTCAACGGAGATGGCTGCGATAGTTCGTGTTCGCCAGACCTGTTTAATTTGGTGCGGGGGCAGCAAAGCGTAACGGGTAACTTCGGGTCCGGTGGGGCTGACTTTTGGCGGTTTGATACCCACGGACCAAGTACTTTATCTGTCGTGACTGGGGACCAAGCGGGTGGGTGCGATGGGGGCCTACAATTGATTCTACGAGTCCATAAGCTGACCGCCGACGGTCGTGTCTTGGTGGATGAGTTCAATGCGGCTGCCAATCAAGGCTGTGGTCAGTTGAATACAGACATTGGCGCGGGCGCATATGACATTGAAATTACGAGCGTTGAAGGCCGTCTTGTCGACTATACGATGACTGCAGACTTGGCTCAAGTGATGCCAGCTGCTGGCGGTTATGATGGTGCTTTTGTAGACGCTGGAGATGACCACTTTGCCTTTACTTTGGCAAATGATGCGTCCGTACGGCTGGAATTGTTGGGACAAGGCGGGTGTCCTGAAAATACCCGGCTGGCGCTCGTCTCTCAAGGTCAAGACATCGTCGTCAGCGACAATGCAGAATCCGGACTGTGCTCTTTGCTTGTGGCCACACTCGAGGCGGGTGATTATAGAGCGATTATCAGTGGCAGTATGGGACAAGCTATCGGCGGGTACGCATTGGATTATCGACAGGGTGCTGCGGGCAATGTGTGCGGTGACGGGGTGGTGGGTGACGCTGAGGCATGTGACGATGCTAATCTCATCTCGGGCGATGGGTGCGATGATTTATGTACTCTCGAGACCTTTGCCCTGATCAGGGGTCAAGAGCAGCGACAGAGTGCCATTGCTCAAGGTGCCCTGGATACATTCACTTTTGAGTCTGATGGTCCGTCCCAGCTCGAGCTCGACCTGATTGCAGACGAGGAGAACTGCGCCGATACAGCCGGCATCATCATTCGACTTTTGGCGAATCGCGCCGACGCTGACAATGATCTGATTCTTGAGACAATTGGTGATGGGAATTCATGTCCATCGCTATCGGTAGACGTGGAGGCCGGGACCCATCTGGTCGAGATCAGGCCGATCCCCGGTCAGCGCTTAGATGCCTACACATTCAATTACCAATTGGCACGTCCCCTGGCTGTCGATGGCCAGTCGGGTGGCTCTTTTGTCGCCGGTGGTTCCGACCTCTATCGAATCGATGTTCAATTACCTGGACCCTATCGGCTGTCCACTCGGTCCGAGATGGGCTGTCCGGGAGATACGCGCTTGACGGTTTATTCCGATGATTTTCAAGATGAACTCGTGTCCGCCGATGGGGGAGGCCTTGGCCTCTGCGCAGCGACTAATGAACTCTTTGTTCCCGGTCAATATTGGCTCGAAATCGAAGGGGATGGAGAGGCTGTTGATGACTACTTGGTGCAATTTGAATCGCAATCTCTATGCGGCAATAACGTCATCGATCCGGGCGAAGAATGTGATGACGGTGGTCGCATCAACGGCGATGGTTGCACGGCGCTCTGTCGCTTGGAGTAAGCCCTGCCTCACAGGCGATAGGTCCCATCTTCATCCCCCCGCCGACAACCCAGTCGGTCAATGTGAATCATAGCTGTCTACCGTATTCCTTAAAAACTACATTTATAATGTACGGATTTATTGTGAGAAACCCCTGGGTTCTGTCACAATGAATCCCTACCGATTGGGTACGTGTAGACAGATTAGGGCCGGGTGTATTGATGAAACGTGTCGCATTATTGCTGATCATCGCTCTCGCTGCGTGTGACAGCCAGAGTGATAAGGGGCCTACCGAGCCGCAACCCCTGCGAGATGACGCGTCGGCGTCGGGTGCGGGCGGCGGAACTGGCCAATTGGATGCAGAGCCTACTCTAGACCAGAATACCGACGACGCAGCTGTCAATGATAGCCAAGTTTCGATGGACGATTCGGGTGCCGGAGGACAAGCGGCTGCTGGCGGTCAAGGGGGGGCTGGAGGACAGGCGGCTGCTGGCGGTCAAGGTGGTACTGGCGGCCAGGCAGGCACGGGTGGTCAAGGCGGCAGTGGCGGGCAAGCAGGGTCAGCCGGCCAGGGCGGTGCAGGCGGTGATGTTGATGCAGGCATGCAGACGTGTCGCATGGAGGTCTGCGACGGCCTGGATAATGATTGTGATGGGACTATTGATGAGGGCGTACTCAATGCGTGTGGCGAATGTGGCCCTGCGCCAATCGATGATTGTGATGGCCTGGACAATGATTGTGATGGGCAGACCGATGAAGGCTATTTCCCATCACCCACAACCTGCGGTCAGGGGGTTTGCCGAGCTGATGGTGAACTGACATGCCAGGATGGCCTGCTCGTTGATACCTGTTCTGTGGAAGAACCCACTGGCGATGACACGACCTGCGATGCTGTAGATGACGATTGTGATGGCGCGGCAGACGAGAGCTTTACGGCCGAGGAGACGGCATGTGGCATCGGTGGGTGTGCAGCTATCGGTGAACGTGTGTGTCGCGACGGTGCGGTGGTTGATACCTGTATGCCCGGTGTTGCCGCAGCTGACGATGCCACTTGTGATGGCATAGACGATGATTGTGATGAGCAGACTGACGAGAACTTTATCCAAGTCGAGACCGCTTGTGGCGTGGGCTCGTGTGCTTCAATCGGACAGACAGCGTGTGTCGAAGGTGCCATTCAAGACAGCTGTGCGCCAGGTCAAGCGGCCGCTGATGACACCACGTGTGATGGCATCGACGATGATTGCGACGGCCGCATGGACGAGAGCTATGTCGTCGGCGCCACCAATTGCGGTGTGGGCGCCTGTGATGCTGCAGGTGAGCGTGTGTGTCGCGACGGGGTGGTGGTCGATACCTGTATGCCCGGCGTTGCCGCAGCGGACGATGCGACTTGTGATGGTCTAGATGATGATTGCGACGGCCGCATGGACGAGAGCTTTGTCCAAGCTGACTCAACTTGCGGTGTTGGCGCGTGTGGCTCAGTTGGACAAGCCAGCTGCGTCTCGGGCGCAGTTCAAGACAGTTGTCAGCCAGGCCAAGCGGCTGCTGATGATGCCAGCTGCGATGGAGTTGACGACGATTGCGATGGCCAGACGGATGAGGACTTTGCCCAAGTTGAGACCAGCTGCGGTGTGGGCGCGTGTGGCTCAGTTGGACAAACCAGCTGCGTCGCGGGTGACGTTCAAGACAGTTGTCAGCCAGGCCAAGCGGTTGCGAATGACGCCACCTGTGATGGGATAGATGACGATTGTGATGGCCGGACAGACGAGAGCTTTGTCCAAGCTGACTCCGCCTGCGGTGTCGGCGCGTGTGTATCCGCGGGGCGGACCAGCTGCGTTGCGGGTGCAATCC